>CBFGNC010000014.1:0-102961 GCA_965650135.1 uncultured Fluviicola sp.
CTCAAACGGATCTTGTTCGTCGACTTCAACTGCAACAACTGTTACTGTGAATCCATTACCACCTGTACCAACTATTACTGCTGGTGGTCCAACAACTTTTTGTTCGGGTGGTTCTGTTACTTTGACCTCTTCTTCTGCAACTGGAAATACGTGGTCGACTGGAGCGACTACTCAATCCATTACCGTTACAACGAGTGGTTCTTATACAGTTAACGTTTCGAACGGATCTTGTTCATCTACATCCACTACAACAACAGTTACTGTGAATCCGCTTCCGACAGTTCCGACTATTACCGCTGGCGGCCCAACTACTTTTTGTTCGGGAGGCTCTGTTACTTTGACTTCTTCTTCTGCAAGCGGAAATACCTGGTCGACAGGAGTTGCTACCCAATCCATTACCGTTACAACGAGTGGTTCTTATACAGTAACTGTTTCCTCGTCAGGTTGTTCTTCCACATCTGCTTCAACAGTAACCACTGTAAATCCGATTCCAACAGTTACAGCATCAAATAATGGTCCTTTGTGCGTGGGGCAATCATTAAATCTAACTGCGACAGGAACAGCCGGAGGAACCTATTCCTGGACGGGACCGAATTCATTTAATTCGACATCTCAGAATCCAAATGTTGCATCCATGACAAGCAGTGATTTTGGAATTTATACGGTAACTATAACAGCGAATTCCTGTACGGCTTCTGCAACTACCAATGTGGTTATAAATTCGGGAACTTCAACGGCTATTACTGCAGCGGGACCTTTCTGTGCTAATGGTGCTACTGTTACTCTCTCTGCTGCAAGTCCTGGAGGGAATTGGTCAGGTACTGGAATCGTAAATACCACAACCGGATTATTTGATCCGAGTGTTTCCGGTCCGGGTTCATTTATTATTACATACGATATTCCCGGGGCTTGTTCAGGAGCCTCAACAACGACCATCGTCGTTAACCCGGTGCCGTCCACCAATTTTGTAGCTGATACGCTATCGGGTTGTGTTCCTTTGGCTGTCAATTTTACCAATTCAACGCCATCAAGTGCAAGTGCGCAATGGAATTTTGGCAATGGTCAAACTTCTACATCTCTGTTAACTGGTTCGGCAAACTTTGCATCTGCCGGATGTTTCACGGTTTCTTTAACGGTAACGGATTTGACCGGGTGTTCCGCAACTCTTACGAAAGTAAATTTCATATGTGTTAATCCGAATGCAGATGCGTCATTTACTCCTTCTCCATACGAAGCTACGATTACACATCCCGAAATTCATTTTATCAATACTTCTTCCAACGCAACAAGTTATGTTTGGAGTTTTGGAGAGGGAGGGAACTCAGTTGCTTTTTCACCGACATACACTTATGATGAGGTCGCTAGTAATTACACTGTGCAATTAGTTGCTACAAATGCTTTCGGATGCTCCGATACAGCGAAAGTGATTGTCCGTATATTGGATGAATTGGTTTATTACGTTCCGAATTCATTCACTCCGAATGGAGATGAGCAGAATAATATTTTCCAACCCGTATTTACTTCAGGATTTGATCCTTACAGTTTCAGGTTACTTATTTTCAACAGATGGGGAGAAGTCCTGTTTGAATCGAAAGATGCTAAAGTGGGTTGGGATGGAACTTACAATGGAATTTTAGCTCAGGAAGGAATCTATAGCTGGACAATTACATTTAAAGACCCGGATACGGATAAGAAGTATTCGGTAAACGGACATGTTACGATGATAAAATAAATCGATAGCTTTTGCTTTTGAGTAAGTGGCTTGCTGCAGAATTACTGTAGCAAGCTGAATGATATCTTAATCTTATAAGAAATCACCGATGAGATTTTGGAATCATTATAATTTTCCTAAGGCATACATCGTTGGTTGCTTGCTCAAATCATAAGCGTTTTCTCTCCAATCTTTAATGCTTTTTGTTTGGATACGTTCTGTAAATAAAGTCAGATTGGAAGCCACGCACAACAAGGTATCGTCTGCCAAACAATTCAATAAATCCTCAAAAACATGCATAGATCTAAAAGGAGTGTCCATAAATAATTGAGTTTCACCACTTCTTTTCACACGTTGTTCCAAGTCCTTTAGCTTTCTGATTCGTTCTTTCTGTTCTTTTGGCAAGTAACCGTGAAACGAAAACTGTTGCCCGTTAAAACCGCTTCCTATCAATGTAAGAAGAATGGAGCTCGGACCGACAGTCGGACAAACCTGGATTTCATTTTCATGAGCCAAAGCAACCAGAACCGCTCCGGGATCGGCTATTCCGGCACATCCTGCTTCACTGATAATTCCCACATTCTTTCCACTTTTCATTGCTTTGATCAAGTGGTATACTTCTGTCACAGCGGTAGCTTTATTAAGTACAAAAAACTCAGATTCATCAATTGGAAAAGTACGATCGATCTTACGAAGCAATCTACGGGCCGATTTAATGTCTTCTACAGCAAATACACGTAACTCACTGGCAATTTCAGCTACCTTTTGTGGGATAATATCTTCAGTAGACTCTCCGCCAAGAGTGTTTGGAATTAGGTATAATTTGCCTGCGCTCATTGTTTTGTAATTAATTGCCTGTTTAATAAAAATGCGTTTGTCGCATGATCTAATAATTCGATGACCTCTTTGAAATTAGCGTCCGATCCATAATACGGATCAGGGACTTCCATATTTTGGTCCGGATGTAATTCGTTTAAAAGAAGTTTTACCTTTTGTTTGTCATTTTCGGTTCTTGCCAAGCGCAAAATGTTTTGCTCGTTGCTCTGATCCATTGCAAAGATAATGTCATAATTGTCAAAATCAGCTACTGAAAATTGACGGGCACGCAATTCATCAATTGAAACACCGTATTCCAGTGAAAGTCTTCTCATTCGGTGATCCGGTTTTTCACCTACATGATAATTGGCTGTTCCTGCCGAATCGACTACAATTGATAAGTCATGCATTTTCACCTTATGCCTTAGCCAACCGTCGGCCATAGGTGAACGGCAGATATTTCCCAAACAAACCATTAAAACCCGCATAGTTTCTCCTTTAATTGGGTGCAAAGTTACTTTTTTAACTTGATTACACGAAATCTTCGCTGATTCACACAATTTGTTAGTTTAAACAAACCGTTTATTCATTTAACATTTTTTGATTGCAACCAACACAACTAACTGTATCTTATAATCGTTATATTCATGTAAATCAATTGTAAAGACCATGAGACAGTTAAAGATTGTAAAGCAAGTTACAAATCGGGAGACAGCATCTCTAGATAAATACCTTCAGGAAATTGGTCGAGTTGAATTAATTACTGCTGACGAAGAAGTAGAATTAGCTAAACGAATTAAAGCGGGGGATAAGAGGGCGTTGGAACGTTTAACGAAAGCTAATTTAAGGTTCGTTGTTTCTGTTTCCAAACAATACCAAAATCAAGGATTGTCACTTCCAGATTTAATTAATGAAGGAAATTTAGGTTTAATCAAAGCAGCAGAACGTTTTGATGAAACCAGAGGATTTAAGTTTATCTCGTATGCGGTTTGGTGGATTCGTCAATCCATTTTGCAAGCGTTGGCTGAGCAAGCACGTATTGTGAGACTCCCTTTAAATAAGATTGGGACAATTAATAAGATCAACAGAGCATATAGTGAATTGGAACAACTGTATGAGCGTCCACCTTCAGCGGATGAATTAGCTGAATACCTGGAATGCTCCGTGGAAGATGTCCGCCAATCGCTGGCAAATACGGCAAGACATTTATCAATGGATGCACCATTGGTGGATGGAGACGAGAGTTCGTCCAGCATGTATGATGTATTGCCGAATGATTCACTTCCAAGTCCAGAAAATGAATTGACGAAGGAATCGTTAAGAAAAGAAATCGAACGCTCTCTTTCGTCCTTATCAGGAAGAGAAGGGGATGTTGTTCGCCTCTATTACGGATTAAATGGAAAACACCCTCTTACCTTGGAAGAGATCGGAGATTTGTTCGATTTGACAAGAGAGAGAGTAAGACAAATAAAAGAAAAAGCGATTCGACGCTTGAAACACACATCCCGAAGCCGGATGCTTAAATCATACCTTGGTTAAGCGGGATCAACGTCTGCAATAAGTCGAATAGGTTTGAAATGGGGAACGCTGAAAAATTGATCCGTCAGCTCATGTAAGCGTTCCTTTACTTTCTTTTGTGGAGCTTCGTGCTCAATTTTTAAAACAATTTCTTTCAAATAAAAGTTCTGGATCCTCGCAATTATCGGGGATTCAGGACCTAAAACGCGTTCGTGGAATTGTTCCTTCAGCAATTTACTGAAATGAAGGGCTCCAGCTTCCACCAAATCACGATCCCGGTGCTTTAATGTAAAGCGAATCAATTTGTAAAATGGCGGATAATGATAGTTCCGTCGCTCCACAATTTCATTAATAGCAAATGAATCATAATCGTGTTCCATCACTTTTTGAATCACCCAATGATCCGGGTTTCCAGTTTGGATGATCACCTTCCCACGTTTGTTTCTTCGGCCTGATCTTCCTGCAACTTGGGTCATTAACTGGAAAGCACGTTCAAATGCCCGAAAATCGGTTTTATTCAGCATCAAATCGGCATCCAGGATCCCAACAAGTCCAACATGATCAAAATCCAATCCTTTCGCTACCATTTGGGTTCCGATCAATACATCAATTTCCCGGTTTTCAAATGCCTGGATCAATTCCAAATGACTGTTCTTGTTTCGGGTGGTATCCAAATCCATTCGGCCAATTTTCGCATCCGGCAGGATTAATGACAAATCGTCTTCTATTTTCTCCGTTCCGAACCCCAGCATCTTCAATCGGTTACTTCCGCAAGCCGGACAAGTTCCGATCGGATTTGTCTGATAACTGCAATGGTGGCACTTCAAAAGATTTGAATGCTTGTGGTAATTCAAAGTTGTATCACAATTGATACAATTCGGACTGAAACCACAAATTTCGCATGTCCAGATAGGAGTATAACCTCTCCGGTTTTGGAAAAGAATGACCTGTTCCTTATTTTTCAGTGTTTCAATGATGTTTTCCAATAAAAATTTGGAGAAATGACCATTCAGGCTCTTTTGTCTGCGCTCTTCCTTCATATCGGCACACAGAATTTCCGGAAGTTGAACTTGTGAAAAACGTTCGGTCAGGAGTACATGTCCGTATTTCTTGTCGCGTGTATTTTGAAAAGTCTCAATGGAAGGAGTTGCAGAACCCAAGAGGGTTTTGGTTTTGAAATAATGAGCCAAAACAATGGCCATATCCCGGGCGTTATATCTCGGGGAAGGATCATGTTGCTTATAGGAAGATTCATGTTCTTCATCTACAATCACCAATCCTAAATCTTGGAAAGGTAAAAAAATGGAAGAGCGTGCACCAACAACCAATCTAAATTGTTTCGGATCGTTTTGCAATACCTTATTCCAGATTTCAACCCGTTCATTGGAATTGAATTTGGAATGGTAAACTCCGATTTTTTCTCCGAAGTAAGTTGACAAACGCTGGATCAATTGGGTAGTCAAAGCAATTTCGGGAACAAGAAACAAGACTTGTTTTCCCTGATCCAATACTTTTCGAATTAACTCGATGTAAATTTCCGTTTTTCCGGAACCGGTAATTCCTTGGAGTAGGATGGTATCTTTTTCCAAAAAGCCTGTTTCAATCTCATGCAGCGCATTTGTTTGCGCGTCACTTAGAACCGGGAATGTAAACTTACTTTGGTCTAAGGAACTGATCCTTGAAATTTCCAAGCGCTCGGTTCTCAAAAAGCCTTGTTTTTCCAATGTATTTATAGCAGATAGTGAACATCCCTGGTCCTCCAATGATTTTCGAAGAATAGGAGTTACCTCTCCATCGTGAAAACCTCCCAATTGGAGTATTTTTAAAAGAACCTGTTCTTGCTTTTGTGTTGTTTTTTTCTGGGCAAGTTGTTCGAATAATTCATTTAAAACGGCATCCGATCGGTAATTCTCATGAATAACTACAAACAGGCCTGTTTTTGGAGAGAATTTATTGGAAACCTCTTCCAAAGTCAATACAATGTTCTTTTCAAGTAGAGTCTTGATAAGAGGCTGGATCGTCTTGATCCCGATTATTTCGGAAATTTCCTTTAAGTCGAGTGTTTCCTTGATCTCCAATGCTTCCACAACCAGGTATTCCCGATCGGTTAAAGGGGTGTTTTCACTATCGAAATCCGGGTGAATAATAATTTTTGTTTCGCTTGCCAATTTAAAATTCGCCGGAAGTGCTGCATTCATCACATCACCTATCGGTGCCATGTAGTAATCAGCCATCCATTTCCAAAAGGAAAATTGTTTTTTGGTAATAATGGGGGTTTCATCCAGGATATGCTCAATATATTTTGCCTGGTATAAGCGTGGCGCCTCTTGATGTATCTTGGTAATAATTCCTGTAAACAGTTTTCCTTTCCCGAAAGGGACGATCACACGGAGATAATCCTGAACGAAATCATTCATTTCGAATGGAACCCGGTAGGTGAATTCCTGACTTAATGGAATGGGTAAGATGACATCAACGAAAAGAGTAATACGCTCGCTCATGACACAAATTTAATGAACTAAAAACAAAAAAGGGATTTTATCTAAACTATAAAGTTGCTTAAAAAAAATCCCGTCTTGGCTTAGCCGAGACGGGATCATGTTGAATTCTTTATTTCTTATTGGCAAGCCCAAGATTCGCCATTATTTATATCAATCGGGTTATCACTGCAGAACAGAAGTAATCCGGTTATTGGCCCTGAACACAATTCTTTCATAGATAAATAATCAAGTGCCCGTTGGTTTGGCAAGGTCGGATTGAATTTCAATTTATCTTGTTTGTTCGTCATTCGGGAACTGAAAACCCCAATTACCGGACCTCCATCCGTTCTGGACAAATTTGTAAATGTGGGTTTGTTTTGAGCCAAAGAAGAACTTGGCTGATTCACCAGGATATATTTACTCAAATCTTCAGAACCTCCCGTCATGATTAACCTGATAGAGGTCATCTCGCGTTTTGTAATACTTGCATCATTGGTGCAATTTTGTTTCACCAAGTTATAGAAAGTTTCTCCGCTGGCAACAAAATTAGATGCGGTTCCTTGAATTTGGTCTCCGTTGAACTCATTGACTTTCCAGATAAATGATTTCTGAACCGGAACACCATTGAAATACTCATTGAAAAAGAACTGGATGCGGGCATCAATCACTTTTGCGTTTCCATTGCTTACCTTTAAACCTGCAGAAGCATATTCTTTAATACCGTTCACTGTTTTTACGAATGAGTAATTCCCGTTACCGGAAGGGGAGGTGATTGACATTCCGGTAACCAATTTGGTTTCACCATTCACGACAATTTGACCTCCGTTAACGTCAGCAATTATTTTATAGGTTGCATCATCCTTTAAAGCCGTTAAAAGATTCTGGTCTCCGATAGCAGGGGGATTCAAGCTATTATAAGAATCTGTCTGGAAGTAATATACTTTTTGATTCGGGCTATAGAAAGCACCGGGAACTTTGTTTGTCAGAATGGTATCTTTTAAAGTCCAGGTTCTGATTTTCGTAAAAACATTATTTGGGGGCAGGGAGGCCCATTCTTCTATTTTGATATCTACATTTTGAAAATAACTTGAATCTTCAATCAGGGCAACCTCCAATGAATTATTGGAACCACCGAAAGTTCGTGTAATTTTCACATAATGCAAGGAATCGTTTTTATCCAATAATCCAAACAAAACAGGAGTTTCCACATGCTCTCCGGCGAAGTCAATATCGTCTTCACAAGAGGTGATCAATATCAAAGAAGCAAGGAGAATGGAGTAAAGTGAAAATTGGAGAAATTTCATAAGTATACAATTTGATTCAAATTTACAATTTAAAATGATAAGATAATCGAATTAAAATCAACAGAAGCTACTGTTGAATCAATCCTTTACGCGATTGAATCTCATGGCTCTGAGCATCCAGTTAGGTAAAAATGCTCCGGGTTTTTTATTCTTCAGATGGATATACCAACCTAATTTTTTCATTACGGGAACCTTATGAGTTTCAACAAATTCGATCCAGGTACCATCCGGATCTTCGATGTAACTGAATCTTCCTCCGGCTTCACCCATGTCAAAAGTCTTTCCGGAATCGACAGTGAATGGAAACCCTAATGATTCACATTCCTTTTGCAATTCGTCCATTCCTTGTACATCAAAACACAGATGGATGAATCCCCAATCTCCCCAAAAACGGTTTTTAAAGATCGGTTTTGCGTCCGTTCTTTCAATTGTCTGGATTAGTTCAATTTGAGTTGGACCCAATAATTTTGCGAATGGGCCTTTCCGGTCTTCAGAATGCTGTAATAACACTCTTCTTACTTTCTGATTTCCGTTTGGAATAGTATTGAATGCATCAAATGTGTCCGTAACATCGTATACGATTTTGTCGTAACCTAAAATAGTCTGATATAAAGGCAATGCCTTTTCTATGGAGCTAACTCCGATCATCGATCCTGCAACACCACCTGTTTTTCCTTCGAATTTGGTATCCATGAACCATCCTGAACCTTCTACTATATCAAAGAGATTACCATTCGGATCCTCTAGTAGGAAATGATAACTCCCATTGGGTAATTGCTGTGGCTCGGATAATACTTTCGCACCTTTTTTCACTAAGAATGCATGAGTCGCTTTGACATCTCTGGATTTGATCCTACATGCATACAAACCAAAGTCACCCAAAATAATCGGTTCTGTGCTTTTCTCAGTTGGACGTGAAGTAAATTGCCAAATCTCAAATCCTCCTCCGCTTTCCATAGAAAGAGCTAAGGTTGCAGTTCTCGAATGAATCACTCCACCTGTATATCGCGTCATCAAAGGCGCTTCAGCAGCTTCTTCAAAAATACGCACATCTACACCGAAGTGCTCTCTATACCATTTCCAAATTGATTGAACATCAGGAACACCGATTCCCATTTGCTGAATACCACAGATGATTTTTGTCATTTTTTTTGAATTTGATGCGAAGATACTAGGAATCTCGAAAGTTCAAATGTTCAGATGTTCAAATTGATCCCGATAGCTAACGGGATTTTAAATCTTGGTAACCATTTGAACTTGTTTTAACGGAAAGCCCGTTCGTGGAAAATGATAAACCCATAGGTGAATTGGAACGCCAAAGGAGTCTTTTGTTTGGGGAAGTAATTCAATGAAGCTCTAATTGGTCCCAAGGGCGAATGGTAAATGGCTGATAAGGAAGCAACCTGGGATTCTCCTTTAAATGGTTTCGAGTAGCCAAATGTGCCGTCGTCGTTTTTAGTAATGGAAATGAAGGGCTGATACCAATATCCATCTACCCGGATATCGATGTTTTTTCGCAATGAAAAGATAATGTTCAATCCTCCTCCGATGTATTGCGGTGACCGGTATTCCGTGAAAAAATAAGTTTGCAAATCGGGTAATGGCTGAAATGCGTTCATATTTAGAATAGTTGCAGTGTAGTTTTTCAATAAGGAAAGATTGGTAATACTTGCCAATCCGTGAATACCGAAGGAAAAATATTTCGTGCTCAGGGGAAAACTCTGGATTTCACCCCGGATGTTGAACCAATGGTGGCCATTTCTATAGTCGTATGGTTCAAGCGACGTTGATCCGGCAACACTGTGTTCCTGTGCACCGCTGTAAATGGCTTTAAACTGGGCAAGAGTTCCGGACGATGCCCACTGCTTCCTGTTTAACGAATTATGTTCCAATGTCAGCATCAACGTATTTCCAAATAAAATGGTTCTGTCAGTCGTGTCTTTATTGGTGAAGTCGGAACTTTGGTAATAACGGTCTTGTGTTTCAAAGTGCCTGTAATCGAAGGCGAACTTGGAGTTGTTGAAGATAGGGAGTTTGATTCCGCCACCTACATATGCTTCATTCTGAACAAGGAAGGATGGTTTTTCATCATCAAAGAAAGTAGTGAAACTTTTGAAATAATCCCACCGGTTGATTACTCCGTAGAAACTTGCAGAAATAGGGTAGTAGGATGGGAAATGCAAATCAATATTGGCCCTTCCCGAATTGTAGAATTTACCAAAATACCCGCCTGCTTGAATGGTGGTGGCAAAACGGTCCAGGCGCATGTAATTCAGCTGGACAAATCCTGTATTTATAGCTCTTGTACTTACAATTCCTCCCAAATCTATCCGGAATGGTTTCGATTCAGTGACTTTTATATTCAAGGCGTAAGTTGAATCCGGTTTCGCTTCCAGGGTAGGATATAAGTATTTGATCTGAGGAGTTGCATAGGTTCTGAAATAACGTCGTTTGAAACGCATTCCGGAAATCTCTTCCCCCTTTTTATTTTTCAGGATGGATTTTCTCACATAGCTTTCATCCAGACCAGATTTATTGGTGGTATTCACTTCTGAAATTACCAGGGGATGCACGCTTGCTTTGAACTCGGTTCTCCGTTTATTTAATTCCTCGGTCGAAATTCGGGCGTCCAACATGGTCTTGATACTGTCCATCATGGCAATAGTGGAGTTGTATCCGGCATCGATGGCTTCATCGACGTCATCAAAATCAAAGGTGCTGATATTTGATTTTGGCTCGATAATTATTCCTGATTCGCAAGGTATTTTAAAAGAGGTATGTGTTACCAACATGTTTGTCAATTGGCTGATCAGATCGTCTTCTCTCGGCGGGGATGCATTGTAGGAAACGTTACTTCCAATGATGAAATCGACCGGAAAACTGTTATACATGACATCCGAAGGAAAGTTGTTATAAAGCCCGCCGTCGAAGTAAAGGACTCCATTGATCCGGATAGGATTGACATAGAACGGGAATGTCATGGAGGCCCGGACAGCTTCGTTTAGTTGACCGGAGGAAAAGACAACTCCTCTTTTTGCAACAATGTCACTGGCTACACACCGGAATGGCACAAAAAGACTGTCAAAATTGTATTGTTTGGAAGCGCCGCTGGCACCAAACAAACGGAGCATTTCAAAATCCAGTAATTCAGGTCGGATGAAGTTGGTTGGCAATGATTTACTGAAAATGCTATCCAGTGAAAAGGGAAAGCTGATTCCGGAAGCATTCTCATTGTCTTCACGCAATAAAAACTCATACCGCTGTTCAATCGCTCCTTTGGACATTAATTGAAATTTATGGCTCAGCACATAATCTTCAATTTCCTTAGGAGAATAGCCGCTTGCGTACATTGCGCCTACCAAAGCGCCTGAAGAAGTACCTGTAATATAATTAATGGGAATGTTATTTTCTTCGAGTGCTTTCAGGACACCGATATGTGCAAAGCCGGAAGCGCCACCACCACTTAATACAACTCCAACCCCTTGAGATTGAACGAATAAAGGGGTAATGCTTAAGAATAAAATTATAGTTAATCGCTTTGCTAATTGCATGAAACTCAAAAGTAATTTTTTTTTACCTAAACGCATCTTGTTTTGCTTTATTTCTCTTCGATTTAGCAAAGCTCTGACCTTTTATCTACTTTTGCCGGGTTATCAATAATTGAATTCGCTTTATGAAAATAGTACTTAAGACATTTTACGGGTTAGAGGATGTACTCGCTGACGAACTAAATGAACTGGGTTTTCCCGATAGTACAAAACTGAATAGAGCTGTTCAGATTGAAGGTGATTGGAAAGATGTATATTTTCTGAATTTACATGTTCGTTGTGCAATTTCTGTTTTGGTTGAGTTGCGAAAATTCGCCGTTAAGTCAGAGAAAGACCTGTATACCGAAGCATCGAAAATCAACTGGTCTTCTTTATTTGATGTGAAGAAAACATTTGCAGTAAAAGGAGCGGTAAATTCCAGTCTTTTCAATCATTCCCAATTTCCTTTCTTACTAATCAAAGATGCGATTGTAGATCATTTCAGGGATGTGAAAGGAGAAAGACCTGATATTAATGTGAAGTCGCCGCAAGTAGTCATTGATCTATACGTTCGTGAAAATGAAGGAGTCATTTCGATCAATACAAGTGGTTTACCTTTGTTTCAAAGAGGTTATCGCCAATCAACGGGGGATGCGCCTTTGAATGAAGTGGTTGCTGCAGCTCTTTTGCGTATGAGTGAATGGGATAAGAAAACGACATTGATTGATCCGTTCTGTGGTTCCGGAACCATCCTGATCGAAGCGGCACTGCTAGCAGCAGGAATTCCTTCGAATATCGAAAGAACACATTACGCGTTCAAGAATATGGCGAATTTTGATTCTGATTTGTGGGAAGAAATCCATGCAAAAGCGAATAAGGTCGTGAAAGAACTTCCATGTGTCTTGATTGGCGGCGATATTGACTCTCAAATGGTCATGAAAGCAAAACGAAATCTGAGAGGTTTTTCATTCGGGAGATTTGTTGATGTTCACAATGCGGCTTTGGAGGAATTTCCGTTTCCGGAAGGTCCGGCTTTCATGATTACAAATCCACCTTACGGAGAACGTTTGGAGACGGATGTGGAAGAGTTGTATGGATCATTGGGAAGTATTATGAAACATCAACTTCTTGGTTATTCTTGTTTCGTGATTTCTTCCAGTGAAGAAGGGTTCAAATATCTGGCGTTGAAACCGGATAAGAAATACAAACTCTTTAATGGAGATCTGGAATGCTCCTTCAGAAAATATTCAATTTACGAAGGTTCCAAAAAGGGAGTAGAAAGATCAGAAGATTAAGGCGTAATGATAATCCGTTCGGAAATTACTTTCTCATTGTCAAAATACACGAAGGTATAAACCCCGACGGGCAAGGAAGAAACGGTAAGTTCGTTGTTTTCTGTTGAAGAATGGTTCAGCGCAATTTCCCTTCCGGATGTATCAAACAGTTTTGATGCAAGTAAGGTTTTGTAATCTCCTGTGATCTGAATTTCCCCGTTTGATGGGTTGGGATAAATTGTCAGTCCATGGATCTTTTTCGGTTTGATCGATCGGATATCGTGAAACCGTGTCAATCCGTTGAAATCTGTCTGTGACAGACGGTAGTAACTGACCACGTCCTGATATGGATCGTAATCATATAGCTTATAATGTAATGGTTCGAAACTGGTTCCGGCTCCCTTCATGGTAGCAATGGGATCGAAGTGAATACCATCCGTGCTTCGTTCAATAGTGAAAAAATCGTTGTTCAGTTCTGTTTCGGTCCACCAATCGCATGCAACGGCGTTATTTTCCGATGAGACTTGGATAGTGGTTAGTTCCACCGGAAGTACACTCAGGCAACTTACGCAAGTTGCACCGCTGGAAGTGGTTGAATAGGTAATAATTTCATCTGCACGGTTAGCAGTTCCCGAAACAACAATTGTTCCCGGTCCGACAAGAACGTAGCTATCTGTCAATGATGCATTGGAAGCACCTGTTTGAAATGATTTTGATCCTCCTGAAATATCAACTTTCATCTGGTCTCCACCATCAGCTCCTGACGCGGAACAACCGCCGGATCTGTTTTGGATCAGTGCAGTAACTGTATAGGTGCATCCGTCCGGAACAACAATGTTTACAGACATGGCCAATTCTCCGCTGCTACAGTTTCCTGTAACTGCCGGAGAGCAGTTCGGACCGCCAAAACTGCTTAAGTTGCAACCACTTTGACATCCGCAACCGGAACCGGTAACTCCAATTGCTCCTGAAGGGCATTGTGAAAATAAGTTGGAATTGGTGCCAATTAAAAAATATGATAGGAACGCAAGTTGTAGAATTTGTTTCATTGTAATAGGAAAAATAATTATCCATTCGGATGAAACAAAAGTATCTTAACCGTTTAGTCGGTTGTTTATTAGTAAGTTATGTTATAAATAAATTTGAAATGAAGCTAAATTGATTTTGTTTAATTGAATTTGAAGAGAATGTTATGGGAATAGGATGCCTAAGGGGTATAAACAAAATGGGGACACGATTAATCGCATCCCCATTTTTTGGTTATTTATTGATTTTTATCCTCTTTTGGCGATCGGAACATACTGTCTGGTAGTTTCTCCGGTGTAGATTTGTCTTGGACGACCGATTGGTTCTCCACCTTCAGACATTTCTTTCCATTGTGCAATCCATCCTGGTAAACGACCCAATGCAAACATGACTGTAAACATTTCAGATGGGATACCTAAGGCTTTGTAAATGATCCCGGAATAGAAATCCACATTCGGATACAAGCTTCTTGATTTGAAGTACTCATCTTCCAATGCGTATTTCTCCAATTTTTTAGCAATTTCTAATAAAGGGTCGTTGATTTTCAATTTCTCCAATACGTCATCTGCCGCTTTTTTAATGATCGTTGCACGTGGATCGAAGTTTTTGTAGACACGGTGACCGAATCCCATCAAACGGAACGGATCATCTTTGTCTTTTGCTTTCAATACCCATTTGTCAACATCACCACCGTCGTTGTGGATTTTTTCCAACATTTCGATTACTGCCTGGTTAGCTCCACCGTGAAGTGGGCCCCAAAGAGCCGAAATACCTGCGGAAATGGATGCGTATAAGTTCGCTTGTGATGATCCAACGATACGAACTGTAGATGTAGAACAGTTTTGCTCGTGGTCAGCATGTAAGATCAATAATTTATTTAATGCATCAACAACAACAGGATCCACTTTGTAATCCTCAGTTGGCATTGCAAACATCATGTACAGGAAATTCTTCACGTAATCATACTCATTCTTTGGATACATGAATGGGTGACGCATCGAGTTCTTGTAAGACCAAGCAGCAAGTGTTGGCAATTTAGCTAACAAACGTAAGATCGTTCTGTTCTTTTTCTCTGCACTTCTATTCGGATCCAATGATTCAGGATAAAAAGTGGAAAGTGAACAAACCATGGATGACAATACTCCCATCGGGTGAGCCTGAGCAGGGTATGCTTCAAAGAATTGTTTCATGTCTTCATGCACCAAAGTGTGTTTGGTGATACTTGAAATGAACTCATCCAATTGCTCTTGAGTAGGTAATTCACCATAAATCAACAAATAAGCAACTTCAATGAAAGTAGCGCTTTCTGCCAATTGCTCAATCGGATAACCACGGTAACGAAGGATTCCTTCTTCACCATCTAAAAAAGTAATGGCGCTGGTTGTAGCACCTGTATTCTTGTAACCTGTATCTAAAGTTACATATCCTGTTTCTTGACGCAGCTTTGAAATGTCAATAGCCAATTCATTTTCAGTGCCTTGTACAACCGGGAATTCGTAAACCTTCCCGTCTAATTCGATTTTCGCAATTTTGCTCATGATGATCTATAAGAGTATTATCTAACAATTTTTATTAGCCGCACTAAATTAATAAAGAATTGAATACAATAAACTGCCATGGTAATCTTTTTTTTGCTAAAAAAGGTTAGCTAAAAAGGCCTGTAGTTTCTTTTCTACAAGCCTTTTGTTTTTATTGTAAATAGTAAAGAGTTATCCCTACAGGTTCTTCATGGTATATTCCAACATCATCGTGAAAAGATGGTTTCTTGTATTCCCACCATAAATTCCATGGTTCTTATTTGGATAAACGAATAAATCAAACTGTTTGTTTGCTTTCACCAAAGCGGTGATGAACTCCATTGTATTCTGATAATGCACATTGTCATCAGCTGAACCGTGGATCAATAAAAATTTCCCTTTTAACTTGTCTGCATGATTTACCGGAGAGTTGTCGTCATATCCGCTTGCATTTTCTTGCGGGGTTCTCATGAAACGTTCCGTATAGATATTGTCATAATTTCTCCAATTGGTAACCGGTGCTACGGCAATTCCCATTTTGAACACATCGGAGCCTTTTGTCATAGCCAAGGAAGTCATGAATCCGCCATAACTCCATCCCATGATTCCGATTCTGTCTGGATCAACATAGGATTCTTTTTGAAGGTACTTAGCTACTGCAATCAGATCTTCGGTCTCCAATTTACCTAATTGCAAGTAAGTCGACTTTTTGAATTTCGCTCCTTGAAATTGGGTTCCTCGGGTATCCACACAAAAAACAATGTATCCTTTTCGTGTCAACAGCTGGTGGTACAGGTAATTTGCTCCGTCATAATCATTGGTAACCATATTGCTACCAGGACCACAATAGACATTGAAATAAACCGGGTACTTTTTGCTTGGGTCGAAGTTTGCAGGTTTCATCATCCATGCATTCAATTTTCCGGCAGCACCATCCACTTGAATGAATTCTTTCTGACTCAGGTTCATTCCGTTTAACTTGTTCTGAAGTTCCGTATTTGCTTCCAATACCTGGAATTCTTTTCCGGTGCGGTCACACAGGGTATATGTCGGAACCGTATTTGCACTTGAACTTGTTCGGATGAAATAATTGAATCCGGGTGCAAATTCAGCTTCGTTGTATCCGGTGGCTTTTGAAATCAGTTTCTTATCTGTTCCTTTCCAATGAATGGAATAGAGTGATTTGTTGATCGCTCCGTTTTCCGAGGAGGAATAAAATACCGTTCCTTTCTTTTCATCAATTCCATACAGGTCGATCACATCCCAATTACCGGAAGTCACTTGACTTAGGTGTCCTGCAAAAGTTAGGTGATAGATGTGATTGTATCCGTCTTTTTCTGAAGTGCGAAGCATGGATGCCCCGTCTTTCAACAAGATTACATTGTCTGCATCCAGATAGGTATCTGTTTGTTCCTCGTAAAAAATACGGTCGGTCGGGGTTTCCGGATTTGTTACCAAATGGTATTTTACCTGGCTTTGGTGGCGATTCAATGTGGAAACGAATACTTCATTTTTGATCGGTGACCATTGAAAGCGGGGTAAATATTCGTATTCACCCAAATTCACCGCTTTTATAGTACCTGTTTCACTGTTTGCAATATGGAAAGTCACTTTTGAGTTTGCTTCTCCGGCTTTTGGATATTTAAAGGTGTATTCTTCCGGGTAAAGTGATCCGTACATCGCCATTTGGAACTGCTTCACATCTGTTTCATCAAAACGCATGAAAGCAAGGTATTTTGAATCGGGAGACCATTCGAATCCTTGTGTGATCGCAAATTCCTCTTCGTAAACCCAATCAGTTGTACCATTGATGATGCTATTCTGTTTTCCATCAAAGGTGATTTGCTTGTTGGTGTGGTTAACCAGGTCATATACAAACAGGTTATTTCCTGAAACATATCCCAATTTGGTTTCGTCGGGAGAGAAAGTTCCCAATGTTTGAGGAGCATCCGAATTGCTTACTTTATATGTCTCTTTGGTTTGGACATTGTAAGCGTAATAAGTAGTGGAAAAACTGTGTCTGTAAATGGACTTGGTGTTTGACTGAATAAGTAGCCATTTTCCACTCTTGCTCAATTTTCCATCATCCAACTCTACCTTTTTGCCATTGAACTGAATCGTTGACAAATTAACAAGGACGGTACCTGCACCTTTATAATCTTTGAATTGGTACTTTTTCATAAAGTACTGATTGTCTTCTTCAACAATCTTGGTAAAAGACTGACCATCACTTAGTGCAGTGAAGCCTTCGATACGATTGGGGTAAAACTCACCCGATTTCCAGATACTTTCAACCGTCAGGTTTTGAGCATATCCAAATGAGATGATACAGATAAAGGAAATGACTAATTTAATTCTCATACAATTGTGTTTTGGGCAAAAATAACCAAAAAGTGTTCCGAAGGGAGTGAATTATTGATGAGTGGTGTAAAATAGTTAACGGCTTGTTTAATATGAGGTTGATTGAATGAAATCTACGTGTATAACCTTAGTTGATTGTTAACAATTATGTAATGTAGGTATGAATAATTTGGTTTAACTTTGCCTCGTAAATTTCTGAATGTTCTCCTTGATGCTGTGTTTTATGCAGACTGAAACCATTTAGAAATACAAAATTTGGTATAATGAAATAGAAATGAATCGTATCCATAATAGCAAAGACTTCTCCCGAAGTGTTTGGAGCTATTTTTCGGTAAATGAGCCGAATGGATCCGTTGTACCATTACACTGTATTTTATCTGTAAATTTAATAATCAATTAGTTATGAAAAGAACATTACTATTTTTAGGTATGTTGTCTACTGCTGTTGCTGTTCAAGCACAAAACTGTTCGGAAATATTTATCTCTGAGTACGTTGAAGGAACCGGAAACGATAAGGCAATTGAGTTGTATAACCCAACAGGTTCAGCTATCAGTTTAACTGGTTATAGAATTGAACGCTTTTCAAATGGGCAAGCTACATCAAATACAGGTGGTGTATTGAATTTAAGTGGAACGATCCAAGCATATTCTACATTTGTAGTTGTAAACGGTCAAACAACAGCTCAGCCAAACTCTCCTGCCTGTTCTCCTGCTTTACAGACAATGGCTGATCAATTGGATCATGCTTATCCGGCTCCGACTTACATGAATGGAAATGATGCTATTGCTTTGTTTAAAAATACATTAATGATTGATTTAATGGGGAAAATCGGTGATGCTGCTATGGGACAAGGTGCTTATGGTTGGGGAGATCAGCCTCCTTATGATGGGTCTGTAGGTCGCGTTTGGACGGAAAACCATACATTGATTCGCAAAGCATCTGTTAAGACAGGAGTTACTGTTAACCCGGATCCGTTTATTGTAAATCAACAATGGGATTCTTTACCGAAAGACACCTGGACAAATTTGGGATCTCACACATGTGATTGTTTCTTAAGCGTGGGTGAAAACAAATTGAATACAGTTTCAATTTTCCCGAATCCTAATGCAAATGGTGTTCTTTATATCAATACAAACAATGCAATCGAGACAATCGAGATCGTTGATTTGCTTGGTAAAGTGGTAGCGAAAGAAGTGAAAAACGACCAAAGCACAGCTGCAGTTGTTTCTTTAACGGATAAATTAAGAAAAGGATCCTATTTGGTAAGAATCAACTTTACGGATAAATCTTCTTCTCAACAAAGCATTATAATCGAGTAATTCATAAGTTCTCCATTTTATACTGTTTTATACTGATTATGAAAAATCTGCTATTGATTTGTTTCCTGTTCATTGGTGTGTCCGCTTTTTCGCAGGAAAAAGTGACGTTGAGCGGTGTGGTAACAGATCCTGAAACGAATGAACCCGTTGTCGGTGCGCTTGTTGTTTGTGATTCGATTCTGAAAGCAAACACGGATGTCGACGGAAAATATACGTTCCAAGTCTCGAAAAATGCAAGCCATAAAATTACAATGGACTACTTCGGTTTTGATAACTATGAAGCTGTTGTAGCGGTCGGAAATGCAGATTATGTCCATGATTTCACACTTAAAGTGAGTGAGAATATCATTGAAGATGTGGAGATCGTTCGCGATGTTGCTAAACTAAGAGAAACACCCATTGCGTTTTCAACTATTTCTGCAAAACAGATCGCTGAGGATTTGGGTACACGTGATTTACCGATGATCCTGAATTCCACGCCGGGTGTTTACGCAACGGAGCAAGGAGGAGGATCAGGAGATTCCCGAATTTCTATCCGCGGATTCGATCAGCGAAATGTAGCTGTTCTGGTGGACGGTGTTCCGGTAAATGACATGGAAAATGGTCAGGTTTACTGGAGTAACTGGGACGGTTTGGGTGATATCACCAAGACAATCCAGGTTCAGAGAGGATTGGGAGCTTCCAAACTTGCAATTACTTCCGTTGGAGGAACAATGAACATCATTACCAAAGGAATTGACCAAAAGTTCGGTGTTCACGTGAAAGGTGAAGTGAATGATTATGGACTTTACAAGGCATCCTTCGGTTTAAATACAGGGATGTTGAAAGGTAACTGGGGAATTTCGGTTGCGGGTTCCAGAAAATGGGGGAGTAGTTATGCGAATGCAACGTTTGACGATGCCTGGTCTTACTTTTTCAAGGTTCAGAAGAAATTCGGTAAGCATTTATTGAGTTTCGGTGTGAATGGCGCTCCTCAATCTCACGGACAAAGAACAACTAAGTTGCCTATTGCTGTGGTAGATGAGAAATTGGCTAAACAAGCCGGAGTTGATTATCAAAGACAAATAGATTCGGTGGCAAATACAAGTAATCTGTATTATACCACATCTGCTATCGGTGCTCGTGGAAACAAATACAATCCGAATTACGGAATGGTTAACGATGAGGTTTTCAATGAAAAAGTGAATTACTTCCACAAACCGCAATTCAATTTGGCTCACTCTTGGAATCCGAACAATAAGTTCAATTGGACAACCATTGCATACCTGTCAATCGGTAAAGGAGGAGGTACTGCAATGAGGAATACTCCTGCGCGCGATACCACTACAGGTCTTTACAATCTTCAAGGGATTTATGATCAAAATTCGAAAAGCATTTCAAGTTTGTATAGCACAACAGAGCACTCCTCGTCAAACTATTTAAGATCTGCGAATAATGATCATAAATGGGTGGGGTTGATTTCATCAGTATCTTACAAGATCAATAACCAGATTTCAACATTATTTGGGATCGATGCAAGGTATTACAGAGGAAGCCATTATCAAACAGTATATGATTTGATGGGTGGGGATTATGCAATCGACAACTCGGACAAAAATCAACCGAAAGGTATAGACAACCTGAGCTATGCCATGAAACGTGAAGGGGATAAGGTTTCTTACCATAATGATGCAATCGTGATGTGGGGAGGAGCTTTCGGTCAGGTAGAGTACAAAAAAGATAAATGGTCGACTTTCTTAACAGGGTCACTTTCCGAAACAGGTAATCAACGAATTGATTATTTCAAAAAGAAAGACCTTGTTTTTGACGACACAACCATGGTGCAGGCGGTAGGATATGGAGATACGGTAACTTACAAAGGTAACAAGTACACCAACCAATCCTCGGAAGCAAGAACAGCAACTACAGATAGAAAGTGGTTCATGGGTGGAACAATCAAAGGAGGAGTCAACTACAATATCAACAAGAGTCACAATGTCTTTGTAAACCTTGGATATTTGAGTATTGCTCCGAAAATGAATACCATCTTTGACAACAATAATTTACCGTTCCTGGAGGCGAAAAACCAAAAAGTTGCTTCTGTGGAGGTCGGATACGGTTATAAAAGCAAGAAATTTGCGGCAAATGTGAACTTGTATTATACCTTGTGGAAAAACAAACCGCCTCAGTACACTCCAACGGTTGTTACTCCGGATGGGACATTCTCCTACAATATCAACGGATTGGATGCATTACACAAAGGGGTTGAAGTGGATTTCAACTACAAGGTGACTCAAAAAATCAACCTGGAAGGTGTTGTGACGGTTGCTGATTGGAAAACAATTTCGGGATCTAAAGTGTATATCATTGATAACAATGGTGTGATAGTTGACTCTGTTGACTTCAGTGCGAAAAATGTACACGTTGGTGATGCAGCCCAACTCCAGATCGGGGGTTCCGTGCGGTATGAGATCATCAAGGATTTATATGTCAAATTAAGATATACTTACTTCGGAAGAAACTTTGCAAATTTCGATCCATTGGCTCTTGTCGGAGCAAATAAGGATCGGGAATCATGGCAAATGCCGAGCTACGGACTATTGGATTTTAACGTAGGATATACTTTCAGATTATCTAAAGTGTATTTTACATTGAATGGTGGAATAATGAATATCCTGGATAAGGTATACATCACCGATTCACAAAATGGGGCAAACTTTGACGCCACTTCAGCGACAGTTTTCGTTGGAATGGGTAGAAGATTTAACCTGGGATTAAAAATAGGAATTTGAAACAAATGAAAAAAATGAGAAAGTCGATTTTTTTAGTACTGCTATCAGCCTTTGCTTATAGCGTATCCGTAGCACAAGCAGTGTTACCAACTACATGGAGTTTTACAACCACTACATTACCGGTAGGGTGGACAGAATCCGGAACAGCATTCTATACTGCTTCAGGGAATACACCGCCAGCAATGAAGTTCGACGGAACAGGTGATTACATGATCGTCAACTTTGCGAGTGCTCCCGGGGCATTGACTTATTATTTGGCTGGAAACTCTTTCACAGGTGGAACATTTACGGTGGAAGAATCGGCAAATGGTTCAACATACACCGCTTTACATACACATACAGCTCCTCCGGCAGGAGTTTACCAAATGTACACGGATAACCCGAATTCGTTGACACGTTTTATCCGGTTCATTTATACGAATAAGGTAAGCGGGAATATCGGATTGGATGACGTTACTATCGCTGCCGGTGCAGCGACACCATCTCAGGAGATCAATGTGAAATACGGAAGTACAACAATCGTTTCCGGTGGTACTCAAACAGTGAGTTCTCCGGTTGCAACAATGACTCCGTTTGTATTCACGGTTGAAAATCTTGGAACAGCGAATACATTGAATATTTCAAGTGCCGTGATTTCAGGTGCAAATGCTGCTGATTTCTCAGTTGCATCTTTCCCTTCTACAGTGGCCGCAACTGCAAGCCAATCGTTGACTGTAAACTTCACTCCTTCAGTGGCTGGAACAAGAACTGCCGTTTTGACGATCAACAGTGATGATTCCGATGAGGCAGCTTACGTGATTAATTTGAATGGTATCGGTGGTAGCTTTGCTACTGAACCGGCTAGTCAACCGACAAACCTTGTTTTCTCTAACGTGAAATCATACAGGTTGACAGGATCTTTTACAAGTTCAGCTGCTGATGGTTATCTGGTATTGCGTAAAAAAGGTTCAGCTATCACTGGAGTTCCTGTTGACGGAACACTTTATCAACGTGGAGACATCGTTGGAGATGCTCAGGTTGTTTATTCAGGAGCGGGAACATCTTTTTTGCCTAACAATATCGTGGCAAGTACAGGATATTACTTTGCAGTATATGCTTACAATGGAGCAGGGACTTATATAAATTATTTGACAAATGCTCCTTTAGCTGGAAACGTTACTTCTTCAGGTTCCATGCAGCCTGTAGGTTATTACTCTACCATATCCACAAGCAGTCCTACATTTGTTGCAGACTTACACACCTTGGTGAATCCTCACCAAATGCAATTCTATAGTAATTATGGACCGTTGATGGTCGCTAAGTTTGCTGTACGTGATACGACAATGGATCGTCGTGTAGTTACATGTGTTTACAGCGGTGAAAACATCATCTACACAGAACCGTTTGACTTTACTGCTACAGGAACAAGCCGTGAGCATACATATTGCCATAGCTGGATGCCAACAAACCCTGCACAAGCTTTACCTGAATACAATGATTACCACCATTTGTTCCCGACAAATCAAAACAATGCAAACGCGTTGAGAAGTAATTACCCACTAGGTAAAGTTGTAACTCAAACAGGTGGTTATTTAGGATGTAAATTCGGAACTGATGCAAATGGTCACCAGGTTTTTGAACCAAGAGACGAACATAAAGGTGATGCTGCACGTGCGATGATGTATGAAGCGATTTGTTACACTACCGTAAGTGGAAACAACTGGGGATTCCCGAATCCGATCAGCAGTTCTATTCCTTACGGACAGAACCAGGCGATCCTGAAACAATGGAACTTACAAGACATGCCGGATTCATGGGAAATTTCAAGAAACGATTATATCGATTCATTACAAGACAATAGAAACCCATTTGTTGATAACCCGAACTATGCTTGTTTTGTGAACTTCACGAATATGAGCTACGAATCTTTAGGATGTACTGCTAATGTAGAAGAAGCATTGTTGAACGGATTTATCTTGTATCCCAACCCGGTAACCAATGTATTGGTGATGAATGTGGATGCAACTACGATTACAGGTTACCAGATCATCGCAACGGATGGTAAAGTTGTAAAATCTGCTGAAGGGATCAATCAGGTTTTGGTTGAATTAAATATTCAGGATTTGAAAGTAGGTTCGTATATTGTGAAAGTAAGAACGCCCTACGGAGAAGCACAAAAAACAATCGTTAAAAACTAAAGATGAAGAAACTTGTTTTTCTTTTTTTTCTAATAGGAGCAGGTCTTTCGGCCTGCTCTTATCATTTACAGGTAAATGGATCGAAGCAGAATGTGGATGATTCAAGTAAACCATCTGTAGAAATGGACTCATTGATAGCGCCTTATCGAAGGGAGATGTTAAAGGAATTCGGTTTGGTGATCGGTGAAGCGACTACTGACCTTGTTACCGGAAGACCGAACTCATCCCTGGGGTTTTGGTTGTGTGATGAGCTGATTAAGAAGTCAAAGGATAGTGTGTTTTTCACAGAGGAACCTTTAGTAGCATTTATCAATATTGGTGGTTTGCGGGCCGATATACCCAAAGGACCGATTACGGTGGGAGA
Organism: uncultured Fluviicola sp.; assembly: GCA_965650135.1. Lineage (GTDB taxonomy): Bacteria > Bacteroidota > Bacteroidia > Flavobacteriales_D > Crocinitomicaceae > Fluviicola. The sequence goes on from CBFGNC010000014.1 coordinate 24,167, forward strand.
TATTTACAAGGTGATGCCTTTCGACAACCGGATGGTCTATCTGAAACTGTCACTTGACCGGATTCCGGAAATGGAGGCTTACTTGAAAGAGAAAGGAGGAGAACCCATCGGAGGATTCCGTTTGGTGAAGGGAAAACTTCAGTTTCCGGATAGTTTGGCTCAAACCAAAAAATACTTTTGGGTGGTTACATCCGACTTTTTGGCAAACGGGGGAGACAATATGTTCTTCTTTAACAATCCCTTGCAACGATTTGATACAAATATCCTATTCCGGGACTTCATTATCGAAGCTGTTAAAAAAGAGAAAAAAATTGCTTTTTATCCGGAAGAAAGAATAAATTGGTAACATGGAACGAAGATTATTTTTACAGCAGACCGGTGTGATTGCAGGAGCTGCCATAGTTGCTCCATCATTGATGAGTGCTAAGAAAAAGCAGCAAAAATTGGTGATCTTACATACCAATGATACCCATTCGAACATTGATCCATTTCCAGTAAACCATCCCAAGTTTCCAAATATGGGCGGTGTTTCCAGAAGAGCGAGTTTGATTCAATCGGTCCGGGACCAGGAAGAACACGTTTTGTTGGTCGATGCCGGAGATATCTTTCAGGGAACTCCTTATTTTAATAAGTTCAAAGGAGTATTGGAAATGAAAACCATGGCTGCAATGAATTATGAAATTGTGACGCTTGGTAATCACGATTTCGATATCGGAATGGAGGCATACAAAAGTGCCTTGTCCAATGCTTCGTTCCAGGTTGTAAATGCCAATTACGAACTGAGTTCTACACCACTTTCCGATGTGGTGAAACCATATACGATTGTAAAGAAGGGTGGATTCAAGATCGGTGTTTTCGGCGTAGGAGTGGATCTTCAAGGATTGGTTCCTGTTGAAAGCTGGCAAGGATTGACTTACCAGGATCCCATTCGGGAAGCACAAAAACAAGCAGACACTTTACGCAAAGAAGGTTGTGATGTGGTGATTTGCCTGTCTCATTTAGGATATGAATACAAAACCACCCAGGTTTCAGATAAAGTTTTGGCAGCATCCACATCCGGAATTGATGTCATTATCGGCGGACATACACATACCTTTTTGGAAGAGCTCCAGGAGTTCAAAAACAAGGATGGAAAAAATGTATTTGTGAACCAGGTAGGTTACGGAGGATTGAAATTGGGCCGGATCGATATTGAATTATGTATGGATTCCGGCAAGTTTACGATTGCATCCATCAATCAGTTGCTAGACGAGAATATTGTATAATTCGGTACATTATAAAAATAAGTGGGTTCCCGATTAATCGCGAGCCCACTTATTTTTTATTATTGGATTCATTGAGGAATAGCTTCCATTTGCTCCTTGGATAATTTGATGATTGCAATGCGATCAAAACTTCCCATGATCTTCGCCTGAAGAAGGATATTCAAACCGCTGTCTTCAGTCTGGATGAAATCACAAGCTGTGTACGGAATGTTTTTCCCCAGGTATTTTTTTCCGACCAAGGAGCCACTTCCTCGATCGTAGATGCTCAATAACAACTGATTGCTTCTTGTTGAAGATAAAAATGCCTTGTATTGTAAGCTATTGATCGCAACATCCTTGATCAGTACCGGCTTTTCCGCATCTAACTCCGAAAGACCTTGTGCAGGAATGGATTCCGTGATATCAATGGTTGTAGGAGTGAGTGGAACGCTGGCATTGTAATAGATATTATCGTAAGAAAAGCGCGCCAGTGAGAATTGAGAACCTCCTGAAGGTGAAATAGCAGCCAATCCGCCATTGAATCCCGCCCCATTGTAAACACCTGTGAAATTCAGGTTTTGATCCAGGAAGATCAATGAAAAACTGTAATTGTAGAATCCATTCATTACAATATAGTTTTGTTCGGGTGTTGAACTTACAAAGAATGGCATACGTTTCCCGTTAAACGTGATATGGTTTACAATCCGGTCTTCCACATCCGTGAAAATATCCAGGTCCGCAGATTGTGTAATGGAACTCAGGTCTGCAGTCAATTTATGAATACCGGTTTGCATACTCAAGCGATTGTAATTTTGAATGTAGATACCTGAACCGGAATTATAAGCGTATGTAGGATAAAGGACATTGGGAAAATTGGAAATTTCTGTAGTGGTATGATTTCCCTCATCGATTTTCAAAATATAGGTGAATAATCCCACAGCATCCATACAAACCAGGTAGTTTTCCCCGTTGCTCTTGATCAGGCTGGGAACGGCATTCACGTAATTGGAAGGAAGTTCATAATTCCATACAAATTCCCCTGCATTATCAATCTTCATTAAATGGATCCTCCAGCCATCATAAGCACTCATTACAAGATATCCGTCGTTGCCCGCAGAAGTGGTGATACTCAGGGGGTGAAAATGTTTGTTGCCATTTTCATCGTCGTAGATCTTAATGAAAGAATCTTCCGGTTTGGAGTCCTTTTTACATCCGGAAAAGCTTGCTGCCAATCCTAAAAAAATCATGCAATAAACAACTAGTTTCATAATACCGATATTGATTCAATTAATGTCTGCTTTTTCTAAGGATTCCGAGCGAAATAGAGTTGTCGATCGGGAACATGACCGTCAACTGAAAATTCAGGTTCATGAGTTTTATCTGATCCAATACGTCCAGATACTGAGCACTGAATCCGGTGTAATCCGCATAGCGGTTTTTATCGTTCACCATGGAACGGAATCCATATTGAAAATTACTTTCCAGGCTGATGGCAAAATAATTTGCAAAATACGTGAATCCGACACCTGCCGAAAGACCGAAATTGGCTTTGTTGATATGTTCCGTCAGGTCTGCTTCTCCTGTTTGATCTGCTGTTTTTTTGTCCACTTCTTTATCAATCGTATAATCGTAGAAGATGGTTTTTTTAGCCTGGTGTTTGAAATTGGTGAAGATTCCGGCTTGCACATAGGGCGAGAATTGGGAAACCGTAAAGTCCCAACGCACGAGCAAAGGAAGGTTGACTCCAGATAATTTTTGCTGGTGCATCATTTCCATTGAAAAGTCAGCCCCGTTCACCGTATCCGACCAGGAATAAGCTGTCCGGTAATTAAAGCTGTTGGTCTGATAGGAAGGTTCGAAAACAACCGAAAGGTTCTTCGAGAAAGAATAAGAAAGATACAACCCGAATTGGGAACCCTTGTTTTTGAATAAGCGTTGATAATCTTTTTCCGCATCCACATTGTTGGTCGATGATTGAGGAGTTGCCATCAACAAGCTATAGTCCTTTACCACATGTGCGCTGCTGAAATTCATCCCGCCCAATAGCCCGATGTAAATTTTGTTTTTTCGGTGTACGGTGTATTTTTTTTGTGCCCTTCCATTCAAACTGAACAGAAGGAGCAACAGAAGAAGTGAGAAGCGATTGAATACCATTATTTTGAAAGGATTACTTTTTTAGTAAGTACGACACTGTCATTTGCAACAAGTGTAACGAAATACGTTCCGTTCGCATAGTGCGATAAATTGAAATCAAGTACATGTTCTCCCGGAACAGTTGGAGCATCCGCAATATTCCCGATGATTCGACCGGAAATATCTTTCACCTCAATATGCACTTTGGTTTCCTTTTGCAACAGGTAGGAGATACTGATACTTGAATTGGTCGGATTCGGATAGCACTTCAGCCATAAATTCTCTTTGAACAGTTCGGAAACACTCAACGCTTTACATGCCACGTAATCCACCCGATTGGCTACGAAATTCTCAAATTTCACATGTTCGATCGCTGCATCAGGTGCACCGAACCAGTCTTTGACGACAGAGGTGAACACCTGGCGGTAATCGTGTTGCAACGGGATGTTTCCATTTTGAAGGTTCTGTAAATCGGGATTGTCTCCATAAACTCCCGGATTCAGACACGTTCCGTAAACCAACATCGGAGCTGCGTTCCCGTGATCCGTTCCGTAACTTGCATTGGATGCAACCCGGCGACCGAATTCAGAGAAGGTCATTGTCAAAACACGGTCGGCCAATCCTAAATTCGCCAGATCATCATAAAATGCTTTAACTGCGGAAGAAATATGGTACATCAATGCAGCATGAGAACCCATGGTCGTATTGTTATTGATAACCTGGTTGGCGTGCGTGTCAAATCCGCCGATTCTGCATAAGAAAATCTTGGTTCCGATTCCTCCGCTGATCAAACGCGAAACGATTTTCAACTGAGGTGCCAACGGATTATTCAAAGAACCGCTTGGAGCAATGTATGGATACAGATCGGGGTAAACAGTTCCGGAATTCGCACCGGCATCGTATACATCTCTCAATCGTTCGGCATAATTGTTCGATTGTCTTTCGATCTGCATGATGTATTCAATTTCATCACCTGCATGTGTGGGAGGGAAATTAGTTGGTTCTTCGGCTCCGACACTATTGATCAGGTTATAGAATGCGTCCGGGTTTTGAATCGAAAGTCCTGCCGGAATTCCTTGTTCCCGATGAAATGCAAGAGATACTCCGGTTCCGATTTCAAGTGCCAGGGGATCAGGAACTGTAGGGTTCGGATAACCGGTCGGGTAATCCGGGTAATAGTGTTCAAAGTAGCGGCCCATCCAACCCGAGTTGAAATAGTCGTCGTAGTTTCCACCCATGTACCAAACATCGCGGCTTCGGAAGTGAGAACCATTCATATTTTCATAGGAAACATTTTGGATGATTGCCATATTTCCTGCATCATACATCGCTTTTGAACCGACCATGTCCGGATGGAGCCCTACCTGTTTATTGGCAGGCAGATTTGGATCCAATGTGATGTAGTGACGCGTACCGCTTTGAGGAATCGCAATGTTTGGGCGTAAATTGTAGTAATTTCCGTATTGATTGATGGGGATCACCATGTTCAGGCCATCGTTTCCACCATGCAATTGTATCAGTACCAGTATTTTGTCATTCAGGCTCGATTTCGCCATGGACTCCAAAATTCCATCCGGTTGAGCGGCATGCAATGAGATACCGTTCAGTTTTAAAAGCACTCCGGTTCCTATTAAAGATGAAATGCGTACAAAGTCTCTTCTATCCATAATGCCTGCTGATTAAAATAATTGGTATTCCGGTGTTTGCATCATTGCTGTGATGAGGGCTTCCAATTGGAGCCGCACATTCACATCACTGCTGGTGTTCACGTAATTATTCCATTCCATGGTCCAATTCGAGGCCGGAAGTTGATCCAGCAAAACGGTATCCCTGAAATAATTGAAACGGGCGGAATCAATGGTCATGGGGAAAAGCCAACCAACCAGTTCCTGTACAAGAATTGTTGCGTCTCCCGGATTGGAACAATTGGTGTCCACGAATTCCACCACATCCAATTTTAACAACATACCACTGGTTCCTGTAAATCCGCTGATCAGGAGTTCTGAAAATTTATAGCGGTTTGCCAGGTAATTCGATGAGATCCAGTAACGATGATAATCCGGGAATTGGTAATAAGGTTCATATCCGGCCACGTCATATGGCTCGAAGAATTGAAGTCCTTGCAGCTCCAATTGACCGATAAGCTGGTTGTATAAATCGTAATGTGCCACCAATTGGGTGGTCTTATCAGGAACTGTTAAGTTGAATAAACGCATCGTTCCAATGACCAGGTCCATCGGCGATTTAATAATTGCACCGATATTGTTGTCTTCCGTTATGGGGGTATCCAGGTCGTAAAAGTGTTCACTTTGGAACAGAACATCCAGTACGGAAGTGATGTCGTAATTGTTGCTGACCAATGTATTTGCCAATGGTTCGATAATATCAGTCTCCACTTCCGGAGTGATATTGTAATAAACGAATTCCCTGTAAATCCGTCTGCAAATATGCCGTGCGGTATGCGGTGAAGCAAAAACCATATTGATCACATCGTCCAACTCCGTGTAAACGGCTGTTACAGCAGCATTTGTTCCCGTAATACTTCCGGTTTGAATAACTGTATTGCTGAATGCCCCTGAGAACTGTTTGGAACTCACATCGTGTTGGGAAGAGGTGGTTGCGCTTCCTTTTACCTTACCGGTCGGAAGAGTGGTGACCGCATCAATGGTCTGGTACGAAGTATCTATTCCCCAACCTGTCAGGGCTTTTGTAAGTGCTTGTACGTCCTGTTCCGTGAAATTGGTGTAATTCCCCAAACTCACTTCATCACCTTTCCCCACGGTATATAATTCCAAAAACTCGCGTGCAAAATTTTCCTGCGGAACACCTTTTATATTCAGGTTTCCGTCCAAGTGCACCAACATGGCGTTATCAATACAAATAGCTTTTACCAATTCCTTGTAGTTTCCTAATGCATAGAAACGGAGCAAGCGCGAGTAGTCAATTGCAAATTGCGGATTTCCTTCAATCCGGCTCATGATCATTGGAAAATGTGTATGGTAGAACCAGATCATCCGTTCAGTGAGATTCGGACCGGCAGAGCGCATATTTTCCATCCACCAGGTGCGAGTATAGTTTGACAAGGTCTCTGCATTTTGGTTTGAATTCACGGTATTGGGATACACCCAATCAGAACCGCTCATGGGATCAATGGGAAGCGGAGGGATTACTTGTGTTTGTGTAAGCACAGTAAAGGCTGCTTGTGAAGTCATTCCTGCGAAGGAGGAAATATCTTGCAATCTTGGGCCTAAAGTAGCACGACGCAGTAAATGCGCGGCTCTTTGGGTACCCAAGGCTCCAGTAATCGGATTGAGTGAAGCCATAAGTAACTAGTTGTGTTCGTTTTACTTAAAAAATCAATAGTACCAGTCAGTAACGCTAGTCAGACTTAATAGGAGAGAAGAGAGAATTCAGTTCTGAAGTTTAGAGAACCCAAGTTAGAATTTTTGTTTCACAATTTCAATAAAAAGTGATAGGTCAAGTGAAATTTTACCACCAAGGTTTTAGTTCTTTTTGGCTTAGACATTTTATGGTCGGGGGAAAGAGGCTTACTGAACGAATTCGGTAGTTGGTATTATTTTTCCATGAAATGAACAAATAAAGGTTTCGGCTGAATATTTTTTGCCTAAAACCAGTAGGGGCGCGATTAATCGCGCCCCTACTGGTTTATTAACTAATTGTGTTTTTTATTACAAATGGATCACTTCTCCATATGCAGCTGCGGCAGCTTCCATTACTGCTTCAGACATGGTTGGATGCGGGTGAACCGTTTTGATCAATTCTTCTCCTGTTACTTCCAGTTTACGGATAGCAACAATTTCAGCAATCATTTCAGTTACGTTTGCACCGATCATGTGAGCTCCCAATAATTCGCCGTATTTCGCATCAAAGATCAATTTCACAAAACCATCTTTTGCTCCGGCAGCAGATGCCTTACCAGAAGCAGAGAACGGGAATTTACCGATCTTGATTTCCATACCGGCTTCCTTAGCTGCTTTTTCAGTCATTCCGACTGAAGCAACTTCAGGAGAACAATAGGTGCATCCCGGGATATTTCCGTAATCCAACGGTTCCGGGTGGTGACCTGCAATTTTCTCGACACAGATAATTCCTTCAGCTGAAGCAACGTGTGCCAAAGCAGCAGTAGGAATCACATCCCCGATTGCGAAGTAACCCGGGATATTTGTCTGGTAGAAGTCATTTACCAGGATACGTCCTTTATCAACAACGATTCCCAATTCTTCCAATCCGATATTTTCAATGTTTGCCTGGATTCCAACAGCAGAAAGAACCACATCACATTCGATTTTTTCTTCTCCTTTAGCTGTTTTCACAGTAACGACACATCCTTTTCCGGAAGTATCAACCGCTTCTACAGATGCATTGGTCATAATATTGATTCCCGCTTTCTTGAACGATTTCTCCAATTGTTTGGATACGTCTTCGTCTTCGATCGGAACCACGTTCGGTAAATATTCAACAATGGTTACTTCCGTTCCGATTGCATTGTAGAAATAAGCAAATTCAACTCCGATTGCACCTGAACCGACAACAACCATTTTCTTCGGTTGTGTTTTCATGCTCATTGCCTCGCGGTAACCGATGATTTTAGTTCCGTCTTGCGGTAAATTCGGCAATTGACGCGAACGTGCACCCGTTGCAATAATGATTCCTTTGTCGGCAGAATATTCAGTTACCTTACCATCTTCACCGGTCACAGCAACCTTTTTTCCGGCTTTCACGACACCGGTTCCTTTGATTACATCGATCTTGTTTTTCTTCATCAGGAACTGGATTCCCTGGCTCATTCCGTTTGCAACTCCTCTGGAGCGTTCAACCATTCCGCCGAAATCTGCTTTTGAATCCTTTACAGTAATTCCGTAATCGGATGCATGTTGAATGTATTCAAACACATTTGCACTTTTCAATAATGCCTTTGTTGGAATACATCCCCAATTCAAACAAATTCCACCCAATGAATCACGCTCTACAACTGCAGTTTTCAAACCCAATTGTGATGCGCGAATAGCAGTAACGTATCCTCCAGGACCACTTCCAATAACTATAATATCGTAATTCATTTCTCTTTTCAATAAAATGGTAATGGCACGAAATTAATCAATTCTCAGGAATTGTGAACGAATATGTAAATAGATTCATTAATCCTCCGGGAATTTCTAATTTTGACAAAAACTCATCAAATGGCTCAATATCATTTAGCAATCGAACAGGCAAATCAGCAATACATCCAATTCAAAGTGATCTTTGAGAATGTGGCACCGAATACCATCATCCATTTACCAAAATGGAGGCCTGGAAGATATGAATTGGGAAACTTTGCTAAAAATGTAAGAGGGTTCAAGGTATTCAGCCAGGATGGAAAAGCAGTAGATTTTCAAAAAGTCGATCTTTCTTCGTGGGAAATCCAAGTAAAAGAACCGACCACTATTCGGGTGGAATACAGCTATTATGCTTCCGAATTGAATGCCGGATCAACCTATCTGACGAAAGAGATGCTGTACGTCAATCCTGTAAACTGTTTTATTTACCAGGATGGTAAGAAGGATGAAGCATGCGAGGTGAATTTAAGTATTCCTGCAGATTGGAACATTGCCGGTTCGATGGAACGGGAAAGAAATGTACTGTATGCTGCAAATTTTGATGAGTTGGCAGATTCGCCATTCATTTGTTCCGCTTCCCTGCAATACAACCAATACGAATCGAACGGAACAATCTTTCATTTGTGGTTCCAGGGAGATTGTATTGTTGATTGGTCGCGCATAATCACCGATTTTAAAGCTTTCACAGATAAACAGATCGAGAAGTTCATGGAATTTCCGGTTCCTCATTACCACTTCTTGTTTCATATCCTGCCTTATAAAGCATATCATGGAGTAGAACACCAGAAATCAACAGTGATTGCACTTGGTCCGACCTATGATGTTTTTGGGGCACTTTATACCGAATTATTGGGAGTTTCTTCTCACGAGTTATATCATACATGGAATGTGAAGGCCATCCGTCCGATTGAGATGTTCCCGTACGATTACCAGCGCGAGAATCTATCCAAATTGGGTTATTTGTGTGAAGGCGTCACAACATACATGGGAGATTTGATGCTATATAAATCAGGAGTTTTTGATTTGACGCAATACCTGCATGAATTCACGGGACAACTGCAGAAACACTTCGACAATTTCGGAAGGTTCCATTATTCGGTTGCGGATTCATCCTACGATACCTGGTTGGACGGCTATTCTGCAGGAACACCGGGTCGCAAGGTTTCCATCTATACGGAAGGTTGCTTATTAGCCTTTGTGTGTGATGTGAAGATCCGGGAGTATTCGGGGAATAAACACGGACTGGATGAATTGATGAAACGCCTGTATTTCAACTTTGCGCTCAACAACAAAGGAGTGAGTGAGGAAGATTACATCGGATTACTGAAAGAATTGGCAGGCGAAAGTATCGAAGACCTAGTGAAGGATTATTTCTACGGGACACGGCCTTTTGAAGCCATTCTGACAGAAGCATTGGAATCCATCGGTTTGGAACTGACCCATAAACCGAATCACAAATATTCAGCGGGTAGAATCGGATTTAAAGCTTTACAAATTGGAAATCATTTTCAAGTTGCAGCAATTTACCCGGGTTCACCGGCAGATTTGGCAGGATTGATGATCAATGATGAGATCATAGCCGTAAATGAATTTAAATTGAATGGCGATATCGATCAATGGCTGAATTACCTGGATGACCAAAACAAACGGTTAACGGTTCTTCGTCAAGGAAAAACTGTTGAATTGCCTTTACCGGAAGTTCAACGAAGTTTCTATTTGGAATATGGTGTGAGTGTAATCGAAAATCCGAACAATGCTCAGAAAAAAGCATTTGAATATTGGAAGTCGTAAAGGCAAAACTTTCAAAATCAGGTCGGTAAGCGTTCTGTCTGAAAAGTTGATTTTTCAAACAGATGCATTTTTAGATTTCATAAGGTTTACCCAGGTTAAACGCTTACCAATTAGATGTCGGCGGATATAAATTCAACTGATATTGAGGATATGTATTGATTAGTTTTGTCGAAAATTTCACAAAATGATCAATCAAAAACGGTTTAAAGTAGCACTTCTTGGTGCTGTTCTTATTTTTTCGAATTCAGTAAACGCACAATTCAAATTTTCAAAAGTAAATGTGGCCGACGGTGTTAAAACGGTAGTAAAATCGGGTGACAAAGTTGATCTGCGTCTTAGTCCGACAGGGAATGTTGAACAAAACTTCGTAGTTGATTTGGATATTGCAGCATTCAGAAAAGCTTACAAGTATGATGTAGTAACAGTTGCATATCTGCGTAATGACCAAATCAATTTTACATACCTTCATGAGTTTGAATCGGTTCTGAATACAAAGAAATATGGCGGAAAGGGAATAATCCCGGTTTACGCATACGACAATAAAAAATTCAAAGAAACGGATTACAGAACGCTTGGAAAAGACAACATTGAATACGATGGTTCTGTTGTAATTCGAAAAATCGCTGTATACGGATCTTTTATTACGGGCGAAGAAGGGTACTTTGACGCAAATGATAACTATCAGTTCCGAAACAAATATTCCCAGGGAGAACTTCTAGGGTATATTGAATTGAACACCATCTACAACAAAAAGCAAATAGATGATTTCAATGCTAAGAAGAAAAGAGAAGAATACACCGATGCGGAAAGACATGTTGAAAATTTGCAATCCGGATTCAAAAGAAGTGTATTGGATAATGTCAATCAATATGTTGCTCCTGTTGTAGCAACTCCTATTTATGGGGCATTGTCAGAAAGTTTAACGGAAGTTTGGGATTGGAAGGTGAAAACTGCTGAAGCTAACAAGTCTCCTGAGAATGCAGATAAATACATTGCATCGGTTGCTGAATTAGATAAAGACTTTGAAGTGTTGCGGACTATCTCCGCAAAAGATAAAAATATCCTGAAGACGATGAACAAGGAAATCAAAACGAAAAAAACGACTCAGGAAAAGTGGGATTACATTCTATCGAATAAGTAATTGAGTGTTTTCGTTAAACAATATGGGCGCCTTGGTTTAACCGAGGCGCCCATAGTTGTTTTATTTCGTTTTGAAATTATTTCAATAATTCAATATATCCTGTTTCCGTAATCTTTTTATCCGATTCCGAAGATTTGAAACGGATGGTCCAGGTATAGATTCCTGTCTTACACATTTCGCCGTTGTAAGTTCCATCCCAACCGAATTTGGTATCATTGGATTCAAACAAGGTCTCTCCCCAACGATTGTATATCGTTAAAGTATAATTGTAAGGGTCAAATCCGGAAGTGAATACGGGGAAGAATACATTATTGAATTCGTCACCATCCGGTGTGAAGGCATTTGGAACATAGAAAACCAATTCCTCTTGAACGGTCACCGTCACTTTTGCCGTATCCGGACAATTGCCAGCATTATTTGCAATCAGGGTAATCACGTAATTCCCTGCATTTTCCGAATAGGTATGGCTCGGATTGAACAGATTACTGACATCTTCATCACCAAAATCCCAAGAATAGATGGAAGCGTTGGATGAGGTGTTGAATGTATGAAATTCAGGATTCATCAGACCATGTATGGGATCATTTACGGAGAATGCTGCAATAGCATTCGGCAAGACACAAATGAAGCCGGGGAAAGTTGTTGTAGTTGAACATCCCGCTGCACTGACTGAAGTGACAGTCACATCATAACAACCGGGACTATTGAAAGTATGGTTCGTATTGTTTAACTGATTGGAGTTTGTTGTTCCATCACCGAAGTCCCAGGTAATGGAACTGCTGGTTGGAGAACTTGCGTCTACCAAAGTTGCGGTAAACGGTGCGCAACCTGCAGCATTCGGAGTGGAAATTTGAATCACCGGCATGGCATTTACCTGGATGGATGTTGTTCCGGGAGATGAGCATCCACCTGTTAGCGTATACGTTATCACATGGGAGCCGCTGCCAGCTTGCAAGGGTGAAAATTCGCCGGTTGTAGCATCAACTATCCCGGTTCCTGACCAAGTTCCACCAGGGATGTCGGCAGAAAGGAAGGAATTTGACGTCGCTTCACAGAAAGGTCCGGTTGCATTCACAACAGGAATCTGTGTTGAATTGATAACAACATTCGTTGTGGTAGAAGATGTACAACCGTTCAAGGTTGTAGTGACAGTATACATTCCGGCTGCTGTCATAGTTGCAGGCGCAGAACCGTTTTGTGTGGAGGCTGTAAATCCGTTTGGTCCGGACCAGTTATAATTCGTTCCGGGTAAACTGTTCGCTTGAAGTTGCATCGTAGTTCCTTCACATAAAGGGCCATTGTTGGTAGCTGTTACGGTCGGAATCGGATTTACGGTAAGCGTCATCGTTGCAGTATTCGAACAGGTTCCCGTTGTTCCGGTAACGGTGTAAGTTGTCGTTGTTGTTGGATTAGCAGTAACACTCGTTCCTGAAGCAGAAGACAAACCGGTTGCCGGCGACCAGGTATACGTAGTTCCTCCTCCGGCAGTTAAGGTAGTTGAAGCTCCGTTGCAAATACTTGTACTTGGTGTTATGCTTACTACGATTGGGGTTACGGTTACAGTTGCGGATAAGGAAGACGAACAGCTTCCTGTTGTTCCTGAAACGGTATAAGTTGTCGATACCGTCGGACTCGCAGTAACAGAGGCTCCTGTAGCAGAAGATAAACCGGTTGATGGTGTCCATGTATAATTTGTGGCACCTCCTGCAGTCAATGTAGCCGACCCTCCGTTACAAATACTCGTATTCGGAGATAGTGTAAGTGGGAGTGGTGTGACTGTTACGGTTACTGTCCCTGTTGCTGTGCAAGATCCTGTTGTTCCGGTTACAGTGTAAGTTGTCGTGGTCGCCGGACTTGCACTAACACTTGCGCCAGTTGATGCGGATAAACCAGTTGGCGGGGACCATGCGTAGCTGGTGGCGCCGCCTGCTGTTAGTGTTGTTGATGCACCGCTACAAATACTTGTGTTGGGAGAAACTGTCAGGTTTAATGGAGTAACGGTGACTGTAACGGTTGCAGTGGATGAACAGGAACCCGTTGTTCCGGTAACGGTATAAGTTGTTGTTGTAGTTGGATTAGCTGTTACAGAAGCACCGGTTGTGGAGGATAATCCTGTTGCCGGAGACCAAGTGTAATTGGTTGCTCCGGTCGCAGTTAAAGTGGTAGAACCTCCAGAACAGATACTTGCATTTGGAGAAACACCTACTATGAGAGGTGCAACAGTCACGGTGACAGTTCCTGTACTCGTACAACCGGCAGTTGTTCCGGTTACTGTGTAAGTTGTAGTTGAAGCCGGGCTGGCTGTTACGGTGGCTCCTGTGGTAGCTGACAATCCTGTTGACGGCGACCAGGAATAAGTTCCGGCTCCGCTTGCTGTAAGGGTTGCACTTCCTCCCGAACAGATTGTCTGGGCAGCAGGTGGAGTCACAGTAGCACTGTTTACGGTTATGGTGGTAGACGAAGAAGCATTACAAGGCGCAACTCCCACCGAATAATTGATGGTGTGTGGTCCTAAACCGGCTGTTGCTGGATTAAACATTCCGCTGGATGAAACTCCGGCTCCGGACCAGGTTCCTCCCATATCTGCTGCAATTAATTGCACAGGCGCGGAGGAGATACAAAATGGTCCCGCAGGAGTGATCGCTGGATTAGGAGCTCCGGTTTGAGCTCCGGTTGGTCCCAGTTGCATTGTGAAATTGCTGGAAGATCCGCTCCAGTTTTCCACCACGATCATGATTTCTTGCCCTGCTGTAACCATAGGTGCAGGCACGGAAGAAGAACATGGAAAAGAGTTTCCAAATTGATTACAACCACTTGAAGAACTCGCATAATTACATCCGATTTCATTGTTGATGTTTTGAATCGCGGTACAAGGTGCTTGTCCATTTGGAATATTGAATACTGCTACATCCAGGAATCCGGAATTTGAATTTCCATCAATCAACATGTTCAGAGGACCGGAAGTTGTGATATGCAAGATAATATAGCCCATATTCGGACCAAAAAAATCAAGACATGAACTCACATACGGACCAGGTGTTACGAAAGTGAATGGTCCTGCATTTCCCGACGTACAAATGGAGGTATTTGTGTTGCATTGGGCTTTTGCAGAATTCGTTCCGACAGTTGTCGGGATAACAATAATGAAGGAAAAAGAGAGGAGGAGAGTAACGAGTAGTGATTTAATGTATTTCATAGCCGTTGTATCCAAAATGTGAAATTAATTCATTGATGATTGTGGGTGTGAGTTGTTCATTACAGGTAATTCGGACGGAAGTGAAATCATCACTGAAATCAATTACGTTTAAAAAAGTGTAATGCGCTTTTAAGCGAAGATTCATTTTTTGCTCCCGTTGCTCATTTCCAAGTGGCTGGTAGGGAACAAAAGTGAAGGTGTAATCATCGGATTGATGTATGACACATGTAGGATTATTTCCCGATTGATGCAATAACAAGTCCACATCAGTAGTGGATTGGTTACCTGAAATCAATTGAGAACGAACCGATCTTAATGAATCAACGGTCGATTGCGTTTGACCGAAGCTTGTAGTTGAAAGAAGTATAACCGAAGCCATAATAGCATAGCGGATTAGCCTTGCTTTGTAGTAGTAGTACATAGTATTTAGTTTCGTATTCGAAGATAGAACGAAACTATTGAATTGTGGTTGCCTTAAGTGTTAATAAAAAAAGCGTGTTGTCAATAACACGCTTTTCAATGAGATAGTTAGAATTTATAACTGACTCCTAAACTCGGTAAGAATGGGAATTGATAAATTTTCGCATTGGTAACACGATTCACATAAAAAATATTTTTTCTGTTGTAAGCATTTGTAACTGCAGCAATGATTTCGAGTTCCGTTTTGTTTTTGAATCTAAACTGTTTTTTCACTGTAATGTCCAATCGGTGGTAAGTCGGGAGTCTTTTTGAATTGAATTGACCTAAAAGAACTCCTACGGATGAAGAATTGCTTGTTGTATAGTCTGTTGTAACTCCTTGACCGAAAGATTCTGTTTGATAGTATCCGGAAGTAGGAGTGAACGGAAGACCGGAACCAAAGTTCCAACGCACATTTAATTCCAAATCCTTTTTCTTTCCGAAAGCATACGATCCGACAATGTTCACATTGTGTCTTCTGTCGAATACAGGAGCGTAGGTAGTAAATCCATCCCATCTGGTTGATTTACCATAGGAGTAAACTCCCCATAAGAACAAGCGGTTCAATGTGTATTTCAACAAGACATCAACACCATAAGATTTTCCACTTTCAATCAGGAAGTTTTTCTTGTAAACATCATCTTCCTTAGAAAACTCAGAAACATCGTCATATAATTTATTTACGTTGATATTACTTAATTGTGGGAAGTATTTGAAATATCCTTCAATATTTAATGATAAGTTTTTTGATAAGTCAACTTCACCACCGACAATTGCATGCCAAGAGTATTGAAGTCCGTTTTTCGGATGTTTCTCTTTGCCGCTTTCAGTAATGAAGTTTGCCTGCACGTTTGAAGGGGCGCTCAAAAGACCATTAAACAAGTTCACGATGTCGCGGTCTGAAGATGCCGTCGTGAAGTTTTGAGAATAACGTCCTCCGGACAACTTTAAACGGAAGCGGTCTGTTGCGTTGTATTTGATTCCCAATCGCGGTTCAGGTGAAATCGTACTCAAACTTGCGTATGCTTGTACCCGAAGTCCCGGTTGAATAACGAATCGGTTTGAAACAAACTTGTAATTTACATAACCACCGATTTCAACAGTATTGTTTTCATCCTGGATCTTGGAAGCTACTTCATTATATGTCAAATAATCCGTTTTGAAAATATTGATCCCGATCCCGTAATCAATCTGGCTTTCTTTTTTCAGGAAGTAGGAGAAATCAAATCCAAGGTCCGTACCGAAAATCGAACTTGTACGTGGTTGTGAACCGACTTCTTCAAAATGTGTTTTGTAGCTGGACGCAGTTAAATGTCCCTTGATAAATGTTTTACCTCCACCCGGAAGAAGGATCCATGATAATCCACCGCCTGCTTGCTGGAAGTCCAATGCTGCAGATTCGTTGTAATTTACTTTGTCGGTATTACTGAATCCGAATACGGAGATTTTGGAACCTTGACCGGTAGCGAAGGTTAACTTTCCGTATAAGTCAGTGAATTTGTACGGAAGTCCATTCCCGTTGTTAACTCCGCGGTACAGGTCTTTTGAAGTATAATCCAACAAGGCATGTTTAGCAGAGAAAATAAATGATCCCGCACCGGCGCGACCTTCTTTGGCACGATACATCGGACCTTCCACAACCAGTTTCGCAAGGAATGGAGAAACAGATACCTTTCCACCGAAATTTTTCTTATTTCCATCCCGGTAAGTGATGTCCATTACGGAAGAGATCCTTCCTCCGTACTTGGAATCAAATCCTCCGGTATAAATATCTACGTTTTTAACCAATTCGGTTTCGAAAATGGAAAAGAACCCGATCGAGTGAAATGGATTGTAAATAGTCATTCCATCCAACAATACTTTGTTCTGGATAGGTGTTCCACCACGAACATATAATTGACCTCCCTGGTCACCTGTTGTTACAACTCCGGGAGTTACCGAAAAAGCTGCCGTAATATCATTTTCAGCACCTACTGACGGGATGCGTTCTAATCCTTTTTTATCCAATTTGGTAACAGACATCAAAACCTCTGTCGTTTTTGCTTTTGTTTCTGCTGAAATGACAACTTCGCCAACTTCAGTTGCATCAATCGGAATGATATCGATTCTGACTTCGGTGATCCCACCCTTTTCGTTTACTTTGATTTCTTTGTTATATTCCTTGAATTCGACTGATTGAATCTTTAAAAGGTATGTTCCCATAGATACTTTCGGAATGGAGAAGAATCCATTGACATCTGTCGTCGCTCCTAAGATAGCTTGTGTTTTTTCAGTCGGAATCAATACGATTTTTTCAAACGGGACAACCTCGCTGTTATCATTATTGAATACGAACCCCCGGACGGTGTGATCTTGAGAAAAAGATACGATTGAAATGGTTAAAAATGCAACTAAGGAGAGAAATTGTTTCATAAGTTTTACCATGCGTTTAAAGAAGTTCCGAAATTACATAATTAACACTAATTAACTAGTGAAAATTTTGAAAAATGATTAAACGTGCAGATTATTGATTAAACGGGTTTTAGAGCGAATGTAGAATTGAAAAATGTAGAATTGAAAAGGGAGATCATTCAGAATTTGAAGACGAACCGCATCCAACTCGAGAAAGATTCCTCTTGATGATTGAATCATTCATAATTGACAATTACTTTTCAGTTTTCAACTGTCCATTTTCAATTTTTGCGTAGCAACTTCTTTGCTTTCTCCCAATAAACATCCATTTCTTCCAGTGACATTTCTGTCATGTTCTGTGCATCTTCTGTTATCAGTTCCTCCATTTTTTGAAAGCGTGCCTTGAACTTCCTGTTGGTAGATTCCAAGGCGTCTTCCGGATTGATGTTGATAAAACGGGCGTAGTTCACCAAAGAGAACAATACATCTCCGAATTCGTCCTGGATCTGTTCCTGATCTCTGGTTTGCTGTGCTTCATGAAGTTCGGAAAATTCTTCGATCACTTTATTTTTCACATCTTCTATGTCGGACCATTCGAAACCGATTCCTTTAACCTTTTCTTGAATTCGCATTGCCTTGATAAGAGCCGGAAGGGTATTTGGAACACCTTCTAAAACCGATTTCTTTCCTTCTTTCAGTTTGATCTTCTCCCAATTCGCTTTCACTTCTTCTTCCGAATCAACAGTTACGTCTCCATAAATATGCGGGTGACGGTGAATCAACTTATCACAAATACCATTTAAAACACTGGTAACATCAAAGGCTCCTAATTCCGAACCTATTTTGGAATAGAAGACCAGGTGTAAAAATAAATCTCCCAGTTCGCCTTGAATACCGGTCAGGTCGTTTACCTGAATCGCATCTGCCAATTCATACGTTTCCTCAATGGTCAGGTGTCTCAATGATTGGATCGTTTGTTTTTTATCCCAAGGACATTTTTCACGTAATTCATCCATGATGGTTAACAAGCGCCCGAAAGCCTCCAATCTCGGATCTGAGTTTAAATTATTATTAGCTAATTCCATCCTGCAAATGTACATAGAACAAAATTTGTAATTTTGGATTATGAAAATTGCCTTGCTGTTTTTTTTGTTACCTGTATTTTGCTATTCTCAGGAAAGTAGAATAGATGATTGGGGCTTGTCTTTGAAAGGGAAGTCGGGTTTTTTGGCTGCGCATCATGGTACCATGGGACATCTTTACAAAGACCGGCTTTTTGCGGGTGAACTTTCCTTCAGTAAACACATGCGATCGAAAGATTGGAGTGAAGAATATCGGAATCCGTATGTTGGTGTAACACTTTATGGTTCCAATCTGGGGAATAAGGAAATCCTGGGATATGGCTTCGGAGCATATGGATTTATCGAATTTCCTTGGACAAGAGGTAAAAAACATGTCTTTACATGCAAGCTTGGAGCTGGTTTGGGAGGGGTTACCAAGGTATATGACAAGGATAAAAATCCGAAGAATGTACCTATGAGTACTTTTCTGAATGCACTTATTTGTTTGGGAATTCAAGGCCGTTGGTATATTAAACCGGAGCACGCGCTGATCTATAGTTTGGATTTGACTCACTTTTCCAACGGGTCGAGCAAAGTGCCCAATTTGGGAGTGAATATGCCCTACATCGGTTTGGGTTATGAATATACAATCAAAAAGAAGGAGACTCCTCCCGGTTTCAAATTGGCAAAATTCGAGCATGTTCCCTTCTTTAAAAGCTGGAATGCTTCAGTGGTAGGCATCATTTCCGATAAACAGATTTTTCCGACCGGAGGAAAGCGTTACCCTGTTTTTGCTCTGAGTGGAATACTTCACAAGCAATTCAAACCGAAAGTCGGAATGGAGATCGCATTGGATGTCATTTCCAAGCAGGCAATCACCCATTACAGGGAGTATATTCCAAAAACGCAGGTGACGATTTTACAGTTAGGTGCGTTTGTCGGTTACAACATCCCTTTGGACAAGTTTCGGTTCGTGATCGGGATGGGAGCTTATATCAAGGATCGGTACGATCCGGATGGAATGTTTTATCACCGTGTGGGAATGCGTTACCAGTTCCAGAATGGATTATTGTTGAATTTGGTCCTGAAATCACATTGGGCGAAAGCCGATTATGTTGAATACGGTGTTGGGTACACCTTTAATTATAAGGGAAGATATCATGCGAAGTAGTTTTTTTATTTTATCCATCGTGTTACTGGTTTTTTCGTGTAAGAAACCGGAAAACAGGACCTGCTTTAAGTTTTTGGGTTCGGAAACCATCAAAGAGATTCCACTTGCTTATTTTGATCGCCTGGACTTAAGGGAACACGTGGAATTTGTTCTGATACAGGATTCATTGGACAAAGTGGTCTTGAAAGGAGGGAAGAATTTATTGAATTTGATTGAGGTCAACGTTGCAGATGGTTTATTGACCATTGAAAATAAGAACCGGTGTGGTTTTTTGAGAAATGCAAAAAAAGTGGTTGTAGCAGAGATTCATTTCACTAAATTGATCAATGTTCGCTTCATCGGAACAGAACCATTGAGAAGTCAGGGAACAATTCATACGGATTATTTCACCTTTTACAGTAGGGATGGGGCAGGAGATGTCAATTTGGATCTGAATGCAATCCAGGTTGATGCGGAAGCAAATCACGGATGGTGTAACTTCACCTTAACCGGCATTACCCAAAAAGCGCGTATTTGTGCTAAAAGCAATAGTTATTGTGATGTCACCGGGTTGACAGTAACAGATTCGATTTATGTTGCTTCGGAAACAGTCGGTGATATTAAGATTAATGCTGATAATTTGATTATTCGCGGATACATCACCGAAACAGGGAATATTTTGTACGCAGGAAATCCGATCGGTGTGGATGTGTTGATGAACGGAACCGGAAAAGTATATGAAATAAAGTAGGGTCGCGATGTATCGCGACCCTACAGAAAAAAAGCTCCAACATCTGTTGGAGCTTTTTTTATTTTCCTCTTTTCAATTGCATCAGCACTTTGAAAGCTTTGTCGACATGATCTTGTTTCACGATAATTGTAAACTCATTTGCTGTTGAAACGATTTCCACGATGTTAAGACCTTCCCAGGCAAGGTGTTTCAGGATATAGTAATAGATACCGTATACTTCTGAATTCACGGCAGGAAGCTTAACGGTAATGGATGCCAAATCTCTTGTATGGGATTTTAACCGCTCATTGATCAATAAGTTCTCAACTCTTGGAGAAATGCTCTGTGAGCAAATAACAGTTGTTTCGGTAACTCCTCTGCAGATAGTGTAGAAGATATCCGATTCCGAATTTACAAGTTGAACCAAATCAGCCTGCTTTAAACGCAAAGACTCGGTATTTTCAAATGTAAAGTCTTCCAGGTTCGATCGGACTAAAAAGTCTCCCAACTCTCCAATGATGTTGGTGATTTTAATATTTAAGCGGTGGTAAAGACCCGGAGACATACGTTTGATTGCCATTACAATCGCTCCTTCTTTTACTTCTTTTCCTAACGCTTCTTCAATCTCAGGTTTGATTTTTCGTGCTAACGAAGAAATATTGATCAGATCGTCTGTCATCGCCTCACGCAAGAATGGACTCCTTCCAATAATTTCTTCTGTTATTTTTCCAATTGATAACATAATTTGGTTTGAATTAATAGGTGTGCAAATTTAAACGAAAGCAATGGAAAAACGGTGGGAAACTGTTAGATTTTATACAAAATGAACAAACTATTGATTTCAACGAAGAAAACTTAATGTTTGATGAATATTCTGTTTGAGTAAGATTATGAAGCGGTTAAATCAATGAACTTTAGTTATAGTTAGTGTTATGCACGCGTACAATTCTTAACAAGATTTAAAACATATTCCAATTGTTCTGTTTCGCTCATTTCAGAGTTGTCGACTACCAAAGCATCGTGTGCCTGGATCAACGGACTGATTGTCCTGGTACTGTCTATCCGGTCCCTGTGTTTCAGGTTTTCAAGAATTTCATCGAGGCTATTCGCTTCTCCTTTTGATTGCAATTCCAGGAATCGTCTTTGTGCACGGATTTCCGGTTTGGCAGTGATGAAAAGCTTTAATTCTGCTTTGGGAAAGACAACTGTTCCGATATCCCTTCCGTCCATCACAACACCACCGTTTTTACCCAATTCCTGTTGCTGTTTCACTAAGAATTCCCGGACTTCCATGATTGCGGCAACTTCACTGACGATATTTGCAACCTCCAATTGTCTGATGGGATATGAGACATCTTCCCCGTTTAAAATAACCGGACGATTGCCGTTGGAATCCGGTTCTCCAAATTGAATATGGATATGAGGAAGACTATTGACGATACATGTCAGGTTGATTTTGTGAGCACCCAAAGCACATCCGTTTTTCAATGCATATAAGGCAACGCATCGATACATGGCTCCGGAGTCAATGAATGTATAATTCATTTTCTTTGCCAATGCTTTCGCAAGAGTACTTTTCCCGCAAGAAGAGAATCCGTCAATTGCAATTGTTATATGTTGCGTTGAATGCATGTGCGAATTTAGCTTAAAATGGATGGAAAGGCAATTTATTTCAATAAAAAAGGGCTTGTCAATTGACAAGCCCTTCATATTTCAATTAGATCATTCTAATAATTAGAATCTCCATCCTAAACGGAAGTTTGTGATGAAGTTGTTGCTGAATGTACTAGATTTTACTTCTGGAGTAACTGTAGTTACTGTTGGAGAACCTGAAACAGTAACTTCTCTTGTACCGTCTTTAGCTGTAGTAGCACCAAATCCTAAACCAAGCTCTAAACCTACGTAGAAGTTTTCAGCAAAGTAAAAATCAGTACCTGCAACTAAATTCACTCCGAACATGCTTGTTTTTGCAGTAAATTTCTCAGCGTAATTAAGTGCGTAAACTGCATTCCCTGCAATTAAACCAGCATTATCACCAGTTTCTTTCATTCCACCCATTCCGAATTTGATATCTAAACCAACATACGGGGATAAACGTGCAGTACCTTCAAAGTGGTATTCAGCACCAACTGCGATGTTTGTGTTAGATCTTTTTGTTTCGTATGTTCCTGAATTACCAGTTCCATCTGCAAACTCATAAGCGTTTAACGTTGTTTTTGCGTTGTCAAGTCCAACAGTCAAACGAACTGCTATGTTTGATGTAACAAAATAACGTAAACGAAGTGCTGGAGCAGTGAAATTTAAATTTGTACCACCACCTAAACCAGACAATCCGATTTGTCCTTCAACAGACAATGGGTTTCCTTCAGTAGGTTTTTGAGCCATTACAGCAGTGGATAAAATGATTCCACCTAAAAGTAAACTTAACTTTTTCATGTTATAAATTATTATTGGTTTGGGCAAATCTACGTATTAAAAAGATTCAGGTTACAAAAACATGTTAACAAATTTCGGTGAATAACTTAGAAATAAGTCAATTAATTAAGTGTAATATACTGATTAAAAGGAAGGTGTATTTACTTTTTGGAAAGTAAAAAAGTTAGGGTTAGACCATGCTGACTGCCTGCAGCGGAATAGATATACCACCCGTAATCAATGCTGAAACGCTTGAATGCCATTCCTGCTCCAAAACTGAATCCTGCCAGGCCACCTCTACCTACGATGGCCAGTTCTTTTCGTCGTTGATAATCAAAGGCAGTCCGTATCTGGATCTTCTTTCCGATCAGAACTTCCAATTGCAGTTTACCATGTCGGGCAAGGTTATCAAAGAACCCGGATTTTTTAACTTGAATGGTATCGCCGGTTAATGGGTCTACCCGTGCTTTCGCATTGGGATCTACATAGGAAAGATTCCATTGTTGTAAATGTTGGGCGACCAGACTGATTCGAAATGGTGCATGTCTCAATCTGTGTGAAATACCTAATTGAACTTCCAAAGGCAAGGGATTTTTTTCTTTTGTATAGCCTTTCCACTGAACTCCCAGGTTTTTGATAACACCCACTATATTCAGATTGCGTGCT
This sequence comes from uncultured Fluviicola sp., assembly GCA_965650135.1. Taxonomy (GTDB): domain Bacteria; phylum Bacteroidota; class Bacteroidia; order Flavobacteriales_D; family Crocinitomicaceae; genus Fluviicola. The sequence goes on from CBFGNC010000014.1 coordinate 47,664, forward strand.
GAATCCCGGTAAAGTCCGGCAATGTCCAGGCACGTTCCAAAAGCAGTATACGAATCCAATTGGGAATAGAGGATATTCAATGTTGCTCCGACCGACATCCGTTCATTAAAGGAATGCTGTGCACTTGCTCCTAAAATAAAATCACCGGGTGAAAATGTTCCCAGGTTGGTTCCATCAATATCCGTGCGTTTCATTTTTCCGTAAGAAGAGTAGCGGAAATTCAGCATTCCCATTGTGTTTCTTATCTTTCGTGCATATGTCAATGCTCCGGTATTCACACCGCTTGTCATGATGGATTGATTGAACCCGAATCTTCCGTGCATTTGGTAATTCAGGATTGCCGGGTTATTCAATCCGAGGTTCAGATCATTATCATAAATGGTGATTGCATCGCCGCCCAGTCCCATTGTCCGTGCATTATACTGGGAATTCAGATTCTGAAATGAATGAATCCCGCCTGTTTGTGCAACAGCTATAAATGGAACCGTAATAAGTAATATGAGCGCCAGTTTAAATTTCATATGTGGCAATAACGTTTAAATTTTGTCTTCATTGTTCAGGTTCGATCTTTTTCCGAATTCAATCACTTCCATTTGTTCGATTTTCGTCCCGTTTATCTGGAATCGAAGTGCAGTTTGCATGGTGTGAAATCCTTTGTTTCCGCATGCCCCGGGGTTTAGCCAAAGCAGATTCTTGCTTTTGTCCTGCTGAACCAACAATATATGTGAATGTCCACAGATAAAGATATTCGGCTTCGTTTCACGGATGAAATCCACTGCATTCTTACTATATCTTCCGGGTCTTCCGGCTATATGGGTCATGGAAACAGAAAGTCCTTCAATGTGAAAGTTCAGGTATTCCGGGAATTCAGAACGAATTTTCGTGTCATCGATATTTCCATAAACAGCTCGTAACGGTTTGAAGGTTTTTAACCGATCGGTAACATCCAGGCTTCCGATATCTCCGGCGTGCCATATTTCATCCACATCTTTGAATAATTCAAAAACGCGTTCCGGAAGAAATCCATGGGTGTCGGATAGTAAGCCAATTTTTACCATAAACTGAATCGAATACCTACAAAACTAAACATTTTAAGAAATTGAAAATTGAAAATGGAGAATTGAAAAGGATGATTCACCTTAGTTAATTCGTGATTTACTCCTTTTAATAGATAAGAATCTCACTTTTTACTTTTCAATTCTTTGTTTGACAAACTAATTCGCATTTCGGCATTCGTAATTCGCAATTAAATGCGGACTTCTTTCTATATTTGTCCGTTAAACAAACAAAAATTGGTAAGCATGGCTACGAAAACAGCTTCAAAACCATCAAAAACAACAAATAAAAGTGCACTGAAAAGTGCCTCTAAATTTTCAAAAGAAACGTATATCAAATGGTATAAGGATATGCTATTGATGCGTCGTTTTGAAGAGAAGGCAGGACAATTGTACATCCAACAGAAGTTCGGTGGGTTTTGTCACTTATATATAGGTCAGGAAGCAATCGTTGCAGGAACTGTCAGTGCGTCAAGGCCAACTGATTCCCATATGACTGCTTACCGCGATCACGCACATCCGATCGGATTAGGAACAGATGTCCGTGTGTTGATGGCTGAATTATATGGTCGTTCGACAGGTTGTTCGAAAGGAAAGGGTGGATCAATGCACTTCTTCGATAAGTCGAAAAACTTCATGGGAGGACACGGAATCGTTGGAGCTCAGATTCCAATGGGTACCGGCGTTGCTTTTGCTGAAAAATATAACGGGACGGATAACGTAGTGTTCGTTTCTATGGGTGACGGGGCAGTTCGTCAAGGTGCTTTGCATGAAACATTCAATATGGCGATGAACTGGAAATTACCGGTGATCTACATTATTGAGAACAACAATTATGCGATGGGTACTTCTGTTGAGCGTACAACAAACGTAACAGACTTGTCTAAAATCGGTGATTCATACGAAATGCCTTCGAAATCGGTAGATGGAATGTCTCCTGAAGCAGTTCATGAAGCAATCGAAGAGGCTGTTGCGAGAGCAAGAAGAGGGGATGGTCCTACCTTATTGGATATCCGTACTTACCGATACAAAGGGCATTCCATGTCGGATCCGCAAAAATACCGCACCAAAGAAGAGGTAGCTGAGTGGATGGAGCAAGATCCGATTGAGCATTGTTTGAAAATGATTCAATCTAATAAATGGCTGACTGCAAAGGAAATCGAAGAGATCGATGCATGGGTGAAAAATGAAGTGGAGGAATCGGTGAAATTTGCTGAAGAATCTCCTTATCCGGATGCTGATGATTTGTATGAAGATATCTACCAGGAACCGAACTACCCTTACATTATTGAATATTAATAGATTATAATAGATCGCAGATGGCTGAAATCATTAACATGCCCAAATTGAGTGACACCATGACAGAAGGTGTTGTTGCGGAATGGCATAAAAAAGTTGGGGATACTGTAAAGTCAGGTGAATTACTTGCTGAGATTGAAACAGATAAGGCAACCTTGGAATTCGAATCGTTTTTTGATGGTGTTTTATTATACATTGGAATCGAAAAAGGAAAACCGGCTCCGGTGAACTCGTTGTTGGCGATCATTGGTGAGAAAGGAGAAGATATTTCAGCGTTGGTGGCTTCAGCCGGAAAAACGGACGCTCCTGCCGAGGAAAAGAAAGCAGACAAAAAAGAGGATGCGGAACCGGTCAAAAAAGAAGAAGTGAAAGTGGAGGAGAAAGCTCCTGCTGCAGTTGCTTCAGCTCCGAAGTCGGCTCCTGCAGTTTCAAACACTTCTTCAAACGGACGTATTTTAGCTTCACCGCTTGCTAAGAAATTAGCGGAAGAAAAAGGTGTTGACCTTAGTTTCGTTTCAGGAACAGGTGAAGGTGGCCGAATCACAAAAAGAGACGTGGATCATTATGTTCCTTATGATGCGCCTGCAAGACCTACAGGTTCTTCAGGAGCTTCCTTAAGCGAATCGTTTGTGGACGAGCCGATTTCTCAAATGCGTAAAACCATCGCCCGCCGTTTGGCTGAATCGAAGTTTACGGCTCCGCATTTCTACCTGACAATTTCATTGGATATGGACAATGCGATTGCAGCACGTAAATCCATGAACAGTCAGGAAGGTGTGAAAGTTTCTTTCAATGATATGGTGATCAAAGCCGTAGCAATGGCGTTGCGCAAACATCCTGCAATCAACTCATCCTGGTTGGGTGATGTGATCCGCAGAAACAGCCATATTCACATTGGAGTGGCAGTTGCTGTTGAAGATGGATTATTGGTTCCGGTTGTTCGTTTTGCAGATAGCAAAGGTTTGACTCAGATCGGAGACGAAGTGAAAGTGTTGGCTCAAAAAGCAAAAGATAAAAAATTACAACCCGCAGAATGGGAAGGAAATACCTTTACAATTTCCAATTTGGGAATGTTCGGAATCGAGCAATTCACTGCAATTGTAAATCCACCTGACAGCTGTATCATGGCAATTGGAGGGATTTCTCAGGAGCCGGTTGTGAAAAATGGACAAGTCGTTCCGGGAAATATCATGAAAGTGACACTTTCTTGTGATCACAGAACGGTAGATGGGGCTACAGGTGCAGCGTTTTTACAAACGTTTAAGCAGTACATGGAAAACCCGGTAATGATGCTGGTTTAAAAATGATATATCATTGAAACGGCTGCTTTTACAAGTGGCCGTTTTAATTTTATGCGATTTTTTTTAAATAAATAGTTCGTATTCAATTTATTATTACATCTTTGTTTATCAAATAAAACAAGAATATGAATAAAGGAACTATTAAGTTCTTTAATGAAACTAAGGGTTTTGGTTTTGTTAAAGAAGATGAAACTAACAAAGAGTATTTTGTACACGTTTCAGGATTGGTGGACAAAGTAAATGAAAACGACGCTGTTACATTTGACTTGGAAGAAGGAAGAAAAGGATTAATGGCGGTTAACGTGAAACACGCATAACTATATAGATATTTTCTTTAAAAAACCTCGCTCAGTATTGAGCGAGGTTTTTTTGTTTTTGTTCCAAATCGGATCCTTTAAGTTTTTTGGACTTCGATTAAATTCTTCGGTTAAATCTTCTTCGCTGCCGGTATGAAAAGCGTTTTTCACCTAAAATCAACAGAACCTTGAGTTTGGGAATCTCGTCCTTATTCACGGTCGATTCGTCCAATTGAATGTAGTAACCGAAAGCTGCTATATTCTTCTCGGAGAGGTACCTGCTTATTTTTTTTCGGGTGAATTGGGTTCTGATCAGTTGCCGAATTTCTTCGTATGAATAAGCTTCCAATGGAATTTCTTTCGGTTCGGGATCTTCTTTCGTTGCCTTGGGTTTCGATTTCCCGTCATATAAATTGAAGCCACCATCCGGACCGGATTTATTGTAATGAAAATTCCCGGAAGTCTTTTTTATCAAAGGAATTTCAAAGACAACCGATTCAATCAATCCGAAACTGCAACTCGAACCGAAGAATATCCGGCGAATGCGTTTCTCGAGACTTTTTTTGCGGGATGCCTTGCCCGGCACAAGGGTGTGAATCCGTTTCACGCAAAGCGTCGACAATTGGGTCAGTACCAAACTCTGCTTCAAGGTATCCACCTTATTCCTGTTTCCTTTTCTGAGTAATTCGTTGATCATCAGTTCCAGTTTCATGGTGGAATCCTGGAAATAATCGTATTTCCCTGAATCTGTAAAACCTGACTCAAAAACGACCAAGGAATCTTTTCTGGGCAAGTGATAACGTGCTTCCTGAATAAATTCGGCTTGTGAATAACCCAAGCCGGAAAGCAGGAGCCATAAAAACAAAAGTTTGCTTTTCATATTCAGATAGATAAAATGGTTTGTGAAATTTCAGCCGGGGTTTTGTCTGTAATGTCAATCAGGATGATCTCGGAAACAGTGCCGTCCCTTTTTTGAGGTTTGGAAACGCCGATTTTCTTATCACCGAAGTCAAAGACCAAAATGGTGGATCTAAAGCAACGGATTTTTGAACTGGCTTGGGTTTCCGTATAGAAATTCATTTTGGGATCAATGGAAATGACCGATTCCGGTACTTTGTGCAACTTACCATCTTGATCCTTTAATTTCTGACTTGCCGTGACATTAAAATCAGGTCTTTGTCGCTGGAAGAAATCACAATTAATCAATCCGAAAATGCTCAATCCGAAATTCAACCGATTGGGGGCTGGTTGTTGGTTTATCCCGAACCGAAGTTGATTGATTCGCGCGATTTCCTCGGTAATCAATTTTTGACGGATTGTTTTTTCTGCCAGTTCCAATTGTTCATCCAGGGTTTTCCAATAGTTCTTTTCCTCTTTTTGGTCACTTGCAAGTGCATATTTGATGGATGATTGGAATTTCTGAGTTTTGCGCTGGATTTTTTGATTGGTAGTTCCAGCCAAAGCAACCGGCAGGCTCACCGCAGAATCGCGGTACATGAAATGGAGTCTGTAATTGTCATGCATTGGGTCGGGTTCAATGCTCAATTGATTCATCAAACGCGGAATGAACTTCATGGACCAACCTTTTTTCTTCGATCTTTTCGCGTACCAGCCTTTTGTTTCCCGCTTCATGACTTTAAGCTGTTGCTTCATTTCTTTGCTCACGATCGTATCGACCACCCAAGTTTGTTTGGTCATCAATTTCCCCAAAGCATTCGTTCGGTTATGTGTCACAACGACAGATGCAGATGAAGCTGGAACAAATTCTGAATACAAGGAAAGTTGTGTGCGGTCGAAACGTGAGAACTTGGGATAAATCGCAAAAATGCGGTCGTTGTATGTCCGCGGAATAAGATGCTTCAAATCCAATCGGTTGATAGAATCGATCGCATCCTGGAGACTCGCATTTGAATTGGTGGAATTCACTGTGTCTGAAATGGTATTCCATTGCGCTGTTTGTGGATCAAAAGCATATAAACCACCGGGATTTTGAGGCTGTAAGTTTCCGATAGAAGCCTGGATCAGGTTCGCAGGATCAGGTTTTAAAAGTTCATTGTTCTCACCTTTTGCCTCAAAGCGAAGCATTCCATTCGACGCAAAAATTTCCTGTTTGCTGTTTTGGACAAAAGTCATAGGAATTCCTGCCAAGGCAGTTTGAATGGGGTCGTCGTAAACTGTCAGGGAAATGTTCACTTTTCCGGTATAGGTATTTCCAGCAGAATCCAGGAACGCATTTTCAGGAATTGCAAGGGTAACATTCTTCTCAGTAAGTGTGGTTGCAGCATTCGACGGAATTACAAACGCTTTCGCAGGAATCTCGATGATCGGTTGTACCTTGTTGGAAATCATATTTTCAGAGACGTCGGAAGTTCCTGTAATGATTTGGGTATTGGGTAACTCCGCTCTTAAGCGTGCAATCTGATCGTCCTTGAAGTTGGAGTTTGAAATGTCCAGGACACGCAATTTTTTCAAGGGGTAAAGTTCTGTTATTTGCCAGTCATTTGCAGTGCTAACTATCAATACACTCAAAGATTTCAACTTGTCAAGTCCGGCCGGAACACCTGAGTTTGTTAGTTCTATTTGAGTGATTGAGTTGAATTGTCTGGCGTTTTGAGGTGAAAGCCAATTGGGGGAATGTCTCAGAGCAAGCGTTTTGATATTGGAAAAGCGGGTGAAATCTATTTGAGAAGGTTTACTGATATCGGCCAGTTCCAGCCGTTCCAACCTCATTTGGGAAAGCATCTGAATGCTTCCGGGAGTCAGTTCATCACCATCCAGCGACAAATCTTTCAAGTGTTTGCTCTCGGCAATACTTAATATGAGATTATTGGTACTCAACCCGGAGTTTTCAGAAATATCCAGTTTTTCCAATGACCAGAGTGCTCCCAGTTCGTTTGCCTGAAGTTTGATTTCGTTTTTGGATAGATCCAGTTCTTTAAGGTTTGACAGGTAACTCATTTCCACCGGAATATCGATCAGGTGATTATCCGAAACGTCCAGACGGATCAGTTGGTGCAAACTTTGAAGTCCCGACCAAATGAAAGAAAGTTGGTTACTGCTCAGGTCCAATTGTTCCAGGTTGGGAAATGCCGCGCCAATTGCCCCGATTTTCCACGGATTGTATGAAGCATGAGATAAGTTGAGTTCTTTCAGCGAAGGAATGGATGTGTTGGCAGTCACTTCCATTATCGGGTTATAAGATAAATTCAGGACGCGGAGCGAAGTGAATTGATTAAAGGTTGTATCGATCAGTACCATGGGAGAATTCGTCAAGTGAAGTTCTTCTACTTGTTCGGGAGACTTTTTGGCTTCCTCCAACGAATAACAGACTTTGCATTGTGCAACTGCACTACTTCCAAGAAGTAAAACAATACTTGTAATAACCAGTTTCATGTGAGACCTTTTTAGAGTTAACAGAAACAGATGTTGAAATATTGAATTGGTAAACAGTTTTTTTGAAGAAAAAGAATAAAACCGGATATGGAATGAACATCCATCCGATTTCAATGATTAATTCGTTCGTAATTCGTAATTATCCTTTCTTAATTGTCTCCCACGTTTGGTACATTTTTTCCTGGCTCGGTCGGTTTGCTTCTATTTCCTGCAAAGGTTCGCAGGGAATCAGGGTTTCATGACATTCTTTCGGTAAAGCCTGGTATAAAGCCGTTCCTTTGGTTTTCCAGGCAATCATTTCATCTGAAACTTCCTTGATCACCTTTGCCGGATTTCCTACGACCAGACTTCTTTTCGGGATTACCGTATTTGCAGGTACAAAACACAAGGCGCCAATGATGCATTCCGCTTCGATTACCACGTCATCCATGATGACAGCATTCATTCCGATCAGGCAATTTTCACCGATTGTTCCACCATGTACAATCGCTCCGTGGCCAATATGTGCACCTTTCTTCAAAGTAACAGTTGTTCCCGGAAACATATGGATCGTACAATTTTCCTGGACATTGCATCCGTCTTCAATGATGATTTGTCCCCAATCGCCCCTGATTGCAGCTCCTGGTCCGATATAGACATTTTCGCCAATGATTACATTGCCGGTTACAGCAGCCTTTGGATGAATAAAACTGGATTTTTTAACAACTGGGACAAAGCCATTGAATGAATATACCGCCATGAATACCTATTTTTGGTAAAAATATGAAATCAAAACGGCAAAATGAGTTATTGTGATTATGTTTTAACCAAACCAAAAGACGACCACCATCGTATATATCATGATTTTCATTACGGCACTCCAATTGAAGATGATAACGAGCTTTTTGGGCGTTTAATCCTTGAAATTAACCAGGCAGGATTGTCTTGGGATATTATTTTGAAGAAGCAAACAAACTTTTCTGAAGCTTTTGACGTTTATGATATAAATAAGATTGCTAATTATCAGGAAGATAAAATAAATGAATTGCTACAGAATGCCGGGATAATCAGGAATAAACTGAAAATAAATGCCGTGATTTATAATGCGAATCAGGTATTGTTAATACAAAAAGAATTTGGTAGCTTTAAGTTCTGGTTAGACAGTAACTTAGGCAAGTCAAAAGAGGAGTGGGTGAAATTATTCAAAAAGCATTTTAAATTTGTTGGAGGAGAAATTGTGAACGAGTTTCTAATGAGTACAAGTTATCTTCCGGGAGCACATCACACAAATTGTTTTAGATATAAGGAATTACAAAAATAGTTGAGTCATGAAAGCAAAAATTTTACTACCGATAATCCTTGTGATTGTTAGCTTTTCAGCGAAAGCACAAGTTGGTCTGATGATCGGACCAGGATTGAATTACGGTTTTGGCTCCGGTCAGTTATTCAAGACATTGAACCTGGGTGTTGAAATCCCGAGGGACGAAAACGCATCCATCATTATCCGCGCATATGCAAGTTTGAAAAACAGTAAAATGGATTCGACATTTGCTGAGGCAATTGAATTAGGGACAAGTCCTTCCGTTTTGATGGTGAATGTGAAAAACGGTGTGACTCAATTCGGGATACAGGGAGGAACGAGAAGATACTTTATAGGTTCCAATTTTGATTATGGATTTGGATTATACGGAGGAACTGTATTCGATTTTTCTCTTTATAAATTATCGACTAAAGTAGTTTCTCCGATAGATGTAAATGCTTACCGTTTGCAAACGTCTAATAGCGGGAGCGTGTTCTTATTAAGCTTCGGTCTCCAGGGAGGTGTCAAAAAACAATTCTCATTCGGAACCTTGTTTACAGATCTCTCATTATCATACGCCATCGTTGCAGCAGGTTCTTCGAAACTTTCAGGAAATGCGAGTACCCAGGTTTCGGTGCTTAATTTCGGATTTACAATCGGGTATCGGAAAGACCTGTTCTTCTGATAAATTCAAAGAATTCATCAGAAAGTTCAAAAGTTAAATGGTTCAAAGGTTAAAATTGGATACGCGATATTTGTATTTGAACTTTTCAACATTTTGAACAGTTTTGGACTTTGTCTAAAACGGCCACCAGCCTTTCTTTTTCGTACTTAATTGTTTTTCAAAGTCGGAAATAAACTCACCGTAGGTGTTATATCGTTTGTTCATTCCTTTTTGGAGTGCGTTTTTTTGTTCTTCCACACTCAATTTATTGGGCGGAACGGTGAATTGATGCTTGCCGGATAGTTTCTGCAGGACTTCACTGAATGCTTTATACCTGGAATCGAGATTAGGCAATGGATAAGTCAGTTGCAAATTGGTAGTGATACTCGGATTCGGATCGATTAACGGCATTCTCCCTTGAAGACAGGTCCAGCAACTTACTCCGAGAGCAAAGTAATCCGTCCGGGCATCAACCAGGTCCAAATGGTTCAATAACAATTCCGGAGCTGCAAATCCCAATGGAAAGAGTGTTTTCCGTGTTTCTGATTCTTTCTTGTTGAGTGCCAGCCCAAAATCTATGAGTGAGACCCGAACTCCTTTGGAAGAATCCACAATGATATTTCCGGGTTTGATGTCCAGGTGATAGATCTGACTTTCATGAATATGTTCCAAAATCGGTTCTAATTGCTCCAGCACTTCAAATAGCTTTTTTGCTTTTTCCCTGGATTGGAATTGTTCCAGGTAATCTCTCAGGGTGATTCCGTTTTGAAAGGATTTGAACAGGAAAATCTCCGTATCGCTTTCGAAAAAATCCAAAGTTTCCGGTAACCCGTCTACAATAAAGGAAAAGGCAGCCTCTTTTCTCAAACGCTCCTGTACAACCAGGTTGTCATCTGTCTTTTGGATCGTTTTGAGAATGGCTTTCACACCCGAAATTTTATTTTCGGTCAAAAAGACATGTGCAAATTTTCGTTTTTTATTACCGTCTATTTGCTCAAGAATTCTGTATTTCTCTGCAGGATTCATCGCTTTACTTCAATAGTAAACTGCAATGTACCATAAATTGTAATACCATCGGAAGGAAGAATTCCCGGACCGGGATAAGCAGTTGCTCTCCTTGTGTAGTAGGATGAATTCAATAAGTTATTTACACCGGCTTCCAATTGGAAATATTTCCTGAAAGTATACCTGGCGCTCAGGTCCATCACAAAATAGGCTGGAATCTCTCCAATGACAGCGTCACCACTTCCTTGCTTTGAATTTGTTGCATCCGTAAATTGTGCCGAATTGTATGAACCTTGTATCTGGACCTGCCAGTTTTTAGCCCGAACCTTCAACCCGCTTTTGAACATGATGGGGCTAACGTATTCCACTTGCTTGCCAACATAGCTTTTCTCCCTGGAAGAAATGTAAGTGGCGTTGATATAGGAGAAATTCACAAATATGGAAGAACCGATCTTGGAACTGTCGATAAATGCCTTGATGAAATCGAATTCCACCAAACATTCAACACCGGTATTCAATGCATTCCCAATATTCGTGCGGATCTTCTTGGTTGAATTGGGTTCCGGCGCCAGCCCGATCTTATCGCCGTAAAATAAGCTGAATACAGCTAGGTCGGTGTAGAAATACTTCCCGATAAATCCTCTCCAGCCGATTTCAGTTGTGTTTCCATATTCATCCTTGATCAGTGAATCGACTACGATATTGGGATTCGCAACCCGGATGTCTGAGAAATTGACTGCCCGGTAGTTCTGGCAGAAATTGATGTAAGCATTGGAGTACTTTCCGGTCTTGAAAGATGCTCCGGCACCTCCGAGTGGAATGGATCGGATGACCGTATTGGAATTTTCAATTCTATAGGTACTTAAGGTATCAAAAGTGAGCGGATGAATATTGTATTGATTGTAATATCCGATAGCTGAACTTTTGATGAATTCAAACCGCAAACCGGCATTTACTGTCCAGCGGTCGCCCAGGAACCAGATATTGTCCGTGAATGCTGCAAAATTTTCCGAAGGAAACCGGAAATCCGAGTTTTCGATATTGGAAGGGTTATTGAATTTGAATTCTGCGCGATCTCCATCGGTGGCAAGTCCTTGAAGATTGGTGGTCTGACCTCTATAGTAGCGCATACCAACCAAAAATGCGCTTTCATTCTTTTGTTTTTTTGTCAGTTTATATCGATGAAGAACGCGTGCTTCAATTCCGGTGTTTTTGAAATCGCCTGCAATCAGGTCGCGTTTTCCACCCGGATCAGCTGTATTGATCTTTCCAAGATACCCCAGGGAATACCTGCTCGAAAGCATTCCGAATGCACGAATGTTCAACACGGTCTTTTTGGAAAGCCTCGAATCGAAGTGAAGAGCAAGAATATTCCAATCCACTTTGAACCAATTCCGGTCACGAATACTTTGTCTCGGATTTTCTTCAAATTGCTTGTCTGTTAAACCTCCGGGTTGTTTCGCCAGGTAGCTCATCCGGGTGTATTCCATCCGAATGTGATTGTTTTCATTGATGTGATATCCGACTTGTACAAATCCTTGTTGCTGATTGAAATCGGAATTCGGTCGGTAGCCGTTCCCGGTCTTCAATTGATAATAAGCCTGGTATTCAAAACGACCCGAAGTTCCGGAAATGCGGTTGAAAGTTCCGAAATAACCATAGTTTCCAACGGTGTTCCGGGAAGTGAATTGAAAAGGACTGGTCTGAACAGGATCCTTGATGATGAAGTTCATCAGACCTCCGAATTGGGTTCCGTACTGCAAACTGGCAGAACCGCGAATGATTTCGATTGCCTGAAGTGCTTCCAAGGGTGGAGTATAGTAACTTTCCGGATATCCGAGTGCATCTGCGGAAATATCGTACCCATTTTGGCGTGTGTTGAAATTTGCAGCTCTATTCGGACTCAAACCTCTTCCACCGACACCCATTTGAATTCCCGCACCATCACTTTCCCAAATGTTTAAACCGGGAACCTTTGCAAATAACTCTCTTGGATTGGCGCTCGATTTGGCTCCGCCTTGGCGTTCCGTTTCAATCAGTGTATTTGTCCCGGTTGCGATCTGAACTCCTTTGATAGGAGGAATGAATCCAATATCGAAATAATGCAGGCGTTTTCCGCGAATTTCCACTTCTTCGACCGCTTCGGATGTTTGAACTTCTATAATGTGTTTGGGAGCTACTATGCCATTCAAGACATAAACCAAGGTGTCAATCTGGTCGCCGTAGATGATTAACGGACCTTTATCGCAAGGAATTTGAAATTTTCCCTGTTCGTCCGTCATGGTTTTTTTTTCACCGCATTGAACAAAAATCCCAAATTGGGGGTTCTTCGTCTGATCGATAATTGTTCCTTCGAAGTTTTGAGACCAGGCAAAGGAAACAAGTATTGAAAACAGAAAGGAAAGGGTTATTTTTCGAGAGGTAAAATCCATTTTCTGTGTTTCAAATTGTATTCTTCTTTCATTAGATCAGTCTCCCTGCTCACGAAGTGCTGATTGGGTCTGCCGTTTAGAGTGACATACACGTCTGCGCTTACTCCGGGGCGCGACAAATGTACACTTTTGCTCCCGAAATGGAGTGTCGTGTCGTTGTACTTTTCACCCAGGAAATGGGCAAATTGTAAAATCATATCCGGTTGACGGGACATTTGATCAATCTGCTGCGGACTTAGGTAATCGGAATTCGTGATTTCGATTGATTTCCGGGATGCGTGGTCTTCCACATAAAAAGTCGCATATCCTTTTTTTTCCATCAGCATCACTCTCCAGGAAAAACGAAAACCTTCCTCGTGCCAGAATAGGTTTTCAGGATACAGTAAGTAACGGAATGGGATAATCAATTGTGCGATGATAAAAATTGACAGGCAGGTAATCAAGCGCTTCGATGGGGTAATTTTCGCTTCGGTAGGACCATTTGTCCAGTGAAACCATTTTTGAAGCGGATTCAGCCATTTGTTATGGAAACTTGCGGGGAAGAAAATCAGGGTGCTGAAGATCATTACCCATGGAAACACGCCTATCGGGAACAATAACCAGGTTAAAATATGAAATACGACGACAAAAATGTAAGCGATGTTCCTGGTTCGGGACCTGGAAAGAAAGAATGGAATCGTCAGGTCGTAAAAGCACGAAAACCAGGAGAATAGGAATGCAACCCAGGAAGTTGCAAGCAGGTTTCCTACAAGTGGCAGATCACGGAATGCCTGGAGCCACATGCGTAATGGTTGTGCTTCCAAAAGCCAATCCGCATTCAATTTGGCGATTCCGGCAAAACAGTAGACAATTCCCAGTTGAAACCGAAGGATAAAGATCGGCCACTGTGGAATGGTACTTCGCTGGATCGAAGGAAAGCGTTTTGCATCGACACTGAATTGTGCCTGGGCAGGTAGCCAGATCAACAGGAATGCAATGATGCTTACGAAGTAATAATGATTGAGGTAATAACTCTTATCAAGCAATTCGACATAGGTAAATGCCAGGAAGAATAAAACCGCGGAAATGCGGTAAAATGCTCCGAGGATGATTCCCAGGCTTGCAATGATCAATACGATGAATGGAAAATACATCCAATTGCCCGGAAGCGGGCGGATCCAGTCGAAACCAAGGTAGGTGAAATGAAATGGGGAATCGATGTAGAGCTGCTTTACCCAGCCGTTGAAAATAAACCGGACAGTACTGAATAAGAACAGGGATCCGATAACGATACGGAATGCAATAAGGGGGACAATGGAAACTTCCCTGAAAAGAAAATCAGACCATCGTTTTCTAATCTCCATCTGTATCCTGATAAGTAATCAAGACGCCAAAAGCAGAAGCCATATCTGTTTTCATATAGATCACAGATTGTTGCTGGTATGCATAAAATTCGCTCAGGGTATTTGGAGACGAAGCCATAAGTTCTTCCAATGTTCCGTTCCAACTGGCAGGAGTCGATAACATATAATCAAAACGGCTCGCAATCGTATTTGAAAGGGATGCTTTGTCCTCTATGGCATTCAGGTAATCATCTAAACCTTGCCCGTTGCTTCCTGAAAGGCTTAGCCCGTAAAAAATAGCGCGCGATCCTCTAATGTTTTCAATCAACAAGGTTTTTCCAAGTCCGGATCTGCGAGCTTCCAGGTAATTCGGTTGTTGAATTCCCAAAGTATGGTTTCCGATAGGGAAGCCCAATTTGGTTGTTTTACATAATTCGAAATCCTTGCATAAGTTGTTCACCAAAAGGGCAAACGGGCTTGTAGATTCGTTACTTGTTCCATTTACAAACGTAGCTCTGTAGCCGGACCATCCCGAAACAACTGTTGAAATTTCAGTTTTCATCTTTGAAATAATATCTGAAACGTAAGTACAAGTACTCGCTGAATTCTGAAATTCTGTCAAAGAACCGGCGCGGTAAAACAAATAATCCAATGCATCAAAACCACTTGCATCTAAATTGTTGGAACTTAGGTCGTATCCACCGGTTTGAATGTTGCTGTTGATCTGGGAAGTATCACAAGGAAAAGTGCCAAAGCTGAAAACCAGATTGGCACTCATAGCCGGTCCGAAATCAAATGCCTTCACATGTTGAAAAGAGATGTTTGCATCTATCCATGCTTGTTTTGACAAGTCCAATTTTGATTGTGTCTTGTCAGCAAGAAAATCATTCCAACTGGTTTCAAGCGAATAAATTTTTGTTTTTAAGTCCGAATAACCCGGAATAATATAGTTATCAGCCATATTGACCATGATTGGCCCTTTGTCAAACTCGGAGTCTTCTTCTTTCTTCTTTTTACAAGCTGTAATCAGAATCAATGCTGCTAACAAAAATGTCCACTTAGCTAATTTCATACCTTGGAATTTTAATAGTTTTGATCAAGGGTTGCCTTGATGCTATTGATATCGTTTACAGTTAAAGTCCACAAGTTTCCATTGAATTGTGCCAATAGGCCGTCAATTTCTGAAATACTCATCTTACGGGTTTCAATCGGTGCATAACGCAACGAATAGATGAATCCGTATGACTCAGAAAGTACATGTAAACATTTTGCCTGGTCGGTTCCATAATTAGTTACAGCCTGGTCTAAATACTTCATAGCCTGGTACGCTGCAATTTTTTCCCACATTTCACGAATTGCTACAATTGCCGCATCACGATCCGCAAGTACCTTGTTTGAGATTGCTGCACGACCTTTCAGGAAGTTCCCCATCATTACCTGGTTCGAGTTCAGTGCTGTATTCTGTGAATTACAATATTTACCCCAGAATGCAAAGGCAGTAGCAGTTGGGAAGTTTGTCGGAACTGCAAAGTAACCGAAAGCTTCATCCCAGTAATGTTCTAAAGTTGTGTACGGTTTTCCGGTAACCGGAGTTGTATTGTCCGCATTCATATTAGTTGAACCTAAATAAACATTCAAGGCCTGGTACATGAATACAGAACCCATAACTGATTTCTCAATCATTTCCGATTTGTCGAAACCATTCGCATTGAAAAGATAGGTGGATGTTCCTGAAGTAAGTGTTCCTGCCTGACCGTTGGTTGCAGGAGTCATATAAGAATTACTTGCAGCAGCGATATCTGTAAAATGAGCCAGAACCATTGCTGTATCCAGGCTAAAACATTTGTCCTGAAGGTTTCTTGTCGAAGTGAAAGAGAAATTCCCGTTTCCGTTTCCGTTCACATTTGCAAACATGTCCTTTAAAGCCTGTGCCGAAATAACCTGGGTGGTTCCAAGGTCTGTATATTGGATCATTTCGATCAATTGATTGATACGGTCTGTTTGACCGGCGTAATCAACCGTAGATTCGCTGTTGCTATTCGTAAATGTATAAGTTGTAGGAACAGTATACGTTTCGGTTTGAGTATAAGTACAACTTCCATCGTCTTTTTTGGCTTTGGAGTTATAATTCACCGCTGTTGGATCAGTACATCCTTTTTTCTTACAGGAAATCATGGTAGTGAATAGGGTGCTGATAGCAAAGAGGTAGAAGAGATTCTTCATAAATCAAACTTGTTTTTTAATTTGATTGCAAAGTTAGTTTTAGGCTATCCTGACGACAATACCTTAAAAAAGGTATTTTTGATTTATGGATGCCAAATACATAATTGCTGATTCCGGTGGTTCATCTACCAGCTGGGGAATCGTCCTTACAACTAATGAAGTGGTGTACATTCAAACGGGCAGTTTGCATCCGAAGTATGCGCTATCGGCGAATTATCCGCTGGAAGAACTGAAGGATCAATTCAAGGAACTGAATGTGCCACTTTATTTTTACGGTGCTGGTTGTTCTAGTGAAACCGTTCAAGGGGAAATGAGTACATTTCTATTGCAGCTAGGATTTTCTGAAGTAACTGTTTACCCGGATACATTGGCCGCCTGCAAAGCGCTTTATGGAAAGAATGCCGGGTGGGTTGCCATATTGGGTACAGGTTCTGTTTTGGTCCAATACGATGGTTCGAACATAATCAATAGAATTGGCGGATACGGTTCGTTGATCGGAGATGAAGGAAGCGGATTTTATTTCGGTAAACTACTCATTCAATACCTGCTGAGAAATGAACAATGGAAAGAAGAGTGGATCCCGGTTTTTGAATCGCGTGCATCGATTCTTTCAAAATTGGCAAGTACTGAAGCTCAACAATGGATTTCCGGTTTGGGTGAGAAAACAGCCGCAATGGATTTCAGATTCCTGCATGAAGAAAATGCGAGGCTCTTTGCCGAATTGTATTGCAGTTCTGTTCCCGGATTGAAGCAGCTTTCATTTATCGGTTCATATGGTTACAGCCAAAAAAAGGTATTCACCGAAGTGTTTCAACAGATTGGTATCCAGATAGAAAACGGATTTTCCAGCCCTATCAAGGGTTTGGTGAACTATTATCGAACGAACGAATAATTAAGTTGAAACTAGCTTTTGGTGATTGATACAGAGGAGTTTAGTCGAAAATATTAAATCTTTCGTAGAAAAGTGCCTTGTCGTTTGGAAAATAATTCACAACTTGCAGGAGCGAAAGTGAGAAATGGACACATTATTAATTCAGGCAACTGCTCAAACCCCCTTGGTAAATTTGAATCCTGATACAGGAATCATGGAAATTAGAGGTCGTTCGATTCCGGATGATCCCGAAGCTTTTTGGGGTTCGGTCTTAACTTGGTTTGATGATTACATGGCGAACCCTATTGAAGAGACGCTTGTAAGAATCGACTTGGAATATTTTAATATTACTTCATCAAAGCGTATCTTGTTTTTGCTGTACAAATTGAACGAACTGGTTGATTCCGGAAAGAAAGCAAAAGTGGAATGGTACTACAGACAATCCGACGAGGACATGTACGAGGTAGGTCAGGATTACGCTTTCATGGTTCATGTCCCATTTGATTTCCGTGAGTATACGGACAACGATTTGGTGGTCGCTTAAAATCCTTTGAATTGAAAATGTAAAAGTGAGAAGTGAGGAATCACTTACTTAGTAAATTTTGCCTTTTCAAAGGTAGATTTGGCTCTTTGAGCATTTTTCTGCAACTTTCAGGGACAAAAAATTGAAAAGAATAAAGATAATCTGACTTTTCAATTGTTAATTTTCAATTATCAATTATTTTTGTTCCATTATGCGTGTAATAGCCGATATACCACATGCCCGGTACAAGATTCAGATTTTCTTGTATAATGCAAAATACTTAGTGAAAATTGAATTAGGTCAATTCGAACAGACATTTAAAATCGCCGAGTCGGATGTGAACGGTTTGGAAGAGCTGAAACGCATGATAACAGATCAATTATTACACAACTCACTTGAACGGTTTATTTCCATGAGATCGGATTGGGAAGAAGCATTTAAAAACAAAGAAATATGAAATTAGTACACTTCGTTGCAACAGGTTTGATTTTTGGATTAACAACTGTTGCCTGTTCGGATAAAAAAGAATCTGACGCTGCCCAAAAAACAAAGGAGGAAGCAGCGCCGTCAGTTCCTACTGTCAGTTCGAAAGGATTGAAGATTGCATTCTATTATTCGGATAGTTTGAAGAACGGATTCACATATTATAAGAATGAAGATGCCCGCATCACCAAGAAAGGAGAGGCTTTTCAGAATGAGATGTTGGGAAAACAGCGTCTTTTGGAGCAGAAAGCACAGAATTACGAGAAATACATGCGTGAAGGAACACTAACCGGTTCCGATATGCAGAATATGGAAAATGAAATCATGCGTATGCGTGAGCAGTTGATGAATCAACAGCAAACAAGAGGAGCACAATTGGAAAAGGAAACCAATGAAGCATTGACGGTTCTTTCTAAAAAGATTGAAGTTGCCGGAAAAAAATACTGTGAGAAATACGGAATTGATGTCTTGTTGATTCATGGTCAAGGAGGACAGATCAATTTCATCAATGAACAAATGAATGTAACCCAATCATTCATTGACTTCTTGAATCACGAACAGGAAATCATGGATAAGGATTTGGGGAAATAAGATATGCTGATAGCCCAACAAAAGCTTAACGAGAACATTGCTGAATATATTTTATACATGTATCAGATTGAAGATCTGATCCGTGCATATCAATTTGATCTGGATCGTATCGTTAAAGAAGTAGTGGAACCGAATCTTCCGGATCGTGCTTATTTGGAGCGCTATAGGGAATGGTATGCAAGATTGATCCAGGATATGAAATCCGAACGGATTATTGAAACCGGGCATCGTCTGGAACTGCAGGATGTATTGGTTGAGTTATCCTACTTGCATAATTCATTGCTCACAGTAGTCAATGATGAAAAATACCGGACACTTTATTCTACGGCACTTCCATACATTGAAGATTTCATCGAGCATTCAAATCTGAAAGGGATGAATCACCTGGAAGTTTGTTTCCACGCACTTTACATGAAGCTGTTATTGAAATTACAGAAGAAGGAAATCAGTCAGGAAACAGAAGAAGCCTTCGATGCAATGCGTGTTTTATTGGCGTATATCACTCGTTCGTACCACCAGATGAAAACGGGAGAAGGACAGTATTGGAATAATTAATTACGAATTACGAATTACGAATTACGAATTACGAATTCGCAGTTAATATAAATCCTGTTTACTCACGTTCAAATCCACTTTTCCTGAAATTCCGGGCAATCTTCCTGTTTCTGAAAATTGCCAATGAAGGACTTCCCGATCGGTCATGTATTGTGGTTCCCTGCTGTATGCTGCAATCCAAAAATGATATCCTTCCATTTTTCCACGAAACTTCGTTTCATAAAAACTGAGGGAAGTATAGATGATTGGTCTTACTCCGGTCGCTTTTCGAACCTCTTCACACCAGATCAATACTTTTGCTTTCAAGTCTTCATCTGAAAATCCTTCCTCTTCCACGTCGATTACCGGTGGCAAATCAATACTCCGGATTTTATAGACTGAAAGAAAATGTGCTGCCTGTGGCCTGGGTGGCGATTTGGGATTGAAGTAATGATAAGCACCGTTTGAGATGCCGTGTTTATTCAAATATTCCCTGTTCCGTTCCCATTGCGTATCCAGGTGATCGGACCCTTCCGTGACTTTACAATAAACAAAATCAATGATGGTATCGAATCCTTTTTCATTCAGTAATAGATCCCAATCAATTTCTCCCTGGTGATGAGAAACATCCAGACCGACACTTTTATAACCGGGCGGGATAATTTCGTGGAAATGGCTGGAAGTTTGAATCATTCCATTCGTTTCATACCAGAAATAGAAGAATGCCGCTACTCCGATAGAAATCGCAATCCAAATAAATTTGCTTTTACCCTTCTTTTTGGATGATTTTCGCCTTGGAGCTGCTTTTTTACGGGTTTGTCTTCTTTTTGCCATTCGGCTGCTAAATTACATGGAAAAAGCTTATTGAAGTCTTACTTAGGAGAGAAAGTATCAAATGCGTATACCAAAATAGATTTTCAGGAGATTAGGATTTCTGGTAGCTTCCGAGCGATCATCGCGAAACAGGAAATTGTTATCGTATGCGATTCCAAATACTCCAATAACAGGAAGGCTTCCCAATCTTCGTTCTACATTTGCTGCGAGCCTGATTCCAAAATAATTTACTTCATCTTCTCCGTTGGGAGTTCCGGAAATTCCCATGGTGAGTGATGATGACAGGTTGATGGAAGTTAACTCGGAGAGATGGAAGGGAACCTGGCATCCCATATGTCCCATGAAGTTGAAAACGTTCTTGTTTTTATAATCGGCATTCATCCCAACGGTTGATCCGTAATAGACATATTCCGGCACCGGTTTACTTTTATAGGCTTTTTGATCGTATAGTTCCAGACCGAAAATCCAGTAGACACGGTTCTTATAAATATCACCGATACGCAGGTTCAGACCGTAATGAATGACCTGCTTTTTCGGAAGATAATACCTTTGGGCGGAGTCAGCAATGAAAACAGTACCCAATTCAAATCCGAATTGAACATAACGCATGTTTTGAGGTACATGTTTGATGATGTACACTTTGTTAACTGTGTCACCAGCTGCAATCTTTACCGGCTTTGTTCTGACAGGTTTAGTTTTTGCTTTTGGACTTATAATTTGTCCGTATACGATGGAATGCAGGAAAATAAGTGTAAAAAGAGTGATGGTTTTCTTCATTGGTCAATTAGAGTGGTGCAAAAGTACAGATTTATTCCTGAACTCACAGTTTATAAACCACCCAATCTTTCGTATTCAGGACTACGGGAAGTTCCAGGTACAACTCTCCACCCAGGTAGCGTTTCAAAACCACAATGTACTTGCATCCTTTTTCCCGGATGTTTTTTCGGAAAGAGGCACTCAATAATTCGTCGTTGCTTGCCACCCAGCCTTTTCGATGAGCAAAGTAAATAGGGGTTGGGTTATCTATCGTATTGACAACGATCAAATCGGAACGCTTGGAAAAACGATCCATATCAGTTTCCAGTTTCACAAAGGCTGATTCGTGTTCCTTCAACCGGAAGTCGTGAAGCTGATTGAGTGTTCCCTCTAAAATGATTGCAGCCAGAATAATAATCTGGACCAGGTTCTTTTGAAATCCGGCAACTCCATATCCGGCAACTAAAGCCATGATCGGTACAAACGGAATAATGTAGTAGGAGTGATGGGTAAATGTAAATCCCGCTTTTAAAGCGATTACCAGGAATGCGGCAAAACCAAGGCTAAGAATCCACAGGAGCAGCTTGTTCCGCTTTTTGAAAGCGAAGTAGAAACCGGTTAGAAAGAAGCCGAACCCGATAAATTTCAAGGCAGAATCGTAGAAATGTTTTAATCCGTCTCCAAGGTTTTCAACGAGTTCCTTTGCCCCGATGCTGATTGGTTTTCCCATGAAGAAATGCCAGAATTGATACTTTTCCACCAAATAAGGAACCCAGCTGAAATACCACCAGGCAATAGGAGAAAGTATAATTCCACTTGTGATAAAAAAAACGATTTTGAGATGGATAGATATGTGTCTATTGAAGATGAAAAATGCGTATAGTACAAGGAGAAATCCCGCGGGTAGTTTGGCTAAAACTCCTAAAAGTGTAAACAATGCGAATAGCATTAAATGTAGCCATCTTCGTTTTTGATCCTCGAAAAAACAAGCAGCATAATAGAATCCGATAATTACCAAGGAAGTTGCAAAGGTATCGGGCATAATTTTCCGGCTGTAGGCAAACCAAATGGAAGCCAATAAAATAATTGAAGCATTAAATGCCGTTTCTTCAGTGAAATACCGTTTCAGAAGTCGGAAGAAAAACCAAATACCGAAACTGCTTACGATGAGGTTGATCAGTCGGCCGTACCAATGCTGATAACCGAAAACCTCCGAGACCAAATAATCCAGGTAATTTAGAACTGGAAACTCCATTCCGGTAATTCCTGTTTTTTCACCTGCGAAATCGATTTTTGGATACAGAATGTTGGAAGAACCTTCGTAGAAATTGCGCGTTACCATCGTTCCGGTGGTTTGTCGCCAGTTGTGAGCAACCTCCAGCGGGGGATTTGTAATCCCGTACATTCGGATCAGGAAGAAGAATACAATCCAGAACCGGATATCTTTAAATAGGGGAAGAGCGAAGAATGATCTCACGTGTTTTCTTTGATGCTTGCTAAGTTAGGAGAAAAGTTTGA
Organism: uncultured Fluviicola sp.; assembly: GCA_965650135.1. GTDB lineage: Bacteria > Bacteroidota > Bacteroidia > Flavobacteriales_D > Crocinitomicaceae > Fluviicola. The sequence continues at coordinate 70,043 of CBFGNC010000014.1, forward strand.
AATTGACACGTGCCGATTCAACGCTTCTTTTTTGGTTTAACCTGCTTCTCCAATAGTTTCTTTCGTTTTTGAAGTGTCGTAATTGTTTCCTGACTCCTCACAGAGTAATCTACCCCGAAAACATCCCGGATGTGTACAGTGAGTTTCTGAATACGGGCAATTCGTTCATCATAGAAGTCGATAGTGATTGGTTGATTGGGATTTGGCTTTACCAATGCAATGTTCAATTCATAGTGGAACAAGGAATACAGAGTCGGGACGTGCGAATAATGAAAACTTTCATCTACGAATAGGCGTGAAAATAACTTGTCTTTTTGATTCCAAATGGAATCGAGGAGTTGCGAACAAACGGTATTATCCTGGTAAACACGCTGCTTTTTCGGTTTTTTTCGAATGGTTTTAAAAGTAGGAGTCTTGGAAAAAAGACTGAACGCAGGATGAATCGGAGCATGGGTTTTCGCCATGAATTCCGGGCTGGGGTTGTAATAAGTCCGATCTACTGAGATAATAGTAAGTGTTTTACTTGTTTTATTGCTTTTATCAGGAACCTGGATCTTTGTTTTTGAACTAATATGAGTCCAGGTTGGGTCCATCAACATCCAGTTTCCATTTACGCGAACAATGTTCCACTCGTGTGTTACGTCAGTGCCAAGCCGATGAAATTTACGTTCGATGAATTCAAACATTCCGATTTTGGTCTTTCCACTGATTGAAAAGCAGGGAATATCACTTTTTATACAGAGGTATTCAAACACCCGGGCAAAATCCCTGCAAACACCTTTTGATTTCTTTGCAGTCAATTCCGGATTGTAAAATGGAGCTTTGATGTCTCCTTTTCGATCGTTGTCATATTTGAAATAAGTTCCCAGGTAACCGTAAAAAAGCCACACTTTTTCTTCTTCATTTTGTCCTTGTAAATCGAGAAAGGAGTGAGCTGCTACAAGGTCTTTCCGAGTTGCGAGGTCCATGGACGAAACGATGCTGTCCAACGCATATTTCCTGGAATCTGGAATTTGACCCAATGCTTTCGCCGAAAGCACAAGCATGCTGATCAGGACAAGAAAGGAAACAGGTTTCAGATTCATAATTAATCGAATATAATAGGAAACACGATTTTTGTTACAAAAAAAGCGGAGTTCATTTTCAGAACCCCGCTTTCAATGATTATTCAGATCGTTTTGTATTACTTCTTAGCAAAATTCGGAGCAACGACCAAGTCTTTTGTTCCATGGGTCCAGGAATAGAACCCTTCTCCGGTTTTTACTCCTTTTTTACCGGCAGTGACCATGTTTACCAACAACGGACATGGTGCGTATTTCGGGTTTCCGAAACCGGTATGTAGTACTTCCAAAATCGCCAGGCAAACATCCAAACCGATAAAGTCGGCCAATTGCAATGGACCCATCGGATGAGCCATTCCCAATTTCATTACGGTATCAATTTCCTCAACCCCCGCAACTCCTTCATACAAGGTGTAGATTGCTTCGTTGATCATCGGCATCAGGATCCTGTTTGCCACGAAACCAGGATAATCGTTTACTTCAACCGGAACCTTATTCAGTTTTTTGGAAGTTTCCATGATCAGGTTCGTAACGGCATCTGTTGTGGAATATCCGCGAATGATTTCAACCAATTTCATTACCGGAACCGGATTCATGAAGTGCATTCCGATCACTTTTTCCGGGCGATTGGTTACCGAAGCAATTTTCGTGATGGAAATGGAAGATGTATTTGAGGCAAGGATTACATTTTCTGCTGTCAGAGCGTCCAATTGCTTGAAGATATTCAATTTCAGATCCACATTCTCTGTTGCTGCTTCAACCACCAGTTCCACACCTTTCACACCTTCTTCCATGGAAGTGAATGTGGTGATGTTTGCCAAAGTAGCTGCTTTATCTGCCTCCGTGATAGCTTCTTTGGCTACCTGACGATCCAAATTCTTAGTGATTGTTGCCAATCCTTTGTCCAATGAAGCCTGAGCCACATCGATCAATGACACTTTATATCCAAATTGTGCGAACGTGTGGGCAATTCCATTTCCCATTGTTCCTGCACCGATTACTGCTACGTTTTTCATGAAGTAAGTTCTTATTTTCGTGTGCGTCGCTTGGGCCGGAGCTTCAGCGAAGGCACAAAGATAATGAAAGTTTACAGAGAGTAGAACGCGTCAAGAGAAATCTCACTTCGGAATTCTTAGTCGATGAGGTGGTTCATAGTTATCTTAAGTCGAATTTGATTGGGAGAATAAAACGCGAATTCACTGCCGTGTCTTTGATTTTTCCGGGTGTCCATTTCGGCATTGCCTTAGTGAAGCGTTTTGCTTCATTGTCCAATAAGGGATCAACTCCACGTTTAATAACAACATCCGTGATGGAGCCATCTTTTAGTACAATAAAACCAACGTATACTTTTCCCGTTATTCCCATTTCGTCGGCTTGAACTGGATATTTTAAGTTATCACGCATGTATTCTCTTAGTTTTCCAATTCCACCAGGAAATTCTGCGGGAATATCGACTACATCGTAGATTTTGTTTTCCTCATCTATAATTGTAACCTTTGGTAATGGAGATTTTACAACAACTGGCTCGAAACCGGGTTCAGGTTCAATGGGTGTAAGCTCAAAACGAGGGACTTCTGGCGCAAGAGGAACTTGTTCGGATTTTTTCCTTTTCTTTTTTTGTGTTTTTTCAGGAGGGATAGTGGTTGTGGGAATGATCTTTTTTTTAGGAGTTTCCTTCAGTCTAACCAATTTGGGTGCTTCGTCTCGATAACTATCGGAACCAGATTCACAACTGCTGAATGAAATGGATAGTACTAGTGCTGCGGACAAAAGAGGTAGCTGATGTAATGGCATATCAAACGGGTTTAAAGTTTCATTCGAAACTACTGGTTTTTGGAGGATGCTTGAATAGTGATGTAGCAATGGGTAGTTTTGATTGATTCTTCGGAAGGTATTCGAATTGAAAGGAATAGCTCGAGATTAACCAATTTCTCTCATTTAACTTTTTTTTTCTTTTCGAATGGTATATTTACTCCACTAAGTTAAATGATTAAACCTTTCAACGAATACAAAACAACCTATGGAACAACACGAAAAGCGTTTGTCCCGAACTGAATTAACGGCACTTGCCAATAATTCCGATTTAAGTCCGGAACAAAAGAAACAAGGTTTTCGCGATCAGATTCTAATCCATCGAACAGAATATCAGCAATTTTTACAATGGGTGCTTTTAGTAGGTGGAATTAGCCTGCTTGCATTCGGATTGATTTTCTTCTTTGCATTCAATTGGCGCGATATACCCGCAAACTGGAAATTTGCGACGGTTTGGATTTTCCTTCTCGGATTTTCAATTCCAAGTTTTTTACCCAAAATCCCTTTACTGACGAAACAACTCTTGGTTACGGTGAGTTGTGTGATGGTCGGCGTATTATTTGCCGTATTTGGCCAGGTTTATCAAACGGGAGCCTTTACTTACCAGTTTATCGGGCTTTGGTTGGCGCTCATTGCAGTTTGGGTTTTTACGATGCACTTTATGCCTTTATGGATCCTGTTCCATTTGCTTTTCTGCGTCGCGCTCTATGATTATTACGACAATTTCTTTGCGGTCTACGTTTACCTTTTCGGAGCTGTGGCGCTCACGGTTTTGTGGAACCAGTGGAAACCCGGGAAAGAATTTCCTTATTGGTACTTACTCGTCGTACTGACACCCGCAATTGTTTTCAGCACTGCCCGCACGTCCATTATTATTGCAGATAATCCATTCATGGCCAAATTCAACTGGATCGAATTTTCGGTATTCATCTGCTGTGTCGTCTCACTCTTTTGTTTGGCACTTTATAAAAAATGGTTGGTACCGATTGCACATATTGCCTTGTCATTGATTATTATCATGAATGCAAAAGTTATTTCGGCTTCCGATGACAATTTGTTCATACCGGCATTCCTTACTTTGGGTGCTCTGGTCGGAAGTGTATTCTTTTTGATTTATTTACGAAATACCTGGAAGAATGGAAAAGCATAAGATCAATCTTGTTGAACGCGGGAAAAGCATGTTCCCGGAAGCAACCTTCAAGGAAACGAAAGCGGAGAAAGAAACGAATTACTATGGAGCTCATTTCGGGATCCGGGCCTTGGAATACCTGGTTTTCGTTGGAACATTACTGACTCTTGGATTATTCGCGGGAGCTGTTTTTCAACTAATGAAAAATCCTTCTGTCGGGTTCTATTGTCTGATGGCGGGAATCCTGATCGGGACAACTATTTTACTTCATCTATTTGTTAAACAGCGCCTGATCGACGCGATGGCTACCGGAATCGGTGTTTTCGGAATCATGTCGTTGGATGCGGCTATGTTTACCTCGAATTGGGCAGACAAACATGTCGGATTAATTGATGTTGTGCTTATCCTGGTGTTGATCCTGATTTCACGGAAGAATCTCCTGACGATACTTGGAGTGGTCGGCATCCTGTGGTCACTGAATTGGGTTTTTGACGAATACCAAGCGCCCTTTTATACTTTTAAAGTCGTGGTGATGGTCTTTACCTTGATCCTTGCAATCCTGATCTACTTGGAAGAAGGTGTTCTGATGCACTTCACAAAGTGGTCCTATTTCCTCAATTATCTGAAAGATGGGTTCTTTGTTGCCCTGACCAGTTATTATGTCTTCGGATTTATCGATTGGACGCGTTGGATCTCACATCGAACGGAACCAGCCGGGTATGACATTGCCATGTACATAGAAATCCTTTTGCTGGCTTTTGCCTTGTTCATTTGGCAATATCGTCGGATGAAAGACCAACGGGTTCCACTTTGGCTGCTTGTCTTTTTGCCGCTTAGTTTGTTCCTGCTTGGCATGTTCAGTGTGAAAATCGCCTTTTTCTTATTGGCTTTTTTAGCCTTTCTTTTCACCCGGTCCATTTTTGGAATTGTAGCAAGTGCACTCGGATTGATCTACTCGGTGGTTTATTTCTATTACGAGTTGGATTGGACTTTGATGCATAAATCCTTATTATTTATGGGGTTAGGTGCATTGTACCTAGTCCTGTATTTTGTCTTAACAGCTAAAAAAGGTTCACATGAATAATCTGAAACGAAACCTGATCATTACCAATTTATTCCTGGTTTTCACCGTCTTTGCATGGATGTGGTATGGGAAAGAGGAGTTGCTTCAAAAGGGAGATATCCTGGTACTGAAGTTACAGCCGGCTGATCCACGGTCGTTCATGATGGGAGATTACATGGCACTGAGTTACGATATCAATGATGATCTGCCAACTAATCGTTTAACCCTGGAAAACCTCGAATCGTTTACCATGCATCCGTTCGATGGGCCACTTCATCAAGAAGTTGTAGTTAAAATGAAAAACGGTTTAGGAGTATACGTACGAATGAAAAATAAGAAACCATTAGGTAAAGGCGAATTTGTTCTTCCTTGTAAACGTGACTTTTTTGACTATCATATATTACCGGATGAGTATTTGTTCCAAGAGGGAAGAAGTAAACATTTCAACCAAGCTGAATACGCGCAGTTTCGGGTAAATAAATCAGGAGATGTCGTAATTGAATATTTGCTGGATATAAACCGAAAGCCTTTGCGGTAAGATAAATCGGTATACAACAAGGCGCAACGAGGGATTGACTTCTTTGCGCCTTGCTTTTAAAAAGTATGGATCAGGCATGCATGATTCGTTCCGGAAATTCCCGAATCATCATCTCGCTCAGGCGCTTTGGGAATTTATTGTTAGAGGACATATAAATCAGTTTTTCCCGAAAGTGTTTTTTGAGTTTTTTCACAAATCCATTTCCTCCGTCGATAACTGCAAAAAAGACCGCTTCATTTTCTTTCCTGAAATATAGGGCAGACATCGATTTGAAATGGAAGGCGTGTAACTCCGTCCATTCCGAATGAGGAATCACCCAGCGACTCTGTCGTTTGCGAAATAATCCGAAGCGCCTCCAAGGTTTGGTGAAAATAATTTCTGTGGAAGTGATTTCCATGACTGAGAACATGAAATAAATAAGCTCAAGGTAGAATGCGAGGATTGAAAAACCCACCAGGACCCAGATAAAGTAAGCGAAATTCAGAAAATCCCTTCTGACTCCCCATACAATGATCTGATAATTTACGCAAAGAAGTAGTGCTCCTAAAAGGAACGGAGCAATTAAGTTAAGTGTGTTTCGATATTTAGCAGATCGATACATAACTTAAAAATTACTATTAAGGAGAAAAGTTAGTGAATGTCGCTCTTCTTTGCAAAAAAAAAGTTGTTAAAGTTTTTCAGAAAAAGACCCAGCCATGTGTACCGGTTTCCGGTGTTTTCCATTATTAATTTGAGAACGCACCGGAATAGCGACAATCCGACTGAAAAACCAACTGATATGAGTAAAGAAATCAATACCATCCTAGGAGATATCTATATTGGAAAAGGGGCGGGCAAGATGATTCTTGAAGACATGCTTCAGGCGAAATATTCCATACGGGTGATGTCACCTTATTTGTCCGCCGGATTGATCGATCTTCTTTTGGATCGCCTCAGATTCGGGGTACACATTGAATTGGTCACTTCTGATGATATTGAAGACCATCAGCATGCAGATAAAAACTGTTATCGCATCATTAAACAGCACAAGCATGTGGACGAAGAACTGAAAAACAAAAAACAGTTCCTTCATTGGGTCGGAATCGGTTTGATGATTGTGTTCGGTTTTTTTGCTGTCACCAAATTGTCGGGCGTATTGTCTCCTTCAATGGAACTTCCGGATATCATCCAATTCTCTGTATTTACCCTTCTCACACTGATCGGACGATTTATTTGGAAACACGCCGGTGGAATCAATTTTTGGTACTATTCCTATAGTTCTCTTTTCCCGATTAAAATATTTTATTCCTATTTCTCACGTAGGAAGGACAATCGCTCAAAAGCCTTCAATTTGCACAGTAAGTTATATATCATCGACGATCGGATAGCTTATCTGGGTTCTGTAAATTTCACCCGGTCCGGATGTTCCTTCAATCACGAGACCCGCATTCGGATTACGGATCCTGAAGCCATTTACCAATTGAAAGAGGAATTCAGCGAATTGCTTTGGAACGAGTATTACAATCACCGGAGTGTGGATGAGTGGGGGCGGGAGTTGTATGAGGAATGATCCGATAAATTTTGACATATTTGTAGAATGGGACCAAAAATCACCACAAATCCTTACCAGTTTAGAGCTTCTGAGTTTGCAGGATTATACTTCGCAGCACTAATCCGGAAATTTTGGTTTATTTTTCTTCCTGTTTTAGGAATTGTATTTGGAACATTTATTTACGACACAATTAAAAATCCGTCCATTTTCTCTCTTATTCCTTTCGGAATGTTTACGCTTATCTTCATTCGGTCACGCTATCAATTTATACGTAAATTGAAAAAAAGTCCGGGAATCGAGCGTTTAAGAATTATGAAGGTTTTTGAACATTGCATTGAAATAGAAGATGAAACAGGAAACGAAACGCAATTTTTCCTGGTGGATGTAAGCAAAATAATCCCTTTACGGAAATACTATCAAGTCAATTTGAAGACCAAACAAACCTTGTGGATTCCGAAAGATTGTTTTAAAACACGGGAAGACCAAGATCTATTTGAATCCCATTTAAGAGAAAAGGGAAAGATGGGGTGATTAATAATCAGTATTCTTTACGTTCTTTTTTAATTTTTGCAACCGAATTACTATTTGAATAAGCAAAATTAATGTAGACGTAAAAACGACTAGTTTTACTCCCATTTTCCATGGCATGAAAAAAGGAATAATCAACCCCTGTAAAAGAATAACAAAATAAATTTTTAACCAGATTGAGGAATTCGGCAAAGACATATTGAATTTTGGTTGAAAATAGAGATTTTTTGGAGAAGGAGAATTAAATTCCTTTATTAAGAACATCAAGTATCCCTTTATAAAGCTGTTTGACGCGTTCTTCAGACAAAGGATGCAATTTCGGTTCATAAGCATGTTTGATGGTTCGGGTAGTATGTTCATCCGGCCTCACTCTACACCATTCTATCAATTTCCGAATTCCTGCCGGAGTAATGATTCCTTGTTCATCTTCAAACTTCGGGCATTCCAGTTGAATCAAGACACCGGCATTCTGCAAACCGATTACCACCCTGCGATTTTCATCCTCCTGTTCCAATCCGTATTGGATATAATGCGATTGGTCTTCGGAAATCAGTTTGATCTGTGTATTGTCAAATGCAGTTTGATCGGTCTCATCGAATACCCACCACAGGTAGGTTTTCTCATCTACAGTTATGGTACGCTTCTGTTTTTTGGAGATTGCCATTGGGGTGAAATTTCAGTTCACGTATTAATTCAAATTGAATGTTATCGGAATTGAGTAAAGCGACTTTATGGGTTTGCCATCACAGATTGCAGGTTCAAAGCGATCGAGCAGAAGCACTACGAGCATGGCTTCCAGGTCCAATGAGAGATCTATGTGTTGCAATAAACCTACTTTAGTAATGATTCCTTTTTCGTCGACAATAAATTGAACGATTACTTTTCCTTCAATTTCCATTTCAATCGCCTTGATCGGATAGTTAATCAAGTCCATTAAATCGGTTCTGAATTGTTGGAAGCCTTTCATGTAAACCGGTCCCACATTTTGTATTGAATCGGTGCAAACTATCGTATCTTTTTCCAATTCTATGACATCTGCTTTCGTGATGATATAAGGTGCCAGAATCTGTGCTTTGTGAAGATCTGTCAAATTCAGAATTTTTTCCTGTTCAACCGACTGACCATTTGAAATCGTTATGTAATCGTTTTCTTCGATATAATCCAACCTTACAGTATTGTAATAGTAACTTCCATTTTCAAGGGAGTCAAACTGAATGATACCGGATTCGTTCGTGTACCCTGTTTTTAATACACGTGATTTTTTACCGGTGGTAAACAATTCCACTTTCACATCATTGATTCCTTTTTTATCGAAACGGTCAAGAACAGTTAATTTAAAACTTGCGAAAGTCTTAGCTCCGGACGCGAAGCTTAGCAGGCAGATCAAAAGGATCATTAAGGTTTTCATGCTTCAAATATACTTGTTTTTCAAAAGATGATTTGTTGAATTTATTTGTATTATTATGATACTAATTTACTATTCATGTCAACAAACGCAAATCAAATTTTGGAGCGAATCAAAGGTGTTCGCCAATTCCAGCCAAGTGCTATTCGGAATTCAATCGCTATGTGGTTCCTACAATTGCTTTCTTTTTTTGGAGCCATTGGATGTATTATTGCGAGCATAGCAATTCTTGCAATTTCAGTTTCAGAAAATACTAATTTGTCAGAAGACGAACTAATGCTTACTTGCATGTTGCTTTCATTCGCTCTTTTGTTACTCCTGATTTTGAAACTTACTAAAATGGTGCGTAGAAGAAATGCATATATCTTGGAGATGAATGAGGTGTTGGATGGGGAGTGAGAATTATATTCGCAAGTAATCATTTATTGAATCGATACTTGTTACAATGTATCCAAACCAAAGTAGTTTTGTATTTTTACAAACCTGTTTTTAGTAAAATGCAACAAATAAAATTATCACTTTCTCAACTGGAACAATACCTGTCAAAAGCTGCATGGATACTAAAAGGACCCGTGGATGCTTCCGATTTTAAAGTATACATTTTTCCATTGTTGTTTTTCAAACGAATTTCAGATGTCTATGATGAAGAATATCGAATTGCATTCGAAGAATCTGAAGGAGATGAAGATTATGCGACACTTCCTGAATTTCACCGATTTGAAATTCCAAATGAATGCCATTGGAAGGATGTTCGAGAGACAACAACTCATGTGGGACTAGCAATAGAAAAGGCACTTAGAGGTATTGAACAAGCGAATCAGGAATTTTTGTACGGTATTTTCGGGGATGCTCAGTGGAGTAATAAAAACAAACTTTCAGATCGTTTATTGATCGATTTGATAGAACATTTTTCACTGTACGATTTGGCTAATAGTAATGTGGATTCGGATTTATTGGGAAATTCCTATGAATATTTAATCAAACACTTTGCTGATTTAACCAATAAAAAAGCCGGTGAATTTTATACTCCAAGATCTGTCGTTCATTTGTTGGGATTAATTCTGGACCCGCATGAAGGAGAAACGATTTATGACCCTGCTTGTGGAACAGGTGGGATGCTCCTTGAATGCGTAGATCACTTAAAGGACAATAAGGAGGATTATCGAACTTTAAAGCTTTTTGGTCAGGAAAAGAATCTGACTTCCAGTTCAATAGCAAGAATGAATATGTTCTTGCACGGAATTGAGGATTTTCAAATCGTTCGTGGTGATACTTTGCGTAACCCTGCTTTTTTTGAAGCTGACGGATTAAAAACGTTCGATTGTGTGATTGCCAATCCTCCTTTTTCCTTGAAAGAATGGGGAGCGGAAAATTGGATGAACGATCCGTATGGACGTAATATTGCGGGTGTTCCTCCCCAAGGAAATGGTGATATGGCTTGGGTACAACACATGATTAAATCCATGAACAAGACTGGTCGAATGACAGTTGTATTACCTCATGGAGCTCTATTTCGAAAAGGAGCGGAAGGAAGAATCCGTGAAGAATTGTTGAAACAGGACATGTTAGAAGCTGTCATCGGACTTGGACCAAATATCTTTTACGGAACGCAGTTGGCGGCTTGTGTGATGGTCTTCCAACAAAAAAAAGATGCTAAGAAAAAGAACAAAGTACTCTTTATTGATGCGTCACATCAAGTTCGTGTGGGAAGAGCTCAGAATTTCCTGGAGCCTGAACATGTAAATCAGATCTACACATGGTACAAAGACTTTAAGGATGTAGCCAACGTTGCAAAAGTGACGTCCATTGAAGACCTGAAAGAAAATGACTACAACCTGAATATTCCATTGTATGTAGAGAAGGTAATTGAAGACAATCTGCCTTCAGTTGAAGAAGCACTTGCTGATTTGAAAATTGCTTGGGATGAGAGTTTGCTGGCGGAAGAGAAGTTTAAGAAGATATTAAAGGAGTTTATATGAGTAAGTATAACAAGGATACTATGTATTTCACCAAGGACTCTAGCATAGTTCAAATAAACCGTGGAAATCAATCCATAATTGTGGTTTCTGATAGAAAAAATCTGGATAAGAATGAAAACGCAAATGTTTTGGTTGATTTGTTGTATCCTATAGCTATTGTTACTATCAGCTCATTAATTACTTTTTTAATTAGTCGAAAAAAAGCTAAAGCTGAAAATAATAGATTAAACGCCGAATTAATTAACATAAAACAGGAGACGGAGAATCTCAAAATTTCAAGAACGCAAATGACAGCAGAAACATCAAAAGTTTTTGCTGAATTAGCGAAAATTCAGGAAGAAACAAATCAAATCAAGAGAGATTTTCAACCTTATGTTTTGACAACACTTCAAGAAACTCAAAAAGAACTTCTGAAATCAAAATTAGAGGCTCTTAAAACATTAGTAAATCTAAGCAAACATTACTATCATTTCGAACAACAATATTACTATGGGGAAGCCATATTTGTAGATGAACATGACTATTACCAACATATTTATTCGAATTTTGGGCAGAGTAGTTATTCAGAATTTCAAAAGTTTATTGCTGATTTTGAATATCTCTTTCCCAAATCAGTAATAGAACAATTTAGTCCAATAAAGGAAATAATTGAAAGGCTTTACGATTCTAATAAATATAGTGATTCGTTACAAGAAAATATGATGACAGAAGTGGATCAAAATAGGATCAAAGAATTATCAGAGAAATTTGAGCTTGCAATTCAAGCGATTAGATCAGATCTTCAACTAGATAATTCATTTGTACATGAATTTGTTGAAACATACAAAATAAAAAAATGACTCAACAACAACTCGAAAAATACCTTTGGGGTGCTGCTACGCAGTTGCGTGGAACCATTGATGCAGGAGATTATAAGCAATACATCTTTCCACTCTTGTTCTTCAAACGCATTTGTGATGTTTACGACGAAGAATTTGAAAAAGCATTGGCTGAAAGCGATGGTGATATGGAATACGCTTCCTTTGCAGAGCATCACCATTTCATCGTACCTGAAGGAGCTCATTGGAATAATGTGCGTGAAACTACAGTGAATGTGGGAATTGCTTTGCAAGATGCCATGCGAACCATTGAAAAAGCAAATCCGGATACGCTGTATGGAATTTTCGGTGATGCTTCCTGGACAAATAAGAACCGACTTAGCGATGAAACGCTGATTAACCTAATAGAGCATTATTCGCAACATAAACTAAGCTTAAGTAATATTCCCGACGATAAACTGGGAAATGCCTACGAATACCTCATTAAAGAATTTGCCGATGACAGCGGCCACACGGCTGCAGAGTTTTACACCAATAGAACGGTCGTTAAACTCATGACCATGATCATGGATCCGCAACCGGGTGAAAGTGTGTATGATCCTACCTGTGGCTCCGGAGGTTTGTTATTGAATTGTGCCTTGCATTTGAAAGAAGAAGGTAAAGAATACCGCACGCTTAAGTTGTATGGTCAGGAGATCAATTTGATTACTTCCGCTATTGCGCGCATGAACATGTTTATGCACGGTATTGAAGAATTTAGTATTGTACGCGGAGATACGCTGGCACAACCGGCATTCCTGCACAAGGATGAACTGAAAACATTCAATGTCATCTTAGCCAATCCGCCATATTCGATCAAAGCATGGGATCAAAAATCTTTTGCAAACGATCCGTATGGACGCAATTTGTGGGGAGTTCCCCCGCAAGGGTGTGCAGATTATGCTTTTCAACAGCATATTCAGAAAAGTTTGGATGCGAAGAATGGTCGTTCTATTTCCTTATGGCCGCACGGTGTTTTGTTCCGCGATTCGGAAGCGGCAATGCGCCGTAAAATGATTGAAGAAGATTTGGTAGAATGCGTCATTGGGTTAGGGCCGAATTTGTTCTACAATTCTCCCATGGAAGCTTGTTTGCTGATTACAAAGACCAATAAGGAGAAGAGTAAGAAAGGGAAGGTGTTAATTGTGAATGCAGTTAAAGAAGTGAGACAGGAAAAAAACATTGCGTTTTTAGAGAAGCATCACATTGATCTTATATATCGAACTTATTTAGATTTTACTGATATTGATGGATTTGCAAAAGTGGTTTCTAATGATGAACTAATTAGCAATAAAGGGAGCTTGAATATTGCTCAATACGTGAGTAATGTAAACAAGAATCAAGACTCAATTTCGTTAGAGCAGGCAATCGAAAACTGGAACCAATCTTCGAGTAAATTGAAGAATAGTATGACTGAACTTTTTCAAATTTTGAACTAATGGATGCAACATTGCAGCAACTGAATTTTAAAAGTATTGATAAATCAACTTGGGAATCGTTTCGATTTGAAAAAATAGCCAATCGGGTTGCTGAGTCTGTTGATCCTAAAACTACCGATTTGGAAATTTATGTAGGCTTAGAACATATTGATGCGGAAGATATTCATATAAAACGTTTCGGAACACCGGCTGAAGTTAGTGGTGGAAAATTGAAATGTTATCCCGGAGATGTGATTTTTGGAAAACGACGGGCCTATCAGCGGAAAGCCGCGGTTGTAGATTTTGAAGGAATTTGCTCAGCTCATTCATTTGTATTTAGAGCAAATCCGGAAGTCATTCATCCCAAATTATTTCCGTTTTTTCTGCATTCGGATCAATTCATGCACAGAGCTGTAGATATTTCTGTCGGGGGACTTTCTCCAACTATTAACTGGGGAGATTTGAAAGGTCAGGAATTCCTCCTTCCGCCCAAAGAAGAACAAGCAAAACTAGCGGAATTGTTGTGGGCAATGGATGAGGTGATTGAAAAGGAGAAGGGGATAAGAAATAAATTACAGATTACAGAGAAATCATTCAGGTCTATTGAAATTGACAACTTGATTACTGAAGAAGTCAAAATTGATGATTTAATCTTTCCGATGTCGATGATTAAAGTTGGTAAAATTGATAACTCTAAATATGTGGAGACTGGTAAATATCCAATAGTCGATCAAAGTATGGAATTCATTATTGGTTACACAGATGATGAGAGTTTAGTTTATAAGGATAAATTGCCGGTTCTTGTTTTTGGAGATCATACAACGATTATAAAATATATTGATTTTCCTTTTGTAATGGGTGCAGATGGAACTAAAGTAGTTAAACCAAAAGCTGATTTAGATGTCTTTTATTTGTATCATGCCATTAAGAAGTTAAATATTCAACCACAGGGATATAGACGACATTTTTCAATTCTAAAAAATTCTTTTATAAAAGTACCTACTCAAGGGCCCTGGCTAAATAAGTTTAGAGAAAGATTGACATTAATTGACAATAGTTTAAATGAAATTGGACGTAAAATAAATAATTCTCAATCTCTCCAAAAAAGTATTATAAATCAACTATTTTAGCTTCTACTATGTAATTTTCACATTATAAATGACTAACCAAACACTAACGCACTATGGATAATGTTAAACATTTACATGACAAAGTATTCCTGTTTTTAGAAGGGATGAGGGAAAGGGAAAATGAGTTCGAGCAACTCCGCTATACTTTTCGCAAAGATAATTTCGGTGGGAGATTAGAAAATGGTTATTGGTTTTTTGGTGATGAAAAAGAACTGATTATTTCATTTTGGAAAGGTGAGAATTGGTTTACCAAGAAACCGAATATTTCAGTGAAATTTGAATATGATAAAGAGTTAATATTTCTGGAAGTTACAGTTGAAAAGAGAAACAATGATATTAGAGAAGACAATAAATTTGTTTTTCTCTATGATATACTAATTCCAGAATTGAATGAACTGGAGGAATACGAAGAGAGAGATTATTATTTGTTTCGTTATCGGCTTGGTCCAATTCAGTATTGGGAGGAGGTGCTAACAAGCTTTCTGTTTAACGAAAAGCAAAAAATAGATGGTATAATAAATGAACACGAGAGACGATTTTTCTTTGAAGATATTTCAATAAGAAGTGCAATTGGTATCATTGATCGCGAACAATTTAGAAGGAATTTAGCTAAGATAAAGCAGTATAGAAGGCAACTAGAAGAAATCAGTGAGTACGAAAATGCATCATACCATAATAAACAAAGACCTTATTATATTAATTCGTTTAGAATACAAAATTTCGGACCTATTCTGAACATGGACGTCACAAATATTTCGGAAGATAATAGGTGGATTTTTATAACTGGTGCGAATGGATCAGGTAAGACTTTTTTATTGAAGGCCCTTGCTACCCTTTTAGGTCATGGTGCTATACCACAAGAATATATAAGATACAATGTTTTACCAATACTGGAAGCCAATTTATTGGGTTCCAAGGGGGAATTGAAGAATGTCTACAGAGTTGGAAATGACCTTGAATCAAAATATGCCAAGAGATCCATATTGAGAGGATTTGCTGCTTATGGTATTTATCGTACGGTTATTAAATCACCTCATTCAACCAGTCGTAAACATCATGAATTAACTAAAAATGGTTTTCTTGATTCGATAATGAGTGATCAGATAATTCCCCTCATTGATTTTAATAAAACGATCGAAGAATGGACAATTAATGAAACCAATCTCTTTCAATTCAATCATAGAGAGGATTTCTTTGTGAAAGCGCTCTTAAAAACTGTGCCAGGTCTTATTGATATTCATTTTAGAAAAGTGGGGAATCGTTTTAAATCTGAATTTTATTTAAGGTTTGAAGATGGACCAGTTGTTACTGTTTTATACGACCAGCTTTCAAGTGGGAGTAAAAGTATACTTTCTTTTGTGGCAGATATAATTGTTCGGTTCTACAAGCAACAACCCGAAGCCAACGACCCTTCAGAATTTAAAGGAATAGTAATCGTTGACGAAATTGATTTACATCTACATCCTCAAGGGCAAAAAGATTTAATATTAGCTTTAACTGAAATTTTTCCTAACATTCAATTTATTGTTTCAACCCATAGCCCAATCCCTCTTTTGGCGGCTCCAGCAAACAGTGTGTTTTTAACTGTCAAACAAGGAGGCGAAGGATCTGAATTGATCCGTTTGGATGATAAGATCCCGGTTCATAAGTTACTTCCTAATGCATTATATGGGTCACCTTTATTTAATTTAGATGATTATAGTCCAGTAGATTCTAAAATTGATGATTTAATTGTTCAAAATAATTTTGAAGAAGCGCTCTTTAGTCATTTACTTAGAAAGAGATTTGAATTACAAAAAAAATGAAATGATTAATTGGAAGTTAAAAGATTTCAGCAGTCCTCCTCCGATTCTTCGAAATTCTGAAAGATTGATAATTCAGAAAAATGCAGAAGTGAGCAAAAATGGAGATTTGATTAAACCAGGTCATTATAGACCTTCAGAAGTGGTTACTTTACTAAAAGCATATTCGATTGGAAAAGCATCTATTGATGAGGATATGGAATTAGCAAAATGTTTTTATTGCGAATCTAATTCGGAGGTTGTTGCTTCTCTTCAAGTTGAACATTACAGACCCAAAGGAGCAATTCATGATAGCAACAGGAAAGTTCTAAATGGCAGCTTTGGATATTATTGGTTAGGGTTGGAATGGTCTAACTTGATTTTGTCATGTTCAAAGTGTAATGGAAGGGGAGCTAAGGGAAACATTTTTACGACAATGAACAGTAATATTTTTCAAGGAACAAGTTTGAATCGAAGAAAAACAAGGTTTGATGGCAGAAATTGTCGCGCTGATCAAGACCCCTTGAAAGATGAGAAGCCTGATTTGCTGCATCCTGAAATTGATAATTCGTATAAATATCTAAAATTTAATGCTTCAGGAGAAATTCTTCCTAAACTAAATCGTGGAAAGAGAACTATTGAAATTTGTAAGTTAGATAGAAGATCATTAAATATTGCGAGAGCAAATATTGTTAGGCAGTTTCAAGATTCTTTTTTGGAGGTAGTTGAATATGAAAGGAATGGATTGATTAAACTAGCAAGTGTAGAAGGTTTTTTTCTCCCGAAGTGTAAAAAACTCCGTCAAAATTTCAAAAGAGAATTACCATATACACTTTTATCCAGATATATGCTTGAAGAGTTTGAAGAATTTTTCGTTTCAATTGTTCCGAATCCTTACAAGAGTTATTTGAGAAGTGCCTTTATCAAATCGGCTTAATATTAGTTAACACGATTTTATTTCATGCCAAGTTTGTTTTATTCATTTTACTAAGAGCTAATTGCTACTTTAGTAACAATGCTCAATACTTCCGACATATCCCTTTACCGCATGGTTCACTGGCAAAATGTAGCTTACATCTTGCAGCATGGGATGTGTTGCCGTGGTCATGAGCTGGAAGATCCGAATTACATTACTATTGGAATGCGCTCACTGATTGCGGATCGACATGATTATCCGGTACCTCTGGAAAATGCAGGGAATTTAGGCGAATATGTTCCCTTTTATTTTGCCGGTCATTCTCCCATGTTGTTCCTGATTAAAAAAGGATACAGTGGAGTTGAACAAAGACCTCAAGAAGATATTGTATTTTTCATGTGTAAATTTGAAGCCATTAAGCAAGCAGGATTGCCGTTTGTCTTTACGGATCGGAACGCTAAAATTGCCGTTGCATCCTATTACAGAGATGAAGCAGATTTCGGTAAATTAAACTGGGAAATCATTGGCGCACATGACTGGGCAAATGATGAAAACAAATTGGATCGAAGAGATTTGAAACAAGCAGAATTTTTAGTTCACAGACATGTTCCGGTTAGCTGTATCCACGCTTTAGTGGTGAAAACTAAAGAAAGAAAAGTTTATTTTGACAATTTGATTCGTAATTTAGGCCTTGAAATAAAGGTTTACGTGGATGAAAAGCGTAAATTGTATTATTGAGTATGATTAAATTTATAACAGGCGATCTTTTAAATTCCGATGCAGAAGCATTAGTGAATACCGTAAACACAGTTGGTGTGATGGGGAAAGGTATTGCCTTGCAGTTTAAGAATCGCTTTCCTTTAAATTACAAAGTTTACAGAGATGCTTGTAAAAGCGGGGAATTGACAGTGGGCAAATTGTTGATTGTGAAAGACGGTGATTTAATGAATCAAAAGACCATCATCAATTTTCCTACCAAAGCACATTGGAAGGGTGACTCAAAATACGAATACATTCTCTCCGGCTTAAAAGTTTTGCGTGAAGAGCTCATCGACCGGAAGATTAAAAGTGTTGCAATACCTCCTTTGGGTTGCGGAAATGGTGGATTGGATTGGGCGAAAATTAAACCCATGATCGAAGAGGAATTGAAGGGGCTGGATACGGAGATTATTGTTTTTGAACCCAATGAAACCATTAAAGCTTTATTACAAAAACAAGCCATTGCAAAAAGCACAAAATTGACTCCGGCCCGGGCTATGTTGCTTTACCTGATGTTCAATTATGAATCCGTTGGAGAACAAAGTAGTTTGTTTGTTGCCAATAAATTGGCTTATTTTCTTCAGCGAAGAGGGGAGAATTTGAGATTGCGATTTGAGGCTCATCATTACGGGCCTTATGCTGTACAGCTGAACCATGTGTTACTGAATATGAATGGAGTATACTTAACAGGAATGGAGCAAAATGAAGCTAAACCTTTTGAACCACTGCAGCTGAATTACGGCAAACTGGACGAAGTGAAAACCTTTATTGATAGTGAACTTTCGTTGGATCAAAAAGAGCGATTAAATGATGTGATAAGCTTATTGAATCGTTTTGAATCGGCTTTTGCTTTGGAGTTATTGGCAACGGTTGATTATGTTATGAATAAGGAGAAAACAGATGATTTGGATTCGATAGTTCATGCTATTGGCTCATGGAGTAATCGAAAAGAAGAAATGTTCGATGCAGATAAGATTCAAATAGCATACAAACATTTAAAGCATTATTCAGATACCCTCTTTGAATTCGTCTAACTATTCTTGAATCCGAATCTATTGGAAAATTAACCAAACAACCACTACTAACGATGGCCTTTAATGAACTGAACAGCGTAGAACATTACATTATTCACAGACTTGCAGGAGTGAATCTGAACACGAATGTATCACATGAACCTAAATCGACCTATGGATTGCAGTGGCAATACCAATCATCCGATGAAATTCAGCGCGGAGTAAACGAAGTCTTGGTAGAATCTGAGTTAAAAGAAGCATTGATTCGCATTAATCCGGAAATTGCTTTGAATCCAACTCTGGCAGATGAGGTCATTTATAAATTACGTGCAATTTTACTATCGGTTAATCAAATTGGTTTAGTAAAAGCGAATGAAGAGTTTTTCAAATGGATGACTGGCGAAAAGACGATGCCTTTTGGTGAAAATAATCGTCATGTTCCTGTCCGACTCATTGATTTTGACGATTTGACAACTAATTCCTATATAGCGACCAACCAATACCGTATCCACCATCGTGAAACAAAAATTCCGGATATTGTCTTAATGATTAATGGGATTCCGGTTGTTGTAGGTGAGGCGAAAACACCTATTCGTCCTTCTGTAAGTTGGTTGGATGGAGCCTATGAAATCCATGAAGTGTACGAGAATAGTGTTCCGCAGTTATTCGTGCCGAATATTTTGTCTTTTGCGACTGAAGGGAAAGAGTTGTTTTTTGGAGGGATTCGAACACCACTTGAATTTTGGGCTCCTTGGCGATTGGAAAATGATGAAGATGCGCTTGCTAAAAGATTGGGATTATCCGAAATTGGAAAAGAGTTATCTGATTTATTAAGTCCGGTTAGATTGCTTGATATTTTACAAAATTTCTCCTTATTTACTTCCAATAAAAGAAAACAGCGAATGAAGGTTATTCCTCGTTTTCAACAATATGAAGGAGCAAATAAAATTGTCGATCGCGTAAAGGACGGGCGAATTAAGAAAGGATTGATTTGGCATTTTCAAGGATCTGGAAAATCGTTATTAATGCTCTTTGCAGCTCAAAAACTAAGAAGATCGACTGAATTAAAAAGCCCAACGGTTATTGTACTGGTTGATAGGATAGATTTAGATACGCAAATCAGCGGAACATTCAACGCCGCTGATATTCCCAACGTAGAAACAACAGACAGTATTAGTGATTTGCAAAGATTACTGGAACGGGATACACGTAAAATTATCATTTCTACCATTTATAAATTCAAAGATGCTAAACCGGAAATGAATATTCGAGAGAACATCATTGTTTTAGTGGATGAAGCACATCGGACACAAGAAGGGAATCTTGGGAGACAAATGCGTGCAGCTCTGCCAAACGCATTCTTGTTTGGGTTAACAGGAACTCCAATCAATAAAGCCGATAAGAATACATTTTGGGCATTTGGATCTGACGAAGATGAAGGAGGATATATGTCACGTTATACTTTTCAGGAATCGATTAGAGACAAAGCAACCCTACCGCTACATTTTGAACCGAGATTAGTGGATGTCCATGTAGACAAAGAAACCATTGATAAAGCTTTCGCAGAATTCAAGGAAGAAGCGGCACTTACCGATGAAGAGGCTGATGCATTGAATCAAAAGTCTGCAAAAATGGCTGCATTTCTGAAATCACCTGAGCGAGTCGCTAAAATTGTGGAAGATATTGCTGCACATTATCAAGAAAAAGTAGAACCGCATGGATTTAAAGCGATGATAGTAGCTCCGGATCGATATGGATGTGTGCAATACAAGGAAGAGCTGGATAAGTATTTTTCAAGTGAAGCAAGTCGTGTCGCTATCTCTACTACTGCGAATGATTCATTTGAATTCAAGCAGAAATGGGGAATGGATAAGGGCCAACAAGAGAAGATCGTAGAAGAATATTCAGATCCAGAATCAAAACTTAAATTCATTATTGTTACAGCAAAATTATTGACTGGATTTGATGAACCCGTATTACAGACAATGTACTTAGATAAATCGATCAAAGATCATACATTATTGCAGGCAATTTGCAGAACAAATAGATTGTACCCAACTAAAACATTTGGTCGTATTGTCGATTATTTTGGGGTATTTGATAATGCTGCAAAAGCATTGCAGTTTGATGAGGAAAGTATAAAACAAGTCATTACAAATTTTTCAGAGCTACGGGATAAACTTCCACAAGCAGTAAAAAACACATTAATTCACTTTAAAGATGTGGATAGAAGTTTAATTGGCTTTGAAGGCTTAGAGGCTGCTCAAAATGCAATCAATACAAATGAATTGAAAGATGCATTTGCTAAAGATTACAAGTATTTGTCAAAATTATGGGAATCCTTATCTCCTGATTCTATTTTGAATTTGTACAATGAAGATTATAAATGGCTGTCCCAAATATTTGAATCGGTACGTCCGGCTTCTGATAATATTGGGAAATTGTTATGGTTTTCCTTGGGGGCTCAAACCACAAAATTAATTCACGATAATATTCATGTAGGAACAGTTCATCAATTAGACGAATTTGTTTTGGATGCTGATGTGATTGAGGATATTTTTAATAATCCGGATTCGAAGAATGCGAAAAAACTGGAAAAGATCTTAGTTAATCGATTCAAAAAACATGAAGGGAATCCGCATTTTAAAAAATTAAGTGAGCGCTTAGAAGAGTTGAGAGATAAAGCAGAGAAAGGACTCATCTCGTCTATTGAATTTGTGAAGGAACTATGCAAAATTGCTAAAGAAACTGTTCAGGCAGAAAAAGATCTGGAAAATGAGTTCCAGGAAAAATCTCCTAAAGCGGCCCTTACAGAACTATTTCTTGAATTAAAAACAGATCAAACACCGGTTGTTGTCGAAAGAATAGTTACGGATATTGACGCAATTGTTCGTATTGTCAGCTTCCCGGGATGGCAACAATCTGTTTCCGGAGAGCGGGAAGTACAAAAATCGCTCAGACAAGCATTGCTAAAGTATCAATTGCATAAGGATCAAGGATTGTTTGATCGGGCTTATGCTTACATTAAAGAATACTATTAGATTGGCTTTTTTTCGGTTTGATCATGCTTGGTTTGTGTCGCCCCTCCTACTCAAAACTCCAACTCACACCAGATAATAAACATAAATGAGAAATGATGGATAACTTGACCCGGTTGATTCTCAAATAATTCGGTATTCGTAATTCATCATTCGTAATTATATCCCTATCTTGTAAACTATTCGATTTGTTTTTTCGGGAAATGATTTTCATTTCCAGTGTGAACTGCAACAGATCGAATGAATTAAATGAATGATATGAGTGAACAAAAAATGGCTGTTTTAATTGACGCCGATAATGTACCTTACTCCAGCATCAAGGAAATGTTGGAAGAAGTTGCCAAAAATGGAACCCCGACTATTAAACGCATCTATGCGGATTGGACGAAACCCAATGCGAACGGATGGAAGGGAGTGCTCCTTGAAAATGCAATTACGCCGATCCAACAATACAGTTATACCAGCGGAAAAAATTCCAGTGACAGTGCCTTGATCATCGATGCGATGGATATTCTTTATTCGCAACAAGTAGATGGCTTCTGCATTGTTTCATCCGATAGTGATTTTACACGGCTTGCCACACGCTTACGTGAATCGGGAAAGAAGGTGATGGGAATTGGCGAGAAGAAAACGCCGCTTCCATTTATTACTGCTTGTGATAAATTTGTGTACATCGAGATTCTGAAACCGAAACCGGTTCCTTCGAAATCCGAAACCAAGCAAAAGCAGGACAAGAAGGAAACAGCCATCCCGATGAATAAAGTGGATGTGAGTTTGGTGAATCTGCTGAAGGAAAGCGTAAGTGATCTGGCAGATGAAACGGGCTGGACATTTTTAGGCGAACTGGGAAATTTCCTTTTGAAAAAGAAACGGGATTTCGACCCACGGAACTACGGATTCCAAAAACTGCTTCCGTTGATCAAAAGTACGAATGAATTTGAGATCGATATTCGTGAGACAACCAACAAGAATACCAAACACATTTTTGTAAAGGTGAAAGAATAGCCACCTGTAGGGACGCGATGCTTCGCGTCCCTACAGGTTTAAATCGCGTCCCAATAGGTGTAAAATTTGTATTTTCAACCCATGAAACAAGTTTACAGTGTATTTATCGGGATCATCTGTCGCATACACTTTGCGCAGGCACAGCCCTATAAACCACTTTTGGACAACCTCAATGAATGGCATTTCACGACCTGTTTTTCAGGATGCAATACCGATGTATTATACGGACGACGATACGGTTCTAGGAGGAAAAACGTATAACAGTGATGCGTTTTATGTGAACCTGGATTCTATCCGAATCCGCTTAGCCGGGAATTGAACGTAAACGATCAACTCCCGTGACAAACGTATGTTATTCTCAATCTTCAAGGGTTGGAAGTTTCAAGAGGAACAATTGATAATAACCAGATGATTCAGGTATCATTTCTTTCCAACGGAAATTATTTCTTGAAAATCGGTGAGCAAACGAGAAAGTTCAGCAAGCAGGAATGATCAGCAGCCAAAGTTCCATGGTCCATTCTTGCTAACGGGTGTGAACAACAGATTGCCGTCAAAAAGAACCAGGCCGCTGCCTCCTCCAAACCAGAATCTTCCTTCGCGATCCTGGTAAATGGATTGTACTGCACCGATATGTAAACCTTGTTTGTCGCCAAAGTGCGTCAGATCTCCATTCAGGTAACGATACACTCCGAAACCTTCCGATGAAAACCACATCACATGGTTTCGGTCTTCATAGATTGTCCAAACCTCGTTATTCCCGATTTCTTTTCCTGCAACCAGCTGTTTAAAGTTTTTCCCGTTGTATTTACTTAATCCACCGTCCATGGAACCAAACCACAGATTTCCCTGGTGATCTTCTACAATACTGGTGAGATCATTAGAACACAAACCATCCTTTTTTGATAATTGCTTGAAATTGGTTCCATCATATTTGAAAGCACCTTTATCAGCCGTGGCAATCCAGAGATTTCCTTTTTGGTCTTCGGTAATAGAGCGAACCCAGCTCTTTTCTGCATGTGGAACAGGGAAAGACTCGAAGTTTTTACCGTTAAATCGACACAATCCCTGAACTGTTCCGACCCAGATCGTTCCCTTACGATCCTGAAAAACGCACCAGGTGCTTTTATCGTTCAAGCCTTCCTGCTCTCCGAAATTTTGAAATTCTTTACCGGAAACTGCCGAAAGATCAAATTGGGAAACTCCATTGTTGGTTGAAAACCAGATTTTCCCTGCAGTGTCTTCAATAATTCCGGTAACTTGTGAACCGCTTAATCCTTCGTCCGTGTTTAGGTAGGACAGTTTATATCCGTCAAAAAGAGCTAAACCGTCAGAATTGGTCCCGAACCACAGAAATCCCCTGCTATCCTGGAAAATACGTCTCACATAATCACTCACTTGGTTGTGGTAATAACAAGGCAATTGCGGGCCATATGTGACCGAATCGTCCAGATCAGTGCCGGATGAAATTGAAATCGTTTGTTTTGTGTTGGTCGAATTTTGGGCGCTGTAAAGGCAAGCAATTAAAGACATCCCGATAAAGAAAGTTTTCATGATCTCATTTGTTTCCACTAAAAGTAAACCCTCCGAACCGGACCTCGTTTAAAGAAATGTAAATTAGTGTAAATCGAATGAAAAAAGATTCAGGAGATTAAAGGATCCGTTTCCGACAAGATAAAAACACATAAAAAAGTTCCACATTGAATAGCAAACAATTCCCAAATTAGTGCGCTGTTGTTCTGAATTATCAGTAAATTTGGGACTCATTAACGAAGCAATTTTATGATTCAATTATCAGATCGCGTATTGGAAATGGAAGAGTCTGCAACTCTTGCAATGTCTCGAAAAAGTAGGGAATTGCGTGCTCAGGGGAAAGACATTATTTCATTGAGTTTGGGGGAGCCCGATTTTCATACTCCGGATTTTATCAAGCAGGCAGCCGCTGAAGCAATGGAGCAGAATTACACCACTTATACACCGGTTCCGGGATATGACGATTTGAGAGATGCGATTGCCAATAAGTTTAATCGCGATAATGGAATTCCATATAAACGGGAAAACATAGTAGTTTCCACCGGGGCGAAGCAATCTATTGCCAACCTTGTGATGGCGACAATTAATCCTGGGGATGAGGTTATCATTCCGGCTCCGTATTGGGTTTCGTATGCAGAAATTGTAAAAGTTGCAGGAGGAATCCCGGTTGTGGTTGCTACAACGATTGAAAGTGATTTCAAATTCACTCCGGAACAATTCAGAAAAGCAATTTCACCGAAAACAAAAATGATGATGTTCTCTTCTCCGTGTAATCCTACGGGAACTGTTTACACAAAAGAGGAATTGCGTGCATTGGCGGATGTGGTGAAAGATAATCCCGGTATCATCGTGATGTCTGATGAGATTTACGAACATATCAATTTCGTAGGACATAATTATTCAATGGCTCAATTTGAAGATGTGCGCGAGCAGATTGTTACTGTAAACGGTGTTTCGAAAGCTTGGGCTATGACCGGCTGGAGAGTTGGGTATATTGGTGCTCCAAAAGAGATTGCGGATGCATGTAATAAAATACAAGGTCAATTCACCTCCGGAACCTGTTCTATTGCGCAACGTGCAACGATTGCTGCTGTGAATGCGGATCCGGCAATCTTAAAAGACATGGTTTCAGCTTTTGAAAACAGACGTGCGTTGGTTTTGGAAGCGTTGGATAAAATGCCGGGTGTAAAGACCAATAAACCGGGTGGAGCGTTTTACGTATTCCCCGATATTTCCAGTTTCTTTGGAAAGAAGAATGGAAGTACCTCGATTCAAAGTGCGGAAGATCTGTGCATGTATTTGTTGGATAAAGGAGTTGCGCTGGTTTCCGGAGAAGCATTCGGAGATGCCAATTGTATGCGTATTTCTTATGCTGCTTCAGAAGAAACCTTGACTGAAGCGATGAAACGTGTTGCCAATGCATTAGCAGAATTGAACTAGATGACGATACACGAAATACTTGCGGTATTCAAAACCAAACGCATTTTGGTGATTGGTGATGTAATGATAGACGCTTACATGTTCGGGAAAGTTCACCGTGTAAGTCCTGAAGCGCCGGTTCCCATTGTGAGCCTGGAAAGTCAGGAACAACGATTGGGAGGAGCTGCAAATGTAGCTTTGAACCTTCAATCACTCGGAGCTACCCCGGTTTTGTGTGCTATTGTCGGCGCTGATAAAGATGGCAAGATGCTGAAACAATTGCTGGAAGAGCAAAATATGCTCTCAACCGGAATTGTAGCCAGTGAAAATCGGCTTACGACGGTTAAAACACGTGTGATCGGCAACCAGCAGCAATTATTGCGTATTGATGCAGAAGATACGCATCCTTTGAATGAACAGGAGGAACAGTTATTCCTGGCTTCTGTGGAAAATACCATTCAAACGGGTAAAATAGATGCAATTATTTTTGAAGATTACAACAAAGGTTTGCTGACACCGACCGTCATCAGTGGAATCATTGCATTGGCAAAAAAATATGAAATTCCAACAACTGTCGATCCCAAGAAAGACAATTTCCTGGCTTACAAAGGAGTGACTCTTTTCAAACCGAATTTAAAGGAATTGAAAGAAGGTGTCGGAATCGATTGCAGCTTTCAAAAAAGAGACCTGTTCGATCAGGCAATTGATTTGCTGGAGGAAAATCTCGGGAATGAAATTACCTTCGTAACTCTTTCCGAATATGGGGTTTATATCAAGGATCGCGAGCGAAAATTCCATACACCGGCACATGTGCGCAATATCGCTGATGTGAGTGGAGCGGGAGACACCGTAATTTCCGTTGCAACCTTATGCATGACAGCAGAGCTTTCGATTGAAAGTATTGCTGAACTGTCGAATCTTGCTGGAGGTTTGGTCTGTGAAAAGAGTGGAGTCGTAAGTATTGAACCTGATCAGTTGATCCAGGAGTGTGAAGGAAAACAATTTGACTAATTAAAATGGAGAATTGAAAATTGAAATGGATGAATTCCCTGAGGCATATGAATAACACAAGCAGCAGCGCAGTTTACTTTTCAATTTTACATTTTTCAATTATCAATGTAAGATGATGGAAAGAAAAGTTGTAAAACCGTATGGAACGGATGACAAGTCAAAGAAAGAGGAAGTGGCAGAAATGTTCAACAAGATTTCGAAGCGATATGACTTTTTGAATCACTTTTTATCCCTTGGAATTGACAAGATCTGGAGAAGGAAAGCAGTAAATATGCTCAAAGAAATCCAACCCAAACGCATTTTGGACCTGGCAACGGGAACAGGTGATTTTGCGATTCAATTACTGAAACTGAATCCAACGGAGGTTGTGGGAATGGATATTTCTGAAGGAATGCTGGAAGTAGGTCGGGAAAAAATGAAGAAACGCAATTTTGACAAGATCATTTCCATGTTATTGGGAGATTCTGAAAACCTGCCGTTTGACGATAATTATTTCGATGCTTTGACAGTTGGTTTCGGAGTGCGTAACTATGAAAACCTGGAAAAGGGGTTGGCAGAAATGCTTCGTGTAGTTCGTCCGGGAGGAAAATTGATCATTCTCGAATTTTCGAAACCAAAGAAATTCCCTGTAAAACAATATTATTCGTTCCACTCGAAATACATTATCCCGTTCTTTGGAAAACGGATTTCGAAAGACGATAAAGCATATGCTTACTTACCGGAATCGGTTGCGGCATTTCCCGAAGGAAAAGATTTTACAGATATTTTGGAAAAACTCGGATATAAAAAAGTGTCTGCCAGATTGGTCTCCGGCGGAATTGCAACGATTTATTCGGGGGTGAAATAGAAAAGTTCAAGAGTTCAAATGGTTCAAAAAATTCAATTTCAGTCTGAAGAAAAGGATCAAAAGTTTCAGCTTTTTGAACATTTAAACCCTTTGAACTCATTTTTTAGAATAAAAAATGTGAAGTTACGTTTGAAAGGTATGAATAGAAAATGGGTCATAACGTTTGTCTGTGTTTTAACTACCAGCTTGCTTTTTGCGCAACCTGAGAAAACAAAGAATTACAAGCGCTTCGATGAGCGTTGGATTCACTTCGGATTCATGTTGGGTGTTAATATGGCCAATTTCAAAGCGATTCCTGTAAATGATGCCTACTCAAGCTACAATTTGAAATCCCTGGAAACTAAACGTCAGCCGGGTGGACAGGTTGGAATCGTGACCACCATTAAATTAGGTCATCCGATTGTTCGTTTGCGGTTTATACCAACTTTATCCTTCCAAGAACGCGCAGTCCGGTATTATTATCAGGATCCGGATCCTGCAAAAACAAAGGATATTTTTGCTGAGGAACGTGTAAATTCCACCAACCTCGATTTTCCGTTGATGCTTCAGTTCCGTACTTTACGTATCAATAACTTTGCAGCATACGTTCTGGTTGGAGGGCAGTATTCATTCGATTTGCAATCGCAGGAAGATGCTTCTCAAAATTTTATTGATCCTTTCATCAAAATCAAGGCGAATGATTTTCAGGGACAAGTAGGAGGTGGTTTGGAATGGTTCGCCCCGTTCTTCAAGTTTGGCTTTGAAGTCAAATTCTCCCAAAGTTTCTCCAACTCCCTGATCCAGGATAATTCCCCCGTTTCCAAGCCAATCGACCGCCTTTACAACAAGGTTCTTTGGATTTCCTTGATTTTTGAAGGTTAAATAACCACGAAGATCACAAAGCCCGCGAAGCTTTTTACTTTGTCAATTATATCTGATTACTATGTGCTTTATATAACCTATGGGTTTAGTTTTTTATTCAGTTCCCAGTCTCAATCAAGCAAAGTATCTTCGTGTTCCTCGTGTGCTTTGTGGTTCAAATTGACATCTAGCTATCTGGAGCTTTGGCTCATAGCTCAATTCTCTTCTTTGCATTCTTCTTCTTTTTGCGTTTAATTTTCATATAGTCCATTCCAAATCCTATTTGATCAATTATTCCTCATACCCTTCTTGCTTTTCATGGTTCTAATTCATATCAAACTATCCGAAGCCTTAGCTCGCAATCCACACCATGTAAATAATCTTTGTGATCTTCGCGCCCCTTGTGGTTAATGCTTTATCTTTGCGAACTAGAATTCCTTCAATGCAGGTACAATTCCAATTTTCTCCAGAAGAAGCCAAAGATGATTCATTCATCCGTTCAGCTATTTCCAATGAACTGAAACTTCCGATTGATTCATTTGCTTTCAAATGGCACAAACGTTCCATAGATGCGCGGAAAAGGGAAATCAAGGTAAATGCCAGTTTTGAAGTTTTTCCGGATGGGATTCTACCTCCTTTTGAGGCTGAATTCAATCCCCGTAAAGTGACACCGGATTCGAAAGTGGTTCACATTATCGGTGCCGGTCCGGCGGGACTTTATGCTGGTTTGAGAGCATTGGAACTCGGATTGAAACCGGTTATTTTTGAAAGAGGAAAGGATGTTCGTTCTCGCAGACGCGATCTGGCTCAGTTGAACAAGGAACATATCGTGAATTCCGAATCCAATTATTGTTTCGGGGAAGGTGGTGCAGGAACTTATTCAGACGGAAAATTGTACACGCGTTCCAAAAAGCGCGGAGATGTGATGAAAGCCCTGAAATGGTTTGTTCATTTCGGAGCACACGAAGATATCATTGTAGACGCGCATCCGCATATCGGAACCAACAAGTTACCTCAAATTATTGTTGCCATGCGCGACTGTATCCGTGAATTCGGTGGAGAAGTGTTTTTTGAGGCTAAACTCACCGATTTGCATATCACCAATGGTGAAGTGGAGTCAATAGTGATTAATGGGAAAGAAACGATTCTATGCAAAGCATTGATTTTGGCAACCGGACATTCTGCTCGGGATATTTTTCATTTGTTACACGATAAAAAAGTGGCAATTCAGGCAAAAGCGTTTGCACTGGGTGTTCGGGTGGAACATACACAAGCCATTATTGATGAAATCCAGTACCACGGCAGACACAATGACGAATACCTTCCACCGGCATCTTACGCGTTGGTGACACAAGTTGCAGATAAAGGAGTTTATTCTTTTTGTATGTGTCCCGGAGGAATTATTGCACCATGTGCAACCGAAAATGGGGAAGTAGTTACCAATGGTTGGTCTCCATCCAAACGAAATAATCCCACGTCCAACTCGGGAATAGTAGTAAGTGTGGAGCCAACTGAGTTACCTGGTTACATTTCAAATAATCCACTGGTGAGCCTGGAATTTCAGCAACAAGTGGAACAGGCATGCTGGAAAGCGGCAGGAAGCACGCAAGCAGTTCCGGCTCAGCGGCTGAAAGATTTTGTGGAAGGCAAGAAGTCAACCGATTTTCCACGGACTTCCTATCAACCGGGGATTGTTTCGGTGGATCTGAATACCGTTCTGCCCGATTTCATAACAAAAAGATTGAGACAGGCTTTTGTGGATTTTGACCGGAAAATGCGCGGATTTTTGACAAACGACGCGGTTCTCCATGCACCGGAATCCCGCACATCAAGTCCCGTTTCGGTACCAAGAGATAATGAAACGTGTATGAGTATCAATACCAAAGGGCTATTTCCTTGTGGAGAAGGTGCAGGCTACGCCGGAGGAATCATTTCCGCAGCAATTGATGGAATGAAGTGCGTGGATGCGGTGGATGTGTATTTCAGATCAACCGCTGAATAAAACGTAAAACAAAAAAGACGGTTTGAATTTCAAACAGCCTTTTTCAATTTCTTTAATCGATCGGTTTTAGTATTTCACGACACGCGTAATACTATTGCCGTTCTTTGAACTGATATCAAATAAGTAAGTTCCTGTACTCAGTGCATCCAATGCTATTTGTTCGTTGTTCTTAATTTGCTTGGATAAAATGATTTTTCCCTGGAGATCAAGCACGTTCAATTGTGCGGATTCATCATTATTCAGTCGAATGGTTACAAGACCTGATGTAGGATTCGGCATGAGCGCAATCGATAATGCGTCGTTTTGTTTTACTCCCAATAATGAAATAGTACCATTATTAAATCCGACCCCTTCCGTTACAACAAAGAACTGGTCAACCGATTTTTGGGAACAATATAGGTCCAGTTGTAAATAGTAATTCCCTGACCCGCCGCTTAAGATGTAAATAGCCGGAACAATAGTTGTGTCATTGGCATCAACAATAGCCCAGTCAACAAGTAACGTATCCGGTAGTATTAAAACGACAGAATCAATATAAGCATCACTGATTGTAGCATAGTCGATATCGCAATTTTCAAGTGTAATACTAAGCTCGTCTAAAATTGGTGTGGCAGAACTAAAAGGATCATTGAGAATATAAGTAGAATCGGTTGGAATAACAAAAACACTTGTCAAAGTATCACCGATACCATTCGTTGAAAACATAGAATAAACCCCGGGGCATAAATTGTTTTTGGTTACCTGTCCGGATGTGGATGTAATTATTGGAGATCCGTTTTGTAGATCAAAAGTATAATCAGGAATTTCTTGTGCTGTAATATAGACTGTACCAGTACATCCATTAATATCGGAAGGAGTACTGAAAGTATTTACGTGTAATGTTGATGGGGGAGTAGAACAAAATTGGAAATCATAGATGTTTACAAATACCGCAAAATAGCTGTTATTCAATACATATTGTCCTGCTATCAATGTCTCTTTTAAGTTATCGCCATTCAAATCACTGACTGAAACGGAACCAAATACTCCGATAAATGGAGTGCCTGATAATAGGTTAAAATTTCCGTTCCCATCGTTTGTATAATACTTGGTATAACACGGAGGAAAATTCGTTGACATAGTATCGTTGAAATTACCTCCGGTAATCAGAACATCTTCCGAACCATCATTGTTGATATCTGTAAATAGAATTTTTCCTAAACTACTTGGTAAAAAAGGAGTTCCGGAGACAATAGTGAAGTTTCCGGCACCATCATTCCTGTATAAATTTGACTGAGAATTATGAATATTTGTATTTATACCGGTTATTAGTACATCTTGATCCCCATCATTATCTATATCAGAATGGTCAAGATCGCCATCCAGGACTTCAATAAAAGAGGTGCCTGAAGATATGCTGAAATTTCCGTTGCCATCGTTCAGGTAAAGTCTGGTAATCGTATTGGTGGATAAGGAATCTTTACCACAAACTACTGCATCTAGGTCGCCGTCATTATCTGCGTCAAATAGAGAAGTTTCGGGCATCAAGACCGGAGAAATGTCCGATAAACCTGTTGATTCGGAAAAATTTCCCGTTCCGTCATTCATAAATAAGCGAGATCCAACGAAAACATCATTGTCAGAGTCGTCGTCAACATCCACAAACACCGGTTCTGAAACTTTATCTAAAGGAAACAGATAAATTGATTCGAATATGGATCCGATAACTTGACTAAAATTTCCTAAGCCATCATTTCTGTATAAAAACGATTTGTTTTGCTGGTCACATAGAATTAATATGTCTTCATCCAAATCGCCGTCTATATCACTGATTCCAGCAATTCTGAACTGGTATTGAAAGTCGTAGAACTGATTTCCCGGATCCAATGAGAACTGCCCGTTTCCATCGTTAATATAGAAATAAAAGTTAGTGCCTTGTGATGAAGGATTGTTTATTGGAGATCCAACTAATAAAACATCTGTATATCCATCCATATTAAAATCCTTAAGGAACGATTGGGTAGGATAAGGCGAATTGGATACTTCAGTAAAATCATTACCTGGAGTACCTTGTACAGGATGAATCTCTTCAAAGCACAAATACTGTGAAAAAGAAACGCTCACTAATAAAGTGAACAAAATTGATAGGATGGTTTTATTCATGTTTCATTGGTTTTTCAATGGGTAAAGATACCATATTTATTCGTGGTTGAACTGTATTGGTTATTTTATGAAATGATGAAATCAAGGTAATGTATAGTGTAACTGTTGATTGAACTTCCCTAAAATAGGTTGACCGTTTTTAATTAAGATTCATACTCAAAAATA
>CBFGNC010000015.1:0-100386 GCA_965650135.1 uncultured Fluviicola sp.
AATTCCTAATTCCTAATTCCTAATTCCTAATTCCTAATTCCTAATTCCTAATTAAAAAATCTTTAAGGATCGAAGTTTAAAATTCAATCATTCGTAATTCGTAATTCGTAATTCGTAATTCGTAATTCGTAATTCGTAACCCGGCATTCGTAATTATTTAAAGCCTTTCATCCTAAAAAGTCACTTTCAACCCGTATTTACTGGCATTCATGAGAACAACTTATTAATTTAGTGAAATAATACAGGACTATGATTCAAATTTCGCATCTCAGTAAGTCGTTTACTTTAAATCGGCAGCAAAAGAAAGAATTGGGAACCACCCAAAATTCGGTTCTTGCCGTTGACGATATCAGCTTCGAATGTCTTCCGGGAAGAGTCCATGCCTTGCTTGGCCCGAACGGAGCCGGAAAAACGACCACGCTTCGCATGCTGTCGACCATTTTCAAACCTACGGCAGGAAGCATCGTCATTGACAACATCGATGCGGTGAAAGATCCGCAGGAAGCACGTAAACACATCGGTTTCCTCACCGGTTCCGCCGGATTGTATGCACGGTTGACCCCTAATGAACTCATCACTTATTTCGGTGAACTGTACGGAGTTTCAAAGAATGACATTGAAATGCGCAAGAAAAAACTGTACGATTTACTCGACATGCACGATTTCCAGAATAAACGCATCGGGAAACTAAGCACGGGAATGAAACAAAAAGTCTCTATTTGCAGAACCATGATCCACGATCCACAAGTCGTCATTTTTGACGAACCGACAAGTGGATTGGATGTCATCACTGCAGAAAATATCATTCAATTGATCCGCGATTGTAAAAATCAGGGAAAGACCGTTATTTTCTCCAGTCACATCATGGGAGAAGTGGATTTGCTGTGCGACGATATCACCATCATTCACAAAGGGAAAGTCCTGTTTAATAATACCATGGAAGCATTCCGTTCCCAACAACAAGCTCCTAATCTTACCGCCGAATTTATCCGAATTGTTAACGATCAAAAAACTGAGAACGCATGATCTTTACCGTATTTAAAAAAGAATTGCGCGATACTTTACGCGATCGCCGAACAGTCATGATGATGATTGTTATCCCGACATTGGTATTTCCATTGATCATGAGCGTATTCATGTCTGTCTCGGAAAGTTTCCAAAAAGAAGCCGCAGAGAAGCAAGTGAAGATCGGTTTGGTGAGCAACCAGGTTGGAAGTTTGGAAGAAGATCTGCTGAAAGTTCCCGAAGCACTTGGCAAAAGACAATTTATTCCGTTCACCGATACGATTTCCCTGATTAAAGCGATTCGTTCGGATTCTATCCAGGTCGGAATTTATGTTCCGGACAATGCCGAACAATTGAAGAAAGCGATGCAGCCGATTTCCGTTACCGTCTTCCACGATGGAACCGATCTGGGAATGAAGGAACGCGCAGATACCTATTTGTCTTATATCCAGGAAAACTGGAAGAAGCAACGTTATGCAGAATTGAAAATTGACGAAGCAAAAGTGACCCCGTTTATCCTGGCATATTCCAACGTGGCTTCGAGCAAGGAAATGATTGGAAAACTGGCTGGAGGATTTCTTCCGTACCTCTTCATTGCTTTCGGGTTTATGGGATGTATGTTTCCGGCTATCGACCTGTTTACTGGAGAAAAGGAACGTTCAACTATTGAAACCTTATTGACCACTCCTGTTCCGCGATGGAAAATTCTTTTCGGGAAAATGGGTGTAGTGGTCCTTTCCGGTTTGTTGGCAGCAACATTCAATTTATTGGGAATCTACCTGTCCATCGAAGTATTGAACCTGGTAAAGGATCCGGTTGTACTTCAGGCAATCAAGGATATTCTTTCTCCGACATTCATTATCATGCTTTACGCTTTGTTGTGTCCGTTGATCATCTTCTTCGCCGGTATTATGATCCCGATTGCAGTCCGGGCGAAAAGCTTCAAAGAGGCACAAAGTATCATTTCTCCGCTCAACCTGTTGATCATCTTACCTGCAATGGTTGGATTTTTCCCGGGAGTGGAATTGAATGAAGTGACCGCCCTGATCCCGGTTGTGAATATTGTTCTGGCAACGAAAGAACTGATCGCCGGCACCTTGGAATGGCACTTGGTCGCAATGGCTTTCGGTGTCATGGTTTTATTGGCCGTGATCGCCATCATGCTTTCATACCGTAAATTCGAAAACGAGAATAATGTGATTTCCTAGTTTTACCGCAAAGACGCAGAGGACGCTAAGATCTGTTTCTTATCCTTTGCGTTCTTTGCTCATACGCTAAAGCTCTTAACCTTCGCAAAGCCGCTTCGGTATAGCAAGGTTGGCGTAAGCGTTCACTCTTTGCGGTAAAAAGTTGAATAACCTTATCTTCGCAGACTAAAAAAGAATCATGCAATCGATACATCCTCATTTGGAACAAGCGGTCAAGGAAGAGATTTCCTATTCTCATCAATTGGCGGCAGAGAATTTAAAAATTTCTCCCAATGAGTTGCGTAAGCAGGGACTGAGTTTATTTCCCTGTGAAATTGCAGAGATCCGAAGTGGAATTGACGGTGATTTTTATCAGCTGGAAACCTCTTTTGTAATCAATAACACCTTTTTCAGAAGAGGCGCAACAGTTTTACTTTACATCGAGAGTAATGCCTACAAAGCCCGGATCGCGGAAATCAATGCCTATTCCCTACTCCTTTTCTGCAAAGAGGAAATCGAAGGGAATACGAAGGAAAATACCGTGCGGGTTGATTTCACACCGGATGACAGAACCTTGGAGTGCATGCAATTGGGATTGCGTTTTCTAAAGGAACAACAATCACTGCAAGCTATTGAAAACGACTTTCAGAAAGAAAAGGAAACTCATCCGTTCCAGCATGATACACTCAATGATTCGCAACAGGAGGCCGTTGGAGCAATTCTAAGTACCGAATTGACAACCGTGATCCAAGGCCCGCCCGGAACTGGAAAAACGCATACTCTTGCCATTGCCATAGAAGAATTGGTCACTCGCGGAAAGAAAGTCCTCATTACAGCGCCAAGCAATACGGCGGTGGACAATCTCTGCAAGAAACTCATCCAATCGAAAATTTCTTTGTTGCGCGTCGGGAACAACGAAAAAGTTGCTGCGGAAATCATGCCTTTCACCATTGATGCTTACCTGGACTCGGGAAAAGCTGCCCAATACGGCCAGGCTCTGAAAAAGCAAATCCAGAAGGTCGAACAGGTTGCCAACCGGACCATTCGCAACTACACCAAGGAAGCTGCCGATGAACGAAGACTTGCGCGAAAAGAACTACGCGAATTGCAAAAGGAGATCCGCAAACTGGCGCATGATTCGGAACAACAATTGATTGACACCAGCTCCGTGATTGCAGGAACACCTGTGGGATTGTTCAATGCTTTATCGAAAAATCAATCAGTTGATGTGGTCATTATGGATGAAGCAGGTCAATCACTTGCTCCACTGACCTGGCTCGTTGCCACTTTTGGAAATAAGCTGGTTTTATGCGGCGATCCTCAACAATTGCCTCCCGTTGTATTAAGCAATAAAGCCGTTCAACTGGGTTTGAATAAAAGTTTATTGGAAACGGTGAGTGAATTGCAAAAACCAATCCTGCTAAACGAACAATACCGCATGTCGCCGGAGATTGTTTCGGTAATCAACCCTTATTTCTACCAGGGTCAATTGCAAACTGCCACAGGAATTCCGGCCGGTCAGATCCAATTTATCGACATGGCAGGGTTCGGGAATGGGGAAACCGAAAATGAAACAACCGGAAGCTTTGAGAATTGGGATGAGATTCAAATCGTTAAAAAACTGATCGAATCCGAATCACTGAAACCGGGAAACACCACCATTATTGCTCCCTACTCTGCTCAAATTGCGCGTTTACAGAAAGAATTAGGAGCAACGTGGAAAGTTTCTACGATTGATGCTATTCAAGGTCAGGAGGAAGAACATATCGTGGTCAGTTTCACCCGTTCCAATCCGGAGGGAACAATCGGATTTTTGAGTGATTACCGCAGAACGAACGTAGCGATTTCCAGGGCAAAAAGAGCCTGTTACCTGATTGGTGACAGCGCAACACTTGGAGGTGATTCCTTTTACTCGGAACTGATCCATGAAATTGAACAAAATGGTGTCTATCGGAGTGCGTGGGAATTCGAAAGTTAATGCCCAATTACGAATGCCGAATACCGAATTGGAATCTTTGTTTGTTAGCTAGAGAAATACTAATCGAAAAAATGTATTAATTTTCATATAGTTTAAATTAATAAAACCAACTACTATTGACATGGAAGAGACGAAACAAGAACCAGATTCATTTCTAAAAGATTTAAAATCAAATATCAAACTAAGACTTGGTAACAAGCTGATCTTTTCATATATTATTACTTGGTGTGTTTGGAATTGGAGATTTCTATTTTTCGTCATTTTATCAGGTAAATCTGTAGAATTAAAATTATCGACTTACACCGATTACTTATCTTACTGGGATCCATTTATACCACTAATTGGAGTAACCTTTTATTATTTAGCACTAGATTGGTTAGAAGGATTTTTTCTTTCTATATCAAAGTGGGGCGTGGATTTCAGACTTCAAAAACACATTGAAATTGAAGTCTTAAAAATTGAAGCCGAAATTGAAATTTCACAAGAAAGGATTGATTTAATAAATGAGTTTGCAAAAACAAACAACGAAAATATAGATCAAGCTGTTGAAATGAGAGAGAAACTTCAGAAACTTGAAGAATCTAATGCTGATTTACAAGAACGAATGAAAGGAGTTAAAACTACAAGCGGCAGTGGTCCCGTTCCTTCTAATGACCCAAGAACCAAAACGATACTAGCTTACTTTGAGACAAACAAACCGTTAAAAGAAGCTTTTTTCAAACACGCCAACTCTAAAACTTTATTTCAAAAATCCGATTTGAATCCTGAAATAGGAAATTCATTTATAGAATTAGACTTGCTTGACAAGGATTGGAAGTTAACCAGACTAGGTAATGATGTATTTTACAAACTACTTTCGTAATTCTACCCTGCCAACTGCGCATTTACCGAATAATCAACAATCTTAATTTGAATGGTCGATCCAGAACTTCCGTCCGCATTTTTTCCGATAACGAAACTGGCATCAATTTGTTCACATAAAGACCGGATAAGTTCGAAGCCCAATGTAAGGTGATTATTTTCTCTATCCGCTTTGATTCCCGGCCCATTGTCGGTGACTTCTATCTGCAAAGAACTTCCGACTTGGGAAACGTGAATCGTAACAACCAGTTTTCTGTCCGGGGTCATAGCGTGTTTGTATGAATTCGTGATCAACTCGTTCATGATCAAACCGATCGGCACTGCTTTCGAAATAGGTAAGATCAACTCATCTGAATCCACTTGTAAGACCACGTCTGCGTCTCCGCCAAAAGCGTGTTCCACATTGCGAATGAGTTCCACCAGGTAATCCATCATGTTCAGGTTTCCCACTTTCGACCCTGAATACATTTGCTGATGGACAAGAGCCATGGAATAAACCCGTCCCCTGCAATCCTCCAAAGCATCAATTACTTCCGGCAAATTCGAATTATTTTTTTTGATGTTGATCAAGCTCGTCACAATATTCAGGTTGTTCTTCACCCGATGATAAAGCTCTGCCAATAACAATCGTTTTTCTTCCACCGCATTCCTGATATCCTCTTCTTGCCGGATATTCATCCACGTTATAACCGTTATTTGCATCAATCCGCAGAAAAAAGCAAAGAGTCCGTTAAAGATCTTCAAGTTCCCCATCTGAGCCGGACCGATTTTGATGGGATAATAATACGGTCCCAAAATCAGCAGGAAACTGATCGTCAGAAAATAAAGAATGCACCAGGCAACGAGATGCCCGAACAATTCTTTCCTTCCATAAATCTGAACAATAGAAAGCGTCAACGGAAAGAAGTACATAAGGACATTACTCTCCAACTGCATGGTTATGGTGGCTACCCCCAACAAATAAATTCCGATTGCAAAGAAGAGGTAGGACGCCAGGATAAATTTACCCCGATAATTCAATGTCAGAATTGTTGCGGCGAGACCCAAAACCACAAAGAAATGAAGATTCAGGAAGTTGAAACCGATGCTGTTAAAGACTATTAATGAAGCAACTACATTGAATGATCCGATCAGACTGAGAAAATTAACCTTTCGAACTAAGTTCTTTTCCCATTCATGGGTTGTCTCAGGCCATTTCAGTCCTAATTTGTTGCTTATCACACGTTTCAGTTTCGGCTAATATACCAACATTTTTCAAAAAAAATGCTGGATATTCGGATAAGCTATATACATTTGACGCAAATTAATAGACTCGATTCATGCCTGTACAAAAGACTTTACTGCACACTGTCTTACTTCTTATACTCCTGTTTATCACGAATACCGTTGATGCTCAACCTTCTGTTTTGGCAAATCGTAAACCGTATTCCTGGATGATCGGCATCAGTTGGACAGCGGTTGAAGATGACGGTCGTGGGTTATGTCAACCTTTTGATGTAGCGCAATCCTGGAATTACGAGTATTTTCCAACCCGGATCATGGTTGACAAGTACTTCAAGTACGGATTGAGTGCAGAATTTTCAGGAGCATATGTTACCTACAAAGCAGGGAAATTAATCAACGATTCTATTAATCGCTCAGGTGTCTTTTTAGCCCTGGATTTGAATTGCAAATACAGCTTTTATCCACTGATCACTCCACGTTGGGTGGATCCGTTTGTATCGTTGGGAATAGGAATGACACAACGCACCATGATGCCCGGCGTCAGTAGCCTTACCGGTAACTTTGGTATCGGGGTGAACTTATTCTTCTTCCGTGGATTGGGATTCCAGTTACAGACATCCGGTAAATTTGCATTTACAGGTGGTGCCTTGTCAGGTGGAAATTACCTGCAACATCAAGCCGGTTTTGTTTACAAATTCAATTCGGGTAGCCGTGGAAGAGAAAACTTCGACAAAAAACGCTACAAATGGACAAGCAAAAAAGTGAAGTTCAAAGGCAATAAACGCGGAGGATAGATGAGTAATTATCAATGAACTAATAATGAATTATCAAGAGTTTTAAATTTTCTTGATAATTTTTACATTCATAATTGATAATTGAATTACCCCTTCAAGCCCATCATTAACAGATCAATATCCTTGTATTTCAGGTCGAAAACACGGCCCAGGACTTCGCTTACCAAAATTCCCCGGTAGATATATACTCCCGAACGGAATCCGGGTTCATTGCGGATCAGGTCCAAACATCCTCCTGATTCTCCCATATCCATGAGGATCGGTGAAAAGATGTTCGACAAAGCGAAAGAAGCTGTTCTCGGAACACGCGATGCAATATTCGGAACACAGTAATGAACCACTCCGTGTTTAACAAAGGTCGGGTTATTGTGATTCGTAACGCGTGAGGTTTCAAAACATCCACCCTGGTCGATACTCACGTCCACAATGACAGAACCTTCTTTCATATTCTCCACCATTTCTTCGGAGACCACACAAGGAGTTCGCCCCAAAGGGGAACGGATAGCACCAATTACCACATCGGCACGCATGATTGATTTTGCAAGTACTTTCGGTTGTAAGACGGAAGTAAAGATGCGTGAACCCAAATCGTTCTGTAAACGACGTAAACGCGATAAACTATTGTCGAACACTTTGACAGAAGCTCCCAATCCGAGCGCAGCACGCGTAGCAAATTCACCAACTGTTCCTGCTCCCAACACCACAACCTCCGTGGGCTGAACTCCAGCGATTCCACCCAACATGATCCCTTTTCCTTCGTTGAATGAAGACAATAATTCCCCGGCAATCAAAATGGAAGTGGTACCTGCAATTTCTCCCATGGTTCGTACCACCGGAAACACTCCCTGCTCATCGCGAATATAATCCCAGGCAATAGCCGTAACTTTCTTTTCGATCAGTTTCTGGAGAATGCTTTTCGGCTGAATGCTTAATTGCAATGCCGAGATCAGGGTCTGATTTCCTTTCATCAAATCCACTTCCTCTTCAGAAGCCGGTGTGACTTTCAGGATAATGTCGCACTCAAAAATCTCTTTATTTGACGGACAAAGTTCCGCTCCGGCTTCAGAGTATTCACGGTCGCTGAATTTACTGGATTCGCCCGCACCTCTTTCTACACGCACGTCATGTCCGTTTGCCACTAAAAATGAAACTGCTTCCGGAACCAGGGCAACCCGCCGCTCCTGGAAACTTAATTCTTTTGGAATCCCAATTACCAATCTTCCTTTTTTCTTAGCAATTTCGAGCATCTCTTCCATCGGAAGAATATTGCCCTCTTTCAAAAGTTGCTTGAGTAATTCCGGGTCTTTTACCATGATTCGTATCCAATTTTAGCCAAACGAAGATACGAAAAAAAGGAATATGGATGATGCTATCGATAAAGACATTCTATAAAAATTTCAAGTGGCTTTACCTGTCGAATTCAAAAAGTAATTTCGCTAAACTTAAAAAATCAACTAATTAAAAATCAGTTGATTAACATCAAATCTGTTCGCAA
Organism: uncultured Fluviicola sp.; assembly: GCA_965650135.1. Lineage (GTDB taxonomy): Bacteria > Bacteroidota > Bacteroidia > Flavobacteriales_D > Crocinitomicaceae > Fluviicola. Next base: position 8,545 of record CBFGNC010000015.1, read on the forward strand.
AGATGCGAACAAGCGAATTATCGAATTCTAAAATTTTCGAAGATCAAAATTTTGGGAGATTTATATGGAGAAAGCCTGTTTAACTGAGCTGAATCAACCGCTCCCCCGATTCGTTGATGGCGATCCGGACCTTCACCACATCTTCCGGCAACAAAGGCTCGATGATTTCTGCCCATTCCACAAAACAAGTCGCCCCGGAATAAAGTAATTCTTCCACTCCTGCATCCATCGCTTCTTCCAACGAATTCATGCGATAAATATCGAAATGCATCACTTCTCCAAAATAGGGAGATTCATACGAATTCACCAGGGAATACGTAGGGGAACCTTCCAAAGATTCGATGCCCATAGCTCTTAAAACAGCAGAAATGAGTGTCGTTTTTCCCGAACCCATTTCCGCATAAAATGCCACGACTTTCCGATTCCCCATGTATTCCAACAATTCTTTGGCTACAAATGGAATATCATCCAGGTTATGTGCAATCAATTCTTTCACTTCGAATGAAGAATAATGAAGGGAATCAATAATTCTTCCATCGAGATTCCTCCATGTTGGAATGTATCGTTGTAATAATTCACGAAGTGGTTGTAATTATTGGGATAGACGAAATAATCCTGCTCCCTGGTAAAGACAAACTCAGCCGACAGGCTCGACTTAGGAAGTCCTACCTTATCCGGATGTTTCACCGTAAACACTTCTTTGTCCTTATAGCTCAGGTTACGTCCTGTCTTGTATCGTAAGTTGGTATTCGTACTGCGGTCACCGACAATCTTCACCGGATTGGTCACACGAACCGTTCCATGATCCGTTGTAATGACAACCTTCCCACCTTTTTCGGCAATTTTCTTGAACATCTCCTGTAAAGGGGAATGTTCGAACCAGGAAAGCGTCAATGAACGGTAAGCAGCTTCATCCGCGGCCAATTCCTTGATCATATCCATCTCGGTGCGGGCATGTGAAAGCATATCTACGAAATTGTAAACAATCGCATTCAGTTGGTTATCCCACAAGGTATGGAACTGGTCCACCAATCTTTTACCTGCTTCCAGGTTGGTGATTTTATGGTATGACCATTTGACATCTTTCCCGTTGCGTTTCAGATTCCCTTCCAGGAAAGTCGCTTCATGCATGTTCTTACCGCCTTCATCGTCCTCGTTTAACCACTGTTTTGGAAAACGCTTTTCAATTTCAGAAGGCATCAGTCCTGCAAACAAGGCATTTCTGGCGTAATGTGTCGCTGTCGGTAAGATAGAATAAACGATTTCTTCCTTTTCGATGGTGAAGAAATTGGAAATGATCGGTTTCAGGACTTGCCATTGGTCATAGCGCAAATTGTCGATCACCATCAGGAAAACACGATCTTTCTCATTCAGCAAAGGAAAAACCTGTTCTTTCAACAAGTGATGCACCATGTCCGGAGCTTCCTCCTGACCGTTGAACCAATCTTCGTAATTATTTTCAATGAAGCGACAAAACAAATCATTCGCCTCTTTTCGTTGTGCATTCAATATCTCGCGCATTCCCTGGTCCTCAATTCCCTTGAATTCCAAATCCCAGTAGGTCAGTTTCTTGAACACATCCTTCCACTCTTCTGCATCCAACCGGCCGTTGAGCTGCATTCCCAAGTGGCGGAATTCCTGCTGGTAATTTGAATTGGTCTTTTGGGAAACCAATTTGCGGTGATCCAGGTTCTTCTTCAGGCATAAAAGCAACTGATTGGGATTTACCGGTTTGATCAGGTAATCCGCGATCTTACTTCCGATCGCCTCTTCCATAATGGATTCTTCCTCACTTTTCGTGATCATGACAACCGGGGTCATCGGGGTGATTTCCTTGATCCGGGCTAATGTTTCCAATCCGGAAATACCAGGCATATTCTCGTCCAGGAAGACAATATCGTAATTGTTCTCCTGGCATTTCTCGACAGCTTCACTACCGTTGTTAATGAGTTCTACACTGTATCCTTTTGCCTCCAAAAAGAGTACATGCGGTTTCAGGAACTCCATTTCGTCATCTGCCCACAGAATCTTTGCTTGCATATCCTAAAGATTAATTAGCTTTGATATTAGATTATTTATAAAGGTATTCAATTGCGTACAAACACACATCGAAATAATAAAAAGAAAATCATCAACGACCCCGTTTATGGTTTTATTTCAATTCCCGACGAATTTATTTTCGATTTGGTGGAGCATCCGTTCTTTCAAAGACTCAGAAGGATCAAGCAATTGGGAATGACGCACCTGGTTTACCCGGGAGCTTTGCACACGCGTTTTCATCATGCAATCGGCGCCATGCATCTCATGTCGCAGGCTGTTGCAGTAATCCGCAGAAAAGGACACGAAATTACAGAAGAGGAAGAACGCGCGGTCATGGTGGCAATTTTGTTGCACGATATCGGTCACGGTCCGTTCAGCCACGCTTTGGAATACGACATTGTCAAAAACGTCAGCCACGAACAGATTTCCTATTATTTCATTCAAGCATTGAAACGGGATTTCCCTGAAAACTCGGACGACCTGGAGCGCGCCTTGATGATCTTCGCCAACAAATACCACAAGACATTCCTTTACCAACTGGTTTCAAGTCAGTTGGACATGGATCGTTTGGATTACCTGACCCGCGATAGTTTCTTCACCGGTGTTTCGGAAGGAATTGTAGGAACCGAACGGATCATCGAAATGCTGAACGTTCACAACGACCAATTGGTGATCGATGAAAAAGGAATTTACAGCATTGAGAAATTCCTCGTTGCCCGACGGGTTATGTATTGGCAGGTCTACCTGCATAAAACAGTTGTTTCAGGCGAATTCATGCTGATCAATATTTTGCGCAGGGCGAAGAAACTGATCCGGGATGGTCAGGAACTGTTTGGCAGTCCGGCTTTATTGTTCTTCATGGGCCGGGATATCCAGAAAGTGGATTTTGAAACGAATCCGGAGATTCTGAAGACTTTCGCAGAACTGGATGATTATGACATCATGGGAGCGGTGAAAGTGTGGCAAAATCATTCCGACAAAGTGTTATCGATCCTTTCAACGAATTTGGTCAATCGCAACCTGCATAAAGTGGAAATAGCAAAGGAACCGTTCAGTCCCGACCGCATCCTGATGGAGAAGGAATTGGTGCGGACGCAATACCAGCTGGACGATGAAGAGATCAGTTATTTCGTTTACTCCGAATTGCTTTCTAATAATGCATACAGCCAGGTGAAACAGACAATCAATTTGTTGATGAAGGACGGACAGACGATCGACGTTTCTAAGGCTTCCGACAACCTGAATATTTCCGCATTGGCGCAACCGGTAGAGAAGTATTGTTTGTGTTACCCGGTTATCAGACATTAAAAGACTAAAAGACATGAGACTCAAGACTTGATATTGGTGAAACCAACTAGTCTTGAATTCTAAAACCAAAGATGACTTTGATTGAGCAAATAAAGTCTTTGGTCTCTTGTCTTACGTCTGAAGTCTTATAAAAAGTTGTTTATTTACCTAAAAATTTAAAGCGTATGATGATTGTCTGGATTATTTTAGGTGCGATCGGCGGATTGATTGCCCTGGTGTTGATTATTGCTGCTCTAAGCAAGAAAGACTTTGCAGTTGAACGAACCATTACAGTCAACAAACCACTACCTGAAACATATGATTTCCTGACCTCGCTGGAAAAGCAGAACCAATGGAGCAAATGGGCCCGGACAGATCCAAACATGAAAACAACCTACATCGGTACGGATAAAACGGTTGGTTTCATTTCCAAATGGGAAAGCCAGCATAAACAAGTCGGTGAAGGGGAACAAGAGATCATGAAACTGATCCCGAACCAGCGAATTGAGAACGAACTGCGTTTCATGAAACCGATGAGAAGTGTCTCCAATGCTTACTTTACCGTAGCTTCTGAAGGAGACGAACACACACGTGTTGCCTGGGGATTTACCAGTAAAACTCCATGGCCTTTCAATGCTTTCATGCTTTTCTTCAACATGGAAAATGCAATCGGAAAGGATTTTGACGAGGGATTGGGGAATATGAAAAAGATGATCGAGTCTTAAAAAGACTTTTAGACGTAAGACAGGAGATTCAAGACTTGATTTGGGTAAAACCAACCGGTCTTGACTCCTAAGACTAATTCAGACAGAAGACCAAGAAAGTTCTTTAAGTAAAATCTTATGTCTTATGTCTTATGTCTTATGTCTTATGTCTTATGTCTTCTTAATAAAAAGCTTCCTTACCACTGCCCCGTCTTTACTCAGCTCTACAAAATAAACCCCATTTTGAAACTCATCCAAGGAAATCGTGGCTTCATTGGTCGTTGAAAAATCAATTGATTGCGTTTGGACTTCTTCCCCGGAAACACTTAAAATTCTAAGATTCACCTTTCCTAACTCCACGTTGTTTTCATAGCGGATCGTGATGCTTTCACTTGCCGGGTTCGGGTAAAGGGGAAATTCCATTCCAGCAAATAATTCTGCCAAAGAGGTCGTATTCGAGAAAATAGTGGATTGCACACTTGTGTTACATCCGTTCTGATCCGTCACTACACAAGTATACGTTCCCGCACACAAATTGCTCGCAGTGGAAGTAGTCTGATTCTGCGGATCGTTCCATTGATACGTATATGGCGTTGCACCTCCGGAAACCACCACAAAAGCTTGCCCGTTGCACGTTCCGTAATCCATTCCGTCGAAGGAATTCACGTTCAATACACTTGTCGCCGGCACTTCGAAACAAACCTGGTCCGTCAATCCGTTGTTGTCGGTAACAATCACGCAATAACTTCCCCCGGGCAGGTTATTCACGGTAGCAGTTGTTTGTGAACCGGCATTTGCATCCCATTGAAAAGTATAAGGAGCCTGGCCCAAGTTGGGATGAACAGTCACACTCGTTCCGCCTGTCTGACAAGCGCCTCCGGTCATTGTCAATGTCAGGTTCAATCCGTTATTCGTCGGGATGGTAGCAGTCATATCGAGTTTCACCGGTAAATGGTCGGAAGAATAATACAGCGCGCGCACCACCGAATCGGGATATTGGGAATTGGTTCCGGATAAGATGCTTTGGTTGTAGTGATTTCCATCATTTCCGATCGCTTTGTAGGAAGCAGCGTTGTATTGCAGGAGATTCGCTCCGTTCATCACGTTTTGCGACACGATGATGTGGTCGAAGCGGTCATCCAATCCGCCCGTAACGCCACAATCCGTGGAACCGCTTGCCCGCGGCGATTGCGTATGAATGGCTGCAAAGGAACTGTTTGTCGTCCAGTTTCCGGGCATGTTCAAGGGATCTTTCAGAAAATTTGTTCCCCCGCTTACCAGGTTCTGGTAACCCGTTTCCGTACTTCGATAGGTATTCAAATCTCCGCAAACGAAGAGATGACGTCCTTGCGGCCTTCCATCCAGGACCGAACGAAGCAACTGCGTTTGTGCCGCCCGGTCGCTCAAGTCCGAGGTCGCACTACCCGCTTTCAAATGACACATGAATACTTCAATGAAACAGGTGTCGTGATGTTGTGGCAAAGTAGCGTCATTCACATACAAAATGTAGTGACTGATATCGCGCGGAGAGGTTTGAACGATGCGTTGTTCTTTCAAAGTGAGTTTGGCGGAATTATAAAACAACATATTCTGCAGGTCGCCGCCAAAGGAATTATTGACCCATTGGGCACGCTGGTAATGCGTTGTTCCGAATACGTTCAGAGTCCGGTTCAATACACTGTCACATCCTGCTTCCGTTTGGATCTCGCACCCTACAAAAATATCGGGCTGGAGATACTGCATCGTCTTGCGCAAGGAGTCCGACCGGTTGGGAAGGTTTACATTCCCCGAGCCACAATCGTTTCTTCCGTTGGGGAAGTTCAACAGGTTGTAGGAAACAATGCGAAGCGGAACAGTCTGTGCCGAAGCGGCCATTCCAACAGTCATTAAAAGAGCAAATAAAGCGTATTTCATGGTACAAAATTACGACGGAAAAGCGCGGGAAACCAATATAAAATGCAGGAATGTCGGGTAAATCGGTTTAGTTGCTCCACTTACTATCTCCCGCAGAAGAACGCAGATCTGATTCCCCCTTTTATGCTGGTGCTGAAGCTCTAGCATAGGCGCTGGAGAGGAGGACAAACTAATTTTCTCTAAAGAAGTACCCACATCTGCTCCAATTATCAAAATAAATACTACTTTGCGGCAGATAACTGAAACACTATTACTGATGAAAATACTTAATCATAATTTAACTTTATCTGATTTGTCAGATATATCCACAACTCTTGGAGTAATTATTTCTACACTTACCCTATATAGTGCTTACAGACTTTACAAATCAGGAAAGAGAGATGAATACACTAAGAATATTAGGAATATTTTAATAAGTTACCAGTACAATAGTATCAATCTAAATAATCTACTGTCATATGACATAACTCATGAGATTGTATCAAATGTTATTTATTCAAAAAACTTAGATCGAACACTTTCTAAGATTTTTAATAAATACTTTCTTATTAACAATACTATTAGTTTAGAAGAACTTGAAAATAATATTGATGAAGACTTCCCCCCAATAACAATTTCTATTCATACAGAGCTGTTAAGTCAATATAATTTTCTTTTAAGACAAAACTCAGAGCAAGCATCAAAAATTTACACTGATTATCCATGTCTTTATAGAGTATATGAATCTGTAAATTTCATTTTCTCACAAACAATAAATTTATCAAAACACATTGCTAGAGATGAAAAAATATTCATTGATGTTATTACAGAGATGAAATCCAATAATGAAACATTTGAGTCAATAGATGATTTTAAAGAGCAATTCTATATGGGATTCATGCATTTAATCGGTCAAAAACACCAAGAAAGCGATCAACATGATATTAATGATGTTTTGAGTTTATTGGATTTAACTACAAATGCATATATGAGATTAAATGACAGTTATTTATTCAAGCAAAGAGTCAAAGAATCAAAGATTGATTACAAAGATTTTGATAAAACTGATAGTATTTTTGAAGACTTAATTGAAGCAGAAAAAGGACTTATCACAATAGCTAACAATCAAGAAATTTTGAAGTTTCGTGAATTAAGCACTAAAATTAAAGTTCGGAATGAAGAATAAAGATGTCAAATTTTATATTACAAAAAAATCTAACTATGAGTAAATTAAAACTTCCTGAACGATCTGAATTTTTCATTAACACCTCACCATATTCCAGCTTTGAACTCAATGAAGAAGATAAAGATCTAATATTTGAAATCGTATATGGTATTAATACTATTGACTGTTATTGTATTAGTTGCAAATCACTCTCTGTCTTTACACCTGAAGATAAAAGACCTCAAACAAGATTAGGAAGACAAAATGGTCATCTTATCACAATTTCGAGAAGTGAAGATTGGAATGAAGTATATATGAATTGGAATCGATTAATTGAGAGAAAATTCTTTTGCTCAAGAGATAACAATCATGTAATGTATCATTTTCTGTTGGTAAAAGATAAAGAAATTCAAAAAATAGGTCAGTTCCCTTCTCTTGCTGATATAAATGCTTTTGAAATAAAGAAATACAAAAAAACACTTGGTGATATTTATTTTAAGGAATTTAACAAAGCAATCGGTCTTTTTTCACATGGAATTGGAGTTGGATCATATGTTTATTTAAGACGAATAATTGAGAATTTTATTGTAAAGCCAGCTTACGACAAAGCTAAAACTGGGGCTACTTGGGACGAAGATCTATACCAAAAAAGTCGAGTAAGAGAAAAAATGTCATTATTAAAAAATCACCTTCCGAATTTTTTAATTGAAAACACTATACTTTACTCTATTATTAGCAAAGGCATACATGAATTAAACGAAGAGGATTGTCTCAAATATTTTCCAATAATAAAAAGCAGTATCGAATTATTATTAATTGAATTAGAAGAAGAGCGAAAAATTAAGGAAAAGAAAACTGAGATTGCAAGGCAATTGGCAAGTATTGCTGTAGAAATTAAATAGCAATTAAACTCACTCGATAAATGTTTATTAATTTCATCAATCTGTAGGAGCATCTTGCTCACTCGCTCCAATTACCCCCACAAAGCCATGGCAAAATTTCTAAATACAACAGGTGTTTCTTATCATCTGGAAGAACTCATAAAAAGAACAAAGGATAAGCTGATCCTTGTAAGTCCTTACTTACAATTTACGGAACGTATAAAGGAACATTTAAGCAATTTAAATGTTCAAAAACGTGATATCCGGATTGTATTTCGTGAGAACAAGCTTCAACCTGATGAAAATAATTGGCTGGAAAGTCAAATGGGAATTCGCACCAGTTTGTGTAAGAACTTACATGCAAAGTGTTACATCAATGAGAACGAAGCGATCATTACATCCATGAACTTGTATGAGTTTTCACAGCAGAATAATAACGAAATGGGCATCTACATTTCCAAAGCCGATGATCCGCAATTATATAACGATACATTGGAAGAAGTTCAACGACTTTTGACCATTAGTCAAGAAATAAGGATGTCAATAAAAAAAGTCACGGTGGAAACCCAACCTAAAATTGATAAAAAGACAACAGAAATTAAAAGCATATCTTCAAACGTTTCCAACAAACAAACTGGCTTTTGCATCCGAACAGGGATAAAAATCCCGTTCAACATCGAAAGACCCTTGAGTTATGAAGCTTATAAGAAATGGAATGAATATGCCGATCCGGATTACTCTGAAAAGTTCTGTCATTTTTCCGGAGAACCTTCTCACGGTGAGACAACCGTTAATCGACCAATTTTAAAGAAAAATTGGAAAAAAGCTCAAGAGATTTTCGAAATCTGATCTATTAGTGCACGCTAAAAGGATTTTATCAATACATGTAAGGACAAAATAATAGAAAATTTACTCTACAGAGCATAGATAAAGCGTCTTTCGTACTGATTTTAACATCGAGACCCTAAAAAATCCTCGTGCGTTTCGCTCTTGTAAGAAAACAGGAATAATAAACCTTGCATTAATCTCAATCCGGCGATTAGGTGAACAAGATCGGGCACCTGTGCGGTAAATGACGGTTATTTTTTCTTCTGTTTGAGGAGGTACGACGAGTTTAAAGAAAAAATCCGGCATACTCCGCTAACAGGTCGATCGGTTTACCCACGCCTAGACTTTTGGCTCCACCTTTTTGGCAATGAAAAAGGTGGAAAATGATTATTTTAGACCATGCAGAAAGAACTTCATCCCTGGAACTGGTTTGCACCTGAAAACAGCAAAGTACTCATCGTTGGCACCTTCCCGCCGACCCAACGAAACTGGTCATTCGATTTCTTCTATCCCAATAAAGCCAACTTCTTTTGGAGAGTCATTGCCCGCATAGCGGAAACGGAATTACATTATCCGGGTGGGGAATTGGCCGTTGAAGAACGGAAAGACCTACTGCGAAAACTGCATGTGGCTGTTACGGATATGGGACAGCACATTCTTCGCAGCGAGAACAGTTCGCTGGATGAGAACCTGAGCGTTGTTGAATTCATGAACATCTTCCAGATCCTGGATGAAAACCCGGGAATCCGGAAGCTCATTTTCACCAGCAGTTCGGGAAAAGAAAGTGCGGCAAGGTGGTTTAACCGGTTTTTGGCCATGAAGGAAATCAGCCACCGCTTTCCAACAGGGAAAAGACCGATCAGAAGTTCGTTTCAATACCGGGACCGGACAATCGAACTGGTGGTTTTGTATTCCACTTCTCCCAGGGCAGCAAACCGGATTTCATTTGAGAACCTGGTGGAACTTTACAAAAATGAGATACTTTTATAGCAAAACCCTGTTTAATTCCCGCTGATTGAGTAAATTATGCAGAAGTATTGTTGAATTTTACGATAAGAACAGTCTGTGGAAACCACCGAATCTGCAGGAAACAAGTATAAATACAAATGAAAAACCTCAAAGAACGTATCCTGGTACTTGCACTCATCAGCTCATTTGCGTTGAGCTTTCTGGGCTACCTCCTGATCCGTGGCGCACTTCACAGTTTTGACAACTACGTAAGTTACATAATGCTTTCAATCGGGATAGCCTGTATGCTCCTGTTCGGGATCGTTCTGCTGATTGTCTTACGTTATTCGAAGAAAAAAAAGAAACGGGAGGAACAAGAGCAATTGGATATTATGCAATACGGAACATCATTCCAAATTGACCTCGATTCGGTTCAGATCAGGAGCAATAAATGGGAAGACTCGCGTTTTGTGCAAAGTTTCGGAGGAGACATTGAGATCAGGCAGGAAAATATCCAAACAATCCTCACGTTTGAAGTAGAATTGGACGGTGAAAAGAAACAGTTCCATTGGCCTTCTCACCTGGAGCCGAAAAGCCTGGAAATGTATTTTGCCATTCAAAAGGAAACAACCCTCTATTTGGACCCGGCGAATCACACTAATTTCTACCTGGATTTGGCATTTATTGAAAACTAAGATACTTTTACTATAAACAGAACAATAAGGGTATGCTCATCAAATCACACAAAGTAGACGGAATACAAATAGCGGAAATCATTTCTGAAGCGATCCCAATCATTATCGAAAAAGAAGAAGACGGTTTAGACCTGCTCGGGAATCTCTATTACCAGGGGTTCGACCGCATCATCCTTTACGAAAGGAACATCACCCCCACTTTCTTCGATCTGAAGAACGGAATGGCCGGTGAAATCCTGCAAAAATTCTCCAATTACCGTGTTCGCCTGGCAATTGTAGGTGATTTTTCCGACCATACAAGTAAAAGCATCACCGATTTCATGTATGAAAGCAACCAGGGGAAACAGGTGAACTTTTTAAATTCTTTGGAGGAAGCACTGGAGAAATTGTCCGTGGCTTAATTGGCAATTATCATTGATGAATTTACTTCAAGAAGGTAAAGTCTTATTTATTTTGACTATCTTGAAGCATGTTCAAAGGTCGTTTTATTTCAATTGTTTATTCCGTCACTATCCTCGTTTTTGGAGCAATGGCTTGGTTCGGACAATCCGAAGGCCTGAATATTGTTTTTGATGACACCTATGTTGTTCTTCCAAAAAGTGTTTTTTGGTTAGTACTTGCCGGTCTGTTCTTATTATTTGCAGGAATTGCCCTCTGTTTCGAGCTCTTTCGGAAACCGATGAACAAATACCTTTTTGCAACTCATTATTTACTTACGGTTGCCAGTTTGGTGATTATCTATCTTTCCACCCGGCAACAAGAAGTAATGCCGGCAACAACTCCCGCTTACAGCGTGATGGATGACGTCCAAAATCAACAGGACGAAGCAATCGACTGGATTATCTATGCAATTTATACGCTCGTGGGGGCGCAGGTTATTTTTGTATTGAACATCGTGGTTTCCCTAATTAAAAGCCGGAAACAACCTTCGGGAGATTTGAAATAGCTTTTCCCCCTCCAATCACACAGGAGCAAGAAGTTTTTTCTTACATTTACTTTCGATTAAACAGAATAAACGATGAAACAAATCCTTACCCTTTTGCTGACCGCTGCACTGGTCTCACCTGCGATTTCCCAATCAAAAGAAAAGAAGCCGGACTTTGCCAAGCGCCTTTCAGGTGTGGAGAAAGAATTGAACCAGGTACTTGCAGACCAGAAAGTGGCAGGTTACTCGGTGGCTATCGTTTACAAAGACCAGATCATTTTCTCGAAAGGTTTCGGATACCGCGACCTGGAAAACAAAAAACCGGTTACTCCAAACACCTTGTTTGCAATCGGTTCATCCAGTAAGGCATTCACAGCTGCCATCATCGGTCAGTTGGAAAAAGAAGGAAAATTGAAACTGGACGACCTGGCGACAACCCATTTGCCTCAATTGACTTTCAAATACGATTACATGAATACCGGGATCACGATTCGCGATATGATGTGTCACCGTACCGGGCTTTCGCGCTTTGATTATTCGTGGTACATGTTCAACACTCCCAATCGCGATAGTTTGATCCAACGGGTGAAATACATGGAGCCGAACGCGAAATTGCGTCAGAAATGGCAATACAACAATTTCATGTTCCTGGCCCAGGGAATGATTGCAGAAAAAATCACCGAGAAAAGCTGGGAAACCAATATCCGGGAGCGTTTCTTCGCCCCGTTGAAAATGACGCACAGCAATACGGATATCTTCGCCACTGAAAAAGATGCGGATGCCTCGCTTCCTTATACCATAGATAAACAGTCTGCAATCAAGAAATTGGATTACTACAATATCAACGGAATGGGGCCTGCGGGCAGTATCAACTCATGTGCAAATGATATGGGAAATTGGGTTTCAACCTGGATCATGGGTGGGAAATTCAATGGAAATGAGATCATTCCGGCTTCGTATGTGAGAGACGCTTCGAGTTCCCAGATGATCGTTAACGGAGGACAACCTACTACTCATCCCGATATTCAATTCACCAATTACGGATTGGGTTGGTTCCTGGAATCCTACCGCGGACATTACCTCGTACAACATGGAGGAAACATCGATGGTTTCTCTGCAAATGTGGCATTTTATCCAACGGATTCCATCGGAATTGTAGTTCTGACCAATCAAAACGGTTCGGAAGTTCCGGAGATTGTACGAAACCTGATTTCAGACAAATTGTTTGCCCTGCCGTCCATTCCATGGAACGCGGATGCGAAGAAACAGCGCGAAGACATGATGGAAGCGATGAAAAAAGTAGAAAAAGCATCAGATTCATTACAAGTCATGAACACGCATCTTTCCCATCCGCTCGCAGATTATGCCGGTTTGTATGGAAATCCTGCTTTCTCCCAATTCCTGATCACCTTTAAGAACGATACGCTTTTCACTTTCGTTGCCGGGGAAAAAGCCTGGTTGAAACATTATCATTACGATGTGTTCGAATTTAAATCCGTGGATCCGAACGATGATTCTGACGGAAGTGACGAGAGCCATTTCCTGATCAATTTTGGAACTGCAAACAGTGGAAAAATAGAAACAGCTTCATTAGATCTGGGTGAACCTGGAAAAGAAACAGTCTTCACCCGTCAACCGATCAAAGTGAATTTATCCGGTAATGATTTGAGCAAATACGTTGGTGATTACGACCTGGAAGGTCAGTCGGTTAAAATCTATCTGAAAGGAACCACCCTGATGGTATTGGTTCCGGGCCAACCGGATTACGAAACCGTTTCTGTTGGAAATGACACGTTCGATCTGACAGTCGCCAAAGGTTACAGCGTGAAATTCACCGTGGAGAACGGAAAATCAAACGCGGTGACATTTATTCAGCCAAATGGGAAATTCACTGCGAAACGCAAATAAAATGTTTCGATTTCCATGCCTTGTATTCTTTCTTTTCCTGAGCGGAAATCAATTCGTTTCTGCCCAGGAAATAAGTTTGGAGCAACGTGAGCAGGAACTCGTCGATATTTACCAAAAAGTGAGTGCTTCTCACTACGGCGATTTCGATTCACTGACATTTTACACCGATCTGTTTTCATTGAAGTTCTTCACCTTGATTTCAAGAGGATATAACACGATCAATTATCCTTTCAAAGCCTTGAAGGACAAATACGTTTGTAATGTAGCGACTTCAAAGGATGGAAAGTTCCGAATCTACAGCTGGGATTCCCAGACTGGTGGAACCATGCACTTTTTCAACGCGATTTACCAATTCAAGCTCGGTGAGAATGCGTTTACTTCCTGGTGTCATCTGGACGAAGGAGATCCGGGCTGTTTTTATTCCGAAATCTTCACCCTGAAAGCCAAAAAGAAGACTTACTACCTGGGAATTGCGAATGGAATCTATTCTACCAAGGATGTCGGACAATCCATTCAAGCCTTTGAACTGACAAATACCGGGGTAAACGACAGCATCCAGCTTATGAAAACACCGGATGGACTGAGGAATTCATTGGATATCGCCTATGATTTTTTCAGTGTCATCGATAATTCTGAAAGACCCGTTGCCGCAATCAGGTACGACGAAAAGAAAAAGGTCATTTCCATCTCCACAACGAATGAAAAAGGGGAAATAGTTCCTGGAAACAAGTTTTACCGGTTCAACGGAACTTATTTCGAAGAACAAAGCAGCAAAACCAAATCAAAAAAATAGTGTAACTTAAATAGTTGAACTTTAAAAGTTACAGGATATGAAGCATGCGTTGAAAATCCTTTTCCTTCTCACCTGTATCAGTTCCAGTCTTTTCTCCCAGGAAACCGATTCCCTGAAAAATCATTGGTTAACAATCCACGCGCAGGCTACTGTGATCAATCAGTTCAAACCCTCATTTTCCGCACCTTATTCCGGCGACAACAGTTTGTCCACCCAAAAGGAAAACAAGGCTTCCATTACCTCCACGCTTTATCTCGGTTCGCGCTTATGGAAAGGTGCAAGCGTTTATTTCAACCCTGAAATTGCCGGAGGTTCCGGATTGAGCAGTGCACTGGGAATTGGAGATGCAACAAATGGAGAAACATTCCGGGTCGGAAGTCCGGCTCCGCAGATTTATTTGGCGCGCCTGTTTTTCACACAACGATTTGCTTTAAGCAAGGAACTGACCTACCAGGAAAGCGACCAAAATCAGATAGGAATGCACATTCCTGTAAAGTACCTCTCTTTAACTGTCGGTAAAGTCGGAATTGCAGATTTCTTTGACGACAATACCTACAGTCACGATCCCCGAACGCAATTCATGGCTTGGTCCTTAATGGATAATGGTGCCTGGGATTATCCTGCAAATACACGGGGTTATACGCCGAGTGCAATCATGGAGTACATTTCTCCCAAACACGAAATCCGCTATGCTTTTTCCCTACTCCCAACTGGAGCTAACGGAAATACCATGGATTGGAACATCCGGCGTTCAGTATCCCACAACCTGGAATATGTGCACCGGCACCGGTTCAATCAGTTGAAAGGAGCTGTAAGGATCTTGGCATTCTTCAACACGACCCACATGGGAAATTACAGTCAAAGCATCCAACCGGAGAACATCGACAGTATTCCCGACATCACTTCCAATCGCATGTATGGCCGCTCGAAATTCGGGTTTTCAATCAATGCCGAACAAGCTTTGGGAGCGGATCTCGGGGTCTTTTTCCGCGCAAGCTGGAACGATGGAAATAATGAAACGTGGGCGTTTACGGAGATTGACCGGAGTATCAGTGCCGGAATCGTTTGGGAAGGAAAGAAATGGAAACGACCGGATGACCGGATCGGACTGGCTTATGTCACTTCCGGACTTTCCAAACCACACCGGAATTACCTGGAAGCCGGAGGAAAGGGTTTTATCCTGGGCGATGGGAATCTCAACTATGCCTGGGAACATTTGGCGGAAGTCTATTATTCTGTCGCATTGGTAAAGGAACATCTCTTTTTGAGCGGTGCTTACCAATTATTAGTGAATCCCGGGTACAATCGAGACAGGAAAGGCCCGGTATCCATTTTTTCATTGCGGGTGCATCTAACTATCTGAAAAATAAGCATGGAAAATGTTCCACTCATTTTTAATTGGCATTCCACTCATTTTTCCCTATTTTCAATCCGATTTTAAGTTTAAAACCAATATATACTGAAGAAAAATGACAAAAGAAATTTGGCTTAATTTGCCCGCAAAAGACGTAGATGCTTCCCTTGCTTTTTTCACTGCAATCGGATTCACTCCCAAACCCCAACAATCCGCTTCCGGGGAAAGAGCTTGTTTTCAAGCCGGGAAATCGGTTGTCATGTTGTTTCCCGAATCTGCGCTTAAAGGTTTCAACGGAGGACTTCCCATGAACGATACCAAGAGTACTTCGGAGATGATGATCTCTTTTGACGCAGAATCAAAGGAGGAAATTGATGAATTGGCACAAAAAGTAAAAAAAGCGGGAGGAACCGTTTTTGCCGAACCGATGGAAATCCAAGGCTGGATGTACGGTTTCGCATTCGCAGACCTGGACGGACATCGTTGGAACGGTTTGTACATGGATCTGTCGAAAATGAAGTAAGATATGAAAGGAGTTAAAATCACGTTTTGGGTCAGTACCGGTTTGATCGGGCTGTTTATTATTCCGGGTGTTTTCTTTTTGAATACTCCATTTGCCAAGGAAGTTCCCAATCATTTAGGTTTACCCACTTGGTTTCAATGGGAATTGGGTATTTTGAAAGCAATCGGGGCGTTGGTACTGCTATTGCCCTTTGTGGGGAACCGCATCAAAGAATGGGCTTATTTCGGCTTGTTCCTGGATGTTCTTTCAGCTTCGTTCGCCCTTACCTGGGTTGACGGATTAAAAGGCCCGTCTTTCTTTCCGTTGGTCATCTTCGCAATTTTAGCGGTTTCTTACTGGAGTCACCACAAACTGCATAAAGTATTTTAAACACACCTATCTATGATCCAAGAAATTAAGCAAATCCAGGCAGGTTTAGAAAAAGTTCGGGAGGAAGTTGTTCATCATCCGAGCTACCGGGCAATTCAATCCATTGAAGACATCCGCATTTTTATGGAACACCATATTTATGCCGTTTGGGATTTTATGTCGCTTCTGAAAGCCCTTCAAAATCAATTGACTTGTACACAAGTACCATGGTTCCCTGTCGGATCTGCCGAAGTGCGTTACCTCATCAATGAAATCGTTTGCGGAGAAGAGTCCGATCTGGCTTCGGAAGAAGATGTGAAAAACGGAGACGGAATACGCAAAAGTCACTTCGAATTATACCTCGAGGCGATGGAACAAACCGGAGCTTCGCGTGCAGGTATTGATGCTTTATTCGACCAAATTCAGCAGGGAAAATCAGTTGAAGAAGCAATCGAATCGGTTTCTATTCCGGAATCTGCCAAACGTTTCCTGCGCTTTACCTTTGAGGTGATCGCAACAAAAAAACCGCATCTGATCGCCGCTGTATTCACGTTTGGGAGGGAAGACCTGATTCCGAACATGTTCCACAGCATTGTTAGTGATTTGAATGCCAAATTCCCAACACAATTGGCAACCTTCAAATTTTATTTGGATCGTCACATTGAAGTGGATGGAGACCATCACGGACATTTGGCACTACAGATGGTGAGTGAGTTGTGCGGAAATGATTCGGTGAAATGGGAAGAAGCTGAGAAATATTCCATCAAATCACTTGAAATGCGCAAACAATTGTGGGATGGGGTATACGATGAGATGAAAAAGCATCAAATGGTGTAATAATATGTAAGAGCTTTGTGTTCTTTGCATCCTCAGCGGTGAAATATTAATCGCAAAGGGTGCAAAGGCGCGAAGATATTTTCCCTATTATTCAGTAACTATCTTTTTTTCCTTTTTCAAAAGTGAATACGAATACATTACTCCATTTTCAACGCTAATCGCCTCATCTTCCTGTACTACCATATTTGTGAGTCCGTCGGGGTACATCTGCTTACCTTTGGAATCCACGATATAGATCTTTCCATCTGTCAACCTGAAATGTTTAGAATCCAGGAGAAGATCGGGAAGTGCCATTTTTTCCTCCTTGGAGCCATCCATCAGGTTAATGATCTCATACGTGCTTCCTTTTCTTACATAGCCGAATTCGTTGATTACAAAATCGCATGGAATGGCTTGTAACAGGGTTGTTTGATCAGGCACCTGTCCTTCGTAAAATTCCATATTGTACCAAAACCCATCTTTCAGTGCGCGAAGAATATAGATTCCACTCACGGAAGCGGCAATGAAAATCTCATCGAAAATCGGTTTGATCCGCTCATTCAAGTTGTAATCATACACTCCCATTTTGCCCTCCTTCCAGACAAGAAACGCTGCAGATGCGATGTATTCGATCTTGTCATAAACAGCCGGAATTTCCTTCCTGAGATTGAGACTCAACAAACCCTGGAATTTCCCGATACGCGTAGCGCATTGCTGATCGTAATCGCGGTATGGAAACAAGAGCTGTATCTTATTATCCGTTTTGTCGTACCTGAATTCCAATTTATCATAGTTAAATGGAAAAAGGGTATCGTTAAATGCGGAAATGATTCCCCATTTCTTGCTGACGTTTTGAGCTAAGAAATAGACCGGATTCCAGGTCGGAAGCAATTCCAGATAACTAAACGGAATAGCAACAGTCTGCATGGTCTCCCCATTTTCCGACTCAAAATCAGCATATACTTCCGAGCCTTTCAACTTCCCTTTTTTCGAAATCGTCCGCTCGGGATTTATGGAATAAAAAACACCTCCGTCAGAACCCACATACTGTTTATCATTATCTCCGAAGTAGTAAATCTTGGAAACTTCTTCCAATAAATAGAACTTACCCGAATCCACCCTGCTGGGTTTAATGACGGATCCCCAGGCAATTTCAGCTGCTCCCCACAAATCCCCAACCCGGTATTCGATCAAAGTACCCGAATTGTTACTTTGGAAAAGCGTATCTGCATCCAGGTCCACCACTTTTCCATTCCAGGAAATGAACCCCAGCTTCCCGTTCGTTTTTTTAAAGATCGTAAATGGCGTATAGAAAGGATGACTTTCCGATTGCTCAGAATCTTCGGAATACGCGTAATAATTTCCATAATCATCCAGGTATCCCACGGATTCGGAGTCGTATTCCCAAAGATTCGGGGTATTGCTTCCGAGATAATTCAAACTTCCGAAAGCGCCTTCAATCCGGGTCACCTCGCGGAACATCGAATCTTGGACCAGTTCGCACATGCTGAAAAAAGAATCGCCCGGTTTTTTCAATCCGTAAAAGGATCCTGTCAGGTGAACAATCTCTTCGTATGTGAAATCGGAACCTTTATCAGCCGTTGAAATACGATAAGCCAGGTTTCCCGGTTTGGTTTCGCCGCCAATGGTATAAACCCAGACAATCGCTCCCGAAGGATTTTTCCACCTGTCCTTGAATGTGATTTTCTCTCCCCAATCGGAAACAATTTTCTGATTCCGCAAATCGTACAGCGCAACCAACACGCTTTCTCCGTCGGTTTTCTCTGCGTAAACAAAATCTTTATAGATCACTCCATCATAGGACGTCATTTCGAATCCATCTTCGTCAACAATTGAATTGGCCTTAAGTGGAATGCTGACTCCTTGAAACGTATCTATTGCCACGTCAAACCGATTAAAAATAATTATTTCCTCCCCGGTTGCACAAAGTTTCCATTCCATGAATTCGGTGATACTCTCATAAGGCAAATACTCAATTTCAAAGCGGTTGTTCATAGAAGCCATCTTTTGACGGTGTTTCAAAGAAATCAAGCTCATTTCCGTATCCTGGGAAACATCATTAAAAACAGAATCCGTGATGAGCGTTCCATCCCCTTTTGCAAGATATAAAACGGGATCTCCCAAAAGCAGAAAGCCCTCCGATTCCGCGCTGAAGAAGTAATCGCTTTTATCCAGCACCAGGATATAATTGAAAAGAATGGAATCTTTCAGGATGTAAACAAAAGAAGGAACCGATGTGATTGCCGCATATTCCATTGGAACGATGATCGTTCCTTTCTGATCGATGATTCCGGCCTTCTCCTCTTTCCGGATAATGATCAGATCGTTTGTCGGCAAGATATCATCTCGTCCTGGTCCACCGTCCAGGTCACTTGCAATCAATTCACTTCCAAAATACAGATCGATCGTACCGTTTTCAGTTTGTGCTTCAAAATACACATTATTCGGTGAAAGGCCTTTGTATTTTACAGGAATGATTTTCTTCGACCCCTTGGGTAAATAGCCTTGCAGATCATTGTCGTACAAACGAATTCCGTGGGCTTCCATTCTAAGTTCCGTATACTTCGGTTCCAGGATCTGTCTTCCATTGGCATGGACCAAACCCACCTTTCCATTGGCGAAAATACGCTTGACTGTATCACTTGCATCTTTGGATGCTACCAATTCCCCATCCTGGGAAAATGTGTGGAAGCTGATGATCAGAAGAATAAAGTAGAAGCTCGTTTTCATGGGTTTCATTTCAACGAAGTTACTCAAGACAAATCGCCTGACAATAAGTCATTTGCACTATTTATGTTCATCCTCCGTTTAACCCGCTCATAAATACTCCTTATTTGCCACATTTATTTGTTCAGGGATAAGCTGTCATTGAAAATTGTTCTGTTACTTTCCCTTCTTTGATCAATTTATTGTTCTGATAAACTTTCAATTTCGGAGTTTCCCCATCGACGATCCGAAAGCGCGAACTGCTAAGTCCGTAATAAGAAAAACTTCCCGGCGTTTCCTGATCGTAACCATACTTCATACTTGACCATCCATAGGCAAACGAACAAGAAGATTTTCCGGCTGCGTTCACCGCATGAAAATCCGTCGGATAAAGCAATACATTCCGACCGCTTGAAGAAACGTAAATCAATGAGTCAAAGTCCAACTGAATCCATTTATCGAAAAGAGTGATACCTATATCCGTTCCGCTTGAACAACATTGTCCCCCGGCCCAAGTATGAATACTGACATTTGCGAGGGTATCCTGCGAAAACCCGTCCGGGCTGGACATCAGTAAAAAAAGGATGCAAATTACTTTCATGATGACTTCTACAATTAAAACCGGATCCGGTTCAAATAAAACTTGCAAAATAATTACCCTGGTAAAAGAAGGATATTCTTCCACTTATCCCCGAAGACCCATTTTCAACAAAAAAGAAAGACTGCCCTACTTAAGGAGCAGTCTTCACCTTTATCCGAATTAACAGA
This sequence comes from uncultured Fluviicola sp., assembly GCA_965650135.1. Taxonomy (GTDB): domain Bacteria; phylum Bacteroidota; class Bacteroidia; order Flavobacteriales_D; family Crocinitomicaceae; genus Fluviicola. The sequence continues at coordinate 29,148 of CBFGNC010000015.1, forward strand.
CCTGCACTGATTTACACGCATTATCTAATCATAAACCCACATAAATCAGCGCTGTCCGTGTGCCACTCTTTAAACTTGTTCTGTAATCTTTGATTCCACTTTCGGTGGTATCAATCGATAAACAATCGGCGTTACAACACGTGATAACAAGGTTGAACTGATCAATCCTCCAATCAATACAATTGCCAAAGGCGAAATCAACGGATTGGTGGAAATCGCGATTGGGATCAGACCTCCGATGGCTGTGAGTGATGTCAATACAATCGGCAGGAAGCGCACTTCACCCGCTTCCCGGATTGCTTCGTCCAGAGTTCTTCCTTCTTCCCGCAAGTGATTCGTAAAATCAACCAAGAGGATGGAGTTCTTCACTTCAATCCCGGCCAGGGCGATCAATCCGATTACCGCTACGAAAGACAAAGAATTTCCGGTGAACCAAAGTGCGATCACTGCCCCTACAATTCCGAGCGGAATGACGGACAATACGATCAGCGTACTTTTAAAGGTTTTGAAAAGCAAGATCAATACTGCTATGAACAGGAAAACCGTGATCGTGATAATCGTGTTGAATCCACCGAATGATTCATTCCGGGATTCAAATTCACCTCCCATCGTGTAAGAATAACCTCTGGGAAGTTTCTTCTGATCCATTTTCGTGATGACTTCCTTGATCAGGTTATCTACCAGAACACCTTTTTGTGCAAAGGCACTGATCGAAACTGTCCGCACCTTGTTGTAGTGATTGATGAATAAGGGCGAACTTTCCAATTCCAGGCTGGCAATCTGTGAAAGCAAAATAGCTTGCCCTTGCTGGTTATTGATGTACAACTGATTGAATACATCCAATGTTGCCCGTTCACCTTTGTGGGTTGTCAGAAGCATGGAAAACTCATCGTTGTTCTCATCGGAGAATGTTCCCAAGTCCACCCCGGCAATTGCCAGACGGACTGTTCTGTCAATATCCACAGTATTCACTCCCAAAGCGCGCGCCTTTTCTTTCGATATCACCAATTTGAAATCGGATTTCAGGTTGCTCACCGGGTTGTTCACATACATCGTTCCCGGAATCGCTTTCAGGAGATTTTCCACCTCTTCACCGATCTTTCTCAAACTATCCAGGTTATCTCCGGAAAGACGTACTTCGACAGGTGCAACCATCGGCGGACCTTGTTCAAAGTTCTTCACCTCTATCTTCGCACCGGCATACCGATTGAAAACTCTACGCAAACGATCAGTGATTTCCTGTTTCTTATCGACATTCGTATGTTTCTCCAGTTGTACAAAAATCTGTGCGAAATCGCTTCGTTCGTTTTCCTGCGCCACATTGTAATAAACCGGGGGATTTCCTTTTCCCACATTGGCTGCATAGTATTTCACTTCGGGAACTTTACTCAATTCCTTTTCGACATATTTTGTGATCTCATTCGTATGGTTCAGATTTGTTTGCAAAGGAGCAACCACATTCACCAAAAATTGCGGTTTTTCAGAAGCCGGGAACAAACTGAATCCGATTACCGGAAACAGGGCCAATGAACCGATAAAGATTGCCACAGCAACTGTCATGGTAATGATCGGTCTTTTCAATGCTTTATCCAACAGAACGGAATATGTTCCCGAAATGGCTTTTTGAAGCGCTCTCAAGAAAATGTTCCCATTGTGTTGTCCTTGATGCTGTTTCAGCAAACGGCTTGATAAGAACGGGATAATCGTCAGTGAGACAAGCATGGAGGCCAGCACACTCGCAATAACCGCCATCGGGAGACTACGAATGAAATCCCCGGCTCCTTCCGGTAAGAATACCAAAGGCAAAAAGGCGATAATCAAAGTTACGGTACAACCTACCACCGAGAGTCCGATCTGCTGTGTCGCCATCAAAGTTGCGTCCATGCGGGAATGTCCTTCGCGAAGCCATCGCTCGATGTTCTCGACCACGACAATACTGTCGTCGACCAACAACCCAAGTGCTACCACCAACCCGACAATACTCAACTGATTGATATTGTATCCCATCACATTCAGGAGAACCAATCCGATTGCCAAAGAAAGCGGAATGGAGATCATCACCACCAACGAAGCTCTTCCACCCAAAGGAAGTAAGGTGATTGCAACCAGGAGAATAGCAATCAGGAAATCGATTCCCAATCCTCCCAAACGGTCGTTTACATTATCTCCCTGGTCGAAATGGTTCACCAGATCGATGTTCGAAGGAATTCCACTGTCGAACTCCGCCAGCACCTTTTGATATTTCTTTTGTGTTTCAGAGATATTGAATCCTTCTTTTTGCGCTGCTGTAACAAAGACACAACGATGACTGTTCAATCGCGTGATGTGTTTCGCTTCCGAAAAATCGTAATACACATCTGCCACGTCTTTCAGGGGAATCGTCTTTCCTTCTGAAGCATAGATGATCGTATTGGCAATTTCTTCCAAGGAAATATAATTTCCGCTGGTTTTCACATTGAAAGATTTGGTTCCTACATCCACACTTCCTCCCGGAATATTGGCTATTTCACTTTGCAGGGTTCCAACTACCGCATTCAAAGGAAGATGCAATTGCGCCAACTTATCTGTTCTCAGATCAATCCGGACTTGTTCATCAGATAAGCCGTGAATCTTTACATTTTTCAATTCGGGAAGTTTTTCCAATTGCTCCTGTAAATCTTCTGCTACCTTCCTTAATGATTTCCGGGATGCATTCTCACTGATTAAAGCTGTTTGGATTACGTTCACGTCGGAAGCAACCAGTTTCTTCACTTCAATGCTCAAAATCTCATCGGGTAGATCGGAACGCATCCCATTGACCTCTCGGGTCAGTTCCTGGAATTTATCGTTCACATCCGATTCGTATTTATATTCCACCATCAGTATCGCCACACCATCTTTGATCTGTGTTCTGATCCGTTTGATGTTTTCCAAACTGTAAATTTGTTTTTCCAGTGGTTTCACAACCAACTCTTCCATATCCGAAGGACTTGTTCCGGGATAAATTACGATCACAGGGAACATGGGCGAATTGGTTGCAGGATCCTCACTTCGAGGCATGGTCAAAAGCGTATTCACTCCTAAAGCGATAGCCATGATGAACAACACCAGGGTAAACTGGTAGTTGCGTACTGCGTATGTTGCTATTTTCATGTGTTTTTTTTGTTCAGTGTTTTTTGTCTAGTCTCCACTTGTGGATCTATCGGCTTTGAGCTGATATGACGAAAGCGGTGCTTTTTTGATCCACCTCCGTGGATCTTTTATCGAAAGCAGTGCTTTCTCTTATTTTGACGAGATGATAGACTTTTCATTCAGGTAAGGTCCACCGGAAACGACTACATAATTGTATCCTTCCAAACCTTCCCCGATTTCCACTTCATTCTGGTTCAGGTTTTCAATCTTCACCGGAACTTTCTTCACTGTTTTTCGATCATTCGAAACAAAAACAAACCCATCGTTTGCATTTCCGTCCAGTAAAGCCTCGTAAGGAATCTTCCAGTTCTCGGAAGTTTCGGAAAGTGAAATCTTTGCTTTTCCAAAAACACCGCTTGCCAGGCCTTCCGGTAATTTCCCCTGGATCTCCAGTTCTACCGTAAATGTCCCGCTGAATGGATCGATACTTTCGGATTTGCGGGAAACTTTGGCTTTCAGATTTCTATTCTTGAAAACATCCGCCTGGATTTCTGCCGGATCACCTATATGAATCTGACTCCACTGGCGATCACTTACCCCTACTTTCAATTTGAATGAACTTGACCCTGCGCCGTTTGTTTGGAAAACAGGTGTTCCGCTGCTCACCAACTGTCCTTGATTGGCCATTTTACGCAAAATAAACCCATCCGATACAGCCCTGATTTCAGCATATTTTAAATTGAACAAAGCCGATTGCACTTGTTCCTCAGCCACATCGACCGCTGTTTGTGCATTTTGTAACTGTTCCAAAGTAGCAAAGCCTTCTTTCTGCAAATTTTTCGCACGCTCCAGGTCGCGTTTGGATTTTTCCAATCCCAGTTTAGCCTGACTTACTGTTGCGCGAACCAAGGTCAGATCCAAAGTTGCCAATAATTGTCCTTTGCGGACTTTATCGCCTTCTTTGACGTACAATTTCTGAATGATTCCTCCCGATAGAAAAGACAAATAGGTCTCGTCATCAGTGGTGAATTGCCCGGAAACATGAATCTCTTCATTTGAATTCATTGCTTTCAGGGATTCCAATTTTACGGGAATCACTTCCACTTTAGGAATTTCATTTGTGATCTTTTCCTTCGAGCTGCAAGAAGCAACCAGGAAGGAAAGAAAAAGTGCCGGTATTACTAATTTTTTCATAATCGAATAGTTTATTGATTGAATTTCAATGGATATGTTGCTGCTGCCCGCTCAAGTTCTGCTAACGAACTCAAGTAATTCTGATATTGGATAAGGACAAACAATTCCGCGTTGGTCACCTGATTGGAGGCATCAATGAATTCCAACTGACTAGTTAATCCTTCTCTATTTGCGCCTGAAACCAGGGCAAAATATTCTTTGGAGGCTTCTAATTGAACTTTAGCTGTCTCCCAGTTTTCCTGCGCATTCAATACGTTACGCAGAGCTTGTGTGCGCTGCAGCTCCAATTGCTGTGAAACCTGGTCCAGTTGCAGCTTCGCATTCTCTACTTCGTATTTCGTTTGTTTGATCTGTTGTTGATTGCGGGATCCGTTGTAGATCGGAATGGAAGCCGAAACACCAAACATATAATAAGCCGATTTCCTGCTCACTTCCCAATTCGTACCTTGAGAGCCTAAATCCAAAAAGGCATTGATCTTCGGAACCCAATAATTTTTATTCATCTTCAAAACGGATTCCTGCACTTCAATGGATTGGTTGATCAGCCGGATTTCTTCCCGTTCCTCTTTCGCTTCCAGACCCGGGTTGTTATCCGAGGTTTCTTCCAATACAATTTCTGCATCCAGTGGCCTGTTGATCAGGAAATTGAAATAAGCCTGTGCATTTTTCAACTGGTTTTTTGCAGTTGAAATAGATGTATTCATCTTCATCAATTCCGTTTGAGCTTTCAAGAGATTCACTTTCAATCCTTTTCCTTGCTTGATCAGCGCTTCATTCAGTTCCACATTTTGAACCAACACCTTTTTATTCGCCTCATAAACAGAAACAGATTTCGAAGCCATAATAACATTGTAGTAAGCCACTTTGATGTTCTTCACCAATTCGCGTGCATACACTTGCATATCCAGGCTGCTCAACTCCACCTTCTGTTGCTGAATCCGCTTATTTCCATAGATATCCATATTCAACAATGGAACCGAAGTCCGGATATAGGTATCGTAGAAATTGTTCGGTAAAAAGTTGATCTGTTGATTCTGGATCTGTGGAAAAGCATTCGTTCCCGTCATCTGGTTCAAGGTTGAATAAACCGGATTCAACATATCTCCTACCGGAAGTTCCGAATAGCGGCCTCCTTCTGCAGTGGTGTAGGAAGCATTGAAATTGACGGATGGCAGGAAATTGCTTTTTGCCGTATTCAAGGTCAGAAGTGCCTTTTCCAATTGGATTGAGCGCTGTTTTAGAACCAAATTTGAATCCAGTCCCTGCCGGATATATTTCTCAAGTGATCCCTGCGACCAGGCGGAAGTATGCAGGAACATACTTGCTGAAATCGCGACCAGAAGGGTTATTTTTCGCTTCATAGTAATCATTGTTATTTAACTAAACAGTGTTAAGTAATTATTAAAAAAATTATTTCCCGAAAGAATCCATCATACGGATGAATTCTTCAAATCCCAGTTCGATGATCTTTTCACCTTTTTCAGGATCCAAAACCTTGCAACGGCCACGGTCGTATAAGTTACACATCCCATGCATGGTGGACCAGACAACATATGCTCCTGTTTCCGCATCGCCAAAAGTCAGATAACCTTCATCCATACATTGTTGGATGGTTGCTTTGAGACCATCAAATGCAGAAGAACCTTCCTTCCACATCTCATCATCCTCAAGCTTACTCAATGGCGATTTTTGTACGAACATCAAATCGTAGTAGTCCGGATGGTCCGATGCAAACTGAAGATAGATGCGTCCCATTGCTTTCAAACGTTCATAAGGATTCTCGACCGAGTAAAGCACCTCCAATTTGCTTCCCAGTAATTGAAACCCTTCCGAATGAAGCGCAAAAAGGATTGCGTCCTTATCCTTGTAATACAAATAAATAGTTGTGGGACTGTATTCGATTCGTTGGGCGATGGAACGAATGGAAGTCTGGTCAAAGCCTTTTTCCAAAAAGACCTCACGAGCAGCTGTGAGGATGCTTTTTTGCAACACTTCTTTTTCCCGTTCTTTACGTTCGTTAATTCCCATTTTAAATATTGAATGGTACAAATATACTTAACACTGTTAAGTTTCCAAATTTTATTTCGAAAAAATGAAAGAAAAAGTTAAAAGGTTTTTTAAACGCAAAGAGCGGAAGAGCTTAAAGAAGGTTCTAACACTGCGTTCTTAGTGCCTTAGCGGTTAAAATTAAAAGGGATACTTAATAAGAGAATTAATCGATCTATTTCCTCTGTGGTATTGAACGCATGGATACAAATGCGCAGGCGTTGAGAACCCGCAGGAACCGTTGGCGGTAAAATGGCTTTCACTGCAAATCCCGCTTCTTGTAATTGCTGTGCTTTCGACTTGCATTCTTCCAAATCCGCGAATTCGATAATTTGTATCGGGGAATGCGCAGAACTTAATGTGGATTGAATCTTACCGGAAAAACGAGCGATATTTACCCGCAATTGTTCCCTCAAACTTTCCTCCTTACTTTGTTCAACTTGGTACAACATATGCTGAACCATTGCTTCCGGAAGTGCGGTCGTATAAATAAACGAACGGGCAAAATTGATCAGGAATTCCCTCACCTCATCCGAACAACAAACAACTGCCCCATGAGCGCCGTAAGCTTTACCGAATGTGAACAAGCGAATGAAAACAGAATCTGCAATTCCGAATTCTTCGCACAATCCTCTTCCCTCTTTTCCGAAAATACCTCCTGAATGCGCTTCATCGACAACCAATAAGGCTCCATAATCCTTGCAAACCTGATTTATCTCAAGCAATGGTGCAATATCCCCGTCCATACTGTAAAGCGATTCTATAGCTACAAACAGGGTTCCTTGTGCTTTTTCCAGTTTCTTCCTCAGATCGGAAACATCGTTGTGCCTGAAGGAAAAAGAATTGGCAAAACTCAACCGGATTCCATCACGCACCGAGGCATGGACGAACTCATCGTAAATAATCGTATCTCCTTTTTGGGGAAGAGACGAGAACAAGCCCAGGTTTGCATCGTAACCCGAATTGAAGATCAACGCGGATTCAGATTCAAAATGTGCGGCAATTTGTCTTTCAACATCTTCCACCACTTTTGAATTTCCTGAAATCAATCGAGAACCGGTGCTCCCGGTTAGCTCAACAGACCGGGTAATTCGTGCCAAGCCCAAATAGTCATTCGACCAAAAATCGATGGGATTATCAAATGACAAAAGGGAGCGCAAGCTCCCTTTCTCTTTTCTATCTTGTAAATTGCGTTGAAATTTCAAAGCCAATTTTTAGGAAACAGTCACTTTTCGTGGTTCAAATCCGGCAGATGCGGTCTTAGCTTCAGCCAATTCTTTTGCACGTTGAGCCTCTTTCTCTTTTCTTGCCTCAATGATCGGGTCCGGTTTGGAAATCGGTTGTTCACCGTCAGCAAATGCTTCTTTTCCAACTAAACCAAGAATCCGGAACATTTCTTTGTCTTCATTGAACTCCGGATTCGGAGTCGTCAACAGTTTATCTCCGGCAAAGATCGATCCCGCCCCAGCCATGAAACACAAAGCCTGACCTTCCATAGTCATTTTGGTTCTTCCTGCCGACAAACGGACCACCGATTCCGGGAATGCAATACGCGTGGTTGCAACCATACGGATCATTTCCCATTGTTCAATCGGTTTTTGGTCTTCCAAAGGCGTTCCTTCCACTGCAACTAAAGCATTGATCGGAATTGAATTCGGAGGTGTGTCCATTTCCATATAGCTCATCAATAAGCCTACACGGTCTTCGATTGCTTCTCCCATTCCGATGATTCCGCCGGAACAAACTGTAATTCCAGCCTTACGTGCATTGTCAATCGTGTTCAAACGGTCTTCGTATTCACGTGTTGAAATCACGTCTCCATAAAATTCTTTGGAAGAATCCAGGTTGTGATTGTAAGCAAACAAACCGGCATTTTTCAATCGGTGTGCCTGATTTTCATTCATCATTCCAAGCGTTGCGCACACTTCCATTCCAAGCTCGTTTACCGCAGCAACCATTTCGATCACATTGTCAAAATCCTTGTTATCCCGAACTTCTCTCCAGGCTGCTCCCATACACAAACGGGAAGAACCATTTGCCTGTGCATTTTTTGCCTGTTCGATAACAGAATCAACCGTCATCAATTTGTGAGCTTCTACATCCGTATGGTAACGTGCTGCCTGCGGACAATATCCGCAATCTTCCGGGCAACCACCTGTTTTGATACTCAACAAGGAAGACATCTGAACTTCTCTCGGGTTATGAAATTGACGATGTACTGTCGCCGCTTCGAAAACCAATTCCAACAACGGTTTGTTGTACAATTCCAATAAACTTTCTTTCGTATTATATGCTGGGTTTACTTTCATCTGTAATTCTTATGGCAACAAATATACGAAGTCTACCGAAGGTGGCGATTACTTGTGTTTTGAAATTATGAACATGGAATCAATTATCTTTATACGCTCAAACATTCATTGATGATCCAATTTCAAACAAACCTCAGAAAGTACGGAGCATCCGACAGGAATGCCTGCATGGAAATTTTCCAAACGAATGTCCCGAAGTATTTCACCTTGGAAGAAGTGAATGAGTTTGATCGCTTTTTAGCCAAACTGGGAGATTCGGAAGTTCCGGATAATCCAATGTATTATGTGATGGAACTGGACGACAGAATCATCGGTTGTGGTGGATTCGGTGAAAAGGAAGGAATCGATGGAATTCTTTCCATCACGTTCGTTTGGGGAATGGTGGACAGAGCTTATCACAAGAAAGGGTTCGGCGAGGAACTTTTACGATTTCGTCTTGCGGAAATCAAAGCACAATTCCCGAATTGGAAAGTGATTTTGGATACCACCCAATTTTCATACACATTCTTTGAAAAGTACGGATTCAGAACCCTGAAAATAACGGAGAATTCTTACGGTGAAGGAATGCATCGGTATGATATGATTCTTGAAGAAAGTTCAAAAAGTTGAAATGGTTCAAAGAAGTTCAATTAAACAGTGAGTAGTTTAATACAAAACATTTGAACATTTGAACATTTGAACATTTGAACATTTTTAGTTCTTCGAAACCAAACAGACTGCATACGCTTTCACTGCTTCTCCCGCTCCGAATGAATCCACTTTTTCGTGAGTGGTCGCCTTGATTGAAACGCGGTCCGTATCAACTTCCAGCAATCCTGCTAAAATGGTCTGCATTTCGGGAATATGCGGATTGACTTTCGGTTTTTCCAAGATTACGGTTGCGTCGATATTAACCACTGAATAGTTCTTTTCCCTGATCAGGTCCATCACATTCTTCAATAGGATTTTGGAATCGATTCCTTTGTATTGCGGATCCGTATCTGAAAAGTGAAATCCGATATCCCGCAGGTTTAAAGCACCGAGTAATGCATCGCAAATAGCATGAATCAACACATCTGCGTCCGAATGGCCAACGGCACCAAATGAAGAAGGGAGCTTTAACCCTCCCAACCAAAATTCTCGTCCTTCTTCCAAACGGTGGACATCCACTCCGAAACCGATCCGAATATCCATTAATCTATTCAGGTTTGGCCTTGTCGTCGTTCACTTTATCACCCAATGTGAAGCGAAGCGTGAAACGCATTGTATTTGCCAATGGATTATTTCTTTTCAATGCTGCTAAGTAAGAGAAGTCGAAACAAAAGATGTTGTATTTGAATCCAACTCCCATAGTAAAGAACTGGCGACCTCCTTTAGAGATGTTTTCGTAGAAATAACCTCCACGAACAGCAAAAATATCATTGTACCAATATTCCAATCCGGAACCGACCATGATCTCACGCATTTCTTCTCCGAATTTAGATCCTTTTTTCACTTTGTAAGTTCCATCTCCATTATCGATCGGATTTCCATTCGCATCTTTTTCAACTCTTCCAGGAGCATCATAAAACGATTGGATCATCCCGGCGATTACACCTACGTCATTGCTTTTTCCGGAAATCAGCGTGTTTTCTCCATTGATAGTTGCATAAACCGGTGGACTTGGAACCAAAAGTTTGGAAACATCCACACTTACTGTCAAGCTGTTGTATTTGTCAATTTTTGCGGTATAGGCATTTCCGATTTTCAACGCTGTCGGAAGGAAGTCCCTTCTTGCATTTGCAGAATAAGCCACCTTGTTACCAACGTTTGTAATGGTAACACCCAATGAGTAAATACCATTCACTTTAAACCAATTGATATCTTCCGTACGATAAGCATAAGAGATATCTGCAATACCTGCAATCGCTGCCTTCGTTTCAGTTCCGGCAGTAACCAAACCACCTGTCAGGTTGGAATAAGCAAATTTTCCATTAATCCCGATACTGTGTTTCTCTGCTAACTTAAATGCATAAGCCAGTGTCAATTCAAATTCATTCGGTTTGAACTCACGGATGTAATTCCCTGCATTGTCAGTGAATGTGATTTCTCCCAAACTGAAATAACGCAGGGCTCCACCGATGACATGTCTTTCACCTACACGGGCATAACCTGAAAGGTACGAAAGATGCATATCATTTGTCAGTTGTCTCAACCAAGGCGTGTAACTGACTCCGATTTCCGATTTGGACTTGGAGAAATTCAACATCGCCGTATTCCAGATAATCGAAGAGGAATTCGGGCTTAAAGCCGTCCCTGCATCACCCATCGCCCCGGAACGGGAATCAGGATTGATCCCAAGAAAAGGCAATGCCGTAGTGATGGTATTCAACTGGATATCATTTTGTGTAACCCCTTGTCCACCCGGTTGAGCGAATGAAAGATAACTAACAAAAAGAGTGAAAATCAATATTTTATGTGATAACATGAATCTATTTCAGTTTTAATTGTGACAAAAATACGCAAAACTAGGACTTTTATTGTGCAACTATCTTAAAAGAACTAATTTTTCCATCTTTTGAGCTTTTTTACCATCCGGCATCGTAACTTTTAGTTGGTAAACATAAACTCCTTTAGCTAATTGGTCTCCGAAATCATCTTTCCCATCCCAGGAAATCCCTTCTACTCTGAATCCACTTGTAGGAACCAATTGGTTGATTGTTTTCACCAATCGACCTGAAACCGTATAAATATTGATTTGAGTCTCCAAAGATGCACAGGATTGGTTGTGTTCATACATGAACATGGTATGCGTTGTAAAAGGATTCGGATAGTTCAAAACATGATCCAATTGAACTTCCTGGTTTTCAGTCACTGTAAACTCCAAACGGATGGTACTTGAATTATTGTTCACATCCCACATTTTCACGTCCAAAGTATGCGGACCAACCGCTACATTGCGAAGCGTATACTGGAGCTTCCCGTTTTGATAGCTATCCAGGTTCGATTTGTAGTACTCGTTCAAGACGATCGGGTTCCCCGTATTCCCGTCCAGAACTGCAGTAATATCGTGCCCGATCCCATTTCCGACAGTGTTGATCCCATTCTCATCGTGCGCCTCAACCACCAATAAAGGATTGGAACTGGCGATACTTCCGTTCACAAAGGAATCATCATTCAAATAGATTTTCAATTCCGGGCCGACATTATCTACCGGAGGATTCGGATTGATCCCTCCTACGACAAAGGTGCTATCCCAACCATCGCCATCTACCACTTTATTATCCGCGTAATAACTGATCTTTCCTCTTCCATAGTTAAAATCGATATCCTTAGGAACTACGAACTCAAATTTAAAATCCCCGTTCGTAACCGTTGCACGTCCTTTATATAGGGCATTTTTTTGCGTTTTAAATGAAATGATCGGTGAATCCTGGTCATTTCCCAACGTTTGAACTGTTTTTGGCTTATCGAAAATTGTCGGAGACAATACTCCATTGAAAGTGGTCAATTTATTTCCTGAATTGTCTTCCAAATGTCCCACGATATGCATTTTTGTAAGTGCCCGAACCGTATCTGCTCCGTTTGATATCGCTATGTGATTGATTGAATCGGTAACAATCTTCCATTTAGGCAGGCAAATTTTCAGCGCAGGATCCCCGATCAGGTTGAAACATCTCCTGTTATCTGAAGAACCTGAAGAATTTTTCGTTCTTCTCATGATTTCTCCGAAAGGAAGTGGATCAAAATTCGCATCCCGTTCTATGACATGAGTAAACAAACTTGCCACCACCTGCGTATTGATCGAAATATAAACCGATCGCGTAGTTGTCATCAATGCGATGGACCCACCTTTCGGATTCAATGAGATCAACTCTCCGATCGACTCCCTTGAAGGATCATCAAACTTGGTAAACTCACAAGTTGCAGTAACAAACAATCCCAATCGATTCAAATTTGTCCAGGCGTTTACCTGTGGAATAGTAATAATCCGCTCTTCAGCTGCTCCGACCTCACCACCGTGACCAATGTAATTTGTAATCAGGCTGCCTCTTTCAACACGATCCGTTATAGCACTCAAAACCTCCGGATAACGATGGCCCCCGGTTGTAGATACCTGCGTATATGCATCGGAATAAATTTTCTCGCAATTCATTTCGTTTGCCGAACTCTGAACCTGGGTAAAAGCAGGTTCTGCGTCAGCAGTTATGAATGTTCCACCTTGCTCATCATCCGTAATATTGGTGTAAACCTGTCTCCAATCTCCGAACATATTTGCAGTTTCCCCGATACAGCAACTGTTCGGATCATTTGAAACAATAGGTGAATTAATCCCATTCTTCAGATAGTGTTCGATTTTATCAACCTGTGTCTGGGCATGGGTTGCATTTGACACCAATAAACGGCCGACACCTATATCCATCAAATCCAATCCGCTGATGGATTCGTTATTATCCAACAATCCAAAATAATCGTCCGTCACCAAAGCGGAAATGTGATTTTCGGAATTCAGGTATTCATAAGTCGGAATCATATAATTATTTCCAGCTACGCGATTTTTGGGATCATAAGTTGCATCGCCGAACAAACACAGGTATTTGGGTTGCAATGAAGCATTTCCACCTGCCCGTTCGTAAAACATCTTCACAAATCGTCTGATTGCAGTTGCATCCTGGTTTCCGGAAGAAAACTCATTATAGACCTGTTCAATATCCACCACTACAGTTGACAATCCGTTTGCCTGGTGCAAGTTCCCCAAACGAACCGCCTGATTCAGGAATTGTTTCGGGCTAACGATAATATAATCGTATTGTCCTAAAGCGTGTAAATCCTGGTTATCGACTTGTTTGACAAAATTCGGTTGCCCAAAACCGGTTTCATTAAAGACCACAAATTCCCTTAGAGTATCCGTACTCTGTTTAAATGAAAAGATTCCTCCCGTTAAAGTCCCTTCAATCAATCGAGGATTTGTTTTCGAACTCACATCCCAGACGTGATTGGTCGCTGTCATCCCCGAAACCGTAAACAAACTTACATTTCCAATTCCAACAGAATTCACGTCCCTGAAGAGCATGGAATTTCCATAAAACACCAAACTTCTTCTTCCAACAATCTGGATGAAATCCAAATACGCCTTCACCGAAGCATTTACCCTATTCAAGGTATAAACAAGTTCAATGGATGCTGTTACAGGACTAAAAGAAAAAGCACTCGTATTCCGGATGTAATCGCCACTGGTTGAGCTCAAAGGCAAATTATCTACCTGGCTTCCATTGTAAGTCACCTGAAAGCTATTCCCAGCGGTATTCGCATTCGTTGCAACTGCATAATCAATTTGGACGGCAGTACTCTGATCCACATTCGGAATAGCAAATTTGAAAGATTGTGTCAGAGTTGCATCAAACGGTTCACCATACCAGACCTGGCCTCCCTGCACCAAATTCACCAATTCATTTTCATGAATATCGTAATACGTATAGGAATTAACCGTTTGTGTTGAGGGTAAAGGCGATTCAGAGAGATTTTGAATCCGAAGAGGTAAATCTGTTTCATCAATATGGATGAAATAGGTGTTCACGGCGCTATAGATATGCTGATTCCTGTCAAAATTGATTCCTGTACCATGATCCCAGCGATTGGGTCCTGCACCGAAAAACAAAAAATACTCATCCTCATCAAAAGTCGTATCTGAGTTCCCTACAAATTGAATGGAATTCTTTTTCAAATCATCACGGTACGGATCACTATTCAATTCGGAAAGTCTTCCGTCCGCATTTCCATACAAATTGATTGTTTTCGGATCCAAAAGATCCATATCCAATCCCATATTCTTGAAGAATGCCCGGTTCAACTGAAAAACACCATCATTCGATACCGTTATCTTATACCACGCACCACTGTTCAATACAGAACTGGAAGCGTAGCTTTTCAGCTGAGACGAATAAGAAGTTGTTACACCCCCAGGTGTCACTCTCAGTTTATACGAAATGATCTTTTCGAATCCAGATGTGGTCTGTATATAAGGAATACATTTTGAATTCAGATAATTCTCATTTCTTGACCTGGAAACCTTTGCTTCGATCTGTGCAGAATTCGGAATCTGAACCTTTATTCCGTTGAGATAATTTGTCTCGTAGGAGCTAACTCCTTCCGTTTTCACATCGACAATTGCAATCTGGTAGTTACCCGATTTGAACTTCTGCTGAAAAGAATGGATCGGAAGCTGATTTTCAAAATCTTCTCCAACAACGAAAGGAACCATGGTTTTAACACCGTTAATCGTCAATTCTTTCGGTTGTTCCCATTGAATTTCAACAGAAACATCCTGAGCTACAGATGAATGCCCTGCCAAAAGCAAAATGATGAGTTTGTAATATTTGTTAAAAATGTAACTTGCTTGTGTTTTGTCGTTTTTCATAGCACAAAATTCGAAAACTAGATGAATGTTCAATCAAACGTATGAATTCTTTTTTTATTTTTGTGTTTCGGCGATTTAGTTGTAACCATTGTATTTTTTTTTCGTAACATTGGCAAACCAATGCTACAAATTAGCTTGAAAATATTCTTAACCGAATGAGAAATATTAAACTATTAGCGTTTGTTGGATGCTTATTTGGCTCGTGTCAGTTATACGCACAAGACCCAACTTTTACGCAGTTTTACGCGAACCCCTTGTACCTGAACCCTGCTTTTGCCGGATCTCATGGATGTGCTCGTTTTTCTATGAATTATCGAAATGAATGGCCTAGCCTTTCTGGAAACTATGTTACATACAGCGCATCTTATGACCAATACTTCAAAAACATCTCAGGGGGGATTGGAATTTTAGCTACTCATGACATGCAAGGTCAGGGTACAATTAACACATCTATGTTAGGCTTGATTTACTCTTACCACTTGAAAGTAAATAGAAAGTTCGCCATGCTATTTGGAGTTCGGGCTGCCTGGTACCAAAAATTCTTAGACTGGGATAAATTGACCTTTGGGGATATGATCGATCCAAGAAGAGGGTTTATCTACCAAACAGGGGATTTGAAGCGAGGCGGTTCAAGAGGTTTCTTTGATGCTTCAGCAGGATTTGTAGGATATTCAAAACATTTCTTTTTTGGTGGGGCAGTTCACCATTTGAACATGCCTAATGAGTCTGTAATCATTGGTAACTCACCGATGCCTATGAGATTCACAGGACATGTCGGTGCTGAAATTCCATTAGGTGGTAAATCCAAATACAACAATACGACTTCCATCATGCCGAACATCATATACCAATACCAACAAGGTTTCCAGGAAATCAATATCGGTACGTATATTAAATATGGTGCTTTCAATGCCGGTGCATGGTTCAGAAACAGAGATGCGTTTATCCTTACAATCGGTATCACGACTCCTTCTTTCAGAATCGGTTATAGCTATGATGTTACCGTTTCGAGATTAAACAATGGTGTTTCAGGTGGTTCACATGAAGTTTCTTTAGGTATCTATACCAAGTGTAAAGGCCCTACTAAAACATTCAAAACAATTTCTTGTCCATCATTCTAAACTATTTTTTGTAACCTTTTGTTGATAATCCGTTTATAAACTTAACTTTGGTGTCCCAAAAAAACGAAAAACAAACCAAGCATATGAAAATGTTGCGTTTATTTATCTTAGCAGTTGCAGGTGTTGCAATAGCTTCATGTAGTCGAGATTCATCCTCTAATACAGGATGGGATTACAACAATGTACAGCATGGAGGCTTTCAGAAAGTTCCGTTTGTAGATCAGGAAACTGGTCCCGGATTGATCTTGATTGAAGGTGGTACATTCACAATGGGTATGGTCGAACAAGATGTTATGTTTGACTATAACAATCGTCCTGCTCGTGTAACTGTTTCATCCTTTTATATGGATCAGACAGAGGTTACGAATTTCCACTGGTTAGAGTACCTGTACTGGATTAAAAGATCTTACGAAAAGTACAACATGGTGTATCGCAATGCATTACCGGATACGCTTTCCTGGAGAAGTCCTCTGGCGTTCATGGATAAATATGTAGATTATTACCTACGTCACCCTGCGTACAGAGATTATCCGGTTGTTGGTGTATCCTGGATCCAGGCAACAGATTATTGTAAATGGCGTACAGACCGAGTGAATGAGTACATTTTGATCCGTGAAGGCGTTTTAGGATGGGATGTTGATGCAGCAGATGCAGAAACGTTCAATACCGATGCGTACCTGGTAGGTCAATTCGAACAAGATGAAGAACTTGGTGGAAGAAAATTAAAAGACTTGGATCCATCCAACAGAGATGGTAAAAAATTAGGTGAGCGTATCGTTCGCATGGAAGATGGAATCCTTCTTCCTAGATACCGTCTACCAACTGAAGCAGAATGGGAGTTCGCGGCTCTTGGATTAATCGGAAACCTTTCCGAGGGAACTGAGGTAATCACTGAGCGTCGTCAATATCCTTGGAATGGTCACTTCGTTCGTCAGGACAATAAAGAATTTACAGGTGCGATCCGCGCTAACTTCGTAAGAGGTAAAGGGGATTACATGGGGGTTGCCGGTCGTTTGAATGATGGTGCGGATGTAACAGCTCCGGTTGAATCTTTCTGGCCGAATGATTATGGTTTATACCACATGGCCGGTAACGTTTCTGAATGGGTTATGGATGTTTATCGTCCATTGACTTCAGAAGATTACGATGAATTCCGCCCATTCCGTGGAAACGTATTCCAGACTAAAGTATTGAATAACGATGGAGCTGTTGAGCAAAAAGACCAACAAGTAATGTACGATGTTCATGGTATGAAAGAATACTTGAATGCTTTCGAGCGTGTGCGTTACCAACGTGTATCTGCAGCAAATCACGACCCGAACGATTCTATTATTCCTTCCGGAATTCAAATGCATAACAAAGCTGAGTTCCGCACCAAACGTGGAGTTGCACCGGATGCATACTACGTTTCACACGGAAAAAAGAAAGACTCTATCGAATTAGCGCTTATTGCTGAAATCGGTGCTGTATTGGACAGAGCCATTATTGATAAGAACGAAAAATACGATATTGAAGCTTCTTCTTTGGTTCAGGATGAAATTTTCGAGGGAATTTTTGCTGAGCGTACAAGACAAGGCCGTGATGAAGAATACTCTTTTGAAATCATCCCTATGCTTCGTGAAGGATTCAATCAGTTCATCATTGGTACTCCGGGGAAATTGAAGTACAGAAATGTGACTGAGGAAGAGAACATTGGTCGTTTGAACTACCGTAAAGATGATTACATCGATTACTTGGATGGTGATATTGAAAGTTCAATTTACTATGACAACGACGATCGTAAGAACGGTATCAACGAAGCAACTCGTGATCCTCATCTGATCATGTACCAAAACGAATACGAAACGTACGATTTGAATGGTACTCCTATTAAACCGGAAGATAGAACGTCTTGGCCAACTACTTTAATCTCTGATAAATCAAGAGTTTACAAAGGTGGTTCTTGGAGAGATCGTGCTTACTGGTTGAATGCAGGGTCAAGAAGATTCCTGGATGAAAACCAATCTACTTGTACAATCGGGTTCCGTTGTGCGATGGATCGAATTGGAAGCCCGGTAGGTCACAACTACGGTAAAAAGAAACAAAAGAAAAAATAATATTCAACACTATTAATAGAAACCCCGACGAGCTAACTGTCGGGGTTTTTTTATGACATATGGAAGCAATATATACCTTATTTCAAAGCAGTACGGGTGTAGAAACAGATACTCGAAAAATCCAAAAAGGCTCACTATTCTTTTGTTTAAAAGGCGCTAATTTTGATGGGAATACATTCGCCGCGGAAGCAATCGAATCAGGTGCCCTGGCTGCAGTAATTGATAATCCGGATTACTATATCGAAGGAAAGACAATCCTGGTAGAGGATTCGCTGCTTGCTCTTCAGAACCTTGCAAGACATCATCGAAGTCAGTTTCAGATTCCCATTATCGGAATTACGGGAAGTAACGGTAAGACAACTTCTAAGGAACTTATTTCATCCGTATTAGCAACTCAGTTCCGGGTTCACTTCACCCAGGGGAATTTCAATAATCATATTGGAGTTCCATTGACGCTTTTACAGTTAACCCGAGCACATGAAATTGCGGTCATAGAAATGGGTGCAAATAAACCAGGAGATATCAAGGAATTGGTTGATATATCCCTACCAACCCATGGGATTATCACCAATATCGGAAGAGCACATTTGGAAGGTTTCAAATCATTGGAAGGCGTGATCAAAACCAAAACCGAACTGTTTGACTTTTTAGCCCAGCATGAAGGACATATCTTTGCAAATAAGGAAGATGAAACAATCATTCATAAACTTCCCTCAACGACGCATAATCACTTCTATAACGATCCGGCCGAATTGGGAGGTTCACTTCTAAAGCTCACCCCCTTGGTTGAAATGGAATGGTTCGAACCGAATTATTCAAGCCCTGCCATTCAGACCAACCTGGTAGGAGAATACAACTTCATTAATTTCCTGGCTGCGATCCGGATCGGAAGATTCTTCGGAATCAGTCCCGAGAATTGCAATAAGGCTATTTCCGAGTACCAACCGACAAACAATCGTTCACAAGTCACTAAAACGGAAAGAAATACCTTGATAGTGGATTGCTACAATGCAAACCCGACAAGTATGCGCTCTGCCCTATCCAGTTTTGCAAAAATTGATAATCATGCAAAAATCTTTATCCTGGGAGACATGCGTGAAATGGGTGATGATGCATCAATGGTTCATGAAGAAGTTATTCAACAGACCATCGATTTGCGCTTGAGTGGTTTTTTTATCGGTGAAGAGTTCCTGAAATTCAAAGGAACGCATCCCAATGCAATATTCCTGAAATCCACCGATCCGTTAATTGAGCATTTTACACAGAATCCACCTTCAGACTTATTGATTTTATTGAAGGGTTCGAGAGGGATTTCATTGGAAAAGGTGATACCGTATTTATAAAACCATGTAGGCACGCGACACATCGCGCGCCTACATGGTTTTATCGCGAACCAACGCAAAAAAATGAAACAAAAAAAAATCGGGATGAAAATTTTCACCCCGATTTTTTTGTTTTGTAATGACCAATATCAATCAGCCAATATATTTCTCGAAATCACAATCTTTTGTACTTCGGAAGTTCCCTCATAGATCTGAGTGATCTTCGCATCACGCATCAAACGCTCCACATGATATTCTTTTACATATCCGTAACCTCCATGGATTTGAACAGCTTCTACCGTTTGCTCCATTGCCACTTTCGAAGCATACAATTTAGCCATTGCAGAAGATTGATCGAAGTTTCTACCGGCATCCTTATCAGCAGCAGCACGATAGACCAACAAACGGGCAGCTTCAATTTCTGTAGCCATGTCTGCAATCTTGAATGCAATTGCCTGATGCTTGTAAATTTCTTTTCCAAATGCCTTGCGCTCTTTCGAATAAGCAGTTGCCAATTCAAATCCTCCGGCAGCAATTCCTAATGCTTGAGCAGCGATTCCGATACGTCCACCTGAAAGCGTTTTCATAGCGAATTTGAAACCAAATCCATCTTCACCGATACGATTCGCTTTTGGAACCTTTACGTCCTGGAACATCAAAGTATGTGTATCACTTCCGCGAATACCCAATTTATCTTCCTTCGCTCCAACGATGAAACCTTCCATCCCACGTTCAACGATCAATGCATTGATTCCTCTGTGACCCAACTCAGCATTGGTTTGAGCAATCACGATATAAGTGGAGGCTGTAGATCCATTTGTAATCCAGTTTTTCGTACCGTTTAACAAATAGTAATCTCCCATATCAATAGCTGTCGTACGTTGAGAAGTAGCATCAGATCCAGCTTCTGGTTCAGACAAACAAAAAGCTCCGATTTTCTCTCCTTTTGCAAGAGGAACCAGGTATTTCATTTTTTGTTCTTCGTTACCGAATTTCTCAATACCCCAACAAACCAGGGAATTGTTCACTGACATACAAACTGAAGACGAGGCATCCACTTTGGAGATCTCTTCCATTGCAAGTACGTAGGACATCGTGTCCATACCTCCGCCTCCATATTTCGGATCAACCATCATTCCTAAGAATCCAAGTTCACCAAGTTGCTTCATTTCTTCAACAGGAAATTTTTGATCTCTATCTCGATCTATTACCCCAGGTTTTAAAACGTTTTGAGCGAAATCACGTGCAGCTTCTTTTACCGCTTTTTGTTCTTCTGTCAATTCGAAATTCATCTGTATCGCAGTTTATTTTATATTTGTTTCAGGAGACAAATGTACCTATAAAAACTTAATTTTCGTCTTTTATGAATTCATTCAAAATAATCGGCTTAATGTCAGGCACTTCACTTGACGGGGTTGATGTAACTTATGCGACATACACGAAGATTTCTGACAAGAATTGGGAGTTTGCCATTCATGCGTCCAACACATTCGAATTCCCTGAAATACTGCTTTCTAGCCTACACGAAGCAAGTAAATTATCAGGATCCCAATTAGCTACTTTAGATCACGATCTGGGAGAGTTTTTCTCTTCTTCGATCAATCAGTTCATAGAGGACAAAGCCATTTCACGAAAGGAAGTGGATGCCATTGCTTCTCACGGTCAAACCATTTTTCATCAACCGTCACGGGGATTTACAACCCAGATTGGGAATCCTGCTGTAATTGCTGTAAGAACAGGAATCAGGACCATTGGCGATTTCAGAACGAAAGACGTTCTCTACCACGGACAAGGAGCTCCTTTGGTTCCGATTGGCGACCAATACCTTTTCGGATCAAAGGCAGACGGATTTATCAATATCGGCGGCTTCGCAAATATCAGCTTTGAAGAAAAAGGAACCGTTCGGGCATACGATATCTGCCCCGCAAATCTCCCAATGAACAAACTGGCACGTGCAAAGCACCTGGATTACGACAAAAACGGAAACCTGGCTCGTGCAGGTGAATTGAACTATTTCCTGCTCGATCTGCTGAATAGTTTGGATTACTACCAGGAGGAAGGTCCTAAATCATTGGGAACGGAGTGGCTGGAACAACATTTTTACCCCCTGCTCAAATTTGATAAAGACATCGAAAACAACCTGGCGACAGTTGTGGAACATATTGCCATCCAACTAGGTGAAATTTGTACCAAAAAGGATCTGAAACGGGTAATGATCACCGGTGGAGGTGCGAAAAACACTTTCTTGGTTGAGCGTTTCAAACGCTATTACACCGGAGAAATCATTTCAGTAGACAGCGAACTCGTTGATTATAAGGAAGCTTTGATATTCGGCTTACTAGGCGCACTCAATCTAAACGACGAACCCAATTGTCTTTCGAGTGTCACCGGGGCTACGAAAAATGTAATCGGAGGAGTTCATCATTTACCATAAGATTTCATTTGCATCAAAGATTCCTGTAGAATTCATGCATTTTAGCACGATGAAACAGCAATAATTCCTACTTTTGCCCTTCATATTTGAATGATTCAACGAATAAGTTAACATGAAAGATTTACTTCACAAGTTTGAAAATAAGCGCCCGGAAATCGTTTTCGAGTGGAAAGATGCTGAGACTGAAGCAGAAGGATGGGTAGTTATCAATTCCTTGCGCGGTGGTGCAGCTGGTGGAGGTACCCGTATGCGTGTGGGTCTTGACAAACGTGAGGTTGAAAGTCTTGCAAAAACAATGGAGGTGAAATTCACCGTTGCAGGTCCTCCGATCGGTGGAGCTAAATCAGGAATTAACTTTGACCCGAAAGATCCTCGTAAAGAAGGTGTTTTGAGACGCTGGTATGCAGCTGTCACACCACTTTTAAAGCATTATTATGGAACGGGAGGAGATTTGAATGTGGACGAAATTCACGAAGTCATTCCAATTACGGAAGACTGTGGAATCTGGCATCCGCAAGAAGGAGTCTTTAACGGACATTTTCAACCGAGAGAAGCTCAGAAAATCAATCGTATCGGCCAATTGAGACAAGGTGTTCTGAAAGTGATTGAAGATACACAGTATAGCCCTAGTATCCAAAAGAAATATGTTATCGCTGATATGATCACCGGATACGGTGTTGCTCAATCTGTTGTGCACTATTATGATATTTGGGGTGGTGATCTGAAAGGAAAGAAAGTCATCGTTCAAGGTTGGGGAAATGTAGCTTCTGCAGGAGCTTATTATTTGGCTCAATCGGGTGCTAAAATCGTTGGAATTATTGACCGGGTTGGTGGATTGATTAATGAAAACGGATTCTCCCTGGAAGAAATCAAGGACTTGTTCCTGACCAAAAACGGAAACGAAATCATTCACCCGGATTTGAAATCATTCGATGAGATCAACGCAAAAATCTGGGATATCCAGGCAGATGTTTTCATTCCATGCGCCGCTTCTCGCCTGATTACCCAAGAGCAAGTTGAACGTATGATTAAATCTGGTGTGCAGGTAATTGCTGCCGGAGCGAACGTTCCATTTGCAGACAAGGAAATTTTCTTCGGACCAATAGCTGATTATGCAGATAACCACATGTCAGTTATTCCGGATTTCATTTCCAATTGTGGGATGGCACGCGTTTTTGCTTATTTGATGAGTAACGACCTGAAAGAATTGACTGATAAAGGAATTTTTGAGGATACAAGCAAGATTATCGGTGATGCTTTGAGAAAAGCACACGCCAAAAATCCATCTAAAACAGGAATTGCAAAAGCTGCATTCGAAATTGCATTGAACCAGTTGGTCTAATAAAATTCAAGGGGATAAAATTTGAACTTTTGAACCCCTTGAACAATTTGAACTCTGATGGCAAAACGAAAATCGGATAACAGCGTATTTAAGCAGTTTTTTGAAAGCGAGAAATCCAGTGGGTTGGTGCTGATTGCATTTACTCTCCTGTCTCTTCTGTTGGCCAACTCTTCTATCAAGCATTCTTATACCGAATTCTGGGAAAATTCCATTGGCGGAATGAAAATCGAACAGTGGGTCAATGATGGCTTAATGGCCGTTTTCTTCCTGTTGGTCGGATTGGAACTGAAACGCGAATTCCTGGTCGGAGAGCTTTCTTCACTGAAAAAAGCTACACTTCCAATCTTTAGTGCATTGGGTGGAATGCTTGTTCCTGCTGGAATTTTTGCTTTTGTAAACCTGGGAAAAGCAACCGTTTCAGGATTCGGGATTCCTATGGCGACAGATATCGCTTTTGCTTTAGGAGCACTTTCGCTATTGGGTAATAAAGTCCCACTTTCAATCAAGGTTTTCCTCACAGCATTAGCTGTAATTGATGATCTGGGCGCAATTGTGGTAATCGGCGTATTTTATACCAAAACCATTTTCTGGCTGAATTTCGCGATTGCATTGGCAATTTTCGGGACACTTCTCATCCTGAACAAACTCAAAGTCACTTCGCTTTTGATTTACATCCCATTGGGAATCTCCATGTGGTATTTCATGCTCCATTCCGGGATCCACGCTACGATTACGGGAGTTCTTTTCGCTCTGGCCTTGCCGAGTTTCGGTAGAGGAAACAAAGTATCTCCTTCACATCGACTCCAGCAGCTGCTCCACTACCCTGTTCCATTCGTCATCTTGCCTCTGTTTGCTTTGGTGAATACAGCTATCGAAATAGGCCCGAAATGGGATACGGCGCTATTCAGCAATTCCAGTTTGGGGATTATCCTCGGCCTGGTAGTTGGAAAACCAATCGGAATTATGGTTTTTACCTGGATTTCAATCCGGTTCAAACTGGCCGACAAGCCATCAGGAACAACCTGGAACCAGTTATTTGGTGTCGGGATTTTGGGAGGAATTGGTTTCACGATGTCTATTTTTGTCACAATCCTGGCTTTCACGGACAAAGAAATCATCAACGATTCGAAATTCGCCATCCTGATTTCCTCCATGTTGGCAGGTATGATCGGTTATTTATGGCTAAAAGCGAGTTTCAGGAACCGGCCTAAACCAAAGGTAAAAAAAACTCAAGCCTGAAGTGAACTGAGAACAAATCACTTCCCTGTAACCAAACTCCAGTTTGCTGGTTATTAAGATATACACGCGAATCGCAAAAATCCAATCCCTATAAACAAAATGCTGTGAATATCTCTTTACTGAAAAGGGAAATCATCTTGTATTGGGACGTATTTTTGGAAATTGATTCATGTATTCATTTATAAACCAGATGAGAAAAGCAGCAATATTTACACTATTATTTTTGGCAACTCCATTATTGAGTCTAGCGGAAATAGTTAGAGATACCATCCCGGAAGCTGAAAAAGCAGCGAAAGCAGGTGAAAAGATCACGGCATTGGAATTCGTAATGAAAGGTGGGGTTTTTATCATCCCGATCATCATCTTGTTGTTCTACACCTTGTATGTTGTGATTGAGCGTTACCGCTATATCCGTCGCATGTCGGTATATAATTCGAATTTATTGAACGACATCCGGATGAACCTGGAAAAAGGGAATATTCAAGATGCATTGAACCAGGTTCAACGCGATCAAAGTGCTTACGGTTCCGTAGTTGCTGAAGGAATCCAGACTATCGGACGACCCGTTTCTGAAATCGAATCCAATATGGAAAAAGTTGCCAATATTGAAATCGGTAAAATGGAAAAAGGAATGGGAATCCTTGGATTGATTGCCGGTATTGCCCCAACCTTCGGATTTATCGGTACGATTGCCGGGGTAATCAAGATCTTCTACAATATCTCGATTTCTGAAAACGTAAGTATCGGGAATATCTCAGGAGGTCTGTACGAAAAGATGATCAGTTCCGGAGCCGGTTTGGTCGTAGGTATTATCGCTTATTCTTCCTATCACATCCTGAATGCGATGATCGATAGCTACACCTTGAAAATTCAGTCAACGAACTTAGGATTTATCAATATCATTCAACGTCCCGGAAAATGGCAATAATTCGTAAAAAACGCTTTCATGCCGGGGTAGAATCCTCGTCCATGAGTGATATCATGTTCTTCTTGCTTTTGTTCTTTTTGATTATCTCGACATTGGCAAACCCGAACGTGATTACGGTTCCGCTTCCTGATGCAAAGGATACCGGAAAAACAACTACACAACACCTGACTTTAACCGTAACCAGTGAGAAAAAATATTATCTGGACAAGGAAGAAGTGACTCCTGAAAACCTGGAAGTCCGCTTATTACAGGAAACAAAATTGCGAAAAGATGAAACCGTAGTGCTTCGTCCTGCGTATGACCTGGATGTACAGGAATTGATAGACTTATTGCAACTTGGACTGAAACATCAATTGAAGTTTGTAATTGCTACCAAGGCCGGATAAGAACTGTAGTTGATTACAATCACCGCGGTTTCATTTAAAATCAAGAAATATGTCTATTCGTGTTGAAACGGAACAAACTTACGGGTTCAGAGATCGTAAAATAGCCGGGATAATCGCATTCACGGCTTTTGTGTTGTTAGCCGCCCTGCTTGGTTTTATCGGATACCATATTTCTAATCCCCCGTTGCCAAAACAGTTAGCCTCTGAGGAAATGACACTTATTCCTCTTGATGCCCAGATTTTGGAACAAGGCCGTAAAGATGGTGGATCGGGAACTCCTGCCAAAGCAGAAAAATCAAGAATGACACCACAACAAATGGATCAGATCCTAACGCAACAGAACAGTACTTCACATGCGAAATCAGGGAATTCCAATATCACGAACACACACACACCGAACAATAATCCTTCAAATGCGAAATATGTGAGTGACAATCCATTTGCAACCGGTGGAATCAATGAAGGTAAATACGGAGGAGAGAATAATACAGTAATGCACGATAATCAAGACAGTGATTCCAAATTGACAGAAAAGGTAAATCGTTTCTTGATCAAAACCCCGAATACGACGAATATCAAATCAGACGAAAACTGCAAAATTGTCTTAGCTGTTTTGGTAGATCCGAATGGAACTATTATTGGAAGTCCGGCTATGGTAAAGGGCAGCTCTACGACCAACAATATGGCCTTGGTCAACCAGGTAATCGGCACAGTAAAGAATCAAGCGAAATTTAATAAAGTGGATGCAACAAAGAATACGAAGGAGACAATAGCCATTCGTATTATCGCAAACTAATTTGCTAAAAGACATTAAAAAAATGAACTATTTCGTCCTTCAGTGGTAAATTAAGGAATAGGAAAAACATAAAACGAATACACATGGAAGAATTTGGTTTAGAAACAGAAAAAGCTTACGAAATAAAAGATCGTAAAGTTGCCGGAATCATCGCCCTATCCGCGTTTGTATTGCTACTGGCTATTCTGCATTTCCTAGGATACCGCATTCCTACTCCTCCACTTCCTGAACAATTGCTGTACAAGGACATGGAAATGGAACTCATCCCTCTGGAATTGCAAGACTTACCAACAGGCACCGGTGGTGGTGGATCCGGAACTCCTGCAAAAGTGGAGCAAACAGACAAAACGCCGCCTCAAAGAGAGCAAATACTGACAGACAAAAGCAGTGCTACACATGTGAAAGAGGGAGGCTCAAGATTCAATAATACAGACAACCCCAACAACAATCCTCCAAGCGGGCAACATGTTAGTGACAATCCATTCGGAACAGGCGGAAGCGGCGGTGGAAGCGGTTCAGGAAACGGACAAGGAATTGGAAACGACGATGGAAACGGAACCGGACCAGGAGCTGGCGGTGACGGATCAGGTGGAAACGTAAGACGCTACCTGGTTGAAGAACCCAATACGACCAATATCAAATCCGATGAGAATTGTAAGATTATCTTGTCTGTTCTGGTGGATCCGAACGGAAACATCATTGGAAAGCCAACCTTCGTGAAAAGCAGCTCCACTACAAATGATATGGTTTTGATAAACCAGGTTGTGAACGCTGTTAAGAATCAGGCCCGGTTCAATAAAATCACCGGTTCGAAGAATATGAAACAAGCGATTACCATTCGCATTGTTGCAAACTAGTTTTCGTTAAAAGTCGTTTAAAAAGAGAATTTCTTCATTTTTACTTGTAGATTTAAACTGGTTTACAAAGAGGTTTATGTTATTCGTATATATTCTATTTATACTCATTATTATTTTTTCACTCTACCAATATGTAGATAATAGCGAGTGGGAGGAATTTCACGCGAAAAATTTCAAAACAATTTTCGAGCATCGGAATAAACGGTATGGAGCTTACCAGATCAGAAGCAAGCAACCTACTATCATGATGTATGTTCTCCTTGGAGTGGTTTTGTTGGGAGTGATTGCGGTATATGCCAAAACGATAGTAGACAATTATGAGGGTCTGAATGCCATGACCTTCAGCGATGTTTCAGACACGACCCAGTTTACGCTAAATAACCAGAACGTAGAAGAAACTCCTCCATCCCAATTCAATTACCAGGGAGAAAATGGAGATGGGCTTCCCGAAGCAAAGGACGGGGGTGAAAAAGCGGAAGATAATCCCGAAACGGATCAGGCTTCCCAGGAACAACCGCGACCAAAACCTGAAAAAACAAAACCCAGATCTCCGGAAGAATCCATCCAGGATTTTGAGAAACAGCAATTCGAAATGACCGGTGGTGCCGCTGAAAGGGAAAAGATCCAAAAGGATATGGAACAACGCAAGAAAGAGCGTGAAGAAAAGAAAAGACAACAACAGAAACAGGAAGGTGGAAACGGTGGGAATATCGGTACAAATAGCGGTGTCCAGGGAAAAACACTTGCCGAATGGAATATGAACGGGCGAAAACCTCACCAGAACAATCCGGATTACATTAAAATTCCGGGTTACATGTGTGGAAAAGGGGTCAATGAGAAAATCGTGGTAAAAGTGAAAGTGAATTCCAATGGCGATGTGTATTGGGCACAATCACAAGCACCGGAAGGAGCAAATCCATGTTGTGTCGAACAGGCGATGAATTACGCGAAGAAATCACGCTTCGAATACGCGGCTACTCCAATCCAGGAAGGAACCATCACTTATTATTTCAAGGCACAGTAATCACATGAATTATCCCGAAACCATCGATTGGTTGTTTCAACAATTTCCAGCTTACCATAACTTAGGTGCGCAAGCTTATAATCCGGGACTGAAAAACATCGAAGAACTGAGTGCCTTTTTCCATAATCCGGAAAAGGAATTGCGCTTCATTCATGTGGGAGGAACCAACGGAAAAGGTTCGGTTTCGAACATGTTGGCCTCTATTCTCACTGAAAGTGGCGAGAAGGTCGGATTGTTCACTTCCCCTCACCTATTCGACTTCACAGAACGGATTCGCATCAATGGTGCTACAATCGACGAGCAATTTGTAATTGAATTTTGCGAAAAAGTGAGGAATCACTCCTGGAATATTGAACCTTCCTTCTTTGAAATTACCTGGATGATGGCCATTCAATACTTCAATCAGCATCATTGCTCTATCGTCGTGGCCGAAGTTGGTTTGGGAGGTCGATTGGATGCAACGAATATCATCCGTCCCATTATTTCCGTCATCACCAACATCGGGTTGGACCACGTGAATATTTTGGGTGATACCCGTGCGAAAATCGCCTTTGAAAAAGCAGGGATTATTAAACGACATATTCCAGTTGTAATCGGAGAGGTCGATCCGGAAACTTTTCCGGTTTTCGAAAGCGTTTCCAAGGAAATGGAAGCCGAAATCATCGTCCCAAAAAATGTGGAATCCTTGCCAAAAGGAATTATCGGTTACCAGGTCGGGAATTACCGTATCGTTTCCGCAGTGTGTGATTACCTGGAAGGACAGCACTTTTCATGTGATCAAGCAACTCGCGAACGGGGAATCCGAAACCTGAAAAAAAATACCGGGTTCTTTGGCAGGATGGAGGTCATTTCACAAAAACCATTAACAATCGTGGATTGCGCGCACAATGCGGAAGGAATCCATGCCTTGTTTGATTCTATCAAAAATCTGAACCAAGGAACGCTTCATTGTATCTATGGAACCAGTTCGGATAAGGATCTGGATGCTATTCTGGATGAATTTCCAGCAGATGCCCATTTTTATTTCACCACTTTTGCCAATCCGAGAAGCGCCAATTTGGACGATTTAATGGAAAAAACAGGTTTACGGGTAGAAAAAAAACAATTTTTTAATTCTCCGGTAAAAGCATTATCAAAAGCGCAAGAATCTGCAAACAAAGCCGATACGATTTTAATTTTCGGCTCGTTCTTTTTGGTTCATGATTTTTTTGAAGTTTTTTTCAAAAATTCACTTGCAGAAAAGAAATAATGCCTTATATTTGCACTCGCGTTTGAGTTACAACGGTAGCTCGCTAAACGAAAATAAAATACGGGGGATTAGCTCAGTTGGTTCAGAGCGCCTGCCTTACAAGCAGGATGTCGGCGGTTCGAATCCGTCATTCCCCACCACCACGAAAGTAGAAAAAGGCCTTGCAGATTTGTGAGGCTTTTTTATTTGTAGAAATCCACTATTCATGTTCTACACTTACATTCTCTACTCCAAGTCAACAGATTCATTTTACAAAGGATCGACCCAAGATATTCAAGAACGCCTTAGAAAACATAATGGAAGGTTTGAAAAAGCGACACGATTTGGAGCACCTTGGATATTGCTTTGGTATATGGAAAAACCATCTAAAGGTGAAGCTCAAATTCTAGAATACAAACTCAAAAATTTATCTCGAAAAAGAACATGTGATTTCATGCTAAAATACATTGACGGAGTCGGCGGACCTGACGAATTGCTTCTTATAAAGCAATTGTCAGGATGCTGACCGTAGCGTCAGCATTCGAATCCGTCATTCCCCACCAAAAAGAAAAAAGCGAATTACGAAAGTAGTTCGCTTTTTTCTTTTTACCTCATTCTCCCTCTGTTTCTCATTCTGACCTTTTTCCTTTTCAGAACGAGAATGAGGAAAATCCCGGTTCGAAGCTAAGATTTAAACTCCTCCCGAAAAGCTTAAAAAAAGAAATCTTGACTAGATTCGTCAATAAGAAAACACTAAAAACCGCATAACAATGAAAAAATCAATTGGCCTTCTTTGTGCAATTCTCTCATTATTCCTTTGCACAAATTATTCTTTTACTCAAAAAGTAATCTATGATGAGGACACGATAAAAATTGATGGAAAACCTTATGCGATAATGAAAAAGAAAAACGCAGGTCCGATGAGAAGTGATTTTGCTGTTAGCAGTTTATCGGGGACAGAACTTCTGTATTTTAAATCTACCTTGCGCGATTGGACGGGAAGTGGCTTTCGGTTTGGTCAAGGCGAAGAATTATATTATCGGGTTAATTTTATAGCAACCGGCAGCAAAGCGGATTTAAAGTATTATAATGGGAATGGTTTTGCAAAATTAGTAGTGGAAAATAATCTGATAAAAGGAAACACTATTGATCCGGAATCTGAAAAAAGATTCATTCAGCTTAATAATGGCTGGTTTCCTTCCAATTCTAATTCCCAACCTGACAAGTCACCAGCGGTAATAGTGAATATTAACAATAACAACGGAGGATCAGGAGAGAATACAACTATTCCGGCAGCAATTGCTCCAAAATCAAAGTCCCCTGTTACAATAGAAGGAAATCAAATCATTCGGGATGGAGCCACTATTGGAAAATTCAAGCAGGAAACGACATCCTCTGCTTATTCACAAAAATCAGTTATTGTTATTATTTATTCCGAAGGAGGTGAAAAAGTTGCAGAAGCATCCGCTCCATTTGAAAACCCTCAGGAATGGAATGTCAAGACTCTCACCGACAATAAAACATTTAACCTTTTGTATGATTCACCAAACGAAAAAGAAAAGCTTTTCAAATGGCTGGCTGACAAAAATTATTTGACAAATTAAAAAGTTTCAGCGGTTAAATCTTTTGCATTTTCACCTTTTTCATGCTTCAAAAAATTGTACCTTAAGAGATAATCTCCTTCAATACAATGAAATATGAAAACATCCCTCTTTCAAAACGTGATGAGAATCCTCCTTGGAACATTTATGTTATTGGCAGGTATCGGTCATCTAACCTTCCAACGAACAGAATTCCTGGCACAAGTTCCCCGCTGGCTTCCCGATAGCCCGAGTTTTATGGACTTCATTGTCGTCTCATCTGGAGTTGTGGAAATTATTTTTGGATTAGCTATGATATTTTGGGTAAAACAAAAAATCAAAGTTGGGATTGCATTAGCCATTTTCTATGTCCTTGTTTTCCCGGGAAACATATCGCAATACACCAATGGAATTGACGCTTTTGGATTAGATACCGACCTAAAACGATTGATCCGGTTATTTTTCCAACCCGTGCTGATCTTATGGGCCCTTTGGTCAACCGGAGCATTCAACAGAAAAGCAACATAAATTTGTGTAATTGTGCCGGGGATTCAATCCCTGTTAAGTTGTCTATCCGTCTTCCTTTTGCTAAGGAGAAACCGAGGCAAGATAGCAGTTTCAATCTTCTTCGACTACCAATTCAATTCCATTTTGCTCGAAAGACCTAATGTATCAGATTGTTTTGCTACTATTGAAGTGATAACACGACAAAACCAAAAACACCGCCCGGAATCAAATCCAAGCGGTGTTTACAAAACTGATAGGAAGATCACCTATTTCTTACAATTGCTTGCAATCTGAGTCATCACCTTCGTAGCAATTTCCATTTCTTCCTGGGTAAGCCCGGTTAGAGCAGTTGCCCGATTGGTCGGAATTACTTCATCCATTGCATCCATTGCGTCCAATGCTTTCTGGGTCACCAGGATATCCATCTTGCGGCGATCTGTTTTGTTGATCTTACGCTTGAGGTATTTCGCCTCGACCAGCAGGTTAATCATTCGGTTCACAGAAGCTGCGTCCTTAAAAACCAATTCTGAAATCTCGTTTTGTTGGATCTTGGGGTTTTCAATCAAACAACGGATGACCAGCCACTGATCAATTGTAATCTGGTGTCCCAAAGACCTTAATCGAGCTTGTGCGAATTGCCGATAAGTTCTAATAGCTCTGTCGATCTTATAAAAAATAATCGAATCTAGTTTTTCCACTTGTAAAATGTTGTTGTAGTACATGATAAATTGAGTTATAGTAATAACGTCAATTACTCACTCCAAGTTGCATTCCGTGGACAAAATCCGTGAATTCTTTTAAAAGCCTTGCTAAAAGAGGCCAAATCCGCATACCCGAAAATCGAACTGATCTCTGTCCAGGTATAGGAATTTTCCACGTGTAACTTTCTGGCCCTCTCCATTTTAAGAATCCGGAAATAGCTTGCCGGACCGATTCCTACATAGGTTTTGAAGCTTTTATTCAATTTTGAAATTGAAAAGCCGATCATCCGCGCATGATTCGCAATATCGAAATGCTCATGCGGATGTTCATTCATGTATGCAATCAGTTTTTCAATTGCCTTACTGTCTTCCGGGTGCAATATCTTATTCATCATCAAAAGATTACCAAAACAAAGGTAATGATTGATACATCAATTAATTGTTCAAAATCACTTTATATTACCACTTGTCATTGATTCTGAACCGCTTACAAATTCGGGTAAAAACAGACAACAAAAAACCAACTGAAAACACTGATTTTTGGAGAAACAAATAAAAATAAAGGATATGATTCACTGGTTCTCAAAGCAACTTAGCATTATCGATCTTTTCGCAATTTTCGGTAAAAAATAACTTCAGATATTTCTTCAACCCAGTTGGGTGGTTTCGCTTCTGTTTTTATGGAGATATAGAGTACAGTTAGGTAATAGGTGTTAAGATGCTTCAGCATTTGACAAAGCAAAACGAACGAAACCTACCCGATAGTTATCGGTAGAAGAAAAAACAGCTTTACGGCTGAGTAAATTAAAGATGAGAAGCCCTCCTTCTAGCTAGTGAGGGCTTTTTTCGCTGCCCAAAGTATCCAAATATTCCTCTTGTTCCATCGCTTCATCCAAAAGGGTTTCATTGGCTTTAAAGGCAATCTTTTTGAATACATACCGTAACAGGATTAAAGCAATAACTGCAAAAATTGCAGCAACGAAAAAAGGTGTTCCGTAGAAAATCGAATTCTTTTCCGCAAAAGGCACAGATTTGTAGAAAATCCACATCATGAAAATCGGTCCGATAATTTCTGCCAAACTCATCAGCGAAGTAAAAATTCCCTGCAATTCGCCCTGTTCGTTATTTTTTACCTGGCTTGAAACAAGCGAACGGATACTTGGATCTACAATTCCTGAAAATGCGTAAGGTAAAATAATCACGTACATCAACCAGCCGTAAGGAAGTAGGCCGATACCCAATGTTACAATGCTCAGGATAATCAGACCCAAAGTTGCCGCGCCCTTTTCTCCCAGTTTTTTCACAATTGGGCCGGACATTAATCCCTGGACCAATCCAAAACAAACACCAACTACAGCTAGTGAAATTCCAACATCTTTGGTTTCCCAACCGAAACGGGCAATCGTATAATAATTCCACACAGAATGGATGGCCATATTTGAAAGCAACACGATAAATGTAACTACGAATAGCCCTCTGTACTTTGGAAAACGTACAATCTGAACAATCGCACCAATCGGATTTGCACGGGCGATACTAAATTTTCGGCGGTCAGAAACAGGCAGTGACTCTTTCAAAAAAATCAATCCGTAAATAAAATTAGCCAAAGACAAAAATGCCGCAACCATAAACGGAACACGCAATCCGAATTCGGAAGAAACAGCACCAATTGCAGGTCCAATAATAAACCCTACTCCAAACGCTGCTCCAATCAACCCGAAATTCTGGGCACGATTCTTATCTGTTGAAATATCTGCAATATAAGCTGCTGCAGTGGTGAAACTCGCTCCAAACATTCCTGATACCGCTCTACCAACGATCAACCAAGCCAAACTTGGAGCAAAATACATGAATACGTAATCCAGGCCCAAGCCCAAAAGTGACATCAAAATAATCGGTCTGCGCCCATAGCGGTCACTCAAATTCCCAATCAATGGGGAAAATACGAACTGCATCGCTGCATAAGTTGCTAAAACAATTCCAGAGTATTTGGAAGATTCGTTGATTGACAAATGAGTCGCATCCGCAATCAGACTTGGTAAAGATGGAATGATAATCCCCAACCCGATTGAATCGATACAAATAGTGATCAAAATAAATAGTAAGCCTTTGGTCTGTTTTTCACTCATGCGGCAAAATTACGGATTCATTTTCGTTGTGGAAAAATCTGAACTTTAATTTTAGGTAAATTGTTGCTATAGAAGCGTGAATTGAAGATTTAAAAAGATGTAATCGAAAAGATTTGGAAATTGTACCCTAACTTTTCGTTTTTCAATTCTCCCTTTTCAATTCATTCACTAGCTTTACAGGATGAAACGTGAATTGGTAAAAACTGCAGACGGCTCTACAACAATTTATCTTCCCGAGTGGAATGAACATTACCATTCAAGTCACGGAGCCTTACAAGAAGCTCAGCATGTTTTCATTAAGCACGGTCTGAATCCGAAATCCGGAGATTATATCACTATTTTTGAAATGGGTTTTGGAACAGGGTTGAATGCCCTGCTCACCTATTTTGCTTCGGAAAAACGAAATCAATACATTCATTACATCGGTTTGGAAGCTTTTCCACCAAGTCCCGAAGAAATTGAAGGAATGAATTATACTTCCTTTTCACGCGACGAAGAAGCCGAAGAAGTATTCAAAAAAATGCACCGGGTGGATTGGAACGTCGCCCGCGAGATCTCGGAGCATTTTGTATTGGAGAAAATTGAAAAGCAGATCCAGGAATTGGAATTGGGTAAAGAAACCATCGACTTGTGTTATTATGACGCGTTTGGACCGCGGGTTCAACCCGAATTGTGGAGTCCTGAGATTTTCAAGAAGATTTACGATTGGCTCAGTCCGGGTGGAATCCTAGTTACTTACTGTGCCAAAGGACAAGTGAAACGCGATTTGAAATCGGTAGGTTTTGAAGTAATGGCTTTACCCGGTCCTCCAGGGAAACGGGAAATGACCAAGGCAATCAAAAGATTGCCAATTACGAATTCCTAATGCCGAATGACGAATTCATTCAATTCCTGTCAGGAAACGAATTCGTTTTATATCGTCGGACAATTCGTAATCGCAATTTATATAGTAATTTTAGAATAGTAAAAAACACAATAAAATGGCAGATGTAAAATTAGGAGGAAATCCTCTACACACAAGCGGTGAATTACCGGCAACAGGATCACACGCAACAGACTTTTCATTGGTAAATGCAGACTTAGGAACTAGTTCATTGGACACTTACAAGGGGAAAAAATTAATTCTAAACATCTTCCCAAGTATCGATACCGGAACGTGTGCAACATCAGTTCGTGAATTCAACAAGAAAGCTTCTTCTTTGGACAACACCACCGTTTTATGTATTTCCCGTGATTTGCCTTTCGCCCAAAAACGTTTTTGCGGGGCAGAAGGAATCGAGAATGTGGTAACACTTTCCGATTTCAGAGATGGCGAATTCGGAAAAAACTACGGATTGGAGTTATTGGACGGACCGTTAAAAGGATTGCATGCACGATCGGTTGTTGTTCTGGACGAGAATCATCAGGTAGTTTATACTGAATTGGTTCCGGACATTAAGGATGAACCGAATTACGACGCTGCACTGGCTGCTTTGTAGGAAGTAAAGCTATTGCTTCGGGATTCATTTATACCAAAAGGTATTACATTGTTGCTCTAAAAAAAGAGAAGTGAATATTTTTTTTTACTTTTAAAAAAAGCATCAACAGATAGAAAAGCCTCATTTTCACTAAGAAACTGAGGCTTTTTCTTTTATCAACAGGCTCTCTTTTTGTCCTTAGGGATAAGTGTAAGAATATCCTCCATTTACCGTGGTAAACAATTTACAATCCTCCGTTCAGATTCGGTTTCTCCGGTGGTCCTCCGGCATCCGACTCCGGCTTTTCATACCGACCGAATGAATATGCAACCTTGAACCAGATAATCCGAGTGTCGTTCTTGGAATAACCATCCATATTCAAATTCTGAAATGCTATACGTGTTGTAGATTGATCCGCGTTGAAAATATCCTCAAAGGATAAGGAAGTCTTTAATTTCTTGTCATAAAACTCCCTGCTGAACACCACTTCCAGAGCTGAACGGTTCTTGATGAATTGGTAAATCTGGTAATTCCCTTTTGCAGATATATAATAATCTACATTCATCCGGATTTTCCAAGGCAGAATAAATTGAGAGTAAACACCAGCCGTCCAAATTCCTTTATTTCGCTCCAGGTAATTGTACCCCGATATTTGGGTTTTGGTGAATTCGCCATACAGGTACATGAACGAAATTTTGTCAATTTCAACCGGTTCATCAAAAAACTTAAGCCCTTTCCTGAATATTCCGAATGGAACCGGGAGCGACATGAAGTAAGCCACCGTATTCACATTGTTGTAGGTTTTGAACGTTTGAACAGACTGGAGCGAATTCGGTTGAACAACGATTTCAGAAAGATTCAAAGACTGGGAATGCGTGTAATCCACTGATAATTGCAAATAGTCAAAAACAGTGAATTTCAGCTCCGCATTGTCATAAAAATTAGGTTTTAACTGTGTATTCCCTGTAGAGGAATTGTAAGTGTCATAATAACCGGAATTATTCGGATCAAACTGACTGAAATTCGGAATACCGATTTTACGCGAATACGTTCCAATCAGGTTAATATCGGAACTGATGCGGTAAATGGCATTAAACGATGGAAAAAAATTAAAGTAATTATTCTGCGCTGAAGCGGTTACATTCGAACTCCTGGTAAGGCTGAAGTTTTCAGCCCGCACCCCTGCTCCAACGGAAACCTTCTTGCCTAATCGCTTTTTCAATTCCACATATGCAGCCAAGTTGTCTTCGCGGTATTTGAAATCGATACTGGAAGTATAGAACGGATTTGCAAAAATATCATCCGATGCATTTTGAAGGTTGTAGGATCCGACATTATTTGTCCCCAAATTCTGGTATTTGATGCCTGTATTCAGATAAAATTTGATTTTTTCAAACGGAATTTCAGCATCTGCCCGAAAATAGAACTTCTGAATTTTCAAGCGGTAATTCAGCACACTAAAATCCTCCGAAGCAAATTCTCGTTGTGTATTGTTTCTGCGCGAATCGTTCCAATAAGTCGAATAGAATGCTGTGATATTCAAAACACGATGCAGCGTATCGAATTCGTTTCTGTATTTTACAATGAATTCATTGTTCTGACCTTTATTCCGTGACCAATACTTGGTTTGCAGATCGACTACCGGGACAATTTCCCGACTGCTTGTCGTCGAATTCCCTTTATAGATATTGTCGCTATAAGATCCGTTATAATTCAAGATCAGGTTCGACCGTTTGGTCAACCGGACATTCACGGAAGGTTTGAAATAATAATATTGGCTGACAGTTTGCTCCTTTCGCTCTGAGATCAGGGCTGCAACCGGATTGAAGGAAGTGTATGATTTATTGGCCGTAGTGCGATTGGAACGCTCATTATAGGAATATCCCGCCTGAAACTGCCAATTCCAACGTGAACGTCTTCCACTCATAACCAAAGAGGGTGAAAGCTTGTTATTCTGATTCAATCCGTAATTCAAGGTAAACGTACCGGACAACCATTTGGTGACTTTCCCCAAACTAACAATATTGATGATTGCTCCACTGACATTTGCATCGTATGAAGCACCCGGATTCGAAATGATCTCGATTGTTTCCACCGAAGTTGCGGGTAAACTCTTCAGCAAATTCACCAGGTCATCCGTCGACAAACTACTCGGAATTCCTTCAAAATAGACACTTGCAATCTGACCACTGATCGCAAAGCCGCCACCAGGATAAGGAACAACGCCCGGAATTTTTAAAATCGCATCATAAATACTGCTAACTGTCAGAATCGGGTTATCCTTTACGGTAATTGTTGTCTTATCCGCATCAACCTGGATAAACCTGCGCTGGATTCCGGTAACAGTTACCTCATCCAATACGGAAACAGTTTCTTTCAAAATCAATTCTCCCAACTGGATTGTATCCACAGTATTGGCCTTGATTTCGAAACTCAATAAAATGGGATCGTACAGTTGTGTATGAATGGTAAAGGAATAAACCCCGTCCCTTTTTGGAAGTTCAACGATTTGTTGACAAGCCAGAAACTGTTCCCTTTTCAAAATACTGTCCTTCCCATCAACCTTCATGGAAATACTCAATTGTTTTGGAATATCTTCACATGGGATGTCCTTTCCTGTCAATGAAAATCGAATCCATTGGGACTGTCCTAATAAGCTGTAAGAAAGAAACAGTAAACAGATAAGGCAAAAGTATCGTGTCATGTGACGGGTTCAGTTTTCAAAATTCAAAAATAGTATTAAAGTCTTTAGGGAAAGTGAGTTTTGGATGGATGGTTACAGATAATTCAATCAACCATTTGAAAAAAAGTAATAACTGCCCCCCCTGACACTTTACTACTTCCGTTTCTCTTCAAAATAATTAAATCAAAATATATGAAACGCCTCAATTTTTTATCAGTACTTCTGGCAGGAGCCTTACTGATTTTTGCCAGCTCTTGTAAAAAAGACAAAACGCAACCAACGACTCCGGATCCTACGAACCCGGCAACGAATTATGCAGCCACATTTTTCACCAATAACCTGAACAACGGGAAACAAACATTCACGATCAATGCAGGACAGGCTCAAACCGTTACCGGTAACAAGGGAACTGTCATTCATTTCAACGCGAACTCCTTTGTCACTGCCAATGGCACTCCTGTTACCGGAAGTGTACAAATCGAATTGGTTGAAATTTTCAGCAAATCAGATATGATTTTAATGAATAAACAAACCGTTGGTAAAACAGGAAATGGTGGTGTTAGTCAGTTGATTTCAGGTGGACAATTCAGCATCGTAGCGAAACAAAACGGGCAAAAATTAAAGTTGGCACCGGGAATGAGCTACCAGATAGAAGCTCCTGCACCGAACGGAACAACTGGTATGATGGGCTTATTTTATGGACAGGAAGATGGTGAACAGTTGGAATGGACGCAGGCAGATTCGTCATTTGTAAATCCGGGGACCGGCATTTATTCGGCATTCCCTGACTCCACAGGATGGGTAAATTTGGATTACTTCATGAACAATCCCGGACCTCTATCAAAATTGAGTGTCCAGATTCCTTCCGGATTCACAACTGCAAATACACGTGTATTCGTTTCAATCGACGGTTCCAGTGCTATGGCGGGAATTTATCATGTAGATTCAGGAATTTTCAATTCAGGAGATTACTACAAACTACCTGTGGGAATGAGTGTACACTTTGTTATAATCAGTTTGGATAACAATGAAATTCATGCGGCTGTAGTACCTGCAACGATAACAGCCAACCATTTGCAGGTAGTCACCTCATTGAGCGCTTATTCTCTTACTCAATTAGATGCATTACTGGACAACCTTCCTTAACTAAATTTCGTTTGTAGCAAAGGATGAGTTATGAGTTATCTCAACCATCCTTTGCTTTGTATTTTATGTTTGACTGAAACAACTCCCTTATCTTTTGTTTGAATTAAATCATGATTCCATTAATGCTATAAAAAAAGGTGATCGGAAGATCATACTGGATTTATATCGCTACACATTTCAAGTGTTAATGGGAAATGCTGTCCGATATTCAAACGACCAGGAAAAACAAATGGAAATTGTAAACAATGCGTTTATGAAAATTGTAGCGAACATCGATCAATTCAAACTGGGAACAGCTTATTTTTCATGGGCTAAACAAATCGTTAAACGTGAGATTATTGATGATTTCAGAAAAAACAAACGCTACAAAGAACTCTTCTCTTACAATGATGATTACAAAAATGATTCGTTGTTAAGCGAGCCGGAAATTGATGCTACATTTCAGGCAGAAGAACTGCAACTTTTACTTGACAATTTACCGCCGGCAACAAAACTTGTTTTCAATCTTTATGCCATCGACGGTTACACCTCTAAAGAAATCATGGAAGAACTCCAAATCTCTTATGAAACAGTAAAATGGCACATTAAAGAAGCACGAAAACGTTTAAGAAATGTACTAAGTATTCATCAAACTCAAGAAATGAAGTCATGAAAGATGATAAAGAACATATCGACAAATTGTTCGAGTCATTAAATGACCGTCAGTTCGATATCCCGGAAGCTTTCCTGGAGGATTTGAATAAGCGTTTGGACAATAATGAACCGAAAAAGAGAAGATTTTCCCTTTTGTGGTTCTTATTACCCGCTGTCTCACTCGGGGCAATCGCTCTGATTTATTTCCAAGGTTTTGATTCATCAGAAGTAAAGACTACTCTTAATCGGGCAAATAAAACAATTGCAAAAGATGAACGCAAGGAAGATCTGAAAACGGAAGACACGATCCTTTTAAGCGAGCCGGATCAAAAGAACCAATCCCCGGTTGATTCGGTTTCTACTCCAACGATTGACAACAGTTTACCTTCAGCGAAGCAAGTTCAAGTTGAAAAGAAACAATTTAAAGTATCAGAAAAGGGAACGAGCCAAAATAGTTCTTCCAACAAGATTAAATTGAGCCAAAAAACCTTTAAAGCCAAAAAGAACGAAATCAGGAAACTTTCACTTTCCAAAACACTAAAAACCGAAAACGGAAAATCACATACTGCAATCCATGCGAAAAAGCCCTCAAAACTGGTGAAATCACATGCAAATGGAGCACTTCGGAAGCCGGTTAACATCAAGACGCCAAGCTCTCAAAAGAAAGAGCAGAATGTATTGAATCCAAGTATTGATGAAAAAAAGACCCAGGATAAGAGTACAACAACTTTAATTCCTGATCCGTCCGGCAATATTTCATCAACAGCAAAACAGGACGATAAAGAACATACTAAAGAACCTGTCCAGGAAAAAGAAACCGATTCGTCAATCACTCAAAACACGGTTGATACGACCAAGCAAATTAGTTCAATTCAACCTGAAAAAGATGCATCCACACCAAAACCTCCAACGAAAAATTGGAAAAAAGAAATCCAGGTTTTTGCCGGATTGGGAGGAAACAGCATACACGACATTCCGAAAAATTCAGAGTACCTGGCAAAAATCAAGCAAAATCAGCACACGATTCTTGCTCCGTCTTTCGGTGTAAATGCGAACTTCTCTTATAAAAAATTCACGTTCGGATCGGGAATTCATTACGAACAGACCGGAGAAAAATTCAAAGTAGACATTAAAAGTGCCGAATTAAAAGATTCCACCTACTCCGAGTTTATCCAGGATTCGATTTGGGTTCAGGACACTTTAGGAAACTGGATCGAGATTCCTCATGACACCACTATTTATTATACGGTTCAATACATAGATTCGGTATCATCTGCCCAATCATTTCAAAATCGCTACTCCTGGATTTCAATCCCGATTCATTTCGGTTACCGGTTCGAATTGGGAAATTACGAACTGATTCCACGACTGGGAGCTTCTATCAACATGGGAATTAGGCAAGGAATGGGGACTTATCCGAACGCTTCATTTAATAATTCAAGTCATTACAAACCGGTCAAATTCAACGTCTCCTATTTCATTGAACTGGAAGCCAGGAGGAATTTTGATAAGTGGTTTGTCTTTGTCAATCCTTACTTCCGTTCGATGATTACCCCTGGAGTTTCTGGTGATGTTATACGAAGAAGGTATTCTTCCTGGGGAGTGCAATTCGGGGTCGGCTTTAAGTTTTAATTGATTAATTTAAAATCTATAATTGATTATTTTTTAGGCATTTTATTTGTTTCAAGCAAACTTTTTTCATACCTTAAATAAGGAAAACGAGAAAATATGCTAGTAAGAACCTTTGGAAGTGCAGTATTCGGGATTGATGCAACGACGATTACTATTGAAGTGAATATTGCAAACGGAGTAAATTTCATGTTGGTCGGATTGCCCGATAAGGCCGTTCAGGAAAGTCATCAACGGATCAAGGCAGCTTTAAAGAACAACAACCTGAATTATCCGGGAAAAGAAATTACGGTAAATATGGCTCCGGCAGATATCCGTAAAGAAGGATCCACCTTTGATTTGGCAATCGGAATTGGGATATTGGCGGCTTCCGAACAAATTTCGTCAAGCAAATTGGAAGAATATATCCTTCTCGGAGAATTGTCTCTCGACGGGACCCTTCAATTGATCAAAGGTGTTTTGCCTATCGTGATGCAAGCCAAAAAAGATGGTTTTAAAGGCATTATTCTTCCCAAACAGAATGAATCGGAGGCAGCAATTGTCGAAGGCTTTGAAGTTTACGGAATGGAAAACATGCAGGAAGTCATTGATTTCCTGAATGGTTCGAGACCATTTGTTCCTGCAAGTTTCAACATTGAACAGGAATTTCAACGTCAACTGCATGAAAATGAAGTGGATTTCAAAGATGTAAAAGGTCAAAGTGGAATTAAAAGAGCTTTTGAAATAGCTGCAGCCGGTGGACACAATGTTATTCTGATCGGACCTCCCGGAGCTGGAAAATCCATGCTTGCAAAGAGATTACCCACAATTCTTCCTCCTATGAGTATTGATGAATCACTGGAAACGACTAAAATTCATTCCGTTGCCGGAAAAATCGGGAAAAATAATGGTCTGGTGACACAAAGACCCTTTCGAAAACCTCATCACACCATTTCAGATGTGGCGCTAGTTGGTGGTGGATCTTATCCGCAGCCAGGAGAAATTTCGCTTGCACACAACGGAGTCTTGTTCCTGGATGAACTCCCGGAATACAAACGCCAAGTTTTGGAAGTTATGCGACAGCCATTAGAAGATCGGACTGTTACAGTTTCCCGTGCGCGTTTCTCAGTTGATTATCCGGCCGGATTTATGTTGGTCGCTGCAATGAATCCTTGTCCATGCGGATATTACAACCATCCCGAAAAAGAATGTGTTTGCGCTCCGGGAACTGTTCAACGCTACTTGAATAAAATTTCCGGGCCGCTTTTGGATCGCATTGACCTGCACGTGGAAGTCACCCCTGTTTCCTTTGACGATCTGGCATACAATGCCCCGACAGAAACCAGTGCGGAAATTCGGGAACGTGTCATACAAGCCAGGTTGATCCAATTGAAACGTTACCACTATTCCCAAACACACTGCAATGCACAAATGCAACGCAAGGAATTAACCGAATACTGCGAGATTTCTTCAGAAGGAAAAGAACTACTGAAGCATGCAATGGACAGATTGGGACTTTCCGCCAGAGCTTATGATCGAATTCTCAAAGTAGCACGAACCATTGCAGATTTAAGTGCAGCTGAGGAAATTGAAACAGTTCATTTATCCGAAGCTATCCAACTTCGGAATCTGGACCGGGAAAATTGGGCCGGATAAAAAAAGTGGGG
This sequence comes from uncultured Fluviicola sp., assembly GCA_965650135.1. GTDB lineage: Bacteria > Bacteroidota > Bacteroidia > Flavobacteriales_D > Crocinitomicaceae > Fluviicola. The sequence goes on from CBFGNC010000015.1 coordinate 73,068, forward strand.
CTACTCTTTAACGAAACTCAAAGTAACCGTTCCAGTTTCAGTTTGGATTTTAAGGAAATACATTCCCTTCTTAAGCTCTGAAATATCAATCGTATCTTCATTCAACTGAGGTTCGATGACCTTTCCATCCAATGAGATTATAGACAAAATTGAGATCGGCAGATCATCCATGTTCAAAATGTGTAAATCAGTTGAAGTTGGATTTGGATAAAGCACAAAAGGAGTCACCTTAGTGTTTTCGTCTATTGAAAGTGTATTTAAAGCCAGTTTAACCGCAGCATAAGCATTGATTTTCCCCATTCCCCATTTGGTATCCCCCGGAGCTACAATGTTACCCGTATAATTATCCAATCGAGCGGTAGTTTTAATGATATCCTTGACCTGCTGACTTGACAAATTCGGGTTTGCATCGAGGATCAGGGAGACAACTCCTACCACGCATGGTGTAGCCATTGATGTTCCTGAAAGCCTTGCAAAATCGTAATTCTTGTTATTGAAAGTTATTGTAGCAATCGCCGTGTATGCCGCATCTGTATAGGATGAAATGGAAGAAGCAACATTTACACCCGGTGCAGCAATATCGGGTTTCATGGTTCCGTTGTGCAAAGGCCCGATACTTGTGAATGATGCCGGCGCACCTCCGATTGTATTTCCCGAAGTTGTTACATAACTGGAAGAATAAGCCGCAACTGTTATCACACTGTTCGTGCAACCCGGTTCACCGATTGCATAAAACGAATCTCCCGTAATTCCATTTGCTCCGTAAGTAGTGAAGGTTTGACCGAAATTACCTGCACCATTTGTCAGTTCAGGAAGGTTCCAATAGTGAACGGTTCCATCAACTGCCGAACCGTTAAGAATAATCCGATTGTTGGCATTTAAGGAACGGATGCGAATCTGCATTCCGGGTTTCCCATTTAATGGATTCGCGGTTTCTGATGAAATATTGAAAACAATCGTGTCATTTCCAGCAACAAGAATGGAATCCAGGTATCCGGTAGTAGATGTCGAGTAATAGGGACTCGTAACCAATAATGTCCCAACATTATTATAAACCGAAATTTTGTTGGAAAAGTTGTGCCCCTGTTCTCCCCACGCCGTAATACATTCACCCCACATGGCGGGATTGGCAGCATACGAATAAAAACCAACCCATGAATTAAAGAAGTTATTGTTGAACGTCTTCTTGATATGGAAATTCGTTCCATTATTATTTCCCGCAGCACCAACAAAAACAACCTGATTTGTCCCGCTCAATTCATCAATCGCCTCGGAAAGCAATGAGAAACCATCCAAACTTCCCATTTGATTGTAATAAACTCCCCAACTCATATTTACAACCAATCGTTTTCCGGCAGCTTCAGCTTTGTCTTTCATCCAGACAAAAGCATCAATTGCCGAGGCCTGATCAATGTAAAATGTCGCAAACAAATATTGGGATTCAAAACCAAATCCGCGGAAAACAGATCCTGCACCACTTCCTCCTGCAATGCCTGCAACATGAGATCCGTGGGTATGATGACTGTAAATGTTTGATGTATCTGTTTCTGCAGTTGCCAATTCCAACGGAGTATCGTATTCAACTCCGTACGTTTGACCCACCGGAAGATTTCCAACCTGTTTGTATTGATCCCAGGCAGCATAAACTCGCGACTGTGTCAGCAAAGTATCGTAAAACATCGGATGACCATAGTCAAATCCCCAATCCGTCACACCAATCAAAATGTCTTTCCCTGTAAAAGCACTAGGTAAATTGATTCCATGCTGAACACTGTCCGCTCGGGTATCTTTTACTGCCTTATCAAGCTGAGGGACTATTTTCCCGGGAATTTCCAGGTAGGAATAGAAATCCGAGAAATTGACATCATTCAATCTCTCCAAAGGAACCTTCATCGTAGTAATTTTCCCAATGGAACTCCCCAAAAGGATGTTGTTTTCAGGAATAATATTCCAATTGCAATTTGGAAGTCTTTTTCCGTAAAGCGAAACATACCAGGTTCCTGAAATTTGGTAAACAGGAAATGCGTCTACCACCTCCTTACTCGCGCCAACCTCATTCTTGAATGTCTTCGAATAGTGGGTCAATTTGTCCCAACGCATTTTATTTCCGACACTTTGAGTTTGCGCAAATAAGAAACCGGTTGTAAAAACGAGTGTAAGTAGTAAGATGTGCTTCATAGTTATTTGTTTAAATCCGATATTCGGCAATGGGACAAAGATAGAATTTTTAGACGAGAGGCCGGTTAATTACAAGTTCGTTCCACTAAACGCCGAAAGCTTTCACCACCAATTCATCGTGTGTGATTGCTTTGTAAGACTGTAGCATTTTCGAGCTTTTTTCAATAATCAGGATGCGTGAACAGAATTCAATGCAAAAATCAACATCATGAGAAGCAATAATAACCAACCGATTGCTTTCTCCGGCGATCTTTCCCAACAAAGACATCACCTCTTTCTTCGTCGGGTAATCCAAAAATGCGGTCGGTTCATCCAATAAAATAATAGGTGTTTCCTGGATCAATGCTTTAGCAATTCCTACCCGTTGGCGTTCACCGTCACTCAGCGTGGAAGTCGATTGATCCAAAAGTGAATCCAGGTGAAGGATGTCGATATATTTCCGGACAATCATTCGATCTTCGGGCGACAACCTGCCAGTAAAGTTAGTGTAGGAGTGTCGACCTAATTCTAAGTACTCACTCACCTTCAGGTAATCAAATCCTAAAAAGTGATTGTCAACCAATGTGATTTGATGAGCACGGTCAATCAACTTCAAATCGTTCCAATTTTTGCCTTCAGCAGTTACTTTTCCATTCGGAAATCTGCCTTGGATCAAAGAATCCATCAGGGTCGATTTCCCCGAACCATTGGCTCCGATCAATGCAACAAATTCCCCTTGTTCCAAGGTCAAATCCGGAATTTCATATAAGGGATTGTCATGCCCTATGCTACAATTTTCGAATTTAAGCATTGCGGATATTTTTGAGTAAGAGGAACAAGACGATCGGAGCACCAAGCAAAGCTGTCAAACTATTGATCGGCAAAACCATGATGGGTTCAAAAATGCGAATCAGCAATACGCAAAGTACCATCACACTCGCACCGATTAATCCGGAGGCCAGGAGCAGATGTCCATGCTGTCCCGTTTTATAAAACATTCTAACCAAATTCGGAACGATCAAACCGACGAATCCGATCGGACCACAAAAAGCGGTGACCAATCCGGCCAGCAAGGAAACGACAAAAATGACCTTCCAACGGGTTTGTTTCACCTTCACTCCCAAAATAGCAGCAGGTTTCTCTCCAAGGATCAGAGCATTCAAAGGTTTTGTCAATAAAAATGCCAGGCCGATTCCTACCAGGAAAAGCATTAGGATCAATGGAATCTGATCGATACTCACCTGCTGCAGAGAACCCATTCCCCAAATTGAAAAGGCTTTCACGCTGTTGGCATCAGCTTTCATCAGGATAATATTCGTAATTGCGGAAACAAAGGTTCCCAGCATCATCCCTACAAGCAATAGGGAAACCATGGAACGGATACGTGTAGCAATCAACAGGATCAGCAATCCAAAGATCAATGCACCAATGGTTGCAGAAATGGTTATTCCCAGATCCAATATTTCCAAGCCTAAAACGGAACTTCCCATAATGGTAAGGGCGACCATCAGGTGTGAACCGGCAGTAAGCCCCAGGATAGAAGGACCGGCAAGTGGATTGTTCAAAGTTGTTTGCAAGAGCAAGCCGGCAATGGAAAGTGCAAATCCGGCAACGATGGCAATAAAGACTTCAGGTATGCGGTAAATCACAAAAAGTTGCCAAGCCTGTCCATTTTTCGGGTCGAGGAATGAAAACCAGGTGTCATTTCCATGCGGAAAACCAATTGTAATCAAAGTAATCACAATAAACAAGGCAAATGACAGGATGTGTTTCTTCCACATAAACTATTTCAACTGTTTGTAAAAATGTAATTTGCCCGATGTATCATCTTGATTGATCCGGATAAAATCTTCCAGTAACCAATGTGGATTCACCTGGCTGTATTCCCAATAATAATTCGGATCATGCATATACCCGTAGACTTTTCCTTCCTTGACAGTGTGGAAATATTTCAATTTTGAATTCAATTCGAACAGTTTATTCAAAGTCGGCGCCTCTGCATTGATCCACACATCACATGACTGGTCGTCTTTAAAAACCTGTTCCAAACTAAGCGAAATACTTGCTGTACCATCTGTATTCTTATAAAAATAATTCATGTCCGCATCCTTCATGATTCCAGCCATGAACGATTTCCCTGCAGGTGCATACCATACATCTCCGGCCATTCCTCCACACATCACAGTAAGCTGATTTCGTTTTGCCTCTGCTGCTGATGTGACCTGCTTTCTCAATTCCCGGTAAGATTTAACAACCTTACTGAAATAAGCATCTGCTTCTTTGTCCTTGCAAATCAAAGCCCCAAAGACCTTGATCCACTCTGCTTTTCCTAAAGGATGCTTTTCTTCCCAATCGTAGTTTGCCATACAAACCACACCCAATTGGGCAAATTTATCTTCATTCGGAAATGGCTGACCAAAACCACTGAATACGATGAGTGGAATTTTCGCTTTCAGCACCGCCTCCGGAGTCAATCCCGTTTCGTAACCTGCAGTAAGCACTTTTCCTGCATTGATTCTTTTCAATAGTTGCCTATTTGAGATATATTGCTGTTCCGTAGTCGCCCTGATGGTTTTTATGCCATCGATTGCATTCAACATCCCTACAAATGAAGTTGAAAGTGCGGCCATATTTTGAACCGGAACTTCAATTATTTTGATATTTTCAGGTCGTTTCATTTTTGAATTCCGCGGAAACAGTGCATAACGGCTTTCCACTTTCAAAGTCTTCGGATTTTTAATGGTCAACTCTTTATATCCTATCTTTTGTTCAATGGAAACTAATCGGGCATATTGAAATCCCTTTACTGCAAAATCGGAATCCGCTTTTTTTGTAGTACATGAGAACAAAAGGATAAATAATGAACAGATCAGAAAGGTATTTTTCATTTGACAGGGCATTTTGTTTGTTTCATTGATTCAGCTAGTTGCTGATCGTTTGAAGTTCGGGTATTCAGGTCAGCTATAATGCGATCGAAATCGACTTCGTTTCTGTTTTGAGACAATTTAAAAGCAGCTTCCAGTTTCCCGATTTCGAGTCGGTAACCTACAATTTCCTGCATGTATGCATCGATCAAATCTGCGGGCCACTGACTCATTTGCACCTTGTCTTCTCTATTTACTTCGAAGGAATCCACCAACTTTGTCAAATGGTTCTTCAATTCCAGTCGGGTCAGCAGTTCTATTCCCCCCGAGACATGAACGGATTCATAATTATACGTCGGAACATTCACATGTGTATAAACCGATGAAGAAATGTATCCATGAGATCCCAGGACAATCATTTTCCCCCGAGCTGTTCCAGAAATAGCAGACACAATCGTATTCTCCTTTGCTACGTGGAATTCCAGGTACTTGTCCTGATTCGCAAATTCAACCGTAAAAGGTATGTGAACGATAGCCGGAATTCCATCAGAACCATTTACAGCCAAAGATCCGAACGGATGCTGTTCCAGAAATGCCAGGATCAACTCCTGATCTTTCAACTCAAAGTCCTTTGGAATATACATAAAGCAAATATACCATTTCAGAATCAACTGCCCTGTCAGGGAATGAGATAATTGGGTTAACTTTGTAAAAAACTGTTTCATGTTATTTTCAGATTATCCCATCTCCAAAGAAATCAAAGCTCAATTGGAAGTCTTAGGTTTTAAAAGACCAACCGACATTCAATTCAAGGCAATATCACCCATTCTGAATGGAGAAGATGTCTTTGGTATTGCCCAAACAGGAACAGGAAAAACAGCAGCTTTCGCTATTCCGATCATTCATAAACTGAGTAGCTCAAAAGCAAAATCAAAAAGTCCGAGATGTATTGTGATGGCTCCGACAAGAGAACTCGCAGAACAGATCAAACAAGCATTCGAAAGTCTTTCCAAAGGCTCTGATATTCGTATTACTGCCATCTTGGGTGGTTTGGAACAAGATAAGCAGATCCAGGAATTGAAAAGAGGAACGGATGTAGTGGTTGCAACTCCCGGACGCGTGTTTGACTTACGCTCACAAGGTTACCTTTCATTGGATTCCATCCAGTTTTTGGTTCTGGATGAAGCTGACCGTATGCTGGAATTAGGTTTCGCACACGATATGAAGGCAATTCATAAACTTTCTCCTCAACGAAATCGTCAGACCTTATTTTTTTCAGCGACAATTGACAAAAAAATCAAGGCTTTAGCATACGATTTGGTGCGGGATGCAATCCGAATCCAGATTTCTCCGAAAGATCCGGTTGCAAAAAACATTGAGCATGGCTACATCAAAGTCGAAATGGATGATAAACGCTTTTTCCTGGAGAATATCATCAAGGAATATGAAGATTTCAAATACATTGTTTTTGTCCGGACCAAAGTTCGTTGTGAACGGGTCGTTGCCGCAATGGAACGCGTAGGAATCCATTCCGAGGCATTGCATGGCGATGTGGAGCAAAAGGAACGGTTCAAAGTACTGGAACGATTCCGGTCGGGCGAAAACAAAGTTCTTATCACTACAGATGTTGCCGCACGGGGAATCGACATCCAGGGCATCGATTATGTAATCAATTACGACTTACCCGATCAGCCGGAACAGTATGTTCATAGAATCGGGAGAACAGGTCGTGGTGAAAACAAGGGACAAGCGCTTTCCTTCTGCAGTAAAGATGAAGAGAAAATCCTGGAAGAACTCGAATTGTACCTGGGCTACGATATCGAAGAAATTGTAATCAGCAAGGGAGATTATTCTGCTATTCTGAGAGACACGGAGGATCTGACTTATGATTGGAAGAAGTTGTTGGATGAAGCCAATGAAGAAGATGGAACCAACGATAGTTGGTAATTCGTAATTCAAAAAAAGGCCACCTGATTCAGATAGCCTTCTTTCGTTTTTATGTTAACTATTTGCTATAAGCAATATCATATTGGACGTCAATCTGGGAAATCTGTACATCCATTTCATTCCAGGAATACAATTCAACGTACAATCCGGTAGTTGAATCAAAAACAGTCACACGACGATCTTTTTTACGGTAAGATTCGTACGATTTAGCATCAAACAATTGTCGTTGTGAACGAAGAACCATCTGATTGTCAGCAAAACGATACGATTGCGCCATCACGTAATTCAATTTAGCAAGCTTGCGCGCATCACTTTCCAATTCCATGCGCTCTTGAGTGGAGAAATTCGCCTGGATCAAACGCTGGGTAACGGGCGCACAATCGGCGAATTTCTGAATGAGGGTAACGGTGTTAGCTTGAGAGAATCCTACTAAGCTTAAACAAAGGAAAGCTAAAATGGTAATTGTAGTTTTCATAGCAGTGTGTTTTAAGATGATCTTAATAATGGCTTTCATTATTAACTATCTAAAAGCTATGAATTATTTAAGCAGAAATCAAATCTGTGGGTTTTCTAACAAATCAACTCAATCAAACAGACCGCATATTTACTGATAATTACAAAACAATCGTTAGAACTCACAATTCATCCTAAAGCACGATTTAATCGCTATGCATGCATAAATATTCAATCAAAACCTCGATTTGTTCATTTAATTGGAATTCTACAAAATATTTACCTCACGCTCCAAAGTCACACCGAATTTGGATTGGATATCTTCAATGATCAGAGTGGATAAATCGAAAATTTCCTGTCCGGTAGCACCTCCGTAATTCACCAGAACCAAGGCTTGTTTCTCATGAACACCGCAGTTCCCGATACGTTTACCTTTCCATCCTGCTTTTTCAATCATCCAACCGGCAGCCAGTTTCTCTTCTCCTGATTCCTGCGGATAATGGGACGCATCAGGATAATTGGCCAATATTGTTTCGAAAACAGCCTTTGAAACAACCGGATTCTTGAAGAAACTTCCTGCATTACCAAGTACTTTCGGATCCGGGAGTTTGCTTCTGCGGATATTCATCACTGCCTGACTAACCGTATCAACCGTAATATCCTCCACTCCCATCACTTCTATTTCAGATTGGATTGCCCCATAAGTGGTATTCATTTTCGGGTGCTTCAATAATTCATACGAAACCGAAACAATCACATATTGATCCTTCAGTGCTCTTTTGAAAACACTCTCCCGATAACCGAATTGGCATTGTTCCCTATTGAAGGAATGCAACTCCAAAGAATCGATATGAAGAGCTTCCAAGGAAACAAACGAATCTTTTATCTCCACACCGTAAGCACCGATATTCTGCATGGGACTTGCCCCGACACTTCCGGGAATCAAACTCATATTCTCTATTCCTCCCCATCCGTTTTCAACAGTGTACCGGACAAAAGAGTGCCACTCAACTCCCGATCCCACTTTTAAAACAATATTTGTTTCCGTTTCATTGACAACTTCAATTCCGGAAATTTCATTCTTCAAAACAAAAAAAGGTAAATCCTGAGTCAGCAGAATATTACTTCCTCCCCCGAGAATAAGCAAAGGAGTTTCCGTATCACGATTTCTCAATAAACGGATCAATTCATCCACTGAGCCGAAACGCCCGAATGACTTTGCCCGGACATCAATTCCAAAGGTGTTGTAAGGTTTTAAAGAGATGTTGTATTCGATCATGGTGCAAAATTAACACAATTGAATTGAGAATGTAAAATGTACAATTGAAAAGAAAAAGGTGGCCTCGATCTCTCTTAGCCACCTTGTCAATTATTTATTCCGATAGCTATCGGAACTCATTTTCAATTAATGAAGATCGATTTCGTAAGGCATTCTCATTTGAATTCCACTATACGATTCCAATTTCATCAATCGTTTCGTCAGATCATCGATCACTTTCGGAACAGCTTGCTGTTTGATTTTCACTGATTCCTGATCCTCTTTAGACAATTGTTCCAGGATCTCTTCGAACGGATCTTCTTTTACTTTCGGATAATATTGAACTTTTGCATTCTTCACTTTCGCTTCTTTGATAGCAAAAGCCAATGCATCGTTCATTCCTCCCAGCTTATCCACCAACCCGATTTTCAATGCATCAGCACCAGTCCAGACACGACCACGTGCGATCACTTGCACCTGATTTGTTGTCAAACCTCTTCCGTCAGCAACACGCTTTTTAAATTGCGTATAAATCTGATCAACTTCCGTCTGGATCAAACTTGTTTCTTCCGGGGTCAATTTTCTATTCATTGACAATACACTGTGTTTATTTGTCTGAACGCGATCGAAGGTCAAGCCCAACTTATTCTCCATGAATCCACCGGTATATGGAATCACTCCGAATACACCAATTGAACCCGTTATAGTTGTCGGTTCAGCAAAAATAGTGCTTGCCGGTGTTGAAATATAATATCCTCCGGATGCAGCAACATCCCCCATGGAAACGATCACTTTCTTTTTCTTCGTTGTCAGGGAAACCTCTCTCCAGATCTCTTCGGATGCCAAAGCACTTCCTCCCGGACTGTTTACGCGGAAAACAACCACCTTAATTTTATTATTGTTTCGAACTTCCCTGAAATACTTACAGATTTTCTCTGAAGTCATTTCATCTCCATTCACCGTAATTGCACCTTCAGCAACGATTACTGCCACATTTGCACTGGACAAGTTCGTGGTAAAGGCCAATTGTTTATTTTTAAATGACTTTTTTGCATATTCTTCGAATGTCATGATATTTTTCAGATCTTTCAATTTGGATTTTTTCAAGACGATTCCCTCCACTTCATCACGGTATTTAGTGGCATCGATCAATTTGAATTTAACCGCGTCATCTACACGTTGAATTTTTGCGTTTTCTGCAATATCATTTAGTTGAGCAACCGTCAATTTGCGGTCTGCTGCAATTTGAGAACGGATATCCGACCAGATAGAGCTCATATAGCGTTGCGTTTGCAAACGGCTTGAATCACTCATATTTGTTCTGAAGTATGGTTCAACTGCACTTTTGAAATCGTTGTTTGAACCACGGATGACCTGCATTTCGATTCCTAACTTATCAAAGGTGTTCTTGAAGAACATCAATTCACCACCAAGACCGATGAATTCCATTGCAGATGTGGAGAAACCATATACCTCATCAGAAGCAGAGCTAATGTAATACTGCTTCTGAGTGATTACTTCACCGTTCAAATAGGCAACTACGAATTTCCCCGACTTCTTGAAATCCTTCAATGCATTGCGAATTTCCATTGCAGTGGCATAACCGCATTGGACATTGCCCAATTCCAGGTAAATCCCTTTTACATGTTTATCTTCTTTCGCTTTTTCCAATCCTGTCAAGATATCCGCCAAACCGGTTGTCTTATCCATTGAAAAGTTCGGAGCGTTCAAAGTAGAGGAACTTCTTTCACCGATTGCGCCACTAAGAGTCATATGTAAAACACTTGAATCCTTAGCATTCGGCTCATCACCCAACAAAGATCCAAAAACAATCAACCAAAAGATCCACCCCAAAACGGATAAGATCAGAGATGCTAATAAGGATGGCCAGAATATGCGCCAAAAAGAAACTTTTATTGTAGACATAGATACTAAACTTTGAAACAAATATACGCCCAAATAAAAAGTCATCCCATCTTTAATGATGTAAGTTATCTTTACTCTATCAAAAGGACAAATATTGATTTGAATGGTAAGTCAAAAAGAAAGTATTTATAGCGAGCATATTTATATTGGTGTCGGGACGAATCTGGGTGATCGGCTGGGGAACATAAAAGCAGCTATGAAGGAGCTTGGCATGCATGGAATCCGTGTTATCCGAACTTCATCCATTTACGAAACCCGGGCCTGGGGATTTGAATCCGACGATTTATTTCTAAATGCGGTGTTTGAATGCGCAAGCCCAATAAAACCAATGGATTGTTTAAAAGCCCTTCAATTTGTGGAAAAAAAAATGGGCAGACTAAAGACCCTGAAAGAGGGTTACGAATCGCGAATTATTGACCTGGATATCCTGCTCTATAAAGAGCAACAAATCAGTTTACCCGAATTGACAATTCCCCACACCTATATCACTGAGAGACAGTTTGTAATCGAACCGATGCATGAGCTAACAGGCTCCTTTTTCTTCCATTCACTCCAAAGCAATTTTGAAGACCTAAAAATTAAATTCAAAAACCCCGAATTTCCATTCGTCGTTTATAATCCGCCACTTGTCAATGAATAAATACATATTAATCTTCATAGGTTAAAAAATAATGTTTATTATTGCAAGGAATTTTATTAAGGTAGTAACTAACAATTGAATATGAAAAAGCAAAGTATCAAAGGATTAGCTTTTATCGCTGTAACTGGTTCGCTTGTTTCAAGTTGTGATCTTTTAAAGGATCTGGATTACACAGTAACTCCAAGCCCTCTTGAGATGCACGCTGACAGTGTACGCGTAAAAATTGACGTTAAATTCCCAGAGAAAGGAATTAAGAAAAAAGCATATGCTGAAATCACTCCGAAATTAGCTGGAACATCGTTGAAAACGGTAACAGTTCAAGGAGAGAAAGCGACAGCAAATGGTACAGTAATTCAGTATAAACCAGGTGGAACTATGACATACACAGATGTTGTTGCATACAAACCGGAGTTTGAATACACTGAATTAATGGTAACTGGTAAAGTATTCAAAGGTGGTAAGGAAAAAGCAGGTCAATTTGAGGATAAAGAAATCGCAAAAGGTACCATCATCACTCCTTACTTGGTAAATAAAGATTTCAAGTGTATTTACGCGAAAGATGAGTTCAAGAGAGTAATTGAGCACACAACTGCTTCTCAGTTCAACTATTTGAAAGGAAAGCATGATGTTCGTAAAACTGAATACAAGGATACCGATATCGTGAATTTAGGGAACTGGTTGGCTGCTGCTCAGTCAAATCCGAAAATCGCTATCAAATCAATCAACATTACAGGTTTTGCATCTCCTGAAGGAGAAGTAGCGTTCAATGACAACTTGTCAACTGACCGTGCAAATTCCGGTAAAGCTGCAACAATTGAAGTAGCGAAAAAATCTAAAAACGAAAAGGCATCAGGTGAGATTTACAACCTGGCTGGACGTGGTGAGGATTTTGACGGTTTCAAAGTACAGCTAGCTAAAAACACAGCAATCAAGCAAGAAGATAAAGATTTGATCTTACGTGTACTTCAAATGTACGCTGATCCGAATCAACGTGAGACTGAAATGAGAAACTTAGGTAAATCATTTACAGAATTAGACAAAAATATCTTCCCATTATTGCGTCGTGCTGAAGTTAGTGTTGTTTACGATCTAACAGGATATTCTGATGAGGAATTGAAATCAATCTCTACTTCAGATCCACAAAAATTGACATTAGAAGAGTTGTTATTTACAGCTACTTTGACTGAAGATTTGAACGAGAAAGGTCGTTTATACCGTGAGGCTGAGAAAAAAGATCCTTCTGATTACCGTGCTGCAAACAACGTTGGTGTTGTATTGTACAACCAAGGTAAAGTTGCAGAAGCGAAATCTCAATTCGAAAAAGCAAATGGTTTGAAAGACAATGCTATTTCTAAAAACAACTTAGGTGCTGTTGCAGGAGTAAGCGGAGATCGTAAAAAAGCTGCTGATCTATTTGGACAAGCTGGTGGTGCAGGTGATGAAGTAAATTACAACAAAGGTATCCTTGCTATTCAAAACGGTAAGTATGCAGATGCTGTGAGTTCTTTCGGTGGAACTGCTTCTTTCAACAAAGCATTGGCTCAATTGTTGAACGGTGACGCTGCTGCCGCAATCAAAACTATCGATGATTCCAACGATAAAGAATCAGGTCAAGGATACTACCTGAAAGCAATTGCTGCTGCTCGTCAAAGCAAATTGACTGACTTGGTAAGCAACTTGAAAAATGCTATCGGTAAAGATGCTGCATGGAAAGCAAAAGCTGCTAAAGACCGTGAGTTCTTGAAGTATGCTGAAGACGCTTCTATGTCTTTCATCAAATAAGAAATTAACTTCTTAAATAATAAGACCCCGACATCGCTTAGCGATCGTCGGGGTTTTTTATTACATTTGAATCTATACCAATCAATATCCGATGAATTCAATTTTCCTTCGCGCGAAACACTGGCAATTATTTATACCCTTGATTGCTATTCCATTTGTTACCTTCATCATTTTTGGTGTTGCCGTTGCTATCATCATGCTAGGACACAATCGCAATCCAAGAGGACCTGAAGACCTTGTTTGGATCTTCTACTTTTTTCCGATTCTCTTTGCTCTTTGCGGGTTTATTCAATTTGCCTGGTTTTGGAATGTCATTACCAAATTAAATCCATTGGTCCCAACCAGGAGAGGCAAATTTCCAATGAGAAGAATTAAGCTGTTTTTCTTTATACCGATAATCTACTTCTGCCTGGCTCCGTTTTTTATTGCTTTTGCAGTTAAGACAACCAGCCATCATCAAAATATAGGCGGAATGATGCAAGTGGCAATATTAGGAATCCTTACATTCCTTCTGCACTTCTTCAGTATCTTTTGTATCCTGCATACCATTTTCTTTGCAGCTAAGACTATCAGAAGTGCTGAGCTGAAAAGAAATGTCCGTTTTTCCGACTTTGCAGGGTATTTTTTCCTGATCTGGGTTTTTCCTGTCGGAATTTGGTTTATCCAGCCTCGGATTAATGCACTTCTGGACAGAGCGAATAATTCTTTTGCCTCCACTTCCATGAGTGAAGAACTTTCGGATTGATTCTAAAGCGGTTTAACAATCAAATAAACTCAAAGTCCACTCTCCGGTTCAATTGCTTCCCTTCGGAGGATTTATTGTCGCCTACCGGGTTCTTTTCTCCCTTGAAATCTATCACTATGCGGTCCCGCTTCAGCCCAGCTTTCACAAAAAAGTCGATAATCGCTTGAGCCCTGCGTTCTGAAAGCTGTATATTGTATTCGTCCGAGCCATCCGCATCCGTATTTCCAGTAACACGGACCCGCAGATCCGTATGACTATTGATGACGTAGACGATCCGTTTCAGGAATGCGTCATATTCAGGGCGAATCTCAGCCCGGTCGTAATCAAAATAAATCGGTTCAAAATGAAAGTTCTTACGTTCCGAATCTCTGATTTCTTTAGACTTCCGACCATTCTTCAGGTCTTCCAGAAAAATAGGTCTCCAGGATTGTAATTCGACAATTGTCTTTTCCCGCGAAACAGTTTCATCGACTTTAAAACAAACTATTTTCCCACTCACACCCTTGCATTCCAAGCTATAAAACTTACCTTGCAGATATCCTGTAGAGTCTACATAGGCCAATTCAAAATCGAGTGCACACCAGCGATTCCCATAAAGATCCTTCTTTTTGATGGTAGTGGATTGCTTTCCTTTAATGAAACCGTTTTTCATTTCTGTCTTAAGGACACGAACCACATACGCATCCTTTCCATTCAATTCCTCCCGTGTGATTGTCTCTTTTCCAAAATCAAAATAGATGATGGATGCCTGATCCATTTTCTGACCATCACGAATCATCACACCCTTCCAAACTCCAGTGACTTGAGCACCGGTAATGAGTGATAAAACCATTGAAAAAATGCACAATTGGTACTTCATATCCTCTTATTCGTTAATTTTAGAAAAAAGTTGCCTTTTGGGTCACTTATCACCAATAAAAATTTGATTATGAAAGCAATACTATTTTCTCTTTTCGTACTTATAAGCGTAATTGCTTCTTCCCAGACAATCTACGACTTCAAAGTGACAGATATTGATGGCAACCAGTTTGATCTTGCATCCTTGAAAGGAAAGAAGGTTATGATTGTGAATACAGCTTCAAAATGTGGTTATACTCCGCAATATGAAGAGTTGGAAAAATTATACGAAACATACAAAGACCAGAACTTTGTGATTGTGGGTTTTCCGTCAAATGACTTCATGTCACAGGAACCGGGATCGAATGATGAGATCAAGGAATTCTGTAAAAAAAATTACGGGGTGAGTTTCCCTATGATGAGTAAGATTGAAGTGAAAGGAAAAGAAATGCACCCTTTATATCAATTTCTTACTGAAAAAAAGAAAAACGGATTCTCGGATAATTCCGTGAAATGGAACTTCCAAAAGTACCTGATCAATGAGGAAGGAAAACTGGAAAAAGTAATTGCCCCGGGAACAAAACCGTTGTCGGAAGAAATCACTTCCTGGATTGTAAACAAATAATAAAATAAATAATAAACAAATGAAAATCAGAAACCTCGCTACCTTAGCATTCATCGGAGCTACCTTTGCAAGCACAGTGTTCGCTCAAGATGAAAAAATTACTACTTCGAAGGAATTCCAATACGAATGCGGAAATCCTTACCCGGTTGTGGATGCAGCAATAAAAAGTTATGCTGCAAAAGATGGAAATGTAGTCTCTTTCAAAATGAGTAGAGGTATGGTCACCATCCAAAAATTTTCAGGCTCAAAAATAGGTCAGGAATCAATTAAGGTCTACGAAGATTTTCCAAAAGGAACCGTTTATGAAGACGATTTGGAGACAGAAGACTTTGTTTACCTGCTTTATTCTGTTTGGGACAAAGCGAACAAAACAGAACAACTTTATGTAAGAGCAATCAACTTGAACACCGGAGAATTCGAAAATGATGGTGAACGTGTAATCGCTGTAGATGGTAAAGTGACAGGCGGTGATGGAAACAAATTTAAGTTAGCCACTTCCTTTGACAATACTAAACTATTAATTTATTTCCGCAAAAAACCGGAATCCCGCAACGATAAAATCAACAAAGATGTGATTGGTTTATACGTATTTGATAAGGACCTGAAACAAGTTTGGGGTAAAGATGTGGAAATGCCATACACGGAAGCTCGTATGAACAATATCGACTATACTGTTGGTTCGGACGGAGACGTTTTCGTTCTAACGGAAGTCATGAAAGATGGAGAAACGAGACGATACGATCGTGACGACAACCCTAATTTCGATTACCAATTGGTTTCGGTTTCCGAATCGGGTGTAAATGTAGACGCTTCGGACATTGATGTCAAGGGAAAATACGTTACACAGGTAAACTTCTTTGAAGGAAGAGATAATACTCTATTGTTAGCTGGTTTTTATGGAAATAAAAGAGGTCTTCAGGTAGATGGGATTTTCTATTGTTCATTGAACAAAGACGGCAAACAAGCTGACTTTAAATCGTTCGAAATCCCAACAGAATTGATCAAGCAATATATGTCCCAGAGAAGTCAGGACAAAATGGATAAGAAAGAAGAAAAAGGAAAAGATCTTGGTATTACCAGTATGCGTTTGCGTGAATTATATATCGAAGCAGATGGAAGTATATTATTTGCCAGTGAAAAATACTATGTTGTAAGTTATTATAATTCCAAAACAGGTCAAACTACCTATACTCACTATTATGAGGAGATGTTAGCTGGTAAAATCAACAAAAACGGGGAATTGGTTTACATGAGAAAACTTCCTAAAAAACAAGTCAGTCCATCAACATATAGTCCTTATTACCGAGGTGGTTTGGGTTACCGTTTGATTTCTTCAAAAAACAACTATTATTTTATGTTCCTTGACAACGTTAAAAATCTTGAATTAGCGGAAAACAAAGTTCCAGAAAGACATATTGACGGAAGAGGAGGATTCTTAACAGCTTATCAGGTTAATAAGGAAACAGGAGCCGTTCGTAAACTGTCTATTTTAGATACGCGTGATGCACAAGGTTATGACCTGTTCCAGTTCAATACAGAACGAATTGTTTCACTTGACGATGATGAGTTTGCAGTAGAGTGCTATATCAAAAGCAAGCAAGATATCATGATCCGAATCAAGGTTCTCGAATAAACCAAAAAGCTCCGATTTGATCGGAGCTTTTTTTTGTTCCAAACGTTAATATTTTGTTGATAAGTACTAGCTTCCCAGCACCTTTCCGGCTAGTAAAAACGGCTTAAATTCCGTATATTTGTTGGGCATTGAAAAATGCGTTTTTTAAGCAATTTATTTTATGAGCGAAGAAAAAAAGAATCAGGATTATTCTGCGGATAATATTCAGGTATTAGAAGGCTTAGAGGCTGTTCGTAAGCGTCCTGCCATGTACATCGGTGATGTTGGTGTAAAAGGTCTTCACCACCTTGTTTACGAGGTTGTCGACAACTCGATTGACGAGGCTTTGGCCGGTTATTGTGATACGATCGGAGTCTGGATCAATGAAGACAACTCTATTACAGTTAAAGATAACGGTCGCGGAATTCCGACAGGTATCAATACCAAAGAAGGAAAATCCGCATTGGAGATTGTAATGACAGTGCTTCACGCCGGTGGTAAATTCGACAAGGACACGTATAAGGTTTCCGGAGGATTACACGGGGTTGGGGTTTCTTGTGTGAATGCATTATCCACACATCTGCACGCAATTGTTCACCGCGACGGGAAAATATTTGAACAGGAATACAACATCGGTAAGCCATTGTATGAAGTTCGTGAAGTTGGCAATTCACCTGATCACGGTACGGAAGTTCGTTTCAAACCGGATTCAAGTATTTTTGAATTCACGGAATATAATTACGACACGCTTTGCGCACGTATGCGTGAATTGGCTTTCCTGAACAAAGGAATCACCATTACAATCACCGATTTAAGAGAGGTTGATGACAATGGGAAACCAACATCGAATATATTCCATTCGGAAGGAGGTCTTCGTGAGTTTGCCCAGTATCTGGACCGCAACCGCGAACCATTGATCTCTGATGTTATTTATTTCGAAGGAGAACGCGAAGGTGTTCCTGTTGAAGTTGCTTTGACATATAACACTTCCTACACGGAGAACATCCAGGCTTACGTTAACAATATCAATACACATGAAGGAGGAACTCACCTTTCGGGCTTCCGTCGTGGTTTGACAAACACCTTGAAAAAATATGCTACAGATAGTGGCATGCTGGCAAAAGAAAAAATTGAGATTGATGGGGATGATTTCCGTGAAGGATTAACAGCCGTTGTCTCTGTAAAAGTTCAGGAGCCACAATTTGAAGGTCAAACGAAAACAAAATTGGGTAACAGGGAAGTAACTGCCCCGGTTTCTCAAGGGGTTTCAGAAATGTTAACCATTTATTTGGAGGAACACCCTGCTGAAGCGAAAATTATCGTTGACAAGGTAATTTTGGCGGCAAGAGCACGTCACGCTGCACGGAAGGCACGTGAAATGGTTCAGAGAAAGAATGTAATGACCGGTTCCGGATTACCTGGAAAACTGGCCGACTGCTCTGAAAAAGATGCTTCGTTGTGCGAAATTTACTTCGTCGAGGGAGATTCGGCGGGTGGAACTGCGAAACAAGGTCGCGACCGTCATTTTCAGGCAATCATGCCTCTTCGTGGAAAAATCCTGAACGTGGAGAAAGCCATGCAGCATAAAATCTTTGAGAACGAGGAAATCAAGAATATGTATACTGCTTTGGGAGTACGAATCGGAACTGAAGAGGACTCAAAAGCATTGAACCTGGAAAAACTGCGTTACCACAAGATTATCATCATGTGTGATGCCGATGTCGATGGTTCTCACATTGAGACACTTATCTTAACATTCTTCTTCCGATATATGAAAGAGTTGATTGAAAACGGATACATCTATATCGCAACTCCGCCATTATACCAAGTGAAGAAAGGAACGAAAGCTGAATATGCATGGAATGAAGATCAGCGCGATGTTTTAATTTCACAGTTAAAAGGAAATGGCCCGGATTCATCTGTAAACGTTCAACGATACAAAGGTTTAGGTGAGATGAATGCGGAGCAATTATGGGATACTACCATGAATCCTGAACACCGTACATTGCGCCAGGTTACCATTGAAAATGCAGCTGAGTGTGACCAGATCTTCTCCATGTTAATGGGAGATGAAGTTCCACCAAGACGTGAATTCATTGAAAAGAATGCGAAATACGCAAAAATTGATATCTAAATAGAAAAAGCCCTGACGATGAATCTCAGGGCTTTTTTTTATATTTATATCCAAATCAATTTTAGTCAAACGAAACGCGTCTTATGATCCATCGATTATTGTTCTTGTTAATCCCAACCTTCCTGGTTGCAGGATGTTTTGATTATGACAAAGAAAATAAGGAAATAAGGAAAGCTTTCAAAACCAACCACTATAATTTCAAATTGGATAAAACCCTTAAGTATGAAGGGATTTCATTCAAAATACCAGAACACTTCAAAAAAAACTTTGCACACAATTATACCATTAAGAATTCTTCTTTAACACGGACTTGCAATGCTTTGAATATCTATTTTTCAGTAGAACGATTTAATGATTCAGACTTGAACCGGGATTTCGTTTACGACTTTGTGATTGAAGATGATTTATTGAACACCTTCCAAGATGCGTATGTTTGGCGTAGATATGAATCCTTGGATAATTCCGGAGTATCCATTAAAAAGGAACTTCCGAAAACATACAAGCACAAAGGGGTCATCCAAACCATTTCCGGTGATGGCACCTATTCAGGAAGGGCATATTATGTCACATCTACCATGAAAGTCGGGAGTGACTTCTATGTTTTTCAATGGATCACAAGCAAACCTGTCATGAATTACACTTATGACGACTTCGAACAAATCTTGAAAAGTGTACGGAAATCAAAATGACACACGCAGATTTAATTGAGCGCTTCAAAAAAGAATTACCCGGAGAGAAATCTCATTTGTCATTTATGCCATTCAGGGGAAGTTCGATGGAGGAAATCAAAAAAGGGATTGGTTTTCGGGATGCAGCCGTTGCTATTATTCTATTCCACAATACTGAAGACAGACTTAGTACAATTGTGACCAGAAGACAAGAGTACGATGGTTCTCATAGCGGACAAATAAGCTTTCCGGGAGGAAAAAAAGAATTGGATGATGAAAACCTATTGGCAACTGCCATCAGGGAATGTCATGAGGAAATCGGGGTTCACGCAAGTAATTTTGAATTATTAAAAGAATTAACTCCACTTTTTGTTCCTGTCAGCCAATTTCTGATCACTCCTTACGTTTTCTATTCCTCCAACCAATCATTCGATTACATGCGTTCCGAACGCGAGGTAGCGGCAATACATGAGCTGGACTTACTTGATCTTTACAAGTCGGAATCCGTTGTCAACATCGACCTGAAAATCAACCCGGAATTCACATTGAAGAATGTTCCTCATTTCAAACAAGGAGACATTCTTATCTGGGGAGCTACTGCCCTAATTCTGAATGAGCTAAAGGATATTTTATCCTAGAATCTTACACGCGCAAAACCCAAAGCAGCTGAAACGCTTGTTCCATCCTTTAAAAAGAAACTTAATGCATCCCGGGAAGCTACACCGAATTCATAGGCTCCATCTTTGAGAATGAAAGTCAATCCAAGCGGCATGTTGTTTTTGTAAACACCTCCACCATAATATCCGATACTCAATTGAAGCCATTTCACCGGGATGATATCTCCACCAAAAGAATACACCGGATTCTGAATGGATCCCGGATTTTCCTTATTGAACGGAGCCACCACATCAAATCCTAAGCGGATGTATTTGATTGGCTCATAACTAACACCGAATCTAAAATCAGATGCATTAATTACTGTATATTTTTGTTCTCCTTCCAAGGTCAGCAATCCATTGTCCCGCACCAGCTGATTAACTGTTTGAGTAATATTATCACTATTCACTCCGCCAACATTAAAGCTCGCAAACAAAGTATCTTTCACTTTATAGACATTTCGTTTGTATGTGACCGAACCGATATTATTCACTGCGGCAGCTATCCGTACTTTGTTGAAAAGGATGATACTTGCAGAAAGATCCACTCCATATCCGTACCCCATTACGGGTGACATTCCCTTATTTTTCTTTGGTATCGAATTGGAACCACTGACATTTCCATAATCGATATCAAATTTTGGCGTAATGGCAGAATACATTCTTAAACCATCGTCGTCCGAAGTCATATTGAACATCGCCATAGAAGTGATTAATCGCCCACCAACACCTGCGTATACTTCAAATACCGAATCCTTACCAAACAGTTTTCGCCCGTAACCGACATTGTAACTCCTATTCCAGACCATTTGGATTTGGGTTCCTTTTGTCAATTCACTGATACGGATCGGAACATTTAATGAGCCACTGACAACGTGTCCCATGGAATCTTCGGAAAGATTAGCATTATTGGCAATTCGGGAAGTATCCGATCCATACACAACTGTTAAAGAGTCAAAAACAGAAGACAATTTACCTCTGAATAACAAATCGGCGGTCTGAGAATTCATTTTAGAATACCAGCTGTAGTTTTCCCGAATATTAAAGGCAATTCCACCAAATTTTTCTCCATAGTATGAAAATCCAAGCCAGTTGTAATCAAAATTAATAGCAACTCCAGATTCTGCATAATCACCGGCAGATTGCAATTGTCTCTTATAATCTACTTCGTTCGGGTTCTTGTGCTGAGCGGCATTGTATAAGGTACTGGTCAGATTCTGAAGTTTTTTGGAATTCAATGAAGGCGATGAAACACCAAAGGCAAATTCAGAAGTCCCGGTTGTGAATTTTTTTCCCGCATAACGTGGTCTCCATCCCAGTGCGGAAGTATTAATCCCAAGCGCGTGATAATCTGTTACGAAGGGGGTAGCAACTCCTTTTCCAACCGTTGGAAAAGCAACTCCTTGTGTTTGAGAAAATGAAAATGAATAAGCAAGTAGGAATACAAGAAATAGTTTTAGCTTCATAAATTATAGTTTCTGGCTTAAAGAAACAAAAAAAATAAGAGAAAGCACTGCTTTCGATAAATTTATCCGCAGCAGTAGATAATGAGATGCAAAAACAAAAAGAGGAGTAAATTCACTAGAACTTACTCCTCTTTTTGCTAAACCATGCTAAAACTATAAAACCCAAAACTAACAACTATGAAATTGTCGTTCTTGTAAACAAAGGTAAGCCAGATTATTGATATAACAACTTTATCGGCTTTTTTTTTATTCAAATAAAACTGTCATTCTTGAATTCTTGAAAAGGGGATTTAATTCAAATTCAGCTTATAGTTACCCTTTTTTTATACGGGGAGATCAGTACGGAAATTAAAAAAATCATCCCATTTACGCATACAATCAATGGAGATATGGAAATATTGATCCACTTTCCAAGGAATACTCCAACAACACAAGATACTATTCCTATGCATGCAGAATACCAAAATGTTTTTGCTAAAGTTTTGGAAAACTGTAAGGCCGTTGCAGCCGGCAGAACCAGCAATCCGACTACGAGGATCACACCGACACTTTCAAAACTCAATACTGCGTGAATACTCAATAGTAACATCAATACCAATTGGAATGCCTGAATCGGTATCCCAATAAAGGAACCGAATTGCGGATTGAATGCCCACACTTTCCACCCTTTGAATCCGATGACAATCACAAGAAGTAAGATAGCCGTCAGAGGTAACAGTTGTAAAATTGCCCTGGTTCCGTATAAATATCCTCCCACAATTACCTGGTCCAGTATGGACGTTTCCAAGTCTCCATATAAGACACATTCCTGGTCCAGATCACTATTTTTCCCCGCAAAAAGTGCAATCATCAATACCCCGATGGCAAATAAGAATGTGAATGTAAATCCAATGGCTGCATCTTCCTGGATCCGCCACTTTTTTCTCAAGAAATCAATCAAAAAGGTCGTCAGGAATCCCGTTACGGCAGCCCCGAAGAGCATAGGGACAGAATCTTTCGTTCCACTTAACAAATAAGCAACTACAATTCCCGGTAAAACCGCATGTGAAATTGCATCTCCTACCATTACCAAACTTTTTGAAACTAGTAACACTCCCAACAAAGATGCCGGTATGGCAACAGAGCAAGCAGTCAATATCATTAAGACATCATTCATCCTATTCTTTTACGTTTAAATGGAATCCGTACCAAAAGAGCCACCGAAATCGCACAGACGCTCAATACCATGATGATACATGGTCCGGTGGGGATATTCTTTCCAAGAATTGATATATAGGAACCCAACAAGGAAGAAAAAGTTCCGAAAATAAGAGACAGACCTATCAGGGAACGCAACCTGTATGTGAGCATCCTGGCTGTCAGGACCGGAATAATCAAAAGAGCCGACATCAAGACAACTCCCACAGCTTGAACTCCCATTGCCACTACCAATATGGTCATTGAATTCAGGATAAAGTCGTTCCAGCGCAGGGAAAACCCTTTACTGAGCATGAACTCCTTATTAAAGGCAAAACTGAACATCACACGATACCTAAAAAAGGTAATTGCGATGATTAAAAATGAAACTACCAAAAAGAGATACAGGTCTTCAATATTCAGCGCGGCTATTTTTCCAAAGAGAAAATCACTTAATCCTGCTTGTCCGTCATCAGGCCTTCCTTGAATATAGGAAAGCAGGGCTAATCCCAATGCGAAGAAAATACTCAAAGTAGCGGCTACAATTGTATCAGACTTCAGTTTTGTTTTTCGTTGAAGCCAGGAAATCTGTTGAGTTGCAAGCCACCCTGCAATGAAGGCTCCCAACATCAGGATAATGGTATTTCTTTGCCCCGAAACAATGTATGCCAAGACAATTCCGGGTAAAATCGAATGAGAAATCGCATCGCCGATCAACGACTTCTTCTGAAGAAACGTAAACGTTCCAACCAAAGCCGCAGAAACTCCGATAAGTGCTGTTCCAATAAATACGATCCAAATACTTAAGTCCATCTTATTTCCTATTCAACAAAAGAGTCATTCCATAAGCCTTTTCAATATTCTCAGATTTCAGAATTTCATCAATTGGTCCATTTGCAATCAATTTTTTATTCAATAGAACTACATCATCAAAATATTGAGCTACCACTGATAAATCATGATGCACGATTACAATCGTTTTCCCTGAATCTCTTAATTTTTGAACGATCGAGAGGATAGAATTTTGAGAAGCCATATCGATTCCAACAAAAGGTTCATCCATTACAATCAACTCAGCTTCCTGAGCAAGTGCGCGGGCTAAAAAGACGCGTTGTTGCTGGCCTCCAGAAAGCTGCCCGATCTGTCGGTCTGAAAATTCGGACAATTGGACTTTCTTCAGTGTTTCCTTCACAATTTCCTTATCTGCCAACGTTGTTCGCGCCCACCATTTTTTTGGAACGATCCTTCCCATTGCAACTACCTCTTCCACCGTAATTGGAAAATCCCAATCTATGGATTCCCGTTGTGGAACATAGGCAATTTTCGAACGGTATTTTTCCAATGATTCACCAAAAAAAGTCACCTCTCCTTTCTTGACTGGAATAATTCCCAAAATTCCTTTCAACAAGGTTGATTTTCCGGAACCATTCGGACCGATGATCCCGGTAATTTTTCCTGAACCAATGGATAAAGAAACATCATCCAAAGCGAGTGTATCCCGATAGGAAGCGGTTAAATTGCTTATTTCAATTGCATTTCTCATTTCAATCCTTCTTTAATGGAATTCACATTATGGCTCAACATCCCGATATAGGAATCTGCGCCACTTCCTTTTGAACCCAATGCATCTGAAAAAAGGGTTCCTCCGATTCTCACATGATATCCTCTGCGTTCAACGGAACTCAGTACACTTTTCAAGGCCTTCGGGCTCACAGAATTTTCTACAAATATTGCTTTCACATCATTTTCAACAATGAAATCAACCAAATCAACAACATCCCGCATTCCAGGTTCCTGTGAAGTTGACACTCCTTGTAATCCTTTTACTTGAATATCAAAAGTTCTCCCGAAATAATGGAATGCATCATGTGAAGTGATCAGGACCCTTCTTTCTTTGGGAACCGCGCTTAGTTTCAATTTCAATTCTTTCGTTTTTTTCTGAACTTTCACAAAAAATCGATAGAAGTTTTCCCTGAATTCCAATTCGTAATCCGGATACAATTCGACCAATTTGTCAACTACTCCATTCATACTATGAACCCAGGAATCAGTATCGAACCAAACATGTGGGTCGGGTGTCGTTCCATCCGTATATAAAATTTTCTTTTTTGGAAAATCCAATTGAAAAGAAATTACGGCCTTTCTTTCGCCCAGGCGACTAAACAATTCAGCCATCTTTCCCTCCAGGTGAAACCCGGTATAAACAACCAATTTCGCATCGTTCAACAAAACCACGTCACTGGGTCTCGGATTGTATGTATGCGGATCGACTCCCGGTCCCATGAGAGATTTAACAGTCAATTTATCACCTACTACCTGTCGGACACAATCTGCAGTTATCGAAGTAGAGCAGACAATCAGTTTTTCATTTTCTTTCGTTCGTCTGACTTTACAGCTCAACACCAGGCAAATGCAAACTATTATATAAGCCAATTTCTTCATAATGGTTTTATCGCTATCTGTTTGGCAATTGTGATTGAAAATTGTACCTGCTTACCATCCATCTGGATTATAACGGATCCATCAAAACTTAGTTTATCCTGTACATCTATTTGAGTTCCCAGATGTAATCCTATTTTATTCAGGTATTGTAAAAATTCTGCCTGGTCATCCTCCACTCCCATAATTATAGCTTTCATGCCAACTATAGCTTCAGATAAAAGGATCCGATTCTGAACAAATTCTATTCTACCATCTTTACAAGGAATTGGTTCCCCATGAGGGTCAACTTTTGGGAAGCCCAAAAATTCATCGAGCCTGTCGGTCAGTTCGGTAGATTGGATATGTTCCAATTGTTCTGCAATCTCATGAACTTCATCCCAACCAAAATTTAACTTATCTACTAAAAATGTTTCCCACAGCCTATGTTTACGAATAATTGCCAACGCATGAGAGCTACCTAAATCGGTTAGAGCACAACCTTGGTATTTTTGATACTCTAACAAGTTCTTCTCACATAATTTCTTAAGCATATCGGTTACAGAAGAGGCTTTGGTAGTCATTTTATCTGCCAAATCATTCGTTGAAATTGCTCCTTCAGTATCCTGACTAAGTGTGAAAATAGCCTTTAAATAATTTTCTTCGCTCTGAGTTAATCTTAACACGCTTCTTTTTTTTTACAAATATAAAACTTTTTTTTAGACTTGTCTAAAAACAAGATTAATTAAGTGGCCCCGAAGCTATCAGGTTGAGAAAATAGTTGTATTTTTGCACCAAATTATTCAAATCAATTTAAGATGTCAGGCAACAGAACATTCACAATGTTAAAACCGGATGCGATCGAAAATGGTCACATGGGAAAAATTATTGATATGATTATCCAGGCTGGATTTTCAATCAAAGCAATGAAACTTACTCGTTTAACTGAGGAACAAGCAAAAAAATTCTACGAAGTTCACGCTGAACGTCCGTTTTATGGTGAATTGGTTGAATATATGACATCTGGACCTATCGTTGCTGCAATCTTGGAAAAAGACAATGCTGTTGCAGATTTCCGTGCGCTAATTGGTGCTACCGATCCAGCTGAAGCTGCCGACGGTACTATCCGTAAATACTATGCAGAATCAAAAGGAAGAAACGCTGTTCACGGTTCCGATTCTGATGAGAATGCTGCAATTGAAGGTAAATTCCATTTTGCTGATTCAGAGGTTTTCTAATTAAAACTCTTTCAAAATAATTAAGCCTTACTTTTAGTGAGGCTTTTTTTATGCGTTGTATATTATCTGAATTAAATTGACAACTTAGCAATGAACCAGTTAGACATCTTTGGAACTAAAATTCATGAGTATCTGCTTGTTATTGAACCCGATTCGAAAACGATAGGCAAAATAATAGCGATAAGGGAGTTGTTGAGTAGAACTATTCCATTATCAAAAGACTCTTTACAATCAAAACCACACATCAGTCTCTGCTATTTTGAAGCGAATGACTTTTCCGATGAACTCATCCTCTCAAGAATGAAACAAGTTATTTCTTCTATTAAACCTTTTGAAATATTTTTGATCGGTTGTGAGAAATGGAAGAATGGAACCTTTATACTACAAGTCGATCAGAATGAACCCATTCAAAATTTACAGCGAGAACTTTCAGCCGTTTTTAAGGGCGTTATCAAAACGCCACATCTGACAATTATCCGGAACCTTCCTCAACGATTTCTCAATCAACTTTCACTTAGTGATTATCATTACGATGGATCCTTTACTTGTGAATCTGTACTTCTATTAAAGAGAAGTGGAAATGAACCTTATCATATACTTGGCAAAATTGATTTGTCAGAGCTCTAGTTACTTTGAATCCACTTACTGCAATTTGGTTCTCTTTAGCAGGATTTCTGGAAAAAACCTGTATAAACTAAAAAACCCCACAGTTACCTG
>CBFGNC010000016.1:0-96504 GCA_965650135.1 uncultured Fluviicola sp.
AATTAGGAATTAGGAATTAGGAATTAGGAATTAGGAATTAGGAATTAGGAATTAGACATTCACATTGTTTTAGTATTTTTGAATAAAGTCACACTTGAAGTAAATGGATTCAGTAATTCACCATATTATTCGCACCCGTTCCAATGAATTATTCGATAAAGTCAAAGGATACCGGGAGCATATGCATCGGTTTCCTGAATTGTCCTATTCAGAATACAACACGATGAGCTTTGTTGCGGAACAATTGGGGGAAATCGGGATACCTTATCAAAAGGAAATCGCCGGAACCGGTGTACTTGCAATTATTCGCTCGGATAAACATAACGAAACAGATTCATGTATCGGTTTGCGATCTGAACTGGACGCATTGCCAATCCTGGAACAAAACAACAGTGCATATAAATCCACTTATGATGGAGTGATGCACGCATGCGGTCACGACGTGCATACTGCAATTTTATTGGGTGCGGCAGAAATTCTTTGGGAAAATAAGAACTTGTTAAAACATCCGGTCAAATTGTTTTTCCAGCCGGGAGAAGAAAAGAATCCCGGAGGAGCATCCTTAATGATTGCTGATGGAGCCTTGAAAAATCCTCCTGTCCATGAGTTGTTTGCATTGCACGTATTTCCTGAAATGGAAGTTGGAAATGTGGGATTCAGGCCCGGTTTATACATGGCATCTTGCGATGAGATCTATATTACAATCAACGGAAAAGGAGGTCATGGGGCAACTCCGCACCAGACAATCGATCCGATTATGATCGGTGCACATTTGTTGACAGGTTTGCAGCAAATAGTGAGCAGGAAGTGTGATCCGAAAGTTCCATGCGTACTGTCATTTGGCCATTTTGAAGCCTTAGGTGCAACCAATGTGATTCCTGAAAAAGCAATTTTGAAAGGAACGTTTCGCACAATGAATGAAGAGTGGAGAAAAGAAGCCTTGGGTATGATTGCCGGCCATGTTCACGCAACTTGCGAACAATTCGGTGCAACTGCAGATCTGGAAATATCCAAAGGTTATCCGTATTTGGAAAACGATCCGGCTTTGACAGATAAAATGATGGGGCGAAGCAAAGACTTCTTTGGAAAGGACAAAGTAGAGGAGTTACCGATTCGGTTGACATCAGAAGATTTTTCGTTCTACGCACAGGAGATTCCCGTCTGTTTTTTCCGTTTGGGAGTCCGGAATGAAAACTTAGGCATCGTTTATGGAGTGCATCATCCGAAATTTGATATTGATAGCAAAGCGTTGATTGTCGGAATGCAAGCAATGTGTTTAGCTGCTTTTGAATAAGACTATGAAGAATTTCCTGTTTTTAAGTCTGTTGGTTTTATCCCTTGTTTCTTGTGGAGACGGAAAAGAAGTACATGAAACGGAAATTTACCAGATTCGCGCAATCGGGACACTTGCTACTACTGAATATACTCTTGGAAAAATCATTCATTGGAATGATGAGGGAGAATGGTATAAGTATGGAGATCGAAAGATCTTGTTGAGTTGTAAGGCAACCGTCAAGGCAGGAGTGAATTTGAATGCGATCAAAGAATCGGATATTGAAGTAAAAGGGAAAACAATCACGATTCAACTTCCACCGCCCGAAATTGTTTCCTTTGAAATGAATCCGGATTTGATTCGTACTGAAATGACCGATGTAAACGGTTTCCGGTCTGATTTTTCGCAAGAGGATAAATCAAAAGTGATGCGGAAAGGGGAAGAAAGTATTCGTAAAGACCTCAAAAAATTACATATTCTCGATGAAGCCGAGCAGAATGCCAAAATTTTCATCGTAGATTTTTATAAGAACTTAGGATTTGAACAAGTAATCGTACATGAAACGCCAAAGGATAAGAGAAATACGAACATTGATCGTTAGATTGGTTCTTGTTGCAGTGATAGCCTTTGTTGGATACTGGGCTTATCAATTGTTTTTCAAGGGAGAATCTAACGATGAGATTGTATTGGAAGAAACCCCCTTGAAAGTGGAACAGATCCGGTCCATTCTGGAATTGAATACCCTTAAGTTTCAAGATGAAGCAGTAGTGGATTCAGTGGAATACTACAAAACTGAAAGTGATGTTTTGTGGGGAACCTTGGATAAGTTGACGGATCCAAACCAGTTTAAGCATGGCCTGCATCCAAGCAATATCAAAAGACGTTTAACCTTGATAGTTCGTGGAGAATTATTATACGGAGTAGATTTGAAAAGAAAAGATTTCCAGTTTATACCAAAAGGAGATACGCTGCTGATTCTCATTCCCCGGCCGGAATTACTTTCCATTTCTGTGAATCCGAAGGGAACTGAGATTTATTTGGAGAATGGCGATTGGCAAGATTATGAACGGGCTTCTTTGCAGCGAAAAGCGCGAAATAAAATGATTGCTTCGGGGAATCGTCTGAAACTACCTGAACGTGCAAAGGTTCCTTTGGAAAAAGCACTGAGAGCATTGGTAAAAACCGACAAAACATTGGTCATTAAATTCGAAAATTAACATGCGACAATTTCTTTTTATCCTGTTGACCGTTTTCGGGTTCACAGTTTCGTTCGCACAATCTAATTCATCTCGTTTAAACTTCTTGTTTGTGGGTGATATCATGCAACACGGCGGACAAATTGCAGGGGCATATAACGCGAAGAAAGATGCGTATGATTACCGCGATTGTTTTCAATATGTAAAACCATTGATCCGGAATGCAGATATTTCTATTGCAAATCTGGAAGTAACTCATGCCGGTAAACCATATAAAGGTTATCCGCAGTTTTCGGCTCCACCCGAACTGTCTGAAAGTTTGGTTGATGCTGGTTTCAATGTCATTATCACCTCAAACAACCACAGCTGTGATGGAGGTTCGACCGGTGTGGTGAAAACCTTGGACGTCCTGGACAAATTGGGAGTGAAGCATACGGGGACTTTCCGGAACAAACAGGAACGAAATCAAAATTATCCATTGCTTGTGGAGAAGAACGGGTTCAAGGTTGCAATTCTGAATTACACTTACGGAACCAATGGCTTATCAGTTGCTGCTCCGCTGATCATTAATTATATTGATAGTGCTGTTATGCAGGCTGATTTCAAAAAAGCGCGGGAAATGAAAGTGGATTTGATCGTTTGTACCTTGCATTGGGGGACGGAATATCAATCCTTACCCAACGCATATCAAAAGAATTGGGAGCAATTTTGTTATGATCAAGGAGCGGATATGGTTATTGGTGGTCACCCGCATGTATTGCAGCCGGTTGAGGTGAAAGAGATCAAAGGAGAAAAGAAATTGACTGCCTGGTCATTAGGGAATTTTGTTTCCAATCAGCGGGACCGCACCAAAGACGGTGGAATGATTCTTATGGCAGAAGTGAACAAGGTTTCCGGAAAAGCTGTCCTGGGGAAAGTGGAACATGCATTTACCTGGGTTTACCCGAGACAGGAAGCTGTAGTGAAGCCATTCTATATTTTACCTGATTTTGATTATAACAATTACCGTCCGGATTTTTTGGATACCGAATCGAAAGCAAAATATGATGTCTTCTTTTCCGATTCAAGAGCTTTGTTCAAAGAACATTCGAAAGGAATAACTGAGTTTAAGGTTTCGGGCGATCAAATCATTGAAGCCTATTATGAAAAATTGCTAAAAGGATATTATGCAATGGAATACCCATCTTCTGTTTATGACAATAATGAAATTATTAAAACACACTTCAAACCATTGATCCATAAAGTTCTTGGTGCTGATGGTGAATATCACCAGGTACTTGGATATTTTAAGACAGAATCAGATGTAAAGGGTGCAGTCGTTCATGAGGCGATGATTGCTGAACCCAAATATGTTTTCATTTCACCAACAGAATATAAAATCATTAAATGAAAGTATCATTGGTCGTTGCAATGGACAACGAAAGAGGAATAGGGAAGAACAATGACCTGATGTGGCATTTACCTGCGGATATGAAGTTTTTCAAAGAAACTACTACTGGACATATTGTTGTTACTGGCCGCAAGAATTATGATTCGATTCCGGAACGATTCCGCCCTTTGCCCAATAGAGAAAATGCTGTTCTGACGCGAAACATGGATTATGAAGCTCCCGGAGCAGTTGTTTTTCCGTCTTTGGAAGCGTGTTTGAAACATTACCAAAATGAAACCGAACGAACGGTTTTCATCATCGGTGGCGGACAAATTTATCGCGAAGCACTGGGATTGGATTGTGTTGATGAAATGTACATTACTCATGTTAATCATACTTATGGTGCAGATACCTTTTTTCCGGAATTCGATGAATCCAAATGGAATGTGGAAGCTGTTTTTGAACAGGAGGCAGATGAGAAACATGCGGTAAGTTTTCAAGTGAAGAAATATGTCAGAAAATGACAATTATTAAGTATATATCAATTGACATAATCGGAAACGAAATATCAAAAAAAGATTTACTGCTTGCTGGGTACTGGTCTTTCTAAAGCACCATCTTCAGCTGATTCGCATCAATTTAACCATGTATCCTAAGAGACCTTCATTTTAGTTCCTCTGCGTAATCTGCGGGAGCTTTTTATCGTCACAATTGTTGAAACATTTCCTCATTTTGTTCAAAACCACCTTGTCTCCCCATCCCGCATTGACTAACTTTGTTCGTTATGAAATTGTGCATCGCCGAAAAACCCTCCGTAGCTCGAGATATCGCAGAAGTCATTGGTGCAAAACAGCGTCACGATGGCTTTTACGAAGGAAACGGCTATTGGGTGACCTGGACATTCGGACATTTGTGTACACTCAAGGAACCTCACGATTATCATGAAAAATGGAAGTATTGGAAATTGGAAGATTTGCCGATTATTCCGGACAAATTCGGAATCAAACTCATCGATGATTCGGGTGTCAAAAAGCAATTTTCCATTATCGAAAAACTGGTTGCTTCTTGTGAAGAAGTAATTAATTGCGGGGATGCCGGGCAAGAAGGAGAATTGATCCAGCGTTGGGTTTTGTCGAAGGCGAAATGCAAAGTTCCGATCAAGCGCTTGTGGATTTCCTCTCTTACGGAAGAAGCGATCCGGGAAGGATTCCAGGCTTTAAAAACAGGCGAACAATATCAGAATTTATACGCTGCCGGAAGTGCGAGAGCGATTGGAGATTGGCTTCTGGGAATGAACGCAACCCGTTTGTTTACCAAGAAATTCGGACAAGGAAAAGCTACGTTGTCTATTGGTCGTGTCCAAACTCCGACTTTAGCAATGATTGTGAATCGCCAAAAGGAAATCGATGCTTTTCGTTCAGATGAGTATTGGGAGTTGAAAACGGTGTATCGCGAAACGGAATTTTCTGCAGTAATTGACCGTTTACAATCGCAGGAACGTGCTGATAAAGGTCTGGTATATTTGCTGGAACATCCTTTTGAGATCACTTCCTTCGAACAGAAAGAAGGAAAAGAAGGAAATCCGCGATTATTCGATTTGACCTCTCTACAAGTTGAATCCAATAAAAAGATTGGAAATTCTGCTGAAGAAACCCTGAAAATGGTTCAAAGCTTGTACGAAAAGAAATTGGTGACCTATCCGCGTGTCGATACTACTTATTTGAGCGAGGATTTACATCCGAAGATCGAAGGGATCATGAAAGGATTGACTTACTATTCCCGATTCACTCAGCCTGTTTTGGAGAAACCTATTCCGAAATTGAAAACGGTTTTCGATGATAAGAAAGTGACGGATCACCATGCGATCATTCCAACTGGAGTTCAGCCAAGTGGTTTGAGTCATCCGGAACAGCAGATTTACGATATGATCGTTCGTCGTTTCATAGCAGCGTTCTATCCTGAATGTAAGGTTTCAAACACGACTGTTTTAGGGAAAGTCGGACAAATTGAGTTTAAAGCTACCGGAAAACAGATCATTGAGCCTGGTTGGCGGGTAGTTTGGGAAGAGACGAAAGAAAATGATTCAGAAGGAAAAAAGGCCGCTGAAAAACCTGAACAAACCATGCCTCATTTCGAAGAAGGTGAGAGTGGTCCGCATCAACCGTTCATTCATCAGGGAAAAACGAGTCCTCCAAAAGCTTATACGGAAGCAACTTTGCTGCGGGCAATGGAAACTGCGGGTAAGATGATTGATGATGAGGAACTGCGCGATATGATGAAGGAAAATGGGATTGGTAGGCCGGCCACACGGGCAAATATCATTGAAACTTTATTCAAGCGGAAATACATTGAAAAGAAACGGAAGAACTTGATTCCGACAAGTACCGGAATGGGATTGATCGATACCATTCAGAATGAGCTGTTGAAGAGCGCTGAATTGACCGGTCAATGGGAACGCAAGTTGCGTTTGATTGAAAAGGGAGAATATGATCTGGAGCAATTCAAGCGTGAACTGATGGTGATGGTACGTCAATTGACCGATGAGGTGATTTTTTCTCAAGCTCCCATTCGGATTCAATTACACACCGATCAACCGGTAGAAGTTGTTAAAGAGAAAAAGGAACGAAAGAAAGCTGAAAAGCAAAGTATAGAAGACCTGGACTGTCCGAAATGTAAGTCCAATAAGTTGATGACCGGGAAAAGAGGGGTTGGATGCAGCAATTTCAAAGTTTGTGGATTCATGGTTCCTTTTGAACTGCTTGGAAAAAAACTGACTGAAAAACAGCTCACGGATTTGATTACCAAAGGAAAAACCGGAAAAATGAAAGGTTTGTTGATTCCCGGTTCGCACCAAGTAATTGAAGGGGCGATTGCTCTGGATGAAAGCTACAACATTACAGTTGTTTAAACATGCATTAAGCGCTGCATCAACAAATCTTTGCGTGATTTGGAAACAGGAATCTGAGATCCATTATCCAAAACCAGCATGTTATATTCTTTTTGAAATTTCTTGATGTACTTCAGATTCAACAAAAAAGAATGATGTACACGCATGAATTTCGATTCGGGAAGCATGGTTTCAAAAACCTTCAGATTTTTGGAACTGGTTATGTGTTCCGTGGTTGTCTGGATCATCGTGTATTTACCATCGGCCTTGAGGTAGACAATATCATCAATTTTCAGGAAGACAATGGCATCTAATCCGGTGATTCCGATCAGATCAGAATGAACCGGGTTTTCTCCCGCTTTATCGGATGAAATGACCGGTGCATCGGCAGTTTGAGCGTCCACGTCCTGAATCCGTTGGATACAGTTGCGTAGATCCGAAGAATTGATAGGTTTTAGCAGGTAGTCAAATGCACCTTTTCGGATTGCCGCGATTGCATGTTCATCATAGGCAGTGATAAACACAACTTTCGTCTCAAAAGGAATTTCGTCGACCAGGTCAAAGCTGGTTCCTGACTGTAATTGAATGTCTAAAAAAGCAACATCAATACTCATCTCGTCAAACACCTGTTTTGCTTCTTCAACGGTAGCAACGCTTGCAGCAATCTCAATCGTTGGATTGATCTTATTCAACAAAGCTGCCAAGCCTTCCCTGCTTATTCGAATATCGTCTAAAATGAGTGCTTTCATCCGGTTTGGGAATTGAATTAATTTTCCAGCATTTCTTCCGTCATGAGTGGAATTCTAAAAATAACAGTAGTTCCACTGTTTTCGGGTTTGTCAATAATTTCAAAGATAACGGAATATTGATATTTTGCCTTCAATAAATTAATCTTGTCAAGAACCATGTTCCATCCGTGTGAAATATGGTTTGCACGATAGGTATTTATCCGTTTTGCTTCCTGTCGCCCGATTCCGGTATCCTCAATTTTCAAGATGATTGTATCAGCTTCCCGATGCCCTTCGATAATTAATTTTTTCATTCCCTTTTTATGAGCTAAACCATGCACAATGGCGTTTTCCACCGTTGGTTGAATCAAGAGTGTCGGGATTTTTAAATGAAGTAGATTCTCAGGGATATTGACCTCTACATCAAGACTTTCTTCAAAACGGAAACGTTCTACGGAAATGTATGACTTTAATAATTCCACTTCGTCCCGAAGTGTGATGAATGAGTTGTCACTCTGTTGCAGGAATCTCCTTAGCAATCCGGAAAAATCACTCAATGCGTATTCGGCCTCCTCCTGTTTTCCCATTACGATGAGGTATTGGATATTATTCAGACAGTTAAAAATGAAATGAGGATTCATCTTTGCCTGAATAGCCTTCAATTTCAATTCAAACATCGTGTTTTTGTGCTCGCTATCCTTTAACTCCTGAT
Source organism: uncultured Fluviicola sp. (assembly GCA_965650135.1). Lineage (GTDB taxonomy): Bacteria > Bacteroidota > Bacteroidia > Flavobacteriales_D > Crocinitomicaceae > Fluviicola. The sequence goes on from CBFGNC010000016.1 coordinate 8,166, forward strand.
CCTTTGAGATCTGGATTCGTTTATAGGTCAACAGGAAAATTAAGAGGAAAATCAAGCTAAACGCTAACAATCTGAACCAAAGTGTTTCATAAATATGCTTTTCTATTTTGAAGTTGTAGATAACTTCATTTGGACTCTGATCATTGAATCCGTCAATTCCACGCATATAAACTTTGTATTCTCCGGGAGGCAACATTTTGAAACTAATCACTCCTTGCTTGGTCGGTATGCTCCATTCTTCCTTGATATCAGGGCCAACAAGTTTGTATTGATAATGAAGATTATAGAATTGAGTGAAGTTCGGACAATAATATTGAATGTTTATAGTGTGTGTATTTCGGGGGAAAACATGGTTAGAGAGTTTTTGAATTTTATCATTCACCGAAACTCCTTTCAAAGACGGATGCAGCTTTCGATACTCCGGTACGTCGAAGAAACTAACCAATACTCCCTGAATCGTCGGGAAGTAGAAATGTTTCCCGTCACTTGAATAATAATTGTTTTGGAATCCTCCATTGAATTCGGTATTCAAAATCCCGTCGTCCTGCCCTAATCGAAAAGGAATCAGAAAGTTGATTTTATGGGAAATGAAATCGTCAATCTTGCTTTCACTGATTATATACAGGCCATGATTGGATGAGATATATAAGTTGCCGTCCCTGTCCGGAGCCAGAGTGAAGATATCATTGTCAAGTAAACAATTCCTCATTCGGTTTAATGGTAATAGCTTCTTATAATTCCAGTAATAGAGCCCGCCACCATAAGTGCCAATTAAAAAAGTGCCGTCTTTTTTTTCGTAAAAGGCGCGTACTTCTTTCCCCTTCAATCCGTTCCGGATACTAAAATGTTTTTTCAGCTTTAAATTTTCAGAAAAAATAAAAAATCCATCCTCACCACCAACCAAAATATCCCCATTCTTGAGTTGATAGAAACAAACAACCAGGCCAATTTTCAATGAGTTGAAAAGATGTCTGAATTGATTAGGAGTTTCACTTAATGATACTCCGTTATCTGAACCTATCCAAATGCGCTTCTTCCTGTCCTGGAAAATGGCGTGTACCGAATGATTATAAAAACCTTTGGTAATTGTTCGGATATATTTTTGATTCTTTAAAACAACAATTCCTGTTCCCCAGGTACCGGCCCAAACCTCTCCGTTGATCTTCGCGAGACAGGAGAACTCACCACGTTTGCTATAGTAATCTGAAAGTAATCTTTGGTTGAATTTAAAAATGGTTGAATATGTTCCTGAAACAATTAACTGATTGTCCGGTGATCTGATAATCGAACTGAGGGATGATTCCTTCAGGATACTCTCATCATAAATTGACATGCATTGTTTCGCTTTGACCTGAAGTAATCCTTTATCATTACTTCCTGCAAAAAGAAAATTCTCATCCTCATTATAAAAAAGAGATAAGATAATCTTACTTGGGAAATTGGAGGTAAGGGATTCAAAAGCAGCACGGTGATTGTTCCTATAAAAAAGTCCTTTGTGAGTAGAAATGAAGATCTCGTTATGTGGACTAAAAGCGATATCCGTTAAGTAAACACCTTCAGTATTCTCCCTGAATTTTTGTCGGATTAATTTCCCTTTGGAATAAATAGCCGCACCGCTGAAACCTAAAAAATAGTTTTGACCTGAATAAGGATCCTTTTTAGATCGGTGGTAAATATCCTTCGTTATCCTGATCCATTTGGATTGTTGTAATAAATAGGTTCCCGTTGAATCGGAAAAGAATGGGATTGTGCCAATTAAACCAACTCCATAAATTATGTTATTGCTTTCTATTTTGGAAATGAACCGGCTTTTAGAAGATCCGAGCCTGGAAATACGCATTTCCTTTTTTCTGTTTACGAAAATAATGGAATCGTGGTAAAAGGATGCGCTTAAATTATCTTCTTTTGAAATCTCTTTAGTAACGGGTGTGATCTGAAATAATCGGGAGCGATTGTTCAATCCATACAGGATATTGCGATTTGTGTCCAAAAACATTTTGGTACACAGGATTTTTCTGCTCTCATCCGTTGGATTAATATCTGTAAATGTTTGCCCATTGAATTCAACCAATCCGTTTGCTGTTCCGATGAGCAAGTTTCCTGTTTTATCGGGAATTATGGCTGAAATCTGATGTTGCGGTATTCCATCCTCTGTTCCGTAAACGCGGATTGTGAAGGGAGAATCGGTATTCAAAGTTGCCTCAATGAGTTTTCCCAGTGGCTGGGCCTGAGTTGAATAACTTGAGAAGTAAGCGAGGCAGGCAATACCCATAAACCAGCGGAGAATTGCCATCCTACAATCAGGGTATTTCAGATTTGAACTCATTATGCGAAGTTAACACTACTAAATCAATTTATCAGATGTAGTGTATGCCTTTCGGCTCCGATAGGGTTGTTTCGATTAATTTCCGGGCAACTTTTGATACATGAATTCCTCTATATTTTTTTGCTTTTCCAAACAAAAGCGGACTGATCAGGAATAAAAGACCCTGAATAAGTTTTTCACCGGCTCGCTTTTCTTTTCTTGGTCCAATTAAAAAGGAGGGACGTATAAAAACTGTGACCGGAATTTCTACTTTGGAAACACCATGTTCCATTTCTCCTTTGGTTCGCAAATAGAAATTGGATGATTGTTCATTTGCTCCAATGGAAGAAACAATGCCAATTTTTCCCACTCCGGCTTTTTTGCAGAAATTGGAGAATGAAACAACATAATCGCGGTCGATTTCTTGTTGACGAGCTTTACTCCCCGCTTTCCTTAAGGTTGTTCCTAAAGCACAAAATCCCACGTCAATTTTCTCCACAACCTCCAATTGATCGAGTTGTTCGAAAGGAACGATTACAACCTGCATCTTTGCGTGTCCGAAACCCAATGGATTTCTTGCCAGAACAAGCACCTTTTCAACCCTGGCATCATTCAGAATTTGGATCAGGATTTCATTTCCAACCAAACCACTTGCACCCGCAATACAAACTATCATGGAATAAAATCAGTTTTGGGCAATGTAAATATCGACTTCCGATTCTTCTCCGAGCCTGGATCTGTCATCATACACTTCATAATCGTAGGTATAACTGCGATTCAGAGTCTCATCCTGGTTCCAGATAGTATGCCAGGTATCGACTATCGCTTCCGGCAAACCACCTTTGGCCAAAAAGGATTGAAAATTCCCGTCTTCAAATTCTCTCCCGATCAATCCGGTTGGAATCTGATCCAATGAGGTGACTTTTAAGCCCAGAACACACGTGTATTTTCCTGTGTAATCACTTTCGTAATCCGTATAGATGCAAAGAATATCCGAATCAAGTTGATTGGGGATTTTTTCCAGCAGGTTCTCTGAAATAAATTGTCCCCAAAGTGCCCCGATCGCTGCTGAAGCCTCTCCGTCCTTGTTGGAAGTTTCTGTCGAAATACCGATAATCTTGAATCCTTTTCGTTGTGTCATTGGAATAAAATAAGACGATGAATTTAGTTATTTCATTCGGAATGTATTGAAGCTTCAAAGATCTTTCACTGGATGAATTGGAAAACTCCCACTTTTATTAATAAAACCGGTATCTACAACCGCGTTGGAATTTATTGAAAAGGATATGGGAAGAACTAAGTTTTGGTTTGGACTAAAATTCGAAACTTAGTTGGGGTCCCCATCTTTCTCTACCAATTTTATTTCTTTTTTATTAAACATCACTTTTGTTTAAGTCATTCATAATCAACTTAAAAAACGATTTTAATCAATTGCAAACGAAAAATATTCGACAGTAATCAGTTAATAACCGAATTCAATTTTTTCACTCACCCAACTTTGCATCATCAAATCGGTTGAAAGTCAATCGAATCAATTATTTACAAACGTTAAAACAAACAAATTATGAACACACTCAAAAACAAAGTGAATTTAATCGGACGATTGGGAGCGAAACCTGTAGCACAAACTTTTGATTCAGGAGCAAAGAAAATCCGCCTGTCAGTAGCAACAAATGAACGCTACAAGAACAAAAAGGGCGAGTGGGAAGATAACACCCAATGGCATACAGTAATTGTCTGGGGGAAATTGTGTGACCGTGTCGAAAAAGTTTTGGATAAAGGCTCTGAGGTTGTGATTGAAGGAAGAATTGTCAATCGATCCTATGAAACGAAAGAAGGTGAAAAACGCTTCTCGACAGAAATCGAGCTTAACGAGTTCGTATTGTTAAATGGTAAAAAACAAGAAAACAATTAATTCGAATCAAGATGAATACTACTATTAAGCAGGATCAGATTCTACATATGAATCACGTGAACATTATTGGTAAAATAAGTTCTGACCCGAAAGTAAGCCTATTACCAGGTGGAAGAAGAGTTGTCAATTTTTCGCTTGCAACCAAGGAACATTACCTGGATAAGGATGGAAATCTGCAAGTCAAGCAGGATTGGCATCGATTGACTGCCTTTGGGCGCTGGGTAACCATTTTGGAAGAATTGTGCGCCAAAGGAATAAATGTAGCGGTGGAAGGTAGATTGGTTAGCCGCTTTTATAAAACGGAATCAGGAGAGCGAAAAATGTTTTCTGAGATCGAAGTCAATGACTTAATTATTTTATAGAATGCTGCGAAATCAAGTTACGTTGGTGGGGCGTCTGGGATCAGACGCCACCATCACCACTTTTGAAAATGGTTCCATGGTTGCTCGCTTTCAATTCGCTGTGGACAATCAATTGAAGAAAATCGATTCCGATTCAAGTGCCTTATACCGGATGTTTGCATGGGGGAACACTGCTAATTTTTTAACTAATTATTGTAAGAAAGGAAACAAATTGGCAGTTTCTGGAAGATTGGTGAATCGAACTTATGTGAATAAAGAGGGGCAGACCCAACGGGTTACTGAAGTGGAAGTGAGACAAGTCGTTAAGTTTTAGTTAGGTCGATAGTTTAGTAGTTTCTTAACGATGTGCAGTAGAACGGGAATCCGCCACAAAGGATTCCCGTTTTTTTATTCCGCTAAACTACTTTCTCAGCCATTCATCTATTTTGAGTAACGTTTCGCATATTTTTTATTAAAACCTAGAATTTCCGTCTAATTTTGTACCATCAACACTTGAGACATTGAAAAAAATTGTACTTCTATTATTCCTGATGATTTCGTATTTGGGTAATTCCCAACAAACTATGACCATCAAGGCAAACGTTATAGACACGAACACGCAAACCATTGTTAGGAACGCTGTCGGAATTGTGAAACGTGTTCGTGATTCCGTTCTATTGGATTTTAAACGATCCGACAAGTATGGTCATATGGAGTTTACGCTTCCAATCGACACCGTAGAATTTACAATTGTTCATCCGGAATATGGTGTTTTCCGGGCATTCTTTTTTGGCTCAAAGGACAACAATGCTTTTATAATGGATACTTTGGCAATGCCCGATAAAAGCACAGCCTTGGATGAAGTCCTGATCTATGCAAATCGAAATCCGATTTATTATCGCGGTGATACGCTGGTTTATGTCGCCGACTCGTTTAAAGTGAAGGAAAATGCGGTCGTAGAAGATTTGATTCGAAAGTTGCCGGGAATGACAATTGATGAAAATGGAAAGATCAAGAATCAAGGAAAGGAAATTGGCCAGGTGCTGGTAGACGGAGATGAATTCTTTGGGAATGACCCGACAATTGCAACCAAAAATCTTGCTGCAAAAGGAGTTGAAACCGTTGAGGTTTATGAGAAAGATGCAGAAGACGGGAGTGATGAAAAGGTCCAGGTCCTGGATCTGAGGCTCAAGGATGAGGCCAAGAAGGGGTATTTCGGGAAGATTAATCTCGCTGGTGGTATCGACAAGTTCACAAATCCAAATCATGGATTCTATGAAGGGGAAATGCTTGTAAATTCATACAATAAGAACCAAAAATTGGCAGTTTACGCCCTGGGATCAAATACACCTAAAACAAACCTGAATGGAAGCGACATGTTCAAGTTCGGTTTGTCTGAAGGGCGCGATTGGATGGCGGAAAATGATGACTTGCAATCATACAGTGGAGGTGGTCAAAATGAAAGCGAAGGTATTCCAAATACGTTCAAGGGTGGTTTCTACCTGGATCAGAAATTCAAAAAAGGTGCGAAAGTTCGTTTGAATTATTCATTTGCCCAATACGGAGTGAAAACACAAACAAATAGTCGTTCACAGTATTTATTGACGGATACTTCGTATACAACGGATTTGAACAGCTATACGAAAGAATCGTATATGCAACATCAGATTGGAGTGAAGTATTCGCAAAGGATCGATTCATTGACGCGTTTCGAATTTGAACCGAAATTCCAATACAATCTTACGGACAAAAACTCGCTGTCCAAAACAGATTTCTTGTCCGAAGATACGGTGTTGACACGTTTTACAACAATTAATAACGGAAGTCAGGCATCAGGATCCAGTTTGAATACAACTTTCAGATTATTCAAAGATTTTAAGAAGAAAAACAGAAAGCTGATTGCCCGTTACAATTTTGTAGGATCGGATAATAAATCAGATGGTGATTTGCTTTCTTCGGATACAAATGCGATTACCAACACTTCGAATAGCGGCTTGAGATTTGACCAACGTAAAGAGATCAGAAGTAACTCAATGATTCATACTGCTTATGCAGATTATTTTGAGCCACTCGGAAAACGTTTTAAACTGGAGTTCGATTACGAGTTTTATCAAAATAACAACGGTCAGCGCAAAACAACATTGAACCCGATTAATGGTGAATATAATGACGTTGACACCTTGTTTTCGAATAATTTCAAAACGGATAGACAACAACATCGTGCAGGGGCATTCTTGATCTATGAAAACTCCAAATTGAGAATATCAGCCGGATCTCGATTCAGAAACATTGCAATAGATAACAGAAACATGTTTACTGATTCATTAATCAAGCAAGATCTGAATAATGTATTGCCGCGAGTTGTATTCAGATACAAATTCAGTCAGACAACGCGTTTGATGATCCAATATAACACGAATTCCAGTTTACCATCAATTGATCAGTTACAGCCTGTTCTGAACAATACGAATCCGAACTTTATCCAAATTGGTAATTCCGCATTGAAACCGAATTACACCCACAGTATCAATGGTAGTTTCAATACCTGGAAGGGATTAAGCGGGTTCTACATGTATTCAGGTTTCAACTATTCACATATCAAGGATAATTTCAGCACGAATACGATGTTCGGTCCGACTGGAGGATCAATTTCACAAGCAATTAACGTGAAAAGTTCCGACTTCTTGTATTACTGGGCTGGTGCGGGAGTTCCAATAAAATCCGTGAAGGATTTGAGCTTACAGATCAATGCAAATGGTAATTTCACATCATCGAAAAACCAGATTAATTCAGTGGATAATGATACGAGAAACACAGGAATTGGTGGAGATCTGTCATTGAATTATAACGGTGATTCACTGAGAACAGAACTTGGTGGAGGGGTTGATTACAACGTACCGTTCAATTCACTGTCGACACAATCGAATCAACCATATACAACATATAACTTTAAGGCTTTGATCGATTGGACACTTCCTCACCGTTGGTTCTTTAAAACGGACGCCACATACAATGTCAATACAGGTAGAACAAGTGGTTACAACGTGAATTACGTGATTTGGAATGCTTCCATTCAGCGCTCATTCCTGAAAACCGGAAACTTGTTATTCGGTATTGAAGCATACGATATCCTGAATCAGAATATCAGTAACTACCGTACTGTTAACAATAACGTGATCGTCGATCAGAAGACAAACATCATTCGTCGTTATTTCATGGCGAAAATGACACTTAGATTCAATAACTTTAAAACAAAAGAAGAAGATGGTAACGGCTGGTATTAGGATATTGATCCTTCTGGGAATAGTTTTTCTCGGAGGAACAGCACAAGCGCAATTAGTTCGTGAGGGGAAAATCACTTACGAAAGACGTGTCAATGTCTGGAAAATGTTCGATGATGACCGGTTTCGTCAAATGATCGGAGAGAAGAACAAAATCAAGACGGAAGAATTCAGTTTGTACTTCAATGATACGGTTTCATTGTTTTCTTTTATCGCTCCTGAACAACCGGATCCGCAAAGTTGGTTGACACTTAAGAATACGGTGTATAACAAATTCAATCAGCACATGAGATTTGTATATATGGATATGATGGGAAATTCAATGACTATCGGAGATTCCTTACTTAAACATACCTGGAAAATCACAGACAAAACACGAAAGATTGCAGGATATGAATGCACTCGTGTGATTTGGCAAAAGGATGATTCAACGCGTATTTACGCTTGGTATACAACGGATATTATTGCTACGGTTGGCCCCGAGAATATTCAAGGATTGCCAGGTGCTGTTCTCGGTTTGGCAACAGAAGATGGAAGTATGGTTTACTTTGCGAAGAAAGTGGATTTGATAACCCCAACTCCCGAGCAAGTTGCACAACCTAAGAAAAAAGGGAAACAGACTACTGAGGCGGAACTAATCGCTGATTTGACAGAAAAATTGAAAGGCCAACCAATGGGAGACCGGATTATAACCGGTTTGTTCTTTTGGTAAGATAACCTATCGGGATATTAAAAAGGCTAGTCATTTGATTAGCCTTTTTGTTTTTTAATCTATATCCAATATGGTCAGTTTGGCAAATTTCAGCAGGAGCGTCTTAGCTCCGGCATGAGGAAAGAAAATAGTTGCTTTCCGATCCACTCCGCTTCCTTCCAATTTCGTCACTTTCCCTTTTCCAAAACGTTCGTGTTCTACATTGTATCCCACTTTAATATCGATATTCGAATCACTGGTTCCAGCTTTAGAAGTCAATTCCGACATGCTTTTTAAACCTCTCGGAGCTGTCTGATGGGTTGCTGATCCTGGCATCCGGTTTAATCCTCCGGTAAACGGTTTGTCGAATCCACCTCTTCCTGAATTTAAGGAACGACCTCCACCCTGTGATGTGCCGTATGCAGTTTCAAAACTTAAATAATCCTGGTCAATTTCCGAGATAAACCTGCTTGGTTCCGAAGTGATCAGGTTTCCCCATTGAAAACGGGAAGCAGCATACGAAATAGTACAGTTCTTTTCTGCTCTTGTAACAGCTACATAAAACAAACGTCTTTCTTCTTCGAGTTCAGTTCGTGAGTTGATCGATAATTGAGATGGGAATAAATTCTCTTCCAATCCGACCAAATAAACATGTTTGAATTCCAATCCTTTGCTGGAGTGGATTGTCATCAGGCTGATCTTGTTTTTGTCTTCTTCTTTTTCGTTATCAGCATCGGTCAAAAGTGCAACATCGATCATGAAGTCGGCCAAGGTCCCTGGATCTTCTTCTCCTCTCTGAACGGTAAATTCCTTGATCGCCGCCAATAATTCTTCAATATTCTGGTAGCGTTCCACTTCCTCCGGACCTTTGTCCTTTTCCGAATACAATTCTTTCAGGATTCCGGAACTCTTTGCAATAGTTTGAGCCAATTGATAGGCATTTTGAGAACTCAGTTGAGCCGTAAAGCTTTGGATCATGATCACAAACTCCGAAATTTTTTGTTTCGTAGCACCGGGAATGGAAACAGGATATTTTCCAAATTCCGAGATCACGTCCCAAATGGAGACATCGTGATGATTTGCTGCAATGATAATGTTCTCCCAGGATGTTTTCCCTATTCCTCGCTTCGGATAATTAATGACGCGCTTCAAAGCCTCTTCGTCCTTCTGATTTGCGGTTAAGCGGAAATAAGCCAAAATGTCCTTGATCTCCTTGCGCTGATAAAAGGAAAGTCCCCCATAAATCTTGTAAGGGATGTTCATCTTGCGCAACGCCTCTTCGAATGCACGTGATTGACGATTCGTCCGGTATAAAATGGCAAAGTCTGTCCAGTCTCCGGTTTCCTGGTGTTTGACATCGAAAATCTTATTGGCAATGATTCGGCCTTCTTCGTTATCGGTCATGGCACGAATTACTTTAATCAGATTTCCTTTATCATTATTTGTCCAGACGTTTTTCTTGATCTGTTCTTTGTTTTTAGAGATGACACTATTCGCCGCTTCTACGATGTTTTGTGTGCTTCGGTAATTCTGCTCCAGTTTATACAAATTGTAATCCGGATAATCATTCCTGAAATTCAGGATGTTTTGGATATTTGCCCCGCGGAAAGAATAGATACTTTGTGCATCGTCCCCAACCACACAAATATTCTCATAAACAGCGGCCAGTTTTTTTACTATGAGGTATTGAGCATAATTGGTATCCTGGTACTCATCCACCAGGATGTATTTAAACTTATGCTGATAATAAGAAAGAACATCTGGGAAATCGCGTAGAAGCACATTGGTCTGGTACAATAAATCGTCAAAATCCATTGCCCCGGCTTTGAAACATCGAACGGCATATGCTTTATAGATCCGGGCTAATTCCGGGCGTTGACTGATCTTGTCTTCCTCCATTATTTCAGGATTCAAAGCATAATCGTCAGCAGAAAGTAAATTGTTCTTTGCGGCGGAAATCCGGCCGTAAACCATACTTGGTTTATAGATCTTATCATCCAGGTTCAATTCCTTGATGATATCTTTCAAAAGGCTTTTCGTATCTTGAGTATCGTAAATGGTGAAATTTTGAGGATATCCCAATCGGTCGGCATTGATTCTTAGGATGCGGGCAAAAACCGAGTGGAATGTACCCATCGTAATATTTTTTGCTTCGCCGGCACCAATGATTGAACCGATACGTTCAGTCATTTCCTTTGCTGCTTTATTGGTAAACGTCAATGCTAAAATATTGAACGGATCAACTCCATGATCGATCATGAAAGCAATGCGCATTGTAAGTACCCGCGTTTTTCCAGATCCGGCTCCGGCAATAACCATGGTCGGTCCTTGAAAGTTCTCTACTGCAATACGTTGGCTTTCGTTTAATCCGTCTAAATAATTCATGATTACAAAGATAAGCATTTAGCGGTTTTGGAAATTGCACGTTTTTCAACAAAAGTGATTTTGGGGCAAGGACTGAAGTCTTTTCATCCCGAATTCCTGTTACTTTTGAAGTATTCGAAAGTGTGATGAAACAAATGAAATTCTTATTACCTCTTTTTGTGTGGATGTTTTTTGGTGCTTTAGGGCAGGAACAGGGAATTCATCCGATCTCAAATGCATATCAAAAACCAACTGACTCGCTGGTGCTGCAAAAATTGGAAAAATGGCAGGACCAGAAATTTGGGATCATCATCCATTGGGGATTGTATGCGGTACCCGGAATTATTGAATCCTGGTCCATCTGCTCGGAAGATTGGATTACAAGAGACAGCACCTCTTCCTACGATGAATATAAAAAGTGGTATTTCGGATTAAAAGACTCGCTAAATCCGGTAAGATTCAACCCGGAAAAATGGGCAGAAGTGTCCCGGAAAGCCGGAATGAAGTATTTGGTTTTTACAACGAAGCACCACGATGGATTTTGCATGTTCGATACCAAACAAACGGATTTTAGTATCACCCACGGACCGTTTTCCTCCAACCCGAAAGCAGATGTATTGAAACATATCTTTTCGGCTTACCGTGATAAGGGCTTCATGATTGGAGCGTATTTCTCCAAACCGGATTGGCACAATGAAAATTACTGGTGGCCGCTTTATGCAACACCCAATCGAAACAATAATTACGATACCCAAAAATATCCTTGGCGTTGGAAACAATTCCAGGATTATACTTTTAATCAAATCCAGGAAATAGTCACCGGTTACGGCGGAGTGGACATTCTTTGGTTGGATGGCGGTTGGGTGAGACCGAAAAATACGATTGATGAGGAGGTGTTGTCCTGGGGGGCTCCGATTCCGTCCTGGAACCAGGAATTGGATATTGCTAAAATAGCGAATATGGCCAGATCATATCAACCTGGGATGATTGTAGTCGACAGAACGGTTCAGGGACCTTTTGAAAATTATCAAACTCCAGAACATACGATTCCGGAAAAACGCATTGATAATCCATGGGAAACCTGTATGCCACTTGGAAATGATTGGGGATATGTTCCGAATAACAACCTGAAATCTGCTGATCGCGTGATTCAAACATTAGTTGAAGTCGTTGCAAAAGGCGGGAATTTATTGCTGGGTATCGGGCCGAAGCCTGATGGGACTTTCCCAGCTGATGTAGAAGCACGTTTGCTCGAAATCGGGAAATGGCTGGAAGTGAACGGGGAAGCGATCTATAACACCCAAAGTATGAAACATTACAATGAATTGTATTGTTTTTTTACTCAATCAAAGGATCAAAAAACGGGATATGTCCTGGTTCCAAGAGATACGATGCTAACACAGTTGGTGTGGAGTGAAAATTTGCCTGTAAAGGGTTCGAAACTGATTTTTGTTCCAACAGGAGAGAAATTACGCTACCACGTACATGACGGGTTTGTTAGGGTTGATATTCCTCAAAGTATACGCATTCATCAAGCGGACAACCCGGTTTGGGTGTTTCAGTTTAAATTGGCTACTGAATAGTCAAAGTTGTTTTTAAACGCAGTTCTTTGGAAGAACTCCCGAGCATAATTCTAAATTCCCCCGGCTCAACCACTGAATTCAGGTTCAAATCCAATTGGGATAGAAGGTCAGGAGTAATTTTGAAGAACACTTTTTTTGATTCCCCAGCCTTTAAATGAATGCGCTGAAATCCTTTTAATTCTAAAAGAGGTCGGGTAACTGAACTCAAAACATCCTGAATGTATAATTGAACGACTTCGTCACCGTCTACCTCGCTGGTGTTTTTTATATGACAACTAACATAACTGAAACCGGTTGAAGCCATTTTGGGGTCATCTAATTCAATACCCCAATATTCAAAGGTGGAATAACTTAATCCAAACCCAAAAGGGAAGAGTGGTTGTCCTGTTAGATTGTCATAATCATTACCTCTTCCCGTTGGTTGGTGATTGTAGACTAGTGGCAACTGCGCTTCATCCAGTGGGAATGTAATTGGTAAACGTCCTGCCGGGTTTACTTTCCCGAACAAAACATTTGCAACAGCGTGCCCACCTTCTTCGCCTGGATACCACAACATTCCAATGGCATCAACTTTATCAATCCACGCATTCATGTTTACAGCGCTTCCACCGACTATCAATACAATGATCGGTTTTCCGGTTGCAGCAATTGCTTTTATCAGTTCTTCCTGTTTTCCAGGGAGTTTCAATGAAGCGCGATCTCGAAACTCACCTTCTTCAATACCAACAACTATTACCGCAGCATCAGCGTTCTTAGCGGTTCGAGCGCTTGCGGCTATTTCTGTTTCTGAATTGTTAGTGACATTTACATTCCATATCAGGCTTATTTTTCCTTCCCCTTGTGATTCAAAAAACTCCACACGGATTTGGTATTTCTTTCCCTTTTTGAAAGCGTATTCAATGGTTCGCTTGTGATAACTTTGTTTCGACCACTGGTCAATAACCAAGTTGTTGTCGATATACAATCGAAAACCGTCGTTACCCTCCAGTCCGATTTCAACCATCCCGGATTTTGGAGCAATTAGTTCGCCGGACCAACGAGCGCTGAAATGATCCACTTTTAGTTGCGTATCCGGAGCAAAAAGCGTCCAATGGCCATCTACTTTTTCTTCCATTCTAACTAAAGCAGGACTATTTTCCAATTCGAGATTGGTATAGTATTCCGCTTTGAATCCGGGTTTACCCATGTAAGAAACAGATGAAGAAGAAATCATTTCATGCTCAAGATTGTTTCTTCCTACACCTTTGGAATAAAGAATTTTAGTTTCGTTTCCAACGTACTTTTTAATTCCGTCCAGGATTGTCACTTTTTCATACCCGGGACCGCTGTAACCTCCCATTCGGGCTTCCGTAGCGTCAATTCCAATCACAGCAATTGTTTTTGACTTTCCGGAAAGTGGCAAAGTTTGGTTTTCATTTTTCAACAGTACAAACGATTCTTCTGCAACTTTTCGAGCTAATATTTTTCCTTCTGCTCGTAATTGTTCAGTGTTAATATTTTCGGAAACAAATGGGTTCTCAAATAATCCTAATTCAAATTTTGCACGAAGCACGCGCGAAACCGCATCATTTAAACGGTTTGTGTCGATCGAACCATTAGTAAAAGCGGGATAGAACAGATCGGCGTGACTGATATCTGTTTGGAAAATAACGTCCATACCGGCATTGATTGCATGAGCTCCGCTTTCAGCATAATTTTTAGCTGTTTTATGAAGCACCAATTCTCCGCCCACGGCATTGGCATCAGAAATAACAAAGCCCTTGAATTTCCATTCGTTTTTCAGTTTTTCGGTGAGCAGCCATTTATTGGAAGAGCAGGCAACCCCATTCAGCGAATTGTAAGCTGTCATAAGAGAACGGGCGTTCCCTAGCTGGATTACTTGTTTGAAAGGAATAAAATGTGTTTCCTCCAAAGCACGTTCGCTTAAATGAATAGGATAACTGTCACGACCTCCGTCACCAACATTGGCAACAAAGTGTTTGGGAGTTGTAATGATCCCACGTGATTCGAATGAGCGAACAAATGACAATCCCATTTGGGTTGTTAAGAATGGGTCTTCTCCATAGGTCTCTTCTGTACGTCCCCAACGAACATCAGTTGCCAAATTGATCACCGGGGAAAGGATTTGTCGGATTCCCCGAACCTTACATTCTTCTGCAATATGCCCGGTAGCAAGTTTGATCAAAGCGGTATCCCAAGTTGCTGCCATCGCAATGGCTTGTGGAAAGCTGGTTGCGTTATTCCTGACCAGGCCATGTAAGGCTTCATCGAAAGGAATCATAGGGATTCCAAGACGAGTCTTTTCTACAAAGAACCGTTGCGTATGATTGATCTTTTTTACTAATTGTGAAGCATTTTCTGAAGTATTGTAAGAAAGCAACTGTCCACCTGCATCTCCCTGAGCACTTGCACTGAGCTGCAAACCGAAAATTCCGTGTTTTAATTTTCCGTTAGTGGTATCTCCATCGGATGGAACCATGAATACCTGCCAGAATTTTTCTTCTGTAGTCATCCTGCTTAAAAGATCTTCAACCCGTTTATCTATGGATTGTGTGGAGTCTTTATAGACCTGTCCGAATACAGTTGGAGCCTTACATAACAAAAGAAAAAACAGGAGATGCTTCATGTAACAAAATTAATTTATTTGGTTAATTTCATAGACTTTAGCCGATTTATCATTCGATGGTTCAGAACAAACTGCTTTTCTTTTTATTAGTGATACTTTCTTTTGGAAGCATTGCTCAATCCCGCTTTTTCACAGATTCGATTTTCAGCAGTAATTTGAATGAGTATCGAAAGATCACTGTTTACCTTCCGAATGAATATGATAAGGAGTCAACTGTTTATCCGGTGATTTACACGACAGATGGGCAGATCATTACAGATTCCTATCTTAAAAATATGGATTCCCTGATTGAAAATAAACTGGTAAAACCTTTTGTATTGATCGGTTCACATTCCAATGAACAACCCATTGGCGGTACAGAATACCGGAACCTGGATTACAAACGAATGACTTATAACCCGGAATTTCCTCTAACCATCCGATTTGACCAGCACATGAAATTCTTTACGGAAGAATTGATCCGGTACGCTGAATCCAGTTACCGTGTTTCTAAAAAACCACAGGAACGCTCTTTCTACGGAGTTTCGAACGGTGCAGATTTTGGAGTTTCTCTGGCACAGGATTATCCTGATTTTCTTAAGAATTTTTTGCTGTTCTCTGTTTTTAACGGAACAGAAAAACCATTCGAATGGACGAGGGAGGATGGGTTATATTTTTATTTGGGTTATGGCTTAAAGGAACTTGATCATGTTCAAAAAGAAGCTGTCCGAATGGAAAAATATTTTGTTGAAAATGGAATTTCCCAAACCTTGATTACCTGGCTAGGTGGACATGAACGAAAGGAGTGGGAGTTGGCTTTTTTCAAAGGTTTGGTCAAATTGAACGGAACATTAAAATGAAATGTATGAAAGTCTTCCGATCGTTTTTGTTGTCTGTTCGACATTTGTAAAAAAAACTAAAAAAGTCTGATCCCGCTGAATTGTTGTTACCTTTGATATGAGCGCCCCACTCCGAAAGGAAAAACAAATCCGATAACTATCGGAACCCCAGAGCTTCTGTAATTAGTTATTAACGTTTTTAGTTGAGCATGAAAAGTGTAATTACAGGTGTCGGAAAATACATTCCGACAGTGATCAAAACAAATGGCGATTTCGCACTTCATAAATTTTATGATGAAAATCAGCAACCGATCCCATTGGATCCTCAAGCGATTGCCCGCAAATTTGAAACAATAACAGGAATTAAAGAAAGAAGGTATACTACTTCCGATATGAATTGCTCGGATATGGCAACCATTGCTGCAGAAGATGCAATCCAGGATGCAGGATGCGACCGGGAAACGATTGATCAGATTATAGTAGCGCATAATTTTGGAGATGTGATTAAGCATACCATCCAATCGGATATGATTCCTTCCATTGCTTCACGTGTAAAACACAATCTGGGAATCAAAAATCCGAATTGTGTGGCATACGATCTGATTTTCGGTTGTCCGGGTTGGTTGCAGGGATTGATCCAGGCTCATGCCTTTATTCAGGCAGGAATGGCGAAAAAATGTTTGGTGATTGGTGCGGAAGCATTGAGTCGGGTGTTGGATCAGCATGACCGCGACAGTATGATCTTTTCCGACGGCGCAGGTGCAACCATCCTGGAAATTCAAGATTCAAACTCTGGAATACTTTCCTTCAGTGCACAAAGTCATTGTGAAGATGAGGTGACTTATCTCAATTTGGGAAAATCAAACCTCCCAGAATCGGATCCACGCATTCGTTACGTGAAAATGAAAGGGAGGAAGGTGTACGAATACGCAATCAAGAATGTGCCACTTGCCATGAAAGATTGTTTGGATAAAGCCGGCGTTTCGATCACGGATGTGAAGAAAATTTTCATCCACCAGGCAAATGAGAAGCTGGATGAAGCCATCGTGCGTGAATTGTTCAAACTCTATGGGGTTTCAGAAATGCCGGAACACCTGATGCCGATGAATATTCATAAGTTGGGAAATAGCTCGGTTGCAACAATCCCTACTTTATTAAGTATGGTGAAACGGGAGGAAATGAACGGGTATAAAATTACGGAAGGTGATATCGTGCTGTTCGCTTCAGTCGGTGCCGGAATGAATATCAATGCAGTTTGTTATCGTGTTTAGACTCCAACCTTTTTCCCAATTCGTATCATATGAGGGTTAACCTTATAAATCAGAATCATGAAAAAAAGTTTATTCTTCATTTTTGCACTTATTTGTTTGTCATCGCAGGCACAATCCAATTGGATTAAAGGGCATGCCGTTTGGAATTACGAATGGTTTAGTCCGGGCTGGGAAGGCGCATTAAGAATGGAAACAATGAACGACACGATTATCCAGGGACACACTTGTACCAAATTGAAGTGTGATGATCACACCAAAATGAATACCGGCCCCAACGGAAGTTTTACCCATTTAATCAGTACGCAGTATAAATTCGTTTATTTTGAGCAGGACACTGTTTGGTATTGGAAAAACAACGGCTTTTTGGTGTTGTATGATTTTACTGCTGCACAGGGCAATGTAAGATTGTTGGAACCAGGGGTTGAGAACCAGGAATGCAACGATAGCTCATATCTATTTATCGATGATGTGTATACCAGCTCTTTGAACGGGATCAATACGACAATTTATGAAACGCGGGATTCAAGTTCGAACTCCATACTACATGGTGGATTGGTAAATTCCCATTTTGGAATGATGTCTTCGGATTTTTCGTTTTCTCATGGCTTCTTCCCGCTGCCAGGATGGTGTAGCCAAAGTCCGAATGACGGAAGCATGTATAAGCTACGTTGTTTTGAGGATGATTCGTTGACATATAATCCGGGGAATGTGGATTGTGAGTATTATACTTATTTGGGATTGTCAGAAGAAGAGATGGATGGAATCAGTGTTTTTCCGAATCCTACGCAAGGTAAAATAGATGTATTGTCGGATATACCTTTAAAAAGTATTCAAGTGGTCAATCTACTTGGAGAAACCTTGAAAAGGTTTGATGCGGATTTGACTTTAAAAGAGATCGACCTATCTGAATTGCCCCAGGGAACATATTACCTGAAAATTGAAAATTCGAATGGTGAACAGCATATCAAACCGATTCAACTTTCGGGAAGATAATTTTGCCGGAATCTACCCAATATTTTAAAAGCGACTTTCAGGTCGCTTTTTTTGTACAAAATTTTCTCCGGATTATTTCATCAACACTAATTTGTTCAAAAACAGCACTTTTTTCCAAAAACACTTGCATCCTAAGATTTTCTCTCTATCTTTGCACCCCTCAAAGTGTGTTCTTTGGGGAAAACTATATTTATTAATTATCAAAATTTGAGTACTGTATGCCAACTATACAACAGTTAGTGCGAAAGGGAAGGACTGCGGTAGTAAAGAAATCAAAGTCAGCGGCTTTGGATTCTTGTCCGCAGCGCAAAGGAGTATGTGTACGTGTGTACACCACTACACCTAAAAAGCCGAACTCAGCTATGAGAAAAGTAGCGCGTGTTCGTCTTACCAACGGTAAAGAGGTGAATGCCTATATCGGTGGAGAAGGTCACAACTTACAAGAACACTCCTTAGTTCTTGTGCGTGGTGGAAGGGTTAAAGATTTACCAGGGGTTCGTTACCACATCGTTCGCGGTGCGGAAGATACTGCGGGTGTTGAAGGCCGTTCACAACGTCGTTCTAAGTATGGAACAAAACGTCCAAAAGCTAAGAAATAATTAAACTCTTGAAGAGATGAGAAGAAGAAAAGCGAAGAAAATAGCCATACTCCCGGATCCAAAGTTTAATGACGTTGTTGTAACAAAGTTCGTTAACAACTTAATGTATTCTGGTAAAAAGAATTTGGCATTTAAAATTTTCTACGATGCTTTAGAGATCGTAGATAAAAAATTAGAAGATCAAGAAGGATTGGAAGTGTTCAAAAAAGCATTGGAAAACGTTACTCCATCCGTGGAGGTTCGTTCCCGTCGTGTTGGTGGAGCTACTTTCCAAATCCCTACTCCTGTTCGTGAAGGACGTAAACAATCATTGGCTATGAAATGGTTGATTGGTTACGCTCGTAAACGTAATGAGAAATCCATGGCTGGTAAATTGGCCTCTGAAATTATTGCTGCTTCGAAAGAAGAAGGTGCTGCTTTCAAAAAGAAAGAAGATACTTTAAGAATGGCTGAAGCGAACAAAGCATTTTCACATTTTAGATTCTAAGAAATGGCAAGAGATCTTAAATACACAAGAAACATTGGTATCGCAGCTCACATTGATGCTGGGAAAACAACAACTACCGAGCGTATTCTTTACTATTCTGGTGTAAATCACAAGATTGGTGAGGTTCACGACGGTGGAGCTACAATGGACTGGATGGAGCAAGAGCAAGAGCGTGGTATTACCATTACTTCTGCTGCTACAACAGTAAATTGGAAATATAGAGGAGATAACTACCACATCAATATCATTGATACTCCGGGACACGTTGACTTTACAGTTGAGGTGAATCGTTCGTTACGTGTATTGGATGGGTTGGTTTTCTTGTTTTCAGCAGTTGATGGTGTTGAGCCTCAATCTGAAACAAACTGGCGTTTGGCAAACAACTACAATGTTCCACGTATCGGTTTCGTTAACAAAATGGACCGTCAGGGAGCAGATTTCTTAAACGTGTGTGCACAGGTGAAAGAAATGTTGGGTAGCCATGCTTTACCATTACAGATCAATATCGGTGACGAGGATAATTTCAAAGGAGTGGTTGACTTGATCAACTTCAAAGGAATTGTTTGGAACGAAGACGATATGGGAATGACTTTCAAGGAAGTTGAAATTCCTGCAGATATTATTGACGAAGCACGTCGCTTAAGAAGTGAATTATTGGAAGCGGTTGCTGAATTTGATGAGACTTTGATGGAGAAATTCTTCGAAGATGAGAATTCATTGACTGAGCGTGAGATTTTGAACGCATTGCGTGCAGCTACAATCTCAGGAAAAGTAGTTCCGATGATGTGTGGTTCATCTTTCAAAAACAAAGGTGTACAGGCAATGTTGGATATGGTAATGGAAATTCTTCCTTCTCCATTGGATAATGGTTCTATTGTAGGAGTCAATCCAAAAACAGATGAAGAAGAAGAGCGTTTGCCATCTTACGATGCTCCGTTTGCTGCATTGGCGTTTAAAATTGCAACGGATCCTTTCGTAGGTCGTTTGTGTTTTATCCGTGCTTACTCAGGTAAATTACCTGCTGGATCATATGTTTACAATACACGTTCTAACAACAAAGAGCGTATTTCCCGTATCTTCCAGATGCACGCAAACAAACAAAATCAAATCGACGAGTTAGGTGCTGGTGATATCGGTGCTGTTGTAGGATTTAAAGATATTCGTACAGGAGATACATTGTGTGCTGAAGGGCATCCGATCATTCTTGAATCTATGAATTTCCCTGATCCGGTAATCGGTATTGCAATTGAGCCTAAAACTCAAGCAGATGCTGACCGTCTATCTAATGGATTGAACAAATTGGCTGAAGAGGATCCGACGTTCCGTGTAAACACGGATGAGGAGTCTGGACAGACAATCATCTCAGGAATGGGTGAGTTGCACTTGGATATTATCGTTGACCGCTTGCGTCGTGAGTTCAAGGTTGAAGTAAACCAGGGAGCTCCTCAAGTAACATACCGTGAGGATATCACTATTGGTGTTGAACACCGTGAGCAGTATAAGAAACAATCTGGTGGACGTGGTAAATTCGCGGACATTTTGGTTAAGATTTCTCCACAAACGGACACTGAGAAAACTGGATTAGAATTCGTTAACTCGATCAAAGGTGGTAACATTCCTCGTGAATTTATTCCATCTGTTGAGAAAGGTTTCAAAGAATCTATGAAAAACGGAGTTTTAGCTGGATTCCCTGTTGAAGCAATGAAAGTAGAATTGATTGATGGTTCATTCCACGCTGTCGATTCAGATTCATTGTCGTTCGAAATGGCAGCTAAAATGGCATATCGCCATGCATTGAAAGCATGTAAACCAATCTTGTTGGAACCGATCATGAAATTAGAAGTGATTTGTCCGGAAGAAAACATGGGAGATATTGTAGGTGACTTGAACCGTCGCCGTGGTATGATGAAAGGTATGGATGATAAAGCAGGAGGTAAAGTTGTTAAAGCTGACGTTCCTTTATCTGAAATGTTTGGATATGTAACGCAATTGCGTACGTTATCATCAGGTCGCGCAACGTCTTCTATGGAGTTTTCGCATTATGCAGAAGCACCTAAGAACGTAGCAGAAGAAGTGATTGCAAAAATTAACGGAAAAGTATCCGCTTAATACAAACGAGTAATGAGCCAAAAAATTAGAATTAAATTAAAGTCGTACGACCATAACCTGGTTGACAAATCGGCTGAGAAAATCGTTAAGACGGTTAAAGCAACAGGAGCAGTAGTTAGTGGTCCAATTCCACTTCCAACGCACAAACGTATTTACACAGTATTGCGTTCTCCACACGTTAACAAAAAAGCGCGTGAGCAGTTCGAATTGTGTTCTTACAAACGTTTGTTGGATATCTACAGTTCTTCTTCTAAAACTGTTGATGCGTTAATGAGATTGGAACTTCCTTCGGGAGTTGATGTAGAAATTAAAGTGTGATGATGATCCCGCAGCGATGGCAACATCTGCTGCGGGCATACATCACTTTAATAATTTATAATTTATAATTAGTAAAGTATGCCTGGAATTATTGGTAAAAAAATCGGAATGACTAGCGTCTACAGTGCCGAGGGTAAGGCAACACCATGCACGGTAATAGAAGCTGGTCCTTGTGTAGTAACTCAGGTTAAGACACAAGATCGAGATGGGTACGAGGCAATTCAATTAGGATTTGGAGAGCGTAAAGAGCGCAACACTCCAAATGCATTGAAAGGTCATTTCAAAAAAGCTAAAACAACACCAAAATCTAAATTGGTAGAGTTTAAAGGTTTTGACGGACTTAATCTTGGAGATGTAGTGGACGTTCAAATGTTCGAAGAAGGTGAATTTGTTGGAATTGCTGGAACATCTAAAGGTAAAGGTTTCCAAGGAGTTGTAAAACGTCACAATTTTGGTGGTGTTGGACAATCAACTCACGGTCAACACAACCGTTTGCGTGCTCCTGGTTCAATTGGTGCTTGTTCGTATCCTGCACGTGTATTCAAAGGAATGCGCATGGCTGGACAAATGGGTAACAAACGCGTAACTGTAGAGAACCTAGAGGTATTGCGTATTTTGGCTGACAAAAATTTAATCGTAGTGAAGGGTTCTATTCCAGGGCCTAAAGGTTCAACCGTAACAATTCAGAAATAATGGAAGTAAAAGTAATTGATAGCAAAGGAAAGGCTACTTCCAAAAAGGTAACCTTGTCTGACGGAATTTTTGGAATCGAACCAAATGATCACGCAATTTATTTGGATGTTAAGCAACACTTGGCGAATCGTCGTCAGGGAACGCATAAATCTAAAGAAAGAGCTGAGATCGCTGGATCTACCAGAAAATTGAAAAAACAAAAAGGTACGGGTGGTGCTCGTGCTGGTAGTGTTAAATCTGGTACACGTGTAGGTGGTGGACGTATTTTCGGACCACGCCCTCGTAACTACCACTTCAAATTGAATATCAAATTAAAGCGTTTGGCACGTAAATCTGCTTTCGCTTATAAAGCAAAATTGGATTCAATTTTAGTAGTAGAGGATGTAGCACTTACAACACCAAAAACAGCAGAATTCAAATCGATGTTATCGAACTTGAACTTGTTAAACGATAAGGTGTTGATGATCGTAGGAGCAGGTAATGACAATGTATACTTGTCTTCACGTAACCTACAACGCGTTAAAGTTGTATCTGCTGATTCGGTTAACACATACGATGTGTTGAATGCGAAGAAAGTTGTATTAACAGAGAGTTCAATCGAAGTAATCGAAAAGATTTTAAATTAATTGATGATGAGTATTATTATCAAAAAGCCAATTATAACGGAAAAAGCAACTGCCGCTAATGAAAACGGTAGTTTCGCTTTCGAAGTTGATCGCAAGGCGAATAAATTGGAAATAAAAAGCGCTGTCGAAAAGATGTACGGAGTTCACGTTGTGAATGTACGCACACTCACTTATGGCGGTGGAAAATCCTCTACTAAATTTACGAATAGAGGTGTCGTTGAGCAAAAAAGTCGCGTATGGAAAAAAGCCATCGTAACTGTTGCCGAAGGAGAAACGATTGATTTGTTTAATAATTTTTAAGTAAAAACTGATGAGTCTTAGAAAATTTCAGCCTATTACTCCAGGGCAAAGACACAAGATCAACAGTACGTATGCTGAAGTAACAACGAACGTTCCTGAAAAGAGCTTAGTTGCGAAGAAAAGCAAGTCTGGTGGTCGTAACAATGATGGTCGTATGACCATGCGTTACATCGGTGGTGGACACAAGCAAAAGTATCGTATTATTGACTTTAAACGCGACAAGCATGGAGTACCTGCTGTTGTTAAGACAATCGAATACGATCCAAACAGAACTGCACGTATTGCATTGCTTTATTATGTGGATGGAGAGAAACGTTACATCGTTGCTCCTGAAGGATTGAAAGTTGGTGATACAGTAGTTTCAGGTGCTGGTTCCGCTCCAAATGTTGGAAACGCATTATTTTTATCCGATGTTCCTCTTGGATCTGTGATCCATAACATTGAGTTGCAACCTGGAAAAGGTGGTGCAATTGCTCGTGGAGCAGGAACATATGCTCAATTGAACGCTCGTGATGGTCGCTTTGCGATTATCAAGTTACCTTCAGGTGAGACTCGTATGATTTTGACTACTTGTATGGCAACAATCGGTGCCGTATCGAATGGAGAACATTCATTAGTAGTTTCTGGTAAAGCTGGTCGCTCGCGCTGGTTGGGTCGTCGTCCACGTGTACGTGGTGTTGTGATGAACCCGGTCGATCACCCGATGGGTGGTGGTGAAGGGCGTAACGCCGGTGGTCACCCTCGTTCTCGTAACGGTATGCCTGCTAAAGGATACAAAACGCGTTCGAAAAAGAAGTATTCAGATAAGTTCATCATCGAGAGAAGAAAAAAATAAGGTATGAGTCGTTCGTTGAAAAAACCACCTTTTGTACACTATAAGTTGACAAAACGAGTGGATGAGGCACAAACAAGCGGAAGCAAGGCAGTCATCAAGACATGGTCACGCGCTTCTACAATCACTCCTGACATGGTTGGGTTGACGTTTGCAGTGCATAACGGGAATAAGTTTATTCCTGTGTTCGCAACAGAGAACATGGTAGGTCACAAACTAGGAGAATTTTCTCCTACACGTAACTTCCGTGGGCATGGTGCTAACAAAAAGGATAAAAAAAGATAGTTTAAAATTCAAGTGACATGGGCGCTAGAAAGAAATTAAGAGCTGATCAAATTAAAGAGGAGAACAAATCAATAGCTTTTGCTAAATTGAATGATTCTCCGATTTCTCCTCGCAAAATGAGATTGGTTGCAGATCTTGTTCGTGGAGTAGAGGTAAACAAAGCTCTAAACATATTGCAACACAATGCGAAAGACGCATCGTTAAGTTTATCCAAGTTATTGCGTTCAGCAATTGCTAACTGGGAAGCTAAAAACGAAGGTAAGAGCATTGAGGATGAAAAATTAGTGGTGAAATCTATCGAAGTAGGTAGTGCAGGAATGTTGAAACGTATTCAAACTGCTCCTCAAGGTAGAGCTTACCGAGTTCGTAAAAGATCAAACCACGTGACTATCGTTGTCGATGGTTCAAAATAATTGAAGGAAAATGGGACAAAAAACAAATCCAATTGGAAATAGATTAGGTTTCATCCACGGATGGGAGTCTAACTGGTACGGTGGAGATAATTACAAAGATAAAATCGTTGAAGACGATAAAATTCGTAAGTATTTACACGCCCGTTTATCCAGAGCAAGTATTTCGAAAATCATCATCGAGCGTACCCTCAAGCTCGTTACTGTAACAATCAACACGGCTCGTCCGGGTGTGATTATCGGTAAAGGTGGTCAAGAAGTAGACAAATTGAAAGAAGAGTTAAAAAAATTGACGAAAAAAGAGATTCAGATCAACATTTTCGAAGTGAAACGTCCTGAATTGGATGCTCGCTTGGTAGCTGATGGAATCGCTCGTCAAATTGAAGCTCGTATTTCATTTCGTCGCGCTATCAAGATGTCTATCGGTTCAACTATGAGAATGGGTGCCGAAGGGATCAAAGTGAAAATTTCAGGTCGTTTGAATGGAGCTGAAATGGCTCGTTCAGAAATGTACAAAGATGGACGTACTCCGTTACATACGTTCAGAGCTGATATTGATTACGCAGTAGGTGAGGCATTAACTACTTACGGTTTGATCGGTATCAAAGTATGGATCTGCAAAGGTGAAGTTTACGGTCGTCGTGATCTTTCTCCAAATGTTGGAATGGCTGCTCAAGGGGCAAAAGGTGGTGCGCCATCCGGAGACCGCGATAGAGGAAACCGTCGTCCGGCTGGAGGAAAAGGTGGAAACAACCGTAAAAAGAAGTAAAAACACATTTAAAATTTTCAGAAGATGTTATCTCCAAAGAGAACCAAATTTAGAAGAGTTCAAAAAGGTCGTAATCGTGGTGAAGCGCAACGTGGAGCTACAATTGCATTCGGATCTTTTGGACTGAAAACGTTGGAGCCAGGATGGATTACATCACGCCAGATCGAAGCTTCCCGTATCGCAGTTACGCGTTACATGAAGCGTGAAGGTAAGGTGTGGATTCGTATCTTCCCTGACAAACCGATCACATCGAAACCTGCAGAGGTTCGTATGGGTAAAGGTAAGGGAGCTCCTAGCCACTGGGTGGCAGTTGTAAGACCAGGTCGTATTATGTTCGAAGCTGATGGAGTTCCATATGAAGTTGCTAAGGAAGCACTTCGTCTAGCTGCTCAAAAACTTCCAGTAAAATGTAAGTTCATCGTTCGTAACGATTATGTTGTACCAGGAAAATAAGACAAGATGAAACAACAAGAAATTAGTAAACTTTCAGTTGATGATTTGAAAAAGCAAGTGACAAGCGAAACAGAAAAGTTAACGAAAATGAAATTAGGACATACAGTGACTCCACTGGAAAACCCAATCCAAATTCGTAACGTTCGCAAGCATATTGCTCGTTTAAATACAGAATTGAGAAAACGTGAAATTCAAGCTTAAGGCTTGAAAGTAAAAGAAGCTTGAAATGGAAAAGCGTAATTTAAGAAAAGAACGTATTGGGACTGTTACTAGCGATAAGATGGAAAAATCTATCGTAGTTTCTGTAGAAAGAAAAGTAAAACACCCGAAATATGGTAAGTTCGTCAAAAAAACTACTAAATTTGTGGCCCACGATGAAAATAACGACTGTAACATTGGTGACACCGTTAAGATCATGGAGACTCGCCCCTTGTCTAAAAACAAGAATTGGAGATTAGTAGAAATTTTAGAAAGAGCTAAATAATAATTAGTTGCAATGATACAACAAGAATCAAGACTTGCAGTTGCGGATAACTCCGGAGCAAAAGAGGTGTTATGTATCCGCGTTTTAGGCGGTACTAAACGTCGCTATGCTTCAGTAGGAGATAAAATCGTAGTAGCTGTTAAGAGCGCAATGCCCTCTGGAGCCGTAAAAAAAGGATCGGTTGCCAAGGCGGTTGTTGTAAGAACACGTAAGGAGGTTCGCCGACCAGACGGTTCTTACATTCGTTTCGATGATAACGCTTGCGTTATCTTGAATCAGGCGGGGGAGATGAGAGGAACCCGTATTTTTGGACCAGTAGCTCGTGAGCTTCGTGAAAACAATTACATGAAAATTGTTTCACTTGCTCCCGAAGTACTTTAATAAGTAGTGAAGTCATGCAAAAGAAATTACACATCAAAGTAGGCGACACTGTTAAAGTATTAAGCGGTGAGTCTAGAGGTCAAGAAGGAACAGTATTGACCATTGACAGAAACAAAGAACGTGCTACCGTAGGAGGTGTGAACATGGTAAAACGCCACACCAAACCTAGTGCATCTGAGCCACAAGGCGGAATCATCGAGAAAGAAGGAACTATTCATATTTCCAACTTAATGGTGATGGTAAAAGGACAAGCTAGTCGCACCGGCCGTAAGGAAGATGCTAAAGGTAAGTTAGTTCGTTATTCTAAAAAATCAGGAGAGGAGATCAAGTAATGAGTTATTCACCAAGATTAAAGAAACAGTACAGAGAGGAAATCATTCCTGCACTTACTGAGAAATTTGGGTACAAAACCATTATGCGTGTACCTAAGTTACAAAAAATTGTAATCAGCCAAGGTTTGGGTGATGCAGTTGCTGATAAGAAAATTGTTGACAATGCGGTTGCAGATGTTTCTCGTATCGCAGGTCAAAAAGCAGTAGCTACAATGTCTAAAAAAGACGTATCAAACTTCAAATTGCGTAAAGGAATGCCGATCGGTACGAAAGTTACGTTACGTGGAGATAAGATGTACGACTTCTTGGATCGTTTTATCGCTGTTGCTTTACCACGTACCCGCGATTTCCGTGGAATTAATCCAAAAGGATTTGACGGACGTGGTAACTTCAATTTAGGAGTTAAAGAGCATATCATTTTCCCTGAGATCGATATCGATAAGGTAAGCAAGATTTTAGGAATGGATATCACTTTTGTAACATCAGCTGAAAGCGACGAAGAAGGAAGAGCATTGCTTGATGCCTTTGGATTCCCTTTCATTAAAAAATAAGACGATGGCTAAGGAATCAATGAAAGCGCGTGAGCGCAAAAGAGAAAAAATGGTAGAAAAATACGCAGCGAAAAGAGCTGCGTTGAAAGCTGCCGGAGATTGGGATGCATTGCAACAATTGCCTGCGAACTCTTCTAAAGTTCGTGTACACAATCGTTGTGGGTTGACTGGTCGTCCTCGTGGTTATATGCGTCAGTTCGGTGTTTCACGTGTTACTTTCCGTGAAATGGCATTGGCTGGTAAAATCCCGGGAGTTAAAAAAGCAAGTTGGTAAAAGTCTCTGTCAGTTGACGGATTGAAACTCTACCGAGTAATTAATAAAGAAAAAGGACATGTATACAGATCCTATTGCAGATTTTCTAACACGTATTCGTAATGCGAATATGGCTCGTTTGAAAACCGTAGAAATTCCTGGTTCAAACACAAAACGTGCTATGACGGCAATTTTGTTTGATCAAGGTTACATCGCGAATTACAAATTCGAAGAAGATGGAAAACAAGGTGTGATTAAAATCGCATTGAAGTACAACCAATCAACAAAAGTTCCAGCGATTACCAAGATAGACCGTGCGTCTCGTCCAGGTCTTCGCAAGTACTCCAGCGCGTCAGAGATGCCACGTGTATTGAATGGTTTGGGAATTGCTATCGTTTCTACTTCTCGCGGAGTAATTACAGATAAAGAAGCAAGAAAAGAAAACGTTGGTGGAGAAGTTCTTTGCTACGTATATTAAATTAATGTAGAGATGCAGATTGTGCGAAGTTCGCTTCGCCTTTCGTAATCCATAATTAAAAAAGTAATGTCAAGGATAGGTAAATCCCCAGTAACAATCCCGAGTGGAGTTGAAGTAAAAGTGAACGGTACGACAGTTACCGTTAAAGGTTCAAAAGGAGAACTGACTCAAGAAATAGATTCTTGTGTAACAATCCAGATTGAAGGTTCTGAAATCACTTTTATCCGCGCGTCTGATGCGCCAGATCATAGAGCAAAACATGGTTTATACCGTGCTTTGGTATTTAATATGATTGCTGGAGTATCCGAAGGGTTCAAAAAGGAGTTAGAAGTAATCGGTGTAGGTTACCGTGCTACAGCAACTGGTCAACAGTTGGAATTAGCATTAGGTTATTCTCACCCGATCATTATCGAACTTCCGAAAGAAATTAAGGTGTCTGCAGATACTCAAAAGGGTAAGGCTCCAGTGGTAACATTGGAATCATACGATAAACAACTTTTGGGCCAGGTTGCTGCCAAAATTCGTTCCCTTCGTAAACCAGAGCCGTATAAAGGAAAAGGTATTCGCTTCATGGGCGAAGAGATTAGAAGAAAAGCTGGTAAATCTGCAGGTAAAAAATAATTTTAAAAGTTATGGCATTTAGTAAATTAAACAGAAGAGCAAAAATTAAGAGAAGAATCAGAAAGAAAATTTCTGGTACTACTTTGGTGCCTCGCCTATCTGTATTCCGTTCAAACAAGCAAATTTATGCTCAATTGATTGATGATACAAAAGGAGTGACACTAGCCGCTGCTTCTTCTTACAAAAACAAAGCTGCTGACAAGAAAAACAAATCTGATCAGGCAGTTGTTGTAGGAAAAGAAATCGCTTCTAAAGCGGTGAAAGCTGGCGTAGAAACAGTTGTATTTGATCGTAACGGGTATTTATACCACGGTCGTGTTAAATCATTAGCTGATTCAGCTAGAGAAGGTGGACTTAAATTTTAATCATCATGGCAGCAATTATAGGAAATAGAGTAAAAGCCTCTGATATAGAGCTTAAAGATAAATTGGTATCTGTGAACCGTGTGACTAAAGTAACAAAAGGTGGTCGTACATTCAGTTTCTCAGCTATCGTAGTTGTCGGGGATGAAAACGGTATCGTAGGTCATGGTCTTGGTAAGGCAAAAGAAGTAACGGAAGCGATTACAAAAGGAATCGACGATGCGAAAAAAAACCTTATTAAAGTTCCGATCTTGAGAGGTACAGTTCCTCACGCTCAAAAAGGAAAATTCGGTGGAGCAGAAGTTTTATTGAAACCTGCTACAAATGGTACAGGAGTTATCGCTGGTGGTGCGATGCGTGCAGTTTTAGAATCTGTAGGTGTTCACAATGTATTGGCAAAATCTCAAGGATCATCCAATCCACACAACGTTGTTAAGGCAACTATCAATGCATTGGCGTCCATGCGCGATGCGGCGGCTGTTGCACGTCAACGTGGAATCAGTATGGACAAAGTGTTTAACGGTTAATAAAAAATAGTATGGCAACGATTAAAATAAAACAGTTTCGCAGTGCTATCAAATGCCCGGCTCGTCAGAAAAAAACGATCCAAGCATTAGGGTTTAGCCGTTTGAACCAGGTAATTGAGAAAGAGGCAACTCCACAAATTCTTGGCATGATCAAGAAAGTTGAGCATTTGGTACAAGTTGTAGATTAATACTTTAAAACGAATTATCCATGAATTTAAATAATTTAACACCTGCAGCAGGGTCCGTTCTATCTGATAAGAGAATTGGACGTGGACACGGTTCCGGTGGTGGTGGTACCGCTACGCGCGGTCACAAAGGAGCGAAGTCTCGTTCTGGTTATTCTAAGAAAATTGGATTCGAAGGGGGACAAATGCCGTTACAACGTCGTGTTCCTAAGTTCGGATTCAAGAACATCAACAGAGTTGAATACAAAGCAATCAATTTGGATGCTATTCAATCTATTGTTGAACGTAAGAATATAACTGATATTACTATCGAAGTACTACGTGAAAACGGTTTGGTATCTCGCAATGACCTGGTTAAAATCCTTGGTCGTGGAGAGCTTAAATCTAAAGTAACAGTAAGTGCTCACAAGTTTTCTTCTTCTGCAAAAGCAGGAATTGAAGCTCAAGGTGGTAGTATTTCAGAAATCTAATTAACTTTGCCGACATTTTTTTTATGAAACGGTTTATACAAAACATAAAAAACATCTGGAAAGTAGAAGAGTTAAGAAAGCGTATCTTATTGACGCTTTTCTTAATTCTTGTATACCGTATCGGATCGTTTATCATGTTGCCTGGCGTGAATGCAGAAGCAGTACTTGCTAATGCTGCACGCAAAGGAGGCGACAACGTACTTGAGTCATTACTTTCGATGTTCTCCGGAGGTGGTTTTACCAACGTGTCAATCATGGCGCTTGGTATCATGCCTTACATTAGTGCATCGATCATCATGCAATTATTGGGGATGGCTGTTCCGGCTGTTCAAAAGATGCAGAATGAAGGTGAATCGGGTAGAAAACAAATCAATACGTATACTCGTGTACTGACGATTATAATTTGTGCTGTTCAGGCGCCAAGTTATATTTCACTGTACGCGGCTAGCATCAAAGGTGCGTTACCTGCTGATCAATCCATGTTATGGTGGACAACAGCAGTGTCTTGTATGGTTGCCGGTTCAATGTTTGCTGTATGGTTAGGTGAACGCATTACAGATAAAGGAATTGGGAATGGTATCTCTTTATTGATTACCGTAGGGATCTTATCCCGTCTCCCATCTTCTTTCTTGTCTGAAATGGCTGCTAACAAAGATTTCCCATTGAAGATTGTTTTGGAGATCATCGTATTCATGCTTATTGTACTTGGAACGATCCTGATTGTTCAAGGTGTGCGTAAAGTTCCATTAAACACTGCAAAACGTGTTGTTGGTGCCAGAGCTGTAGATGAGCAGGGAGCTAGAAACTATTTGCCTTTAAAAGTGAATGCTTCTGGTGTAATGCCAATCATTTTTGCGCAAGCGATCATGACCATTCCGGTAATGATTTTCTCTCAACAAAAAGATGGAGGTGTCATTCAATACGCTTTAGGAGATACACATGGTATTCCTTATAACGCATTGTTAGCACTTTTGATTATCGTATTTACATACTTCTACACTGCAATTATGATCAACCCGCGTAAGATGGCGGATGATTTGAAACGCAGTGGAGGATTTATCCCGGGAGTTCGTCCCGGAGATGAGACAGCTGAGTATATTGACTCGTTGGTATCCCGTATCACTTTGCCCGGATCTATGTTCCTGGCACTGATTGCGATTCTGCCTTCGATTGCATATGCTTGTAATATTACTTCTGGTTTTGAGTATTTCTTCGGAGGAACTTCGTTGTTAATCATGGTGGGAGTAGTTTTAGATACCCTTCAACAAATTGAATCTTATTTATTGAACCGTCACATGGATGGGTTAATGGAAGGCTCTCGAGTTAGAGGAAGAAGAAGTATAAACGAAATGTCATCAGGTTTCTAGATTATGGCTAAACAGGCATCTATAGAACAAGACGGAACGATCATCGAGGCATTGTCTAACGCAATGTTTCGTGTCGAATTGGAGAATGGACACGTTATTACGGCGCACATTTCAGGGAAAATGAGAATGTTTTACATTAAGATTTTACCTGGTGACCGTGTAAAAGTGGAAATGTCTCCATATGATTTAACTAAAGGACGTATTTCTTTCCGCTACAAATAATTTGTAAGAAAGAACTCCGATAAAAAAGCAAAAGATGAAAGTAAGAGCTTCAGTAAAAAAACGATCTGTAGATTGTAAGATCGTAAAAAGAAAAGGAAGAGTTTACGTGATTAACAAGAAGAATCCTAAACTAAAACAAAGACAAGGGTAATTATGGCACGTATTGCAGGTATTGATCTACCAAAAAACAAGAGAGGTGTAATCGGATTGACGTACATCTTTGGAATTGGTCGTAGCACGGCTAAGAAGCTATTGATAGCTAACGGAATTGATGAGAACATCAAAGTACAAGATTGGAATGACGATCAGATTGCTTTGATTCGTACATCTATTTCGGAAATCAAGACAGAAGGACAGTTGCGTTCTGAAATCCAATTGAACATTAAACGTTTGATGGATATCGGATGTACACGAGGAATTCGTCACCGCGCTGGTCTTCCATTGAGAGGTCAACGTACGAAAAACAACTCTCGTACTAGAAAAGGTAGAAGAAAAACAGTTGCTAACAAGAAGAAAGCGACTAAATAATAGTTAGAAATGGCAAAAGCAAATCAAAAGAAGAAGAAACAAGTCAAAGTAGACGCAGCGGGTGAAGCGCATATTCAAGCTACCTTCAACAATGTGATTATTTCTTTGACGAACAACGCTGGTCAGGTTATTTCTTGGTCATCGGCTGGAAAAATGGGCTTCAAAGGTTCTAAAAAGAACACTCCTTATGCTGCACAAATTGCTGCTGAGGATGCATCTAAAGAAGCACATGACTTCGGATTACGTAGAGTTCGTGTATTTGTGAAAGGACCAGGTGCTGGTCGTGAATCAGCTATACGTGCAATTCACAATCATGGTATCGAGGTAATTGAGATCATTGATGTAACTCCACTTCCTCACAATGGTTGTCGTCCACCAAAAAGACGTCGCGTTTAATAATAGTAATTTAATCTAAAGGGGAACACATTTGATTATCGAAGGAAAAGCCTTAATTCATAATCCCCCTTTTATAGTTTTATAGTATGGCAAGATATACAGGCCCAACATCGAAAATTGCTCGTCGTTTCCGCGACCCAATTTTCGGTCCAGATAAATCTCTGGAAAAAAGACAATACGGACCGGGACAACACGGACCTAACAAGCGCCGTGGAGGAAAGCAGTCAGAGTACGCTATCCAACTTGGTGAAAAACAAAAAGCAAAGTATACTTACGGTATCCTTGAGAAACAATTCTCCAACCTGTTCAAGAAAGCATCACGTATGAAAGGTATTACAGGTGAAGTATTGTTGCAATTGTGTGAATCACGTTTGGATAACACAGTATACCGTTTAGGAATTGCTCCTTCTCGTCGTGCTGCTCGTCAGTTGGTAACTCACAGACATATCGTTGTAAACGGAGAGGTGGTAAACATCCCTTCTTATACTTTACGTATCGGTGATGCTGTAAGCGTTCGTGAAAAGTCAAAATCATTGGAAGCAATCACTTCTGCTTTGACTGCATCAACAAACAAACGTTACGATTGGTTAGATTGGGATTCAGCTACAAAAACCGGAAAGTTTTTAAGCATTCCTTCTCGTGATATGATTCCTGAGAATATCAAGGAACAATTAATCGTCGAATTATACTCTAAGTAATAATTAACTATTGAGTCACAGCCAAAGGGTTTGATTGACATTCTTCAATCTTTCAGACCGCGCAACTGTGAAACAATTAAAAAGAAGAAAAACAAAATGGCAATTTTAGATTTTCAAAAACCTGACAAGGTAATAATGATCCAGTCGGACGAGCGTAAAGGACAATTTGAGTTCCGCCCGCTTGAACCAGGATACGGTATCACTGTAGGAAACGCATTACGTCGTATTTTACTTTCTTCATTAGAAGGGTATGCTATTTCTTCAGTACGTATCGAAGGTGTGGACCACGAGTTCGCAACTTTGAAAGGTGTTGTTGAAGACGTTACCGAAATCGTGTTGAATTTGAAACAAGTTCGCTTCAAACAACAAATCGAAGGAACGGATAATGAAACAGTTGTTGTTTCTATCTCCGGACAAGATAAGTTGACTGCTGGTGACTTGGGTAAATTCACTTCTGGATTCCAGGTATTGAACCCGGATTTAGTGATTTGTAACATGGAAAGCTCTGTTAAATTGGAGATGGAATTGACAATCATTAAAGGGCGTGGTTACCTTCCTGCAGAGGAAAACAAAACAGGTAATTCACCGTTCGGGACGATTTTTATCGACTCGATCTTTACTCCGGTTGTAAACGTTAAATACACGATTGAGAATTACCGTGTAGAACAAAAAACGGATTACGAGAAATTGGTTTTGGAATTGACTACAGATGGTTCGATCCATCCGAAAGATGCCTTGAAAGAAGCTGCGAAAATCCTGATCCATCACTTTATGTTGTTCTCGGATGAGCGTATCACTTTAGATAGTGAAGTGAAATCCGAAACAGAAGAATTTGATGAGACATCGTTACACATGCGTCAATTGTTGAAAACAAAATTAGTGGATATGGATCTTTCGGTTCGTGCTCTGAATTGTTTGAAAGCAGCAGACGTTGAAACACTTGGAGATTTGGTTTCTTACAACAAGAATGACTTATTGAAGTTCCGTAATTTCGGTAAAAAATCCTTAACTGAGTTGGAAGACCTGGTTGATTCAAAAGGATTGAACTTCGGTATGAATGTAGCTAAATACAAATTAGATAAAGACTAGTATCGCAATTAAATTTTAAATAATGTCGTGATAGGTGGCTGGATTGATGCGATACTAGATCCAGCTAACCGTTACTTACGAAATTAAATGTTATGAGACACGGAAAAAAATTCAATCATTTAGGGAGACAAACTGCACACAGAGCTGCAATGTTGTCTAACATGGCTTGTTCGTTAATCGAGCACAAACGTATTTCAACTACTATCGCTAAAGCAAAAGCTTTACGTGTATATGTTGAACCTATTTTGACAAAATCGAAAGACGATACAACTCACAATCGTCGTACAACTTTCTCTTACTTGAAAAGTAAAGAAGCTGTTACGGAACTTTTCAGAACAATTGCTCCGAAAATTGCTGACCGTCCAGGAGGATATACACGTATCATCCGTACAGGTTACCGTTTAGGAGATAATGCTGAAATGTGTTTGATCGAGTTGGTTGATTTCAACGAAGTTTACACTTCCGGTGAGAAGAAAACTACAACACGTCGTTCTCGCCGTGGTGGTTCAACTACTGCTAAGAAAGCTGATGCTGCTGTAGAAGCAACTGAAGTTGTAGAAGAGGCGGTTGTTGTTGAGGAAACTCCAAAAGCGGAAGTTGTTGAAGAAGTGAAAGCTGAAGAAGTTGCTCCGGAGGCAGCAGCTCCGACAGAAGAAGCAGATTCAGCTGAAGAAGAAAAAAAGGATGAAGAGTAAGATTTTACATCTTTTAAGATAAAAAAAGGGTATCCAGTTATTAACGGATACCCTTTTTTATGAACTATACTTTTGAAGTTGGAATAGAAATCCTAATTTTGCAAAAACATTTTAGTATATGGAAGAACGCAAGCCTGCGCTCCTGGTCCTAGAAGACGGAACAGTATTTTATGGCAAAGCTACCGGAAAGATAGGTACAACCACCGGAGAGATTGCTTTTAACACGGGAATGACCGGTTATCAAGAGGTATTTACTGATCCTTCCTATTATGGGCAAATACTAGTCATGACGACTTCCCATATCGGGAATTACGGTGTGAACCCGATCGAGGTTGAATCCGAAACGGTAAAGATTGCCGGATTGGTAACCAAAAAATTTGCCCATAATTTCTCAAGAGCATCGGGAGTATCCGATCTTCAGGATTACCTGGTCGATAATGACAAGGTCGGTATTACGGATATCGATACGCGATCGCTGGTTCGTCACATCCGACATAAAGGTGCAATGAACGCCATTATCTCATCTGAAATTCTGGACGAAAAAGTACTTCAGAAACAAGTGAAAGAAGTACCATCAATGGACGGCTTGGAATTATCTTCGAAAGTGGCTACGAAAGTGGCTTACGAAGTAGGGGATCCTGCAAGTTCTTTGAGAGTTGCCTTACTTGATTTCGGAGTAAAGAAAAATATTGTCAGTTGTTTGGCTGACAGAGGTTGTTTGGTAAAGGTGTTTCCAATGGATACATCCATTGCTGAAATGAAGACGTTTAATCCGGACGGATATTTGTTATCAAACGGTCCCGGAGATCCATCAGCCATGCCGAATGAAATTGCTTTGGTAAAGGAATTGGTTGAGATCGGCACTCCAATATTCGGAATTTGTCTTGGACATCAGATTTTAGGTTTAAGTCAGGGACTGAAAACCGAAAAGATGTTCAATGGTCATAGAGGAATTAATCACCCGGTTATGAATTTATTGACAGGAAAGGGGGAGATCACTTCGCAAAATCACGGGTTTGTGATAGAAAAAGAAAGTGTTCAATCCAATCCACGAATCAAAGTTACGCATCAACATTTGAATGATCAGACAATTGCAGGTATCATGTTGACTGACAAACCTGTTTTTTCAGTTCAATATCACCCGGAAGCATCTGCCGGACCACATGATTCACGTTACTTATTCGATCAATTTATCACTAACATGAAACTAGCGAAGCAAGAAGCT
This sequence comes from uncultured Fluviicola sp., assembly GCA_965650135.1. GTDB lineage: Bacteria > Bacteroidota > Bacteroidia > Flavobacteriales_D > Crocinitomicaceae > Fluviicola. Next base: position 45,099 of record CBFGNC010000016.1, read on the forward strand.
TCTAAATAAATCAACACATGAGTTATATCGCGCGCATTGTCGGAAGACAAGTTTTAGATTCAAGAGGTAATCCAACGGTAGAAGTGGATGTTTATACAACCAATGGTGCAGTTGGAAGAGCAGCCGTTCCATCCGGAGCTTCAACCGGAATACATGAGGCAGTTGAGTTACGTGATGGTGATAAATCCGTTTACCTTGGGAAAGGAGTTCTGAAAGCTGTTGAGAATGTCAATTCGATCATTGCTGAGGAGTTGATCGGGATGGATATTTTTGACCAAAAACTGATTGACCGTGTATTGGTGGAGTTGGATGGAACTCCGAACAAATCGAAATTGGGTGCGAATGCTATTTTGGGTACGTCTTTGGCGGTGGCTAAAGCAGCCGCACAAGAAGCAGGATTGAGTTTGTTTAAATATGTAGGAGGAGTTGGAGCAACAACAATGCCTGTTCCAATGATGAACATCCTTAACGGAGGATCTCATGCCGATAACTTGATCGATGTTCAGGAGTTCATGGTAATGCCGTTCGGTGCATCTTCTTTTTCGGAAGGTCTGCGCTGGGGAACTGAAATATTCCATCACTTGAAATCCGTTTTAAAAGAAAAAGGAATGTCTACGAACGTTGGTGATGAGGGCGGATTCGCTCCAAACCTTGGATCGAATGAAGAGGCAATCCAGGTAGTATTGCAAGCAATCGAAAAAGCCGGATTTAAACCTGGACATGATGTACACATTGCTTTAGATGCAGCATCTTCCGAATTTTATAATGCAGAAAAAGGATTGTATTTGTTTGAATCCACCGGAGATTCCATGACCTCTTCCCAAATGGTTGATTTTTGGGCTGACTGGTGCAAGAAATACCCGATTGTTTCCATTGAAGACGGATTGGCTGAAGACGATTGGGCAGGCTGGAAAGAAGCGACAGATAAATTAGGAAACAAGGTCCAATTAGTTGGCGATGATTTGTTTGTTACCAATACAAAACGCTTGTCTCAAGGAATTGAACAGGGAATTGCCAATTCAATTTTAGTAAAGGTAAATCAGATAGGATCTTTGAGTGAAACAATTGAAGCTGTTCAAATGGCAACCAGAAACAGTTATACTTCAGTTATGTCACATAGAAGTGGCGAAACAGAAGATAATACCATTGCTGATTTGGCAGTTGCATTGAATTGCGGACAAATTAAGACAGGTTCCGCATCAAGAAGTGATCGTATGGCTAAATACAACCAACTCTTACGAATAGAAGAAGAACTTGGTGAAACAGCTTATTACCCGGGGAAGAACTTCCGGTTTTTATAAAGTAAAGAAATAGTGAAGAAGGGAGCGATTAGCTCCCTTTTTTGTTTCTAACAACTAGCATTTCGGGTAACTAATAGTGAGTTATATAAAAGATTCGTAATTTAAGGCTCTGATATTCAAAGGAGATGAAAAATAATTCGGAAAAGTGAAAATTGTAGTTGATTCTCTATTAATGAACTGATTTTTAACAAAATGTTTAAAAGCAGTATGTTTTTATGAGGTCAAAGCAACCAAATTGTAATTAAATCGTTTAGAAATCAAAGTACCAAATTATGAAGAATTTAATACTCGGCTTTATTTTTGTATCGGTCGCCTTTTTGGGTAACACTCAAACTACGGCTTCTCAAACAAGTGCACCTACTTTTTTTGCGCAATGCATGGTGAACTTGAACGATCAGAATGATCTGACAACACTGGAAAATCAACTGCGTTCCATACCTTATGTAAGCGTAGTTCGAGTTGATATTCCAACACATAGATTGTTCTTGATCACAAAGGACATTAGTACATTCACTACTACAGAATTTGTATCCTGGATGGGAGTTTACTCATCCAATTACAGTTGTCTGCAAATCGGTTTGCATGGAGTTGACCCTGTAAATCCATATCCATTTACTAATTGTTCCGAAAACTAATCCAATGAAAACACTATTATACACTTTATTATTGTTTTGTTCATTTGGAATTTGGGCTCAACAATTACCAGTTAACTGTAATTTAGCTATACCGGGATGTGCGACACCTTCATTTAACATTGTTGGAACGCAACCGGCATATAACACCGTGGATTTTACATCCGGATCGGTTTCGAATCCTGCTTCTAATCCAAATGGTTCACCAGGTAACTCTGGTTGTTTATTGTCAGGTGAAACAGTTTCTACATTCATTACCATCAATGTGGTATCAAACGGAACTTTGGCTTGGTCATTGATCGGTACTCAAGGAGGCTGTTTCGACTGGATCATGTGGCCAAATAACACAGGTAATGCTTGTGCCGGAATTAATGGAAATACATTGAGTCCGATTGCATGTAACTGGAATGGTTCATGTAATGGGAATACCGGAATGGCTCCTTCGGGAAGTCTTCCTCCGGGAGGATCTCAATCGAGCTATGAAAATCCGTTAACAGTTACGGCGGGTCAATCGTTCATCTTGTGTTTATCCAACTACAGTTTCACGAATCAAAGTGTGAATTTGAACTTCTTTGGTACTGCACAAGTTGTTTGTGGTGTTTCTGGAGCAAATCAAACAATTTGTTTAGGGAATTCAACATCAGTAACTATTGCAACGCCCGGATATACAAATCCTAGTTTTACCTGGTTGGTGACAACAGGGGTAGCAAATCCTTCAGCCGGAACAACGACAGTGAATCCAACGGTTACAACAACTTATTCCGTGCAAGTAACTCAACCTGCAATGGGAACAACTCCTGCGTTAATTGATACAGCAACTTTCACCATTACGGTAGTAAATCCACCGGCACCAAATGCAGGACCGGATCAAACCGTTTGTCTGGGCCAGGTGATCCATTTAACGGGAAGTGTAGGAAGTCCGACAAATACAGCGAATTGGCAGGCAATTGTACCTCCCGGTCTAACTCCTCCTGCAACAGCGTCTTTCTCACCAAACTTCAGTTCGATGACACCAAATGTTACGGTAAATCAACCAGGTGTTTATAAATTTGTCTTAAGAGAAACAAGTACCGTCTGTGGTATTATAAGAGATACTGTTGTTGTTACTGTTTCGCAACTTCAAATTGCAACTACAACAACCAATCCGGTTTGTAACGGATCAAGTGATGGTACGATAACGATTACCAGTGCGGGTGCAAGCGAGTATAGTTTCGATAATGGAGTAACATGGCAAACATCCAATACACAAGGAGGTTTTGCAGCTGGAACATATACTGTTTGTGCAAAAAACACCTTGGGATGTCAAAAATGTACAACGGCAACATTGACTAATCCTCCATTGATTGTATTGACTGTTGCAAATGATACCACGATTTGTCAGAACGGTACAGCAACTCTTTGGGCTTTGGCAACTGGAGGTGCAACTTATTCATATCATTGGGATCATAGTCCTTCTTTGGTTGCTGTGACTCAGGTGAATCCTTCTGCGAACGCCTATTATCCTGTTCAAGCACAGACTGATTTAGGATGTTGGTCAAATAGAGATTCAATCTATGTGATGATGAATCCGGTACTTTCCGGAATCATGACTGCAGACCCGTCTACTTGTCCGGGATATGAAGATTCATTAACAATCGTTGCTTCCGGAGGTATTGGTGCCCCATATACATTTACCTGGTCGACCGGTCAAACGGACGTAGGAACGGAAAGCACGTTGAACGATGCTCCTTTGGCGACTACTTCATATACCGTAACCATTAACGACGTATGCGAGACGACACCAATTACCTTCACGGGAAGTATTATTACTTATCCTGTTCCGGTTCCTCAAATTACCGTGGATCAGGCAACAAAATGTGAACCCGCGGTATTTACATTGTACAATCCGGATTCATTGAATACCATGAACTCTATTTGGAGAATCAGTAATGGAGATGAATTTATGGATGTTGATTCATTATTGACTACTTCAGCAATGAATGGAACGTATGATGTACAATTGATCGTTACTTCACCCGATGGATGTATTGACTCCACTACTTGGGAAGATTACCTGACAGTGATGCAAACTCCCGTTGCAGATTTTAAATGGAGTCCTGATCCGATAACGATGTTTAATACCCAAGTTTTATTTACGGAATATTCCTTGTATGCAAATACATACGAATGGAGTTTCCCGGGAGCAACGCCGAATTCGTCTACAAATGATGATCAAACGGTCCTTTATCCTGACGGGCAAACAGGAACCTATTATGTAACACTGGTTGCTACATCCTATTTGGGTTGTACAGATACAATTACAAAAGAGGTCGTGATTCTGCCGGAAGTAATTATTTACGCCCCGAATGCATTCACACCTGATGGAGATGAATTCAACCAAACTTGGAGAATCTACATTGAAGGAGTTGATGAATTTGATTTTGAACTTCAGATATTTAATAGATGGGGCGAAGTTATTTGGGAATCACATGATGTCAATGCATCTTGGGATGGTACTTACCATGGACAACTTGTTCCGCAAGGAACATATACCTGGCTTGTTCGCACAAGAGAACTTATTTCTGATAAGAAATACGTTTGGAACGGAAGTATATATCTTCAAAAATAATTAATTGATCCGTTATAATAAGGGGCTATCTAAACAGGTAGCCCCTTATTGTTTTTATGATATTCGAATTAAGCCCGGTCTATCATTTGGGGATAACGGTAGATTTCTTAATTTCGCAACATAAGTGCATTTTATGAGTCTGAACGAATTTCAAAACGAACTAATAACAGGAATCCCTGCAATCCTTCCTCCAAAGAAAGAGTACGAATTGGCAATCAATCATGCGCCAAAACGCAAAGAAATCCTTTCAGAAGAAGAACGGATCCTGGCATTGAAAAATGCGTTAAGGTATTTTCCAAAAGAACAGCATGCTGAACTTGCAGTGGAGTTTTCTGAAGAGCTGGAGAAACGTGGAAGAATTTACATGTATCGCTTCAGACCGGATTACAAGATGTATGCTCGCCCGATTGATGAGTATCCGGGAAAATCAATGCAAGCGAAGGCAATTATGCTGATGATTCAAAATAACCTTGATTATGCAGTAGCTCAGCACCCGCATGAATTGATCACTTACGGCGGAAATGGTGCTGTTTTCCAAAATTGGATCCAGTATCGCCTGACGATGAAGTATCTGTCGGAAATGGAAGATGATCAAACCCTGGTTATGTATTCGGGACATCCGCTTGGACTTTTCCCTTCACATAAAGATGCTCCGCGTGTTGTGGTTACGAATGGAATGATGATTCCGAATTATTCGAAACCGGATGACTGGGAAAAATTCAATGCATTAGGAGTGACACAATACGGTCAAATGACAGCGGGTTCATATATGTATATCGGGCCACAGGGAATTGTTCATGGAACAACGATCACAGTTTTGAATGGTTTCCGGAAAATCAAGAAAAGTCCCGCAGGATCATTATTCATCACATCCGGTTTGGGAGGAATGAGTGGTGCTCAACCAAAGGCCGGAACAATAGCTGGTTGTGTGACTGTTTGTGCGGAAGTAAACCCAAAAATCACACGGATCAGACATGAACAAGGCTGGATTCATGAAGTGATTGAGGACCTGGATGATTTGGTGAAGAGAGTACGCGAAGCACAATCAAAAAAAGAAGTTGTATCCATTGCCTATTTAGGAAATGTCGTAGATGTTTGGGAGAAATTTGACCAGGAGAATTTACATATTGACTTAGGTTCTGATCAAACATCACTTCATAATCCTTGGGCAGGAGGATATTATCCGGTTGGAATCACTTTCGAAGAATCCAATCGATTAATGGCAGAAAATCCTGATCTATTCAGGGAAAAAGTACAAGAAACTCTTATTCGCCATGCAAGTGCAATTAATGCGCACACGGCAAAAGGGACTTACTTCTTTGATTATGGGAATGCCTTTTTATTGGAAGCATCCCGAGCCGGAGCCGATGTAATGGCACCCAATGGGATTGATTTTAAATATCCTTCGTATGTTCAAGACATCATGGGCCCCATGTGTTTCGATTATGGTTTTGGGCCTTTCCGCTGGGTCTGTACTTCCGGAAACCCGCAAGATCTGGAAAAGACAGATGCAATTGCTTGTGCCGTTTTAGAAGAGATGAAACAGCAGAGCCCGGAAGAAATCCAGCAACAAATGGCTGATAATATTCAATGGATCAAAGGTGCCCAGGAAAATAAACTGGTGGTTGGTTCCCAGGCACGTATACTATATGCCGACGCAGAAGGAAGAATGAAAATTGCTTCTGCTTTTAATGAGGCGATTTCGAAAGGAATCATTGGTCCGGTTGTTCTTGGCCGTGACCACCACGATGTTTCCGGAACGGATTCCCCTTATCGTGAAACTTCCAATATCTATGACGGTTCGCGATTCACTGCCGATATGGCTATCCAGAATGTAATCGGAGATTCTTTCCGAGGTGCAACCTGGGTTTCTATTCACAATGGAGGCGGAGTAGGTTGGGGAGAAGTCATCAACGGAGGTTTCGGAATGTTATTGGATGGGGCTTCCGATGCTGAAAGAAAATTGAAGTCCATGTTACATTGGGATGTGAACAATGGAATTGCGCGAAGAAACTGGGCACGGAACGAAGGTGCTATTTTCGCAATTAAGCGCGCCATGGAAGCAGAACCTAAATTAAAGGTAACAATTCCTGAGTTGGTTGATGAAGACTTGTTGAAAAGCCTGAAATAATTGAAAATGGAGAATTGAAAAGTTGAGAAGAAAAGCTTTTTCAATTCTCCATTTTCAATTTATAATACTTTAATCTCTACCCTGCGATTACTTTGTTCTTCCGAAGCAAATTTTGCATTTGGAAAAAGGGGCATAGTATTTCCGTATCCAACGGTTGTCAGCCGGTTTTTATCGATCCCATTTTCCACTAAATAGTGAGCTACTCTTTTTGCCCGTGCTTCGGATAATTTTTGAGCCTCAAAGGTATTCTCTCCATTGGAATGTACGTGACCCTGAATCTCGACTTTGATTCCTGCGTTTAAGGCTAAGAAATCTTTTAAACGTCTTAATTTCGGTTCAGCACTTTGAAGAAATTCAGACGATCCCGGAAAGAATTCGATTTCGTCGATTTGCATACTTTTTCCTTCGCCTAAGGGTTCGATCCAAATAACAATTTCGGTTTCTGTATTCGCAGATACAGGTTCTTCCCGATCTACGAAGAAATAACCTTCGGCATCAATTTTCAATTGCACCTTACCGGATTTGTCAATAGAGAAACGGAAATCCGAACCTTGGTAAGCAGCAGTTATACCTTTGATTCCTGTCAGAGTCAGATTGGATATCACAGGTTTTCCCGTTTCATAATCCCGTACAAGAATGGAAAGGCCTGCTTCCGTTTTATCTGTTCTAAGATCCATCAGCTTTCCTCCTTCTGAGGTTTCCTGAAGTTCTCCTGTCATAGGTTCGAAATCAAAATCTACTTCCATGAACTCCTTGACCTTTGGTGTACAGATAAAACAAATGATGATTTCTTTTCCGGCAACCAAGTCAATTGGGTAAAGCGTGTTTTGAGATACAACCAGTCCCAAGCCCAATTCCAGGGTAGGTTTTGCAATAATTCGCCTGATTTCGGCAGACCCTTTGGCAATTTCTTCGCATGGATATTTTGTTTCTCCTTCAAATATGACCATTTGAATCGGTTCAGGACATCTCGCATGCAAAGTGAATCGACCGTTGAAAGATGCTTTGAAGGAACAGAATAACGTGTTTTTCTCCTCGATGTTACTTAATGAAGGATAAGCCTGAAAATCATTTTTTTTTCCGCCTTTTCCGGAAAATTGCATTCTGTATTCACCGATCTTTAACAAGTTGGTGGCACCGGTACAATCAGAAATGGCATCGGAACTTTCGAGAACTTGTTGTCCGAACACATTTGTAAAGAGAAAAGAAAGAAATAATAGGAGAGAATATTTCATTGACTGCAAAGATAGCTTTTTCATCAGTTTTGAAAAACCCCCTTTTTTTCTTCTTTCTGAATGGATTGACTGAGCATATTAAATGTATTTTTTAATTAGTATTTTACATTTAATTGGGCTTTCAGACAGGTTCGGAGATACAAATGATCAAGCGTCGGGTAGATATGAACAACAGCAACCTCGTGTGTTTTTCCGGTTAAAGTGAAATCGCCTACTTTCTTTTGAAGATTTTGGTCCATCATTTTCTTCAGATCATTGAACTGATTCGTCAAATCCAGCTTGGTAGCTTTTTCAAGTTCTGAATAGATGCGATTTGAAAACAACCATTTCGCACTTTTCAGAAGAATGCTTTTGGTCTTCAGATCGTATTCGAGTTTCGTGAGTTCCAGTATTTTCGTTTCGTTATTAAACTGTGGAATACCCTGAAGATATAGAACTCCTTTTTTTGTTCCGCTGAACTGAATTGCCAAAACCAGTTTGCTTTTATCCAGGCCGCTTACTTTAACAGAATTAAACTCAAAGTGATTCTTATTAAAGTCGATGGTTTTTCCTCTAACCTGCTGGGTGAATAGCTGTGAGATGGAATCATAATTCAATTCGAAATCGGTGAACAGATCAAAGGTGTCTTTTGGTGCACTCTGGATGAGATTCAACTTTGGAAGTTCTGTGGAAGGTGTTTTTACTGAATTTTGATTGAGATACGTTTTGCAATTCAATACAAGCGTAGTGTACAGTTTGTTTTGACTTAAACGGGGTTTAACCAAGGAGAGTGAGATCGGCTCGAAATGAATATAACCCAGATAAGGAATCCTAATTGATTGATTCATGTCCTTCCATAAGTCTTTTGCTTCTTTCTGGAACGAAATAGTTGCCAACTGTTTATCCGTTTCTTCGCATTGTTTTTTCAAGGTCTTGCGAACCTCTTTGATCACTTCATCCGTGGCATCAAATCTAAACAAGGTCACTTCGCATGGATTCAAGGATTTCAATTCATCAATACTTGTTTTTGTGTTCAAACCATAATTCTCATTGATGTTCAGTTCTGTAGCGAAACGAATTCTTACGGAAGGTTTTTTCTCATTGACTCCACATGAAAATGGAATGATAGGAGTAAGACAAATGGGTTTTGCACTTAGTAAGTCTGAACAGGCTGCACAATACTCCATTTTAATCCAGTAAGAGCCATGTAATTCGGATAGTAAATGATTATTGACAGTAGAGATATTGAAAGAATCCTTTTGAAATTCAAATTCATAGCGGATTCCACTGCAAGGTCTGTCAGAACCTTTAGTTATAGCAGGAACCGTTTTGTTGGCTTGTTTGAAATAACCCGAAAGATTGATCTCAATCGGAACCACGATACTGTTAATTCCGGAATTAATTTCAGGTGGTGCTTCCGAGAGGTTTAAGCCGGTTGGAGCTTCGGGTTGAATTGTACGGCAAGAACTTATAAGAACCAGTAGAAGAAGTCCGATTTTAAATTTTAGTATGCGCACAATGACGGAAATTTCATAATTGATTTTCCAAAATTAGTATTAACTTCAAGTTATGAATAAGATTTTTTATTTTGCTGTGGGTTTATTCACCCTTGTATCTTGTCAGAAGTCACAAACATGTACTTGTTCAGACGGGTATACTTTCACGGTTAAAGCTTCGAAAAAAACGGCTGCGGATACCTGTGAAAAATATTCAGATGAAAAAATTGATTGTAAAATCAATTGATGTTACTTGTTTTTTAGTTAAAAACAGTATTTTTTTTCTATCTGCCATGAAAATAAATAAGTTTCGAATTTAGTTAGGAGAAACGATCTTGCATATTGACTCTTAACGTGTATGTAATTGATAATCAATACATAGCAATAGATTTTGCGCTTCTGAGCGGAATTGATTTTTAAAACCTAAATCAATTCGGATTTCATTTTGACTATTTTTTTTATCATTTGTTCAAAAACAATACAAAAAAAAATAAGGTATTGGCACACCATTAATCCGAAAAAAACTATCTTCGCCGTAATTAAATTATTTTATAACCTTTCATCTTAAACTTAGTATGAAAAAACTTATTTTAGTTGCTGCAGTAGCAACATTCGCATTAGCTTCTTGTAAAAAAGATTACACTTGTACTTATACAAACTCTGATGGAACTAAAACAACAACAACTTACACAGGATTGAGCAAAACAGCTAAAACAGCTGCAGAGTCTACATGTTCACTTTCTGGAGGTACATTCGCTAAAAAATAATTAGATATTCTAAGAATATCCTAATTATTAGGAAATTAAAAAGGGCTGTTTCGTATGAAACAGCCCTTTTTGTTTTGTTGCCACGTTCGGGATTATGCAGTTTAACCTGTACTAGAGCTTTATGACTTTTTTATATTAGAACGACACTTCTAATTGTTAGAAGTGTCGTTCTGTTTTTATGCTTTAAACCTAAATCAAATACTGGCAATGATGCCATTGAATGTTTCGCTTGGTCTCATTGCTTTGGTTACTAATTCAATATTTGGTTTGTAGTAGCCACCGATTTTTACAGGATGTCCCTGAGCAGCTATCAATTCAGCATTTATCTTACTTTCATTGTTTGTTAAAGCTTCTGCAACAGGGGTGAATTTAGCTTTCAGATCTGTATCGTTATTTTGTGCAGCTAATGCTTGTGCCCAGTAAAGAGTTAAAAAGAAATGACTTCCTCGGTTATCAATTTCACCTACTTTTCGAGCGGGTGATTTATCGTTTTCCAAAAATTTCTCAGTTGCTGCATCCAATGTTTCTGCTAAAACCTTCGCTTTTGCGTTTCCTGTCGTTTGAGCCATATGTTCGAAAGAAACAGCCAAAGCCAGGAATTCACCAAGTGAATCCCATCGCAAATAACCTTCTTGAAGGAATTGCTCCACATGTTTAGGGGCAGAACCTCCGGCACCGGTTTCAAACAAACCACCACCATTCATTAAAGGAACAATCGAAAGCATTTTTGCAGATGTACCAACTTCCAGGATCGGGAACAGATCAGTCAAATAGTCGCGTAACACGTTTCCGCTTACGGAAATAGTATCCAATCCTTTCACAATACGTTCCAACGTAAATTGGGTAGCTTGCTCTGGAGAAAGGATACGGATATCCAATCCGGATGTGTCATGGTCTTTTAAATACAATTCCACTTTTGAGATCAGTTCAGCATCGTGTGCACGATTCTTATCCAGCCAGAAAACTGCCGGAGTATTGCTTAAACGGGCTCTTGTAACAGCTAGTTTTACCCAATCGCGGATAGGTGCATCTTTTGTTTGGCACATTCTCCAGATATCTCCGGCTTCAACAGTATGTTCCAACAGAACTTTGCCATCTGCATCTATAACCCGAACTTTACCATTTGCCGGAATCTGGAATGTTTTATCATGTGAGCCGTATTCTTCAGCTGCTTGAGCCATTAAACCGACGTTTGGAACAGATCCCATGGTTGTCGGATCCAAAGCTCCATGTTTTTTGCAAAAGTCAAAAACAGTTTGGTAAACTCCTGCGTACGATCTGTCAGGAATAATCATCAATGTATCCTGCAATTCTCCTTCTTTGTTCCACATTTTACCGGAAGTCCGGATTGCCGCCGGAACGGAAGCATCTACAATCACATCACTTGGAACATGTAAGTTGGTGATTCCTTTTTCAGAATTCACCATCGCAATAGCCGGATTTTTAGCATACACTGCGTTGATATCCGCCTCAATTGCTGCTTTTTTGTCTGCCGGAAGAGTTTCAATCTTGGCGTATAAATCTCCTAAACCATTGTTGGGATTGACACCCAATTGTGCGAATTCTGCTGCATGTTTTTCGAAAACATCTTTGAAATAAACCGAAACAACGTTACCAAAGATAATCGGATCCGATACTTTCATCATGGTCGCTTTCAAATGAACGGAAAGTAACAGGTTCTTTGCTTTTGCTTCTTCGATTTCAGTTGCAATATAGTTACGGAGTGCTTGTTGGCTCATTACCGACGCATCAATAATTTCACCTGCTTTCAGCGCTGTCTTATCTTTCAGGATTTTTGAAGTTCCATCATTTTGGATCAATTCGATTTTCACATCTGTTGCACTTGGAAGAACAACTGATTTTTCACTTCCATAGAAGTCACCGTCTGGCATACTCGCTACTTTGGTTTGTGAATCGGCCGTCCAGGCACCCATTGAATGCGGATGTTTCTTCGCGTAGTTCTTTACGGCTCTTGGAGCTCTGCGATCTGAATTTCCTTCACGAAGTACAGGATTTACAGCACTACCTTTAATTTTATCGTATTTTGCTTTCGCACTTTTTTCTTCCTCTGTTGCAGGAGATTCCGTATAATCGGGAATCTTGAAACCTTTCGCCTGTAATTCTGCGATAGCATCTTTTAACTGAGGAATAGATGCGGAAATATTGGGAAGTTTGATAATATTTGCTTCAGGTGTTGTAGCTAATTTACCCAATTCAGACAATGAATCCGGAACACGTTGCTCAGCTGTAAGGTATTCCGGGAAAGTTGCCAGGATACGTGCGGCCAATGAAATATCTCTTGACTCTACTTCAATTCCTGCCGTCGCAGCAAATGCCTTGACGATTGGTAAGAACGAATACGTTGCTAAAGCCGGAGCCTCATCAGTAAGTGTATACAGAATTGTCGAATTTGAATCTGCCATAATTTGATTATTATAATTGATTTTGTGTTAAGGATTATTCCTAACCGATGGTGGCAAATTTAAGGGTTGAAGATTGGAATGTCAATAAATAAGAGGGTTAATTTTAAAGACTTTGCAAATGTGTGAATAGAATGATAAAATTGAAAAATAAATCAACTGATAATCAGGTTATTAACCGTTAGTCTGTTCGCTTCTTTGCGAACACTAAAATTCTGAAATTCTAAAATTCCGGGTGCCAAGTTTTAAGGTGTTTATTTATCCGATACGTTTTAAATAAACCATCATTTTTTCCAATGCTTTTGCGCGGTGACTCATCCCGTTTTTTTCTTCGACACTCATTTCCGCAAATGTCTTGTCGCTACCATTGGGCAGAAAAATCGGATCATAGCCAAAACCATGCGTCCCTCGTTTCTCATGAATGATCGTTCCGTCGATACGTCCCTCAAATACATGAACTTTATGATGAATATACAAAGCAATAACGGTAGTGAAGTGTGCACTTCGATCGGATTGAGTACTTAGTTTTTCGAGTACCAGATCCATGTTGTCATTTGGATTTCGCTGTTCACCGGCATAACGTGCTGAAAAAACTCCCGGTTCATTATTCAAACTTGGAATAATCAATCCGGTATCGTCTGCAAAACAGGGAATATTCATTTTGTCAGCCAGGAAAGTGGCTTTTTGAATGGCATTTCCTTCAATGGTATCTGACGTTTCCGGAATTTCGTCGTGAAAATGAATCTCTTTCAATGAAATTAGCTGAAAACCATGAGGTAAGATCCCGTTGATTTCAGCAATCTTGTACGCGTTGGAAGAAGCGAAAAGTAGTTTCATTTTTTTTTGAGTTAAATTACATTTTTTCTAGGAATTAAAAACAGTGGAAGGATTGAAACCGAAATAATTTTTAAAAGAGTTTGAAAAATGTGAAAAATTCTCAAATCCAACATGTAAATAAATATCTGAAGGCCTCAGGTTGGTTGACTGAAGCAGATTTTTTGCTTCGACAAGCCGTTGTTGTTTCAACCATCTTTCCGGAGTTTCCTGAAAAGCTTTGGAAAAATCGCGTTTAAAAGTGGAAAGGCTTCGGCCCGATAAGCGTGCAAATTCAATTAATGGAATATTGAATAAATAGTTCTTTTGCATGAATGCTTTCAGATCGATTTTAAAGGGTTCGCTGAAGTCGAATAGGAAGCCATAAAAAGACGAGTCCAACCGAAGTAAGAGCTCCACTGCCTCTTCTGTTTTCAAAGCTGCCATTTTAGAAGTGAAAAAATCCGGTTTGTCAAAATAGGGAAGGAGCGATTGGAAAAATCCCTTGATGAAAGATTCGGCAGGAATCTCGTACAAGGAACTTCCGATGAAACGTTGCTGCGCCGGGATACTATTTTGCAGGGCGAATTGTTGTAAAAACTCTTCAGTCAGGAAAATGGTGAATGATTTGAAAGGCCGCCCATCAGATGCGGGATGTTTGCGCGTTTTCAGAAGTGTATTCTTGCGCATGATTCCCATGTTTCCTTCTTCGAAGAAACGAGATCCCTCCGGAGTGAAAATTTCCATTTTTCCGGAGATTACAATACTCAAGGCGTGATGAAGAACCAATTGCTCTGTGCCGAAATGGTGTTCATGTACACAAGAGAATAACATGTTTTCTTGAAGTTGATCAGCCATGGAGGATGTCTATTTTTTGGGAAGTTGACTCAATAATAGTTTGTCCATCGTTCTGTCGCCAAGCCAACGACGAAAGAATAATACCGGTTTCGCCATGTATCCTCCCGAATAGCGCGTTTTCGGCTTTTGAGCAGCGATTGCCTTTGATACCAGTCGGGAGATAACTTCAGGCTCTGCATTTTTTGAAACGGTGGTCTCGAATGCTTTTTTGAATTTATTTGCCATATCACTGTAAGCCGTATTCTGGGTTGTTTTGGTCAGATTCTCATAAGCAATAGTCGCCCATTCTGATTTCACACCTCCGGGTTCGATGACAATCACATCGATTCCGAATGGTTTCACCTCAGTACGCAAACTGTCACTCATTCCTTCAACAGCAAATTTACTTGCGTGATACCAGGCTCCAAATGGAGTTGCTATTTTTCCTCCAATGGAAGAAATGTTGATAATCTTTCCGGATTTCTGTTTGCGCATGGATGGAAGAACCAACTGGGTCATTCTAGCCAAACCAAAAACATTGACATCCAACTGACGTTTTGCTTCCTCCATAGAAACATCTTCAATAGTTCCATAGGAACCGTATCCGGCATTATTTATAAGTACGTCGATCCGTCCTTCTTTATCGAGGATTGTCTGGACGCACGATTTCATGGATTCATCGTTTGTAACATCCAAAGCAATGGTTTTGACTCCTTTTTTGGTCAATTCCTTCAATAAATCTACTCTTCTTGCAGCACCGTAAACAATGTGTCCTTCTTTTGCAAGGTCTTGGGCGAATACTTTCCCCATCCCTGAAGAAGCGCCCGTAATTAAAATGACTTTTTTCATAACTTGAAATTTATAGGACAAAGTTCATTCTAAAGTACGGAAATGATTTTGGCTAGCGGTCCAATTTATTTTGCTCAGCGGTTCAAATCGAATTAAAAATAGGTGTAGAGACGCAAGGTATTGCGTCCCTACTATTTTCAATTATTTCTGATTCTCATTAAAACTCATCATCCAATTGATGCCGAATTTATCTGTCCACATTCCGAAGTAATCTCCCCAAAATGTAGTGTCCATAGGCATTGTTACTTTTCCGCCTGCAGATAAACCGTTGAACAAGCGATCCGCTTCTTCTTTAGAATCAGCACTGATTGAAATCCCGAAATTATTTCCTTCCTTGAAGTTCGAAGCCCATTCGCCACCGGTATCACTCCCCATCAAACAAGTTTCCTTACTGATTGGCAAAGAAACGTGCATGATCTTTTCAGCCATAACAGGATCCAATGGTTTTCCGTCTTCTTGTGGCATCTCTTTGAATTTCCCGATATAGGGAAACTCTCCTCCAAAAACCGATTTGTAAAATAGGAATGCTTCTTCGCAGTTTCCATTAAATGTCAGATACGCATTTACTGTTGCCATATGATTTTAATTATTGGTTTCACTCAATTCTTTTACGATTTCCAAACTCTGCGGAAATTTCTTTTTCATGAATTCAATATGTGCATCCGTCACATCGACTTCCACTTCCAATTCCGTTGTATTTGCATTGATCTCCACTAACCGGTAAATTTCGAAACACCCGGTCCAGTGTCTGCTTTCGTTATCGATTTCCTGTTCTTCACAATCTTTCATACCACCGACATGTCTGAAAACGATCAGGGAGTGTTCCTTGTAGAACATTACGTCACTATACATACCACTTCCATTCGATGTCAAAAAATGAACACGCGAGTTGGGCGCCAAATCTCCTTTGTAATGTGATCCTTCGCCAAAAGGAGCGGTCCAGATCTTGTATAATTCCTTATCCCAGAGTACTTGCCACACTTTTTCCTTTGTTGCATTGATATTAATGGAAAAATGCAGTTTTTCGATGAGATGCAAATAATTGCGTAATGAGTTTTTGATGATTGCGTCCCAGCCCATCTGAAAATTTTCCGGAGTGAAATCCGGTCCCGCATCCGAAAAAGATTCCACCCCTTCATGGGTTAAAGTTAATCTGGAATGTCCGCTGTCTATAGGTTCAACAAACCATGTTACAATGGATGAACCTTCCGATTGTTCCGGGTGTTCCCAGGAATGCACAAACTTTTTGCCTTCTTCCAATTCAAGAACCGTGCAATGATGGAAATACTTGCGGGCTTCAGATTCATAGAAATCAAAACTCTCGCCAACTTTCGTTGTGAAATGAGGTATGTGAAAATACCATTTTTTGAAATGAGACGGATCGGTAATTGCGTCCCAAAGATCACGAGCGGGGACGTCAAATTCCATGGTAGTTTTAACGACTTCATTCTTCATACTCTCCATAATCCTTTTTTTAGATTTTAAGACGAAAGGATTTTAGGATATTAAGACAGGAATTTAGGCCTGAGGTCTTAATGTCTTGAAATCCTGATGTCCATTATTTATTTCCCCCATTTTTCATACCACATGAAGTATGAAAGCAGGTACCATATTTTTACACCAAATTCTTTTCTTCCTGCTAAAAATCCGTTTTTCAATTTTTCAATTTCCTTCCAGTCGAATAAACCGGTTTCATTTACCTTGTCCTGGTTTAAATAAGTTTCCAGCAAATCGCGCAATTCATTTTTCAACCAGGATTCGATTGGAATTGCAAAGCCCATTTTCGGTCTATCCATTACGGATTTAGGAATGTAATCGTGGACGATTTCTTTTAAAAGCCACTTTTTTGAGCCATTCCGGAATTTCAATTCATCCGGTAATTGAGCCGCATATTCGATGAGTCTGTGGTCCAACAAGGGTTCCCTGCTTTCCAGGCTCACAGACATGGAAGCCCGATCTACTTTTTGGAGAATGTCATCCAACAGGTAGGTTTGATAATCCATTGCCTGAGCAAAAGCCAAAGGACTGTAGTTTTTCAATTCTTTGCTATCAAAATACGTGTTCAATTTTTCGAATCGCGCAGTGCAAAGACTATTGATTTGTTCTTCGGTAAATAATTGACTTACGCTCAACATGATATTTTGATCGCTTGTGTTCCTAAGAATGGATTTGGTTTTTTCGTACCGTTGAGCAAAGTTGTATTTATTCTTTAGTACGGGAATGGAATTTGCAGAAACCAAATCCATCACACCGGCCAGACTTTTCCGGGCAAATCCCGGTATTTTATTTAGTCGTTCCCCGTATTTGAGAATCAATTCATATCGATTGTAACCGGCAAAAACTTCATCACCACCATCTGCACTTAATGCTACCGTGACATCTTGTTTTGCGATTTTTGATACCAGGGTTGTAGGAATAGCACTTGAATCGGCAAAGGGTTCGTCATAGAAATAAGGAAGTTGTGCAATCAGATCAATAGCATCCTGCGCTGTGCATTCCGTTTCCGTATGATTTGTCTGTAATCTTTCCGCGATCTCTTTTGCGTAGGGAGCCTCATTCAGACCGATGTCGGGAACTGAAATTGTGAATGTACGCAACGCTTCCGATCGATCTTTTTGCAAAAGAGCGGTTACGCATGTGCTGTCATATCCGCCGCTCAGGAAGACACCTACAGGAACATCGGCAACCATCCGGTATTCACATGCTGATTTCAGGATGCGCTCTGTTTCCCGTTTCGCATCTTCAGGGGAAATTACCAATTTGGGCCTGTTGTAATAGTCATACACATTCCAATATTGGGTAGAGGCGGTTTTGAAATCCTTCAGGGACGTTTTAATGTAATGACCGGGCTCTAATTTCGAACAGTGTTCAAAAATACAATGTGGGGTAGGTACACTTCCATATTGCAAATAAGCTTGAACAGCTTGAGTATTGATCTTTTTCTCGAAGTCCGAATGCTTATGGAAAGATTTCAGTTCGGATGCAAAAAGAAATAATCCCTCTTTCTGATAAATAAATAAGGGTTTTACACCGGCGCGATCCCGTGCAATGAATATTTCTTCGGACTTGGAATCATGGATAACAAAGGCGAACATGCCAATGAACCGGTTGAGGCAAAGCTCCCCCCATTCACTATAGGCGTGCAAGATCATTTCAGTATCGGATTCTGCTTGAAAAGAATGTCCTAATTTTTTCAGGTCATTCTTGATTTCGGAAAAATTATAGATCTCACCATTAAAAACGATAGTATATTGATTCCAGGACATGGGCTGTTTTCCTAACTCCGAAAGCTCTAAAATAGCCAGTCGACGATGCCCGAATCCAATTTTATATTCAGAAGTTCCTTGGATAAATGTTCCGAACCCGTCGGGCCCGCGATGCTCCAAAGCATGCGTCATGCCTTCCAAATCCTCTTCCGAAGAAGCTCCATTGAAGTCAATAAATCCCGCTATTCCACACATATCCCTCTTATTTTATTCGCTTTTGCGTAACAAGTAAAGATATGAAAAACAAGTTGATTCAACATGTCAATTTGTAGGATTTTACGTCAATTTTTCGTAAATTAACGATTGAAGGAATAGTGTTGTTAAAAACTCTGCTCATAAGTCCCGAATACCTTGTCACAATTGATCAGACTATATTGCCTAACTTTCAAAGTTCATTTTAAACCCTTCAAAAAATGGAAAACACACAAAAATTACAAGAAGAAATCGCAGTGCTTGAAGCACAGTTGACGGGTGACATGTTTGCAGATATGGACATCAAAGACAAAATCCATAACCTGAAAATGCAGGTAGAGGGAGTTCGTCCAATGGACAGCTACATCGAATGTGTTGGTTGCGGTTCTTGATAATTAAGGATTTTACAATTTAGAAAAGGTGTCTGATTCCCAGGGGTGGAAGGCACCTTTTTTGTTTAGCACTAATCAATTTGCAGCTGATACTTGTTCAACAGGCCAGCCAAACCGTCCGTAGAAAATCTGGCTTTTTTCAATTTATTGTTTTCCGGATCGATGGAAAAGTTGGTTGCGGTCCTGAAATCGGCTTTCTCCAGGTTGGTTTTGTCAAAGGTAGCATGCATCAGATCACAATCGGTAAATGTTCCTTCGTTTAAGTCAGATTCTGAAAAATCTACTTCCTGAAGCTGACAACCTTCCATTTTTATTCTAGGTAAACGGCACTTATAGAAAGACGAATGATTCAACGTGCAATTCTCAAAATGCAGTGAAAGTCCAAACTGATTTGCAGTATCGAAACGCAATCCCAATAATTTACAATTGACGAAACTGACATCCTGGAATGAGGTGTTGGAAATAACGCTGATACTCAAATTACATTCGTAAAATTCGCAGTCGATGAATTTGAATTTTGAAAAATTTGAATTCGAAAATTCGCAGTGTCTGAAGATACAGTTCTCATAGTCACCGGGCTCCAAAGGTACCTGATTGGAGTTGAGTTTACTGAATGTTTGGTCTGAAAGAAGAATTCCCATGTGCAAAATTTAAGAGCAAGCCCAAAAATACTTGATTTTTTAATGGATGATGAAGAAACAGCTTATTGGACCAATTTCAAATAGTTGTTTTTCCAAACATCCACGCTCCAGTTTTTCTGAATGGATCCGATTGCCTTTTCTCCGAATTCGGTTCGCAATTGCTCGTTTTCCAATAAGGTGCGGATCGCATGTTCCCATTCGTTTGTCGTTTCCGCAATGAACCCGTTTTCTCCGTGTTGGATGATCTTGGTATTTACACCTACCGGGGAAACAATGCTTGCCATTCCCAATGCCATGTATTGCAATGCTTTAAATCCGCATTTACCTTCTGACCAAGCGTCCAAAACAAGTGGCATGATCCCGATTTGTATTTCTGCCAGATCTTCAATTTCAGTTTCTTCTTTCCAATCCTGGTAAACCAATGATTTTAGTTCATAATTGGGTTTTTTATTGGAAATGACTTTGAACCTGAACTCAAATTCGTGTTCAAGTTTGCGTAAAATGGGAACTACAAAATCCAGGTAATGCATGGTGGAATGGGTTCCGGTCCATCCGATCACCACAGGTTCGCAACCTTGATGCACCATTTTGGTATGTTGGTTTTGATTGTCAATAGTAGTAGGGATCACCTCCACTTTGGAATTGAAAGGCCGTGCATAATTCGCAAGAAAATCATTTCCTGCGCTTACTTTTGAAGCCCATTTGATGAGGTAACGGGTTTTCCAATAGCATTTTAGTTTTTGGAAACGTGCATTTGCACTACTGTAATTCGGAATCCAGATAGCATCATCAAAATCATAAACGTATTTCTTGCGCATGACCTTCACCAGGATCCATTCGAAAACCGGAGGGCCGAGATGAGCCATTTCCCGGTGTATGAAGAGGTGTTTTGCTCCGATCAATTGAAACAAAAGAATCCAACGACGAAGAAAATTGTAGTTTAGATCAAGGAATTTCTGAAAGAAGTGTCCCTTCTTATAAAGTCTTTCCCAGCTTTTCAGGGTGTGAAATGAATGATAATGAATTTCAAAATCGTTTTCCTCCAAAAATGGCAAGTATTGCTCAAATCGAAAGCGTTGTGAAGGTGCTTCTCCTTTTGGATATGGAGCAATAATATGGAGTTTTTTCAATTTCACTGAAGCAAAAATGAGCTTTTTTTTTGAGATTACAGGTAAAGAAATTAACCGACGAATTTGTCGTAAATGTTGAAATACGATTCAACTCCGCGATCCAAACCAAAATACTCTTTCGCTCCAAGCATGGTTCTCTTGTTGTCAAAACCCGGAAACTCCAGGGAGAATGAAGAAAGCGTTTCCCTGCTTGTATCCTTCAGGACCAATCCGGAGTTATAACGGAGTACAATTTCATCGGTATCACCAACTCCCGCATTACAGATCAATGGAATTCCCATTGCCATGATTTCTCCCTGTTTTGTGGGGGAAGAAGCTTTTTTGGAAAAACTGGGGCGAATAAAAAAGATGGAGCAATCAAAAAGGGAAATGAAACAAGGAACTTTGTGGTGTTGGACTGCAACAACCCGGATTGAATCGGCAGTTACTCCAAGCTTTCCGGCTTCCAATAGAATTGTTGACGGGGATTCTTTCGTAACGAAAAGAAAAACGGCGTGAGGTTTTAACCGGAGGACATGTTTGAAGGCCAGTAACATTTCCCGCAATTGATACCATGTTCCAATGGAACCGACATACCCAACGATATATTTGTCATTCAATTGATATTCCAACTTCCTTTTGAGGATGAGATCAGAATCTGCTTTTTCCGGATCGAAGAGTTTTAGATCGACGCAACAAGGAATAACCTGGATTTTTTCGGGAGTTACCGAGTTTAGATTCCAGGATAAAATTTCGGATTTTCCAACTTCTGTCAAACTGACAATTGCATCACTTTCTTCAAAATAGCTGCGTTCTTTCTTTTTGAAATAGTTGTAAATAGATTTGAAGAGAGGGTTTTTCAGGTTCCAGATTCCACCTTCTACCCGTTCATCCGCCCAAAAACCGCGCATATCGAAAAGAAACTTTACTCCTTTTTCTTTTTTGAGTTTCAATCCGACCAAGGCGCTGATGTAACTTCTGCAATGGACCAGCTGAAAGCACTTTTCCTGGTGCAGGACGAACGCATTCTTTTTCATCTTACGAATATCCAGAATGGTTGAAAGCACAGGTGGTTTTTTAGTATAGACGAGCGGTTTCCAATGAATGTTGTACTCCATGCAAAGCGCTTCTATTTTTGCTTTTTCCTGGAAATAACAATCGGGTTTTTCAAAACTGATGAGGGTGAATTGAAATCCTTTTTTACTTAATCCGATCAGATAAGGCAATACCTGACTTTGCCCAAGAGGATCGGTCATACCATCGTACGACAAGTAAAGCACATTCTTCATTTCAGGGTTCAGTTAAATACGTGAGGACTTATTAACTTAAGGTCAAGTTACGGCTTAAATCAGATTATTCAAAATATTCCGTATCCCATCTTCGAGACTCGTGAAAGGTTTCCCTAACAAGGCATTCATCTTTTCAATATCGGGTTGTCTTCGCGTCATATCACCTTCTTCCAGCGGAGGTAAATGAACAATTCTTGATTTGGAATTCGTTAGTTGTATAATCAATTCGGCAAGTTCCATGATCGTTACGATCTTTCCGTTCCCGATATTGGCTACATCATTTATTACCAAATCGGATTGCATTGCTTTTACACAAGCATCCAAATGGTCTTCAATATAACAGAATGTCCTTGTTTGTGAACCGTCTCCATACACTGGGATATCTTGGTCCGCCAATGCCAGGCGAATGAAACGTGACATTACGAAGTCAGTGCTTTGTTTCGGTCCGTAAGTATTGAAGAATCGGAAAATAGTATAATCCAACCCGTATTCCTGCTGATAAGAACGGAAATAAGATTCACCGACATTCTTTACAACTGCGTATGGCAATCTGGAGTTTAACGGTGTGATAGTCTCATGCTGGGGCAAATGAACCGGCTCTCCATAAACTTCCGATGAAGAAGCATAAAATACACGTTTTACTCCGGTGCGTTTGGATAGGTCGAGAATGTTCCGGATCCCGTAAATATCATCCAATACCCTGATTGGGTTTTCCAAAGTTCTTTTCACGCCAACTACAGCGGCATAATGGAATACATAATCAAAGTTGTACAAGCTGAAAACAGGAGCGATGTCGTCAAAATTATTGACGTCTCCATGTATGAACTTACAATTCTCATGTTGTGGAATATTCTCTTTTTTTCCGGTAAGAAAATTATCTACGAGTACTACGAAATAATCCGGATTCTGAAGCAACCTGTCGGCAAGGGAAGAAGGGATAAAACCTGCTCCTCCGGTAATAAGAATATTTTTTTTTGACTGAGTCATTGTCATCTTTTTGGAAATAAGAAGCGATAAACGTTGTAGACGAAAGTAATCCGCTTTTTTGAATTTGGGAAATTTTTATATGTCAAAGGAGGTTGTTTGAGGAATAAATCAAATTCGTCCAAAGAGATTTGTAGTTTTTTGCAGATGAAATGCTTCTCTTTTTCAATCGTTTGAGGATTGTATGGAAGTGATTTGAGTTGTTCCAACGCTTCGTCGCGCGTGATTTGATTGGAGCAAATTTGTGTCGAGAAAGTAGCCAAACGATAATCAAAACCATATTTTACAGGCATGATATACGATTGCCAAAAACTGGTATAGCGAGATTCATGGTGTTTTCTATCCGGAAACTGACAACCTAATTCCTTTTCGAGAATCAGTCGTGCCTCATCTTTATTATAATCAATAAAATTCAAAGGGTAAAACGTTTTGATTCCTTTCACCATTTTATAATAGAATTCATTCCAAAGTCCGAATCCCGGAGTTTTTTTCCGTTTGATCCTGCTGAATTTCCGAACGATATACCGATAGAGTTTCATATCCTTCATGACATGATATCCCCATTGAAGCGGCAAGATTCCTTCAGACGAATAATTACCGCCGGAGAGAATTGTTTTCACACCGTATTTTGCTGCCAATTCATGAAGCGCTGCAGGAATTGCCAAGTCGGTTGGAATTTCAATATCCACTATAGAGGACTTGAGAAAAGCCAATTGAATTTCCCTGAATTCAGTCCAATCAAGTACAACTGTTTCCAGATCGAGTTCCAATTTCACGGCAAGTGTTTGAATATTCTGAACGGCCAGTTCCGTGTTCCATCCGTTGTCCAAATGCACCAAAAGAGGATTTAAACCATTGATTTTTGCATAGTATGCAGTATAACAGCTATCCACTCCGCCACTGATCCCGATGATCGAATCGTATGATTTTCCTTTTCCTTTGGATTTGATTTGATCGATTAGAACCCGAACCTTATCATCATTTTCTTTTGAGTCATCAAAAAGCGGACTTATGCGGGAAATGTAATCGGAGCAATGGTTGCATGTACCATCTTTATTGAACACAATATCCGGATCACTAGTATCCATAACGCATCTTACGCACTGTTGATATTGGGAATCAAGCATAGTTACAAAATTAATAGCATATGCTTACAAACTGACAATTTTTAAGACTAAAAAATAAGTAGAAGTGCTGAACGAATATTTGGCAAGCTTAGACGAACGTTTGGTGAAATTAAAGAACCAAATGTTTCAATGTTGCCCAAAATACACGTTGTTTCAGAGCACTTTTATGTTCCCGGAATCCTTTTTTGAGGTAGAAGAACCCTTTCCGTTTGTGCCCGTTGTACGCAAGATCCACAGCCAGAATCAGATAATTTCTCATGACAAAATAATGATAGTCCGTTCCAAGGAATTGTTTCAGCTCCCGATTATCATCAATGTATCGCAAGAATGTGAGAAACCGGGTTTCCAGCTTATCCGGGTTAGTCATTGTATTGACGCTTCGTTCATCATGCTGAATCAAAAAAGAAGTGATCTCGGAAGATTGATGGAACGGATATTTAGCCAATAAGCGCAACCACAATTCGTAATCCTCACTAGCACTTAGGGCGCGATCTTCGATGAATGGGTTTTCCAGTGCGATGTCTTTGCGGACAATAACAGGATTGCATGCAAGATAATTCCCTTCAACCAAGAAATTCTTCCGTTGTTTCTGACCACTGGAATAGGATGATTGGACAGGAATGATTTTTCCGTTTATGGCATCTTTGATCTGGTACATCAGGTTCAACACTTCGGGTTCTTGGTATTTCAAAGCCAATTCCTTTGCACATCTCACATGATTTGAGAGCATTTCGTCATCACTGTCAAACCAATTGATGTAATTTCCTTTTGCCAGTTCAGTTCCCCGGTTTCTGGCTGCACCCCGTTCACTGTTTTGAATCCGGTGATACTTTACTTTTTCAGAAAGATAGGGACGAATAATTTCTTCCGTATGGTCGTTGCTTCCGTCGTCGATTATGATGACCTCGAAATCTTCACACGTTTGGTTCAAAACACTTTTGAGCGTGTTCTCAATCAGATGTGCACGATTGTATGTTGGAATAACGATTGTAAGAAACATCTGCTAAAATCCGTAAAGTTTTTGAAGATTCAGAATATACTTTTCAAAAAGAAACAATCGGTTGACACTTTCAACTCCATTCGTCCGTAATTTCTCACAAAAAGACGGATCTGTCAGTAAGTGAATCATAGCATCATGAATGGAATCCGAATTCCTGAAAGGAACTACGAGCGCATTTTCTCGGTCAACAATGAACTCCCGGGCAACCCCACTTAAAGTGAAAATTGATGGAACGCGGGCGGCCAATGCTTCCACATAGGTTTGCCCGAATGCTTCACAACTCGAATTAATTGGAACATGGATATAAATATCGAATAATTGGTAGAGATCGTACACATTGTTTTCGAAAGGAACAACCCTGACGTTCCTTTTTGGAAGACGTTCCAGCAGTTCCTTTATTTCTATTGAATAATCCCCGTTTTCAGATCCGCCAAACAAGGATAACTGTGCGTTCGGATAGTCCATTAGCAACTTTTCAAAAGCAACAATGATGTATTGTATCCCTTTTAATTCCAGCCAGCGGGAGATAACACCGATAGTTGGAAAGCAGTTTTCCGGATTGTACTGATTTTTGATGCGCTGTACTTCACCCGGATCCGGGTTGGAAAAACGATCGAGATCGAATCCATGGTGAATAATCGTTCTTTTCGATTGAGGAACACTTTGTTTATTCAACAGGTCATCAACATTCTTTGATATAGCTACAATTTTGGTAGCCAGGCGATTTTGTATTTTATCGATTAGTCGCTCCTTCCAATGCAGTTTCAGAGGCTCGCCGGAATGCCGCGTGTAAATACGGGTTTTCACACCTGCACGTTTTGCCGCCCATAAACCGATCCAATTAGCTTGCGCCAGATGGCAGTGAACAAGTTCAATTTGTAATTGGTCCAAAATTGTCCTGCATTCCCTAATTGCTTTCCGTGATTTCAATATTGAAGAAGTTTCTAAAGTGAAAACGGGAAAGTCGTTTTCTTTTAGAAAAATATGTAGATTTTTGTCGGTGCAATTAATCAGGATATAGGAAACCTGTACTCCTTTTTTTCTTAAAGCAAGAGCTGTTTGTTCAAAGTAAACGGCTTTATCAATATCTGATATGATGTAGCTGATTTTCATTTTCTAGACGAAGTTACATCAGAATTATTCACCTGATTTTTGAATTGAATTCAACAACTTTTCTGATTGATTTTCTCTTGAATAGTTGGAAATCAGGTTTGAATTCCCATTATATTCAATTGAGCCAGTTTGAAGCCATGTTTGGTATTGCGTCAGAATATATGAAGTTATTTCTTCGATGGTTTTGAATGAATATCCTGCTTGTGTATCTTCTAATAGTTTATCCAGCACATCTCCCACGGAAAGTGCAATCATAATGGGTCTTTTTGCACCCAAATACTCAAATATTTTCCCCGTATACATCCCTTTGTAACCAGGCATTTCCGGTTGCCAAACAAGATGACTGTTTTCAAGATATTTTAAAGCTTCAGTTCGGGGTATTCTTTTTGTGATCAGCAAGTGTTTCTTCGGTATTTCTTTTCGGATTAGATCCCCGATTTCATGAATGGAATCCGTTCCAATGAAATTGAACTGAATTAATGGATTCGGAAGTTTCGACAGGACTTGTTTAAATGCTTCCAGAAAAATGTCTAAATCCTGATTAGGGTAAACAGTTCCAATAATCGAGACATGGAACAAATCGCTGTTTAATTCATTCAAATCTTTAAAATGATCAAAAATAGAGGTTTCATAACCATTGAAAATGACTTCCGTTGGTTTATTCAGGTGAAATCTGAAATAATCGGCAATTTCTTCATTTATAGTGAAGATATGTGTGCAATGTTTTAAATACCTCAATATATATTTTGAACGATAATAGAAACTGATGCGTTCGATGATAGTGATTGAATTAGATTGATTTAAAATGATTGAATTTTCAAAATCCCTGAAATCTACCAGAAAAGGTACTTGGTGTTTTGAATTGAGTAATGATGCCAGTTTGACCAAATTCAAAGGTGGTGCACTGACCAAAATGAAATCTGGCTTCCATTGGATAATAGTTTCTGAAGCCTCCTGAAAAAATTGCAATCCGTCGATTTCGGAGTCAATCTGTCCGCGCATTAAGTCAATGATTGTTCGGAATTTATTAGATTTCCGGATTTTTGAGCGATATGGAAGTCTTATAATCTCTAATTGATCATGGACTTTTTCAATTTCCTTTAATCGATCACAGTTCTTGAGATAATCCTCCCATTGATTTTCATCACCATCCCAATGTCTTGTGATGACTTTTACTTCGTGGTCTTTTGAAAAATCATTTGCAAAGGCGTTCGGTCTGTTAGGAGCGATGCCATTACACGGGGGGAAGTAATATGTGATGATTAAAATCTTCACTTAAAATGATTTAAAAGATATGTTTTCCAAGAAGAATTGATTCCGGCATCTTTCAGCCAAATATCTTGTGGTGGTTCGAATCCTACTTTTTCTTTTCTCCAACAGATTTCTTTGGGTAAAACATCTTCAAACGTTGCTCGCATAATATATTTTGTCCATCCAAGTTTTAGCTTAAACTCATCAGGCAGTGAGAAACAAAACTCCACCAATTCATGGAATAAGAAAGGCAAACGAACCTCTCTGCTATGTGCCATAGAATTTCTGTCAGCATAACGTAAAAGATCTTGTAGAGGTCCGCGCATTGTACTGTTGTAAAGATGCTCGTTTAATGTTTTTGCGGTCTTGTCAGGTCTTACTTTTCCTTTTAATTCGTAATAGTTCAGTCCTTTAATGAGTACTTTCTTTAGTCTGGTATGAGGTGTGTGGAAATCAATAAAACGATGTTGCTCTTTGATCCGTTGAAGCGAAAAGAATGGCTTCTTCTGAAATAGGGATTGCAAGTAATCGTAGTAATAAGGGGTGTACCCAGCTAAAATTTCATCTGCGCCCTGTCCATCTATCAATACCGTAACGTTCTTTTCTTTTGCCAAGAGTTGAACGCGATATTGTGCATAAATGCTGGCACTTCCAAATGGTTCTTCCTGATGAAAGCATAATTGTTCAAAATCATGTGCCATTTCTAATCCGGTTGGCCATGTGGTATGAGATTCAAAGCCAGTTTTTTGGGTTACCTTTTCAATAAAATAACCTTCATCTTTTTTAAAGTCTTTAAAACGTGCGGAAAAGGTTAGAGGGGTCACATTCTCTTGTCCAAGGTATTGTTGGATATTACATACAATGGAAGAGCTGTCAAGTCCACCACTTAAGCTTGTGCCAATTAGAACATCTGCACGGAACCTGCGTTGTAACCCCAATTGAAAAAGACGATCAAACTCGGTACATGCTTCCTGAAAATTCAGTTTGCAATCTTGTCTTTTCCAATCGATGTCAAAGTATTTTTGAATTTCAAAAGAACCATCTAATTTAATTTTCATCCAATGACCATGTTCTAGTCTTAAAATAGATTCAAAGAAGGTTTCATTGATATTGTCCGGATGATGGACTGCATTTGTTTCTTCAAAATAAGCGAATAGCTTTTCATTCTTCAGTTTGGGAACACCTGCGGCCCAAAGCGATTTCATTTCTGAAGCGAAATAGAATGTTTTGTTTAAGAAACAGTAATGGAAGGGTTTTTCACCGAAACGATCACGTGCACAAAAAAGTATTTCTTCTTGAGCATCCCAAATGGAAAAAGCAAACATACCATCCAAATCTGCAAGACAGTTTTCCTTTTTTAAATCATATAACGCGAGCAGAACTTCTGTATCAGAATCTGTCTGGAAGGAATATCCCTTTTCGATCAGTTCTGTTTTGATCTCAATGTAATTGTAAATTTCGCCATTGAATACAATGGTATAGCGCGAGCCTCCAAAATGCATTGGTTGGTTAGCGTGAACTGACAGGTCGATAATTGACAGACGACGATGCCCAAATGCAACTTGTTGATTTTTATTGATCCAATGCCCATCTCCATCCGGTCCGCGATGTTCTATTATATCGGTCATTGCCTTTATCCTGGAGGAAAGATTATCAGATTTATCAAAAGATACAATTCCGGAGATCCCACACATAATTCTAATATTCTTTCGTCAAAGATAAAATTTGTTCCAGAAAAATTCTCTGATAATTTTCCGCATTTTCTATTCTCGCAGCTTTTTTGGAATTCTCTTTATAAAAAGCGATGTCTTTTTGAGTGATAGTTTTTAGAATTTTAATCATTGATTCCGTGGAGAAATTGTCTGCAACCTTACCGATTTGGTGTTTGGAAACAAGATTGCTCATTTCAGGGGTTGGGGAAACGATAATTGCCAATTTCGCTTGTATAAATTCGTAGATTTTATTAGGTAAGGCGTTGAAATTGTTGAAGTTGGACGGTTCCAACAAGTAGATTCCAATGTCATATTGATTAATAAATGGGACAATCTCGTTGAATTTGACCGGGTTTATCAATCTTATATTGTTTGTTTTGGAGCAAAGATTCTCTAGAAGTTGATAATAGTCCATGGCATGCGCGTTCTGAACTCCCATGATATCTAGCGTGAAGTTTTCTCCAGCTTCTTGAACGATGGAAATCATCTTTTCAATTTTTCTTCCAGGTAATAACGCTCCATGATGGATTAGGCGTATAGGAAACTGCTTATTTGTTGATGGGGGTATTTTTGATTCAAATGCAGCGTTCGGAATAACAATAGAATCGATGTTGAATTCTTCCAGGCACTTCAATCTGATTGATTCACATACATTAATAAATAGGTCAAATTGATGCAGATGATGTTGGTACAAATATGAAAAATAAGCACCTTCGGTTGATAGCCATTTTGGGATGTCTTCAAATTCCAAGGGATGGTACTCATGAGCATTGAATACAATCTTCAACCCATATTCTTCTTTCAGATGAATTGCCAAGGGAAAGAACGAAGGTTCATGTATGATAAGTAGCTGGATTTTTTTCTGAAGAATGAATCGGGTTAGTTTACTGTAACGTAATTTCTTTTTTTTTCTTATCTGATCCATTCTGCTCATTAACTTATCGTGAAGATTTCTGAAAGAATAGATGGAATGAACTTGGTGTTCACCTGCTTTATTTGAATTTCCTATCAGGACCAAATCGAAGTTGGATTCTAAGGTTTTAATTTCACGGATAATTCTTGGAGCGCTATCCATATTTCGCATACTTAGAATCCCGATTGTCATGGTTTTAGAGTTAGGTTACCATTGTCAAGTTCGTACGTTTTGTCAAATTTTGAAAGGGCTTTTACGCGATGTGTGACGAAAAGGATTGTAAGATCTGGCTCAGAAATCAGGCAGTCAATGATTTCATTTTCGGTCTGGTAATCTAAAGCGCTTGTTGATTCGTCAAGAATTAGAATTGGTCTTTCAAAATACAACGCTCTAGCGATTCCGATTCGTTGTTTTTGTCCGCCGGAAATGGATTGGTTATTTTCCCCCAAAAGACTATCAATTCCGTTCGGTAAACTTTCAATAAACAATTCAAGTTTGATCAGTCTGATTAATCGCTTGATTTTTTGATAATCGATTTGGTCCGCAGAAATACCAAAAGCAATGTTTTCAGCTACGGTTCCATATATTAATTTCGTTGTCTGAGGAACATAACTGATTAATGGATATAGATTCGCTCTATCTGTTTTATCTATTGCTTTTCCATCAATAAGATATTCTCCACTTTCAGGTTTTAACAAAAGTAAAACAAGGGATAGGAAAGTTGATTTTCCAGCACCTGATCCCCCGATAATTCCGATTTTTTCATTTTTCTTTATTTTGAAATTCAGTTCATTTAGAATAGTGTTTTTTGAATAACGATAGGAGATGTTTTGTAAGTCAATGGAATCATTGAACGTAAGAATCTTAGATTTTTCTTGCTCGAAATCTGTTGATTGTTCTTTAGAAAGATGTAAGTTTTTAAGATGATCAAAAACATGAGAACTTCCTTTCATATAATTCATGGAAAGTGTAATTTTATTTAAGGAAGGTATAATTCTAAGTGCACCGATTGAAAATACAATTAAAAATTCACCCAATTCGCTAATGTTTTTTCCAAGTAGGACACCAATCAAAATAAGCACGAAAATGCTACCGACAGCAACGGTTTCTATCAATTTTGGACTGAACAAATTCAGAACATTACTATCAATCATACTTTTTTCAAATTCTTCGGTGACCTTCTCAAATTGTGGTACAAAAAAACGTTCTTTCTGAAAGATCTTTATCTCCAAGGAGGATTCCATACTTTGAAATGCAATTTTGTATTGCTCAGAGCCTTTTTCATCACGAATTTTACTGATGGTATTTAATTTGTTTTTGTAATATCGGTTGTAAAAAAATAAAAAAGGAAGTGCAAACAGTATAATGGTAGCTGCCAAAAGCGGATTGTACAGAAGAATCACACAACCGACGAGTAATAGAAACAGGATCTCACTGATGAGATTAAGATATGGAATGAAAATAAACGATACAAATTCATAGGGTATCTGTGTCACATTTCTCAGGAGAACAGCAATATTTTTTTCATTTAAAATTCCTTGTTCATTTAATAAATAGGATTCAAAACGCTCATTGACAATTTGGGTTGCCAGCTTAAACTGGACTTTTGTTTGTTTTTTATAGACAAAATATAAAACCATGTTTTTCAGGATAAAAAACAATAAGAGTGCTAGAAAAGATAGGATGATAAATTGCTGGATAGATAGTAGTCCAGTAGATTTGTAGATATTCATCACAAACGATTTTTTTTGAATTTTATCGGGGTTCAATAAAATGGAAATGACTGGAAATAAAATAAATAGTCCAATTAACTCTAAGACTCCTGCGAATAACAATATTGGAATGAGTTTTTTGAAATTACGGGAAACTTCTGGTGGTAAATCATGTTTAAAATGACTGTGAGTTTTGAAAAGAATATTTTTTTTAAACATTGATTAATCAATTATAAAATGGAGTTTAATCCATTTTCAAGAATTTGTCCCCAAAATAAAGAAAAATACCTAGATGTTTGAACGGAATGATTAATTAGGGAAACAAATTATATCTGTTTGATAATCTAATTCAAGAATCGCGTCTAGATTCGTGACACCTTCTTTAGTTTGAATTTTGTAATTCATTGCTAAAAGCTGATTGAGCAACTTTTGAATGTCGCCATTTTGGGCTTTTATATTTTCTAAACTGTATTCGAAAATAAGAATCGGTTTGAATGTTTCAAGTATTTTTCTTGCTCCCTCAATGACCTGTATTTCGAATCCTTCTACATCGATTTTAATGAAATCAATATGATTAATATGATTTTCATATACAAATTCATCCAAGGAAATCACAGGAACGGAAATCGTATTTGTTGATTCTTGAGTCATTCGGAAACCACCACTATTAGATGGGCTATGCTGAGTCATGTGAAGTATTCCTTTTTCATTGCTCAATCCTATATTGAAGGCTCGGATATGATTGTTTTTATTCAGGTCAATATTTGTCTTCAATTTATGAAAAGTTTTTGGATATGGTTCGAATGCATAAATTGTGGGATTCAATCTTTTTGATTGTTGTGTTTTAAACATATTGAGTGCTGTTTGACCAATATTAGCCCCAATATCAAAGATAGTTTTGGATTGTTTCAGGTAATTCAAAAGATGATCACTGGAATCTGATTTACAATAAAAATAAACCAACCATTCTTGGTAATCACTCAGATCTAATTGATATCGGATTCCGTATCGTTTCACATTTCGAATACTTCCAGACTTATAGTGGATATTAGAAGGCACAAATCGAAACACCCAATTGTGTGCATTGAACAATAAAATGATTCCAATCAGGAAATTCTCAGCAATTTTATTCGTCAGGAGTTTTTTCATCATTGAGGATTAGACAAATTTGTTTTTCAATTTTAAAAAGTATTGTTCGAAATAGTTGTAACTAATGATTGAAATGAGGTATGTAAGAATAAGACTTGTAATTGGCTCAACAAACAAAACGGTTGAAAACGTGTCTTTGTGGAGAAAGGATTTGGTTAAAGTTATTGTGATCAGGATAGCGAGAAAATGTAAACAATACATTCCGTAAGTGTACTTACCACTCTTAGTTAGCAATTTGAACCTGGAGAGCCTGAAAATTCCATTTACATTGATTGCCTGATCTAAAATGATCCACAACATAATGAGTGAACTGAATATACGTTCGTATGGGATCAGATTTTCATTCCAGTTCAAAAATTCGTCCCGGACAAAAAAATGAAGTGTAAAAAGCATGTAGGGAATAGTTTGTACTGTTTTGGATAAGTTTATCAGACACTTTTCCAACGGTTTGAATTGAATGATGAACCAGGCGCCAAAAGAACCGATTACCAAATCATTCATACAGGAAAGTGTATGGAATTCGATATGATAATATTCATTATGTGTGATCCTGTACCCTAGGCTAATTAAAATCAGGCTTATAAATATGATCCAATAGTAGCGGATCGGTAAGAAAATCAGGGTTAATGGCCAGAGGAGATAAAATTGTTCTTCTATAGCAACACTCCAAAGAACTCCAAGAATTGATGCATCTGGTCTTCCATTGGCAATGAAATCAAAATTGCTGGTAAAGGTCAGATAATTGAATAAATGTGCAGTCTCCTGAGGACTTTGTCCCAAATATGATTTGAGGAGTGGGAAGATAAAGAACCCAAAGAATACACAGAAAAAATAGAGCGGCCAAATCCGCAAGACTCTACGAAGCCAAAAATGAAGTATGTTGATTGTTGAAGATTTCTGTTTTTCAGTAATTAATAAATAGGTGATTAGAAAACCGCTTAATACAAAAAAGAAGTTTACTCCGAGGTTTCCATTTGCAAAAAGACCGACTTTAATAGTTTGATATGTTTTGGAATTTAGTACAGCTGCATTCTTACTGGTGAAACTATGAAAGAAAAAAACCATCAGGAAACAAATGGTTCTGAGGCCGTCCAGATTTTTGAAGTATGGAGAAATTGTTTTCATGTTGATTATTCAGGAAGAATCAGGTTTTGTTCAGTGCTTTTTTTTAGCTTGCTAAATACGAATAACAAGAAGAAAGGAAGGATAGGAGCCTTTAATCGCGCTAGTACGCCG
This sequence comes from uncultured Fluviicola sp., assembly GCA_965650135.1. Taxonomy (GTDB): domain Bacteria; phylum Bacteroidota; class Bacteroidia; order Flavobacteriales_D; family Crocinitomicaceae; genus Fluviicola. The sequence goes on from CBFGNC010000016.1 coordinate 79,253, forward strand.
AATAGTCCGGAGGTTAGTCCAACAAAATATGCTAGAATCAATACAAACAAGATACAAAAAATAATAAAATCCTTTGTTTGGCGATCTTTTTTTAAAAGAACAAGGTTTATCTTCTTTCTTCTTCTGATGATTGCTAAAGTAAGTAAGAGGAAAAGTGTACTTTCAAGACCGTTAATAAGCATCAGTGCATTATCGGCTTCCCAAATAAAAGGTCTGTAAATGGTTGTTAGAATCGCATTCGGAATAACAGTAACCATTGTAACGGAATTGACCTCGGAAATTCCTAGATCGTAACGCTTTCCTGTATACCCTGTATTGTTTTGGAAGTCCAAATAAATGGTATTGGCTGTTTCAGTCAGATTATTTGATGAAAATTCACCAAATAAGGTAGAACCGCTCATAAAAAAGGCAATGCTGGAAAGGGCAATTAGGATCCCGGTAATGCGAGTTAATAATTTAGTGATAAATGGTTTTTTATTGTTTAGTCTGAATATAATTAGGATAAATACAGGAACAGCTATCGGTAATAGTAAAAATGATCGTGTAACAAAAATGAACCAAAATCCAATTAAAGTTCCAATAATTGTCTTGACATTATATTGTCTTTGAAGAATCTTAAATAATCCCATAATTACGACCAATAAACTAGCATATGTAACGGAATCTTTCATGATGCCTGTGCACCAAAATCCTACGGTTGGAATGAATAAAACTGCGTAAGCTATATACTTTGTCTGGATACTTAGGAATGAATTTAGAAAACGGAAGAATTTCCATGAAATAATTGAAGTGATGACTGAATAGAACAGATTCAGAGTTAGATAACTTTTGAAAGTGAAGAAAGAGATGGGACTACTCAATTTACAGATAAACCATGAGTTAGGTTCATTGTAAATCCAAACAGGAGGTATTCCCGTCTTATAATTGTAATAATGAGGAATATATCCTTTTGTAGCAGGATTAAATAATTCATTCAGATAATTCAATGGAGATTCGTAACAGAGATTGTTTAAGGTGTTGGCGCCCTGCCAATAGGCAGTTGTATCTCCACCTCCATAATTGTAGATGTAAACATATGCCATTGAAAATCCCATGAAAATTTTCCAGAAAAAGTGAGGAAGAAAATAACGATATTCTGGATTTTCTTTGTTCTTAAGATAAATAAGAATCGCAATCAGACTAAATAGAATGAAGTAAGCAGTAAAGAAAATATAATCATACAGGGTAAACTCTGGATATTTCATGTCTACTGATGATGATACGGTTCATTTCTCAAAATAGTCATCGCGCGATATACCTGTTCAATAAAGAACAAACGGATCATCTGATGTGAAAAGGTCATCTGGGATAAGGAGATCATTCCGTTTGCCCGTTGGTAAACTGCGTCGCTGAAACCGTAAGGTCCACCGACTACAAAACAAATCTGTTTGCCACCCCGATTGAACTGGTCCTGAAGATAACCTGAAAATTCAAGGGAGCTGTAACCCTTTCCGTTTTCATCCAATAGGATAAGGGAGTCGGTAGGGCTGATCTTTTCCAAAATCAATTCCCCTTCCCGTTGTTTGATTTGGTTTACAGATAAACTTTTTGCCTGTTTGATATCCGGAATGATTTGCAGTTGAAATGGAATATAATGCCGTAGCCTTTTTAAGTACTCCTGTTCGCCGTCCTCCAGAAATTTCTTTCCTGTTTTACCAATACAAAGTAATGTTACCTGCATGCAACGAATATACGAAAATTGTTGCTAGTCATTAATCCGCATGAATCATTCGTCTTTGTTTTAGTTTTTCGTTGGTTGAAGACAAGCTAATCTATTGAAACAGTAGAGAATTTCGGTGATTTGATTTTAGGCACTATATTTGTTGCTTGGGGTCAAATAACAATTGAAAATATGGGCTTTGTTTTATCATTAATAGCTTCTTTTATTTTATCACTTCATACTGTCACTGATGCAAGTTTCACAGCTGTCGAACAAGCATTTAACAGGGAGGACGCCGCAAAGATCATTTCTTATGGAAAAGATAAAGTATTGCTTCAGATTCAAGGCAAAGAAGGCATTTATGCGCAGTCCCAGGCAACTCAATTGTTGAAAGATTTCTTTAACCGAAAGCCGGTTTCGGGTTTTCATTTCACATTCAAAGGCAGAGAGAGTGATGATTCTCCCTTAACTACCGGAACCTATTCTTCCAAAAGCGAGTCTTTTCGTGTAACCATCAAATGGAAACACATGGGGTCGGAATTGAAGATCGAATCGCTCTCAATAGAATGATTCAAAAATCATGAATTCAAAGACCTTTTTACATTTTGCCTTTTGAATTTTGAATAACTTTGTTCCATGTTTGATGAAATTGTAAAAAATGCCCTTCAAGAGGATTTGGGGGATGGAGATCACTCTTCTCTGGCTTGCATTCCTGCAAATGCTTCCGGAACTGCAAAATTACTCGTGAAGGATACCGGGATTCTTGCAGGTGTCGAAGTTGCGAAGAAAGTTTGTGAGCTGGTAGATTCCACCTTGGTTTTTGAAGAGATATTAACGGATGGAACTTCGGTGAAACCAGGAGATATCGCTTTTTATCTGAAAGGAAGTGCGCGATCCATTTTGGCAGCAGAACGTACCTTGCTGAATTTCATGCAGCGCATGTCAGGAATTGCGACCCAGACAAAGAGCTATGTTGATTTATTGGAAGGCACCCGAACAAATTTATTGGACACCCGCAAAACAACTCCGGGAATCCGCTTCATGGAAAAGTGGGCTGTCCGGATCGGAGGAGGAATGAATCACCGGTTTGCACTTTACGATATGATCATGTTGAAGGATAATCATGTGGATTTTGCCGGTGGAATCAAGCAAGCAATTTTAAGAACCCGGGAGTATTTGAAATCTACCGGAAAAAAGTTGAAAGTAGAGATAGAAGTCCGTAACTTGAAAGAACTGGATGAGGTTTTGGAAACAGGAATGGTGGACCGGATCATGTTGGACAATTTCACTCCCGGCTTGTTAAAAGAGGCAATAGCAACAATTGACGGTCGTTACGAAACGGAGGCTTCGGGAGGAATTACGAAAGAAACGATTCGTGCTTTTGCAGAAACAGGTGTGGATTTCATCTCGGTTGGTGCATTAACACACAGCTTTAACAGTTTGGACATGAGTCTGAAAGCAACTTTCTAGTTCAAATCGATCAGCATCATACAGATATCGTCCAATTGTTCTTCTTTTCCCATCCATTTCATTAAACCTTGTTCAATTTTCTGAAGATGGTTTTGTGGATTTGGATCATATTCTTCAATAACCAACTTCTTCAATCCGGGAGTTTTCAATTTCTTTCCTGATTTTTCACCGAACTGGTCAATGCATCCGTCTGAAAACAATAAGATGCGCTGATTTTCTTCATAACGTATTTCATGCAATTCAAATGCTAAACTGGATTCCGATTTACCAACGGGTCTTTTCGTCGGAGGAATGACTTGAATTTCTCCTTCGTTTATGATCCAAAGAGGATTGTTCGCACCACAAAAACGCAAAATCTGTTTTTCAGAGTTATAGCACGCTACCGAGATATCCATTCCATCGGACAATTCCATGCCATCTGTTAAGAGATAGTTTCTCAGATAGGAGCTGACGCGGGTCAATAGGTCTGCAGGATCTGCATCCTCCAGTAAGCGGGCAGATTCATTCAGTGCATTCATACATAAAACGCTCATCATGGCTCCCGGAACACCATGTCCCGTGCAATCGGCAACAGCGACAAACTTCCAGATATCTTCCCCGATCCGGATGCGCTTGACCCAATAGAAATCTCCTGCAACGATGTCTTTCGGATAATAGAAGACATTTAGTTTAGGGATGAGATTTGAATAATAGGAGCTGCTTGGTAATAAGGCATTCTGAATTCGTTTTGCATACAAGATACTGCTCGTAATCTCTTCATTCTTATGTTCCAGCTCATTCCGCTGCTGAATGACTTCTTTCGTTCTCAATTCAACTTCGGCTTCCAACTGTATGTTCAGATTTTCCTTTAGTTCATTCGCCTCTGCAAGTACTGAAATGGAGGCATCATTCATTATTTTGAATCGCTGTAGTATCCCGAATGTCAAAATGATCATTTCCACTGCAAATCCGATCTGTAGGCCATTATCTGCCAGGAAACTGTTCGGGATGACGCCAAAGTTCCGGAGTACAAAGGCAAAAACAGAGATTTGCAGAATGGAAAATGCAATCAGGTAGGATTTGGCTGTTCTCGAACCTGTTTTCAAAGTGATAATCAATGGATAAATAATGAATAGATTCAAAATCAGGGTCATTGCATTTACAGTGATTGCCGAAATATTCATAAAGGATGTTCCCGGAATCAGACTCAGGAAAACATTAAGCAATAAAATAACCTGAATCGCTCTTACTATCGGTTTGATCTTAGGGGTGTTGATATGCAATTCGAGATAACGATAGGTAAAGTTCAGGAAAAACAAAACGCCCAGCGATGCCAGGATCGGATTTGCCCTATTCGAAATGAAATACTGGTCTGTCCAAAGCCACGTTGTTCCGAAACCCAACAAAGACATTTGGAGTAGGGTGAAGGAAGCTCCATACAAAGTATAGATATAAGCAATTCGTTGACGAAACAGGATTCCGATAGCTAAATTGAGAATGATAATGAAGATCATCACCCCGAATAACAAACCATAGAACACTTGCTTATTTCCATGTTTCACCTGGATGTACGAACCTTTTTCAAGTGAACTCTGGAAGTAGAACTGCTCACCTCCGTTATTGACCCGGAACAGGAAGCCATTGGTGCTGTGTGGATCCAATCTTAATGGGAAAATCAATTCGCGATTTCCATTGTAACGCCATGCAAAAGGTCTTTGGTCTCCACCGTGCGCAACCGGTATGAACGTACTGTCTCCAATTCGTTTATAGACATCCACTTCATCGATTATCGGATTGCTTAGTTTGAGCATCCGGATAAGTCGTGACTTGGAAAGGTTTTTGGTTTCAAAATAGAACCAGACATCCTTTGTCTCGAAACCCAGGTTCACCATTCGGGAATTGATTGGCTTGAACTGATTTAAATGCGATTTAACAACTTGAACGTTCGATTGATGGACTGAAGTGATAAAGTACTTTAGTTGATTGCCCTCCAGTTTCAGAAAGTCATCGTGCTCGGTTATTGAGACTTGTGCGCTCGAAAGTAAATGAACAAAAGATAAAATAAATACAACTAAATAATTTTTCACAATGAAGGTTTAGTGTGCAACGTTCCAGTATACCAAATACGCAATTACCAATGAATTGGTTTTACGTTAAATATAAAAATATTTTATAATGATTGGTTCTGATCAGTTGTCCAGGAGTTCATCTTCTTCATCCTTATCCCGTTTAAATGGATTTACAAAGTATGAAAAGCCGGTAATTGCAAGACCGAGAATTAAAATATAGGAGGAATAATTCAGCCGCAATGTTTGAGTCACAAAACCGATGAATATAACCAGGGAACCGATCCAGAACAGAAGGTTGAATTCTTCCCATTTATCCTCCGGAATAAAACGGAACTGGAGAAGGCTCAGGAGAAGTCCCAGTCCGCCAAAAACATAAAAACCGATTCGTATTGCATTCGTAATACCAAAGGTGTTATGTGAGTAGAGTAAAACAGCACACACCATTCCAACGATATAACAAATTGTGGAAATGTTTTTTAGTTGTTTGGCTAACATGCGCTCATAATTCAGAAGTTTCGTAAAAGGTACAAATATCCTCGCAAAAAGTTTCAAGTCGTGCATGTGTTCCTTCCGAAAAAATCAATTTTTGACATTTCGGCAAGCTTTCCGCAATTCGTTTAATATACTGAATGGTGATCGGGTTTTTGCAAATGGTTTCTGCCTGATCAATAATCACCAGGCTCAACTGGTTTATATGGATTCCGTTCTGATTATACAATTCCAATAATCTCTTTGGATTTCCAATGATTATTTCAGAGCCTTCAAAAATGGCATTGCGTTGTTCAATGATCTTGCTTTTATCATCCGCAAGTTCAATGGTTACATCAGTTCGTTTCATTAAGTGTTGAAACGATTTCACTTTGTCACGGGCACTTTCCCATGATGGAGTAATCCATAGAACGCGGGGAGATCCTTCAAGCATTTCCGGAGCTCTCATAAACGAAATAAAATGAAGTCCGTCAATCAGTTCCTGATCAAGTGTTGCGAAAATCAATTGATTTTTTCCTTGTTTGGATAGTTTGATTAATTTTTGTTGTCTTTCAGTATAGCCTTCAAGGCCCGACTCTGCAAGTATATTTTCCAGTCGATGGTTTAATTCTTCAAACTTCATACTGCAAAATAAGGCAAATTATTTTGTTTTCGGGCGAGTCAATGTGAAGAGACCGTCGTTTATTTTGTAGTCCCAACCTGTTAAGGTTTTAAATAGTTGCACATATCTCAGAAACAAGACGGATCTTCTGTTGAATAATTGATCGTTTTCCGAAACCGGAACAAATTCAATACTTTGGCAATAAGGTGTTTGTTCTATGAAATCAAGCAGGATTGCCACAACGGTAGCCATTACTTTATAAACATCCCCTGTATTCATTGTTTGATACTCATCCCGATCATGACTTTTCAGGCTCAGGTCGACGATGTAGTTCATGATATGACTGTTTTTCTGAACAAACTGAACACTGTATTCGTCACCGTGTAAATTCACAAAGCTGTATTCACGGATTCCGATAAACGCAGGTCTTTGAAATGCATAAGGAGTAGCAAACGTAACACGAGGTTTCATAAGGTGAAAGTAGTAATTTCCAAACGAATAGCGAATGATTTAAATGAAAAAAGTCCTGACAAATAAATGTCAGGACTTTCATATGTATAAGTTGAATCTTAATTAATAAACGACTACTCTATGAGTAGATTTAGCCGCTCCCTGAACTGCTGACAGGATATAACATCCTTTAGCAACATTCATAGGGATGTTCACTGTTTGAACTCCGGAAGAAGCAGGAACCTCAGTTGTTGAGATAATTGCACCTTTTAGATCCATAACAATTAGTTTCATTCCGATTTCTGTATTTGCAACTTCAACTGACAAGTCAGATCCTGTAGCAACAGGGTTTGGAGCAATTGAAATAGTAGATAGTACTCCATTGTCCTCAATTCCTAGTGTTCCGGAAATATTGAAGTTGTCAAAATAGAAGTTTGAAGAGAAGTCAGAAGCAATGAATTCAAATTTGAATCTTGTCTTGTTATCTGCAGCTGTTGGTGTATAAGTAAAACTAGCTGTTTTCCATTGAAGATCATTGTTTGGAACGTAATCTGCATTTTGGTAACCAGCTGATACTAATGCAGCACCTGTAATGGATGTTTTTTGAGTCCAAGTTTTACCACAGTCTTTTGAGGAATAAACAACCAATTTTTCAGTAATATCTGTAGTAGAAGTTGCTTTTGTACCGTAAGCATAATCAAATGAAATTGTGACATTTGAAGTGCTTCTTAAATCAATTGCAGGAGAAATTAAGTAATCCCTAGAATTTCCTAATCGATCATAATAATAAGAATCTTCGGTGAACATTTGAGCTCCAGCAACATTTTTGTAGTTGTTCAACTTGAAACAACCTGTATTTCCTCTTCCTCCAGTTGCAACACGGTTGAATGAAGGATAATTGTTTTCAGGATTATGAGAAATCCAGAAATTTCCATTTTGGTTGAAATCTTCTGTTCTTGGACCTAAATATTCAGCCCAATCACCTTGAATGTAAATCATGTGGTCAACCATTTTAGTATCAGCTCCTGCAGTATTGGATACTGTTAAGGTTACAGCGTACCATCCTGGTGATGAGTAGGTTACGGTTGGGTTTTGACTTTGGGAATTTGGTGTGTTTGATCCGGGGAAACTCCAATTCCAAGATGTGACACCTGCTTTCCATGAAGCATCTTTGAAAGCGATGGGATCGTTAACACAAGCAGTCATGACATTCATGTTAGGACCACTGTTACCGGTAGCACCATTTACATCTACGTAAAAATCAGCTTTTGGAATACAAGTAACCGGAGTCATTGTAGAAGTTCCTGTTGCTGCCAGGTTATCAGCAGTGTACAAATTATTACGTCCGCTTGTTTCCTGATCCAATACATTGTTCATGAAGTTCGACTGACCTTTTGTAAACATTACAGAACAGTAAGAATAATCCATGTAGTTCTGAGCGTTGTCTTGTGGGTCATTCGGATACCAGTAATCAGTAGTTTGAACTCCGTCAACACATGAATTCAATGCCATTTGACAGCTTGTCATACCGATACAGTTTGGTGTATCTCCAATTCCATCATCCTGGCTACAGCTGGATGCATTTCCCGGATCATTATCATTCCCCCAGGTATGTGCCAAACCTAAATAGTGACCGATTTCATGAGTCAAAGCTCTGGAATGTAACGGGCTACTTGGTGCAATACTTCCTACATAATCATAAAGGATGATAACTCCATCTCTGAAGAAACCTGTTCCGGTAACACCGGTCGGGTAATAAGCATAACCTGCAACTCCCGCAGACCCAATTGTTTTAACAAGCCAAACATTCAGGTACTTGTCTCTGTCCCATTGACTTAGTTTGGAGTAATCATCACCTTGATTGGTGTTGTGGTCGTAAATGTGCTCGATACCGTTTGTACAATTTCCGTATGGATCCAATGTAGCTAAACGGAATTCAAGTTTTGAATCACCGATAAGCGTGTCGAATGGACTTACAACTGCACTTGTATCTGCATTTAGTTTGCGGTAATCTCTATTCAGGATTGCCATTTGATCTTGAATTACCTGGTCAGAAATGTTTTCTGAACCATATTCGTGAACGATATGGAAAACCATTGGAATAATACGAACCGTAATTGATTTTCCATCAACGATACGAGTTTCTGTATAACGGTGTAATAGTTTTTTGTAATCTTCCTCTAATCCGGGATTTTCGGCATACAATTTTTTCATTTGTGTATGACTTCCGCAAGTGAAGTGATTTTCCTGAGCAAATGATTTCCCAGTTGAAATCACACCAATTAAAGAAAATACACCCAAAAGTAATTTTTTGCGCATGTTTAACAATTTAATAGATTCAACATTGTTTTTTTTCAACTTAACTTAACATTTTCTAAAAAATGCGGGTACGTGATCTGTATCGAATTTGAGAGCTTTTTTGGCTTTGTTACTTAATTAATATGCTTTATATCAGATTGTTAAAAATCTTCAAAAGCATAAAACTCCTAGTTTTCGTAGTTCACACCGGGTAAATATAGTTGAATTATTTTTAACCATGTGATTAAACAACTGTTCATTTATTGAAGTGTGTTTGATGCTGATTGAACGGTGTTGTTTTTTCTAATCAGCTCTAAATGAACTTTTTTGATAAGTCTCGATATCGAGCAGAAAGTTGATGTTCTCTTCAATCTTGTTTCCAATTACAATCACATTTGCACCGGCATTTTTGTAGGATTCGATTTGTTCAAGTGAACGAATTCCGCCTCCAACTATGATTGGAGTATCAATCTTTTTTTTCAATTCAACGATTAATTGAGTTGGAACTGATTGAAGTGCACCGCTGCCGGCATCAAAATAAGTGAGTTTTTGTCCCATCAGGAAACCGGCTATTCCGGTTTTTAATGAAATGGTACTGTTTTCCCTGGGAATAGGTGTTGTTTGGCTTACATAAGCAACAGAAGTCATCTTACCTCCATCGATCAGGATATATGAAGTGGGAATGACCTCAAGCTTCATATCGAGCACTTCTTCAGCACAGGAAACATGGTGACCTATCAGGAAATCGGGATTCCGGCCTGAAATAAGGTTTAAGAAAAGTAATGCATCTGCTTGTTCTGAAAGCTGATTGCTGGATCCGGGAAATAGAACAATCGGAATGGAAGAGTTTTTCTTAAGGGTTGAAACAACCAATTCAATCTCTTTTCGGGCTACGGTACTTCCACCGACGAAAAAGAAATCGATGAGCGCAAATTCAGCTTTCCGGATAAGTTCCAAGAGATGTTCTTCCGTTTTTGTTTTTTCAGGGTCGATCAGTAACGCCAATTGCCCGTTTTTGGATTGAATTTTATTCAGAATATTCATGCAGTAGTTTTCCTTTTCCTAAATTGAAAGTTATTAAAATATTTTGGAAGTTTTCAACATGCAGCTCATATTCATAAATTCCGGAGGTTTTTTTAATCGTTCCGAAAAGCTTGTTATCCCGCTTGGATACCAGTATATCCTCTTTAAAGATTAGTTTTTTCCGATCGGATAGTTTGTATAAACATTCCTTTAGAGACCAAAGGGTTGACATGTCAGTGCAATTGGCAATATCGAAAATTAAAGCCTCATCCGGGGTGATGAATTTGGGTGCTAGCCGAACTGCCTTTTCGCGTACTTCCTCTATATCCACACCAATCAGATGTTCGATACAGGTTGCCAATACGATATGGCTATTGCAATGGGACAAGGAAATGAAGCCAACACCTTTGATTTCGGGAGCTCCCGTTGAGTCATATTCGATATCTGCTTCACCGAAAAGATAATGTTTCAGATATCTGGAAGCCGCAAACTCCAGTTTTTTTTCGGGATGCCTGATTCCATCCAACCTCAATTTCTCGCCCTTATTCAAGGATGATTTGTACGATTCAAAATGAGAAAAGTCGATTTCCATTAAATAAATAGAAACCGCATTTAAATTAATAATAGAAATGGTAGACATTGGGCAAAGGTATATCAGAATCGTTAAAAATGAATGGTCAATCCGGATATTAATTAATACCAATGCCTTAAAAATAAGGGCTTTTGAAAGTTAGAAACGTTAACGAAACGTTAATGAGGGTTAATTTACTTTAAAGCATAAAAGTTTTTTAGGAAATGTTAACAAATCGAAAATTACTATATTTACACGCTTTGTTACAATAAAAATGATGTAAAATTAAACTGTACTTATGTTACGTAAACTCAACTTGTTAATTGCAAGTATCTTGTTGACAGTGACTTACGGTTATTCCCAATCAGGTTTGGGAACGATTCGTGGTAGTGTTGTTGATAAGGACAGCAAGGAGGCTATATACGATTGTATCGTAGTCATCAAGCAAAATGGAACGGTTAAGGGGAACACAACCACTGATACAGATGGTAAGTTTCAACTTAACTCGTTGTCACCAGGTACTTACGATGTTGAGATCAGTAATCCAGGGGAAGGGTATCAGGCAACTGCTATTAAAGGAGTTGTAATTAATGCTGATCGTATTACCTTCTTGGACAATACTGCTCTCGGACTCCCATCGGATGTGAAAGCCATCGATGAAGTCGTTATCGTGGCCTACAAAGTCCCATTGATTAATAAAGATGGTGGTCCTTCCGGGGCGACTATTACGCGTGAGGACATCGCGCGCCTACCAACACGTTCTGCAGCGGGAGTTGCAAGTACGGTAGGTGGGGTTACTACCAATGAGGGGACAGGAGAACTTTCAGTTCGCGGTTCCCGTTCGGATGGTACATACTTCTTTATTGATGGTATCAAGGTGCGTGGGTCTTCCAACTTACCGAAATCAGCAATCGAAGAGGTTTCTGTAATCACGGGAGGTTTGCCGGCTAACTACGGTGATGCGACTGGTGGTATTATCGCCGTAACAACTCGTGGTCCATCGGCTAAATACTTTGGTTCATTGGAAGGAGTGACTTCCGGTTTCTACTTTAAAGGAAAAGACCCGAATGGGTATGACGGAAAAGTGATCGGATTGGATAAATACGGATACAACCTAGTTGAAGGATTGCTTTCCGGACCACTTTTAATGAGAAAAGACTCAACAGGTAAAAAAACAAAACCAATCTTAGGGTTCTTGCTTTCTGTTAACTACACGAATGAATTAGATAGCCGTCCTTTGCATGGTGGTTCATACCGAATCAAGAAGGAAGCTAGAGATTATTTGTTGGATAATCCTGTAAGAGCGAGTGCTACAGGTAATGGAACTTTCCATAATGCAAATTACCTGAGAGAAAGTGATTTCGAAAAAACTAAATGGAGAATGAATGCCGGTCGTTCAACAATTTCTGCTTCTGCTAAAATTGATGTGAATACAGGGCCTTCGGTTAACTTGACTTTCGGTGGATCTTTGAACTACTCTTATGGAAGTAATTATGACTTTGATAATTCATTGTTGAACTTTACAAATTTTGGAGTTTACAATCAATTGGATTATCGTGTTTACGGACGATTCACTCAACGATTCTCTAATAATAAAGAAGGATCAAGTTCAAAGGTGAAGTCAGCGTTCTATTCCATCATGGTGGATTACTCGAAAACGAAAATCGAAAGTTATGATAAAAACCACAAATACGATTTGTTCAGCTACGGACATGTAGGGAAGTTTACAAGAAGTTTCCGTCCGACTTACGAATTTAAAAATGGTGATTATTATCAAACTGCAACTCCTCAAGAATACTTGGTTCAATTCCAAGCTTCTGAATCGAATACTGCGTTAGCTGCAATCACTCAAAATTATTTTGATTTATATGCTGGTAATCCAACAGACCACTTTGAAACGTTGTTGCAAGTTCAAAACGGACGTGCGTTGAGAAATGGTGACGTTCCGACTTCGGTTTACGGAATCTGGAATAACATCGGTACACCGAATAACAGTTTCAATAAACAAGAACAAGACCAGTTCCGTATTACGGGATCAGGTTCAGTGAACGTAGGTGACCACTCCATCTCTTTAGGATTTGAATACGAACAACGTTGGGATAGAGGTTGGTCAAGCGGGAACGCGGGTCCGATTGAACTTTGGACAGTTGCACGTTTGTATGCGAACAGCCACTTGACAGAGTTGGATTTATCAAATCCTCACGTAGTGAATTTTGGTGCTTACCAACAATACAGCTATGACCGTTTGAATACCGGGTATGCTTATACATCAGGTACTGGTCAATATGGTGGTCAGGAAAACAATGACAAACAATCATTCTTCGATTACAATCTTCGTGAAAAACTTGGATTTAATCCGGCAGGAACAGATTACGTTGTAATTGATCAATATGACCCAAGTACATTCTCATTGGATATGTTCTCTCCGGACGAATTGTTCAACCAAGGAAATAACTTTGTTAATTACTACGGTTACGATCATACAGGGAAAAAAGTAAAAGGGAATACAGATATCAACAAGTATTTCAATGAGTTCGATCAGAACGGTAACTACAAAAGATTCATTGGTGCATTCCAACCGGTTTACATCGCTGGTTACATCATGGATAAGTTTGCCTTCAAAGACATCGTTTTCAACGTGGGTGTCCGTGTGGATGTATTCGATGCGAACCAACCGGTGTTAAAGGATAAATACCTGGTTTATACTGCAAACAATGTTACAGAAGCGAAATCTTTGATTGCCGGTGACCCTACAAAATATGCGAACATGGTAATTCCTACTTCAATGGGAGATGATTATGTAGTGTACGTGGATGACGTTAACAGTCCAACCAGAATCAACGGATTCAGAAATGGTGATCAATGGTATGATGCAAATGGTATCGCTATTGAAGATCCGAAATTGATCCGTGGTGTGACAGGTATTTCACCTTGGTTGAAAGATCCTTCTGCTGCAACAAATTCAAAAGTAAGTGCTGACGCATTTCAGGATTACAAAACTCAAATCAATGTGATGCCTCGTATCGCATTCTCATTCCCTATTTCGGATGAGGCGTCTTTCTTTGCGCATTACGATATCTTGACGAAACGTCCTACAACGGGTAACCGTTTTAACCCGATCGATTATCAATTTATCGAGGCTCGTACAAATACGATTAACAACCCGAACTTGAAACCGGAACAAACAATCGATTACGAAATCGGTTTCCAACAAGTTTTGTCTAAGACTTCATCGTTGAAAATCTCTGCATTCTACCGTGAGCAACGTAACAATGTTCAGTTGATGAACGTGTTTGAAGCTTACCCGAACACATACCGTACATTCGGTAACCGTGACTTCGGTACGGTGAAAGGTTTGACAGTTTCTTATGACCTTCGTAGAACCGGTAACGTTCGTATGACAGCTGCATATACATTACAGTTTGCTGATGGTACAGGTTCTGATGCAACTTCTGCAGCTTCTTTGTTGACAGGTCTTCAAACTGCAGGTTTGCCGAACTTAAGAAGTGTATTCCCTTATGCTTATGACCAACGTCACACATTTGCGATTACATTCGATTACCGTTACGGTCAAGGAGCTGATTACAACGGACCAATGATCGGTGATGCTAAGATTCTTGAAAATACAGGATTGAATCTAATTACAAACATCTATTCAGGTTCTCCTTACAGTTCACAAACCGGTGTTACCGGAGATGCATTATTGAATCCGAATACCTCTGGTATCACCGGAACAGTAAATGGTTCAAGGTTGCCTTGGCAATATCGTTTGGATCTTCAGTTGGATCGTACGTTCGGTTTGAACTTCGGAGGAAAAGACGGTACGAAGAAAAAATCGACTTATTTGAACGTTTATCTTCGTGTTACCAACCTTTTCAATACAATGAACGTTCTAGGTGTTTATAGAGCTACAGGTAACTGGAATGATGATGGATATTTAGCAGCAGCTCAGTACCAAACATCAATTCAAAACCAGCTGGATGAGCAGTCTTTCAGAGATTATTACGCAATGAAAGTGGCTAATCCATTTAATATTAGTGCACCAAGAACTATTCGCTTAGGGGTTAAGTTTGATTTCTAAGAAAGAAAAAAATTAAAGTATGAAACGAACATTAAAATACTTATCGCTCGCAATCACGATGTGCTTCATTGGTCAGGCCAATGCGTACAATCATGATTTTGGGAAAGGGAAGTCGGCTGGGAATAAGCCGAAACCCACGGTGACAACAAAGGCTGCCAATTGTGCACCTGCGAATTACCGTAAAACCATGTCATTTAATGATGTTAGTTGTCAGCTGGAAACAGGAGGATTATTATTCCTGGATCGTGCAAACGGACTGGCAACCTATACCGTTCCAAAAAAGAAAGGAAGTGAAATTGTAGTAACATCAATTTATGCTGGAGCACTTTGGATGGGAGGAACTGACGTGAATGGTCAATTGAAATTGGCAGCCGTTAAATTCCGTACTGATGGAAATGATTTCTGGCCTGGCCCACTGACTGTTCAGTATGGCACAGGTAACTTCGATCCGTCTGTTGTTCAGGGAGATACTGCAAGACGTGATTACGGTGATGCGACAATTGACCCGGATCAGTGTTTGTTGTATGACAATATTTTCAGTATTTCAAAAGCTGGAGTTATTTTGTTTATTACATACAATAGCTGTACAACAGGTGATTGTCCTCCTCCGACGAACGAAACGTTGGCTCAGATCAATGCTTGGCCAGGTAACGGGGATATCGGTCGTGGACAAGACCAGTTTCTTGCACCATTTTACGATGTGAACAATGATATGTTCTACGAACCTGAAGAAGGAGATTACCCATGGTATGATGATATCTTAGGACGTGATGATATTCAATGTGGTGCTGACAGACGTGTAAGTTTATTTGGAGATGAGACTCACTGGTGGGTATTCAACGATAAAGGAAACATTCACACGGAATCACAAGGTGAACCAATCGGAATGGAAATTCATGCTCAAGCTTTTGCATTTGCAACAGATGATGAGATCAATAAGATGACTTTCTATAATTATGAATTGATTAACCGTGGTACTCAGACCTTATATGATACTTATTTCTCACAATACATCGATGCGGATTTAGGAAACTACAACGATGATTATGCAGGATGTGACGTTACACGTGGATTAAGTTATATGTATAACGGGGATTTGAATGATGAACCGAACTCCGGACGACCTGGATTTGGAGCAAATCCACCGGCAATTGGGGTTGACTTCTTCGAAGGTCCTTATCAAGATGCAGATGCAATGGATAATCCGGGACCTGTTGTCGATACAGTTACTGGTATGTTAGTGGTTCCTAGCGTTGCTACTGCTATTGCAAACAAAGGAATTGTTTATAAAGGATTGGGTATCGGATATGGAGACGGAATTCCGGATAATGAGCGTTACGGGATGCGTAATTTTACCATCTATACAGGAACAAATGCTCCTGCAGGACAATCAGATCCAAATTCATCTTCTCAATTTTATAACTACATGCAAGGATTGTGGCAGTTTGGAGATCAATTGTACTATGGAGGAACGGGATTCCCTGGAGCACCATGTGTTGGGTCAATTGAAACAAATTACATGTTCCCGGCAAATTCGGATTCATTGAATTGGGCAACTGCTGGAGTTGATCCAGGATTTGATTGGTCAGAATTCGAACCATGTGGAACAGGATCTACATCCAATCCATCCGGTGACCGTCGTTTCGTTCAGTCAGCAGGACCGTTTACATTACGTCCGGGAGCAGTAAACAACATCACAGTTGGGATAGTTTATGCAAGAAGCTTTGAAGGACAGATCTTCTCTTCTGTAAACTCATTGAAAACAGCCGATACAAAAGCACAGGCATTGTTTGACAACTGTTTCCGTATTTTGGAGCCACCAAATGCTCCAGTAATGAAGATTCAGGAAATGGGGAATGAGCTGATTATCATGTTAGACAACCCGGTTAACTCGAATAACTACCAAGAGAAATACATCGAAGAAGATAAAATTAACATTGTAGACCCATCAACAGGAGGTATCATTTATGATAAATTCTACCGCTTTGAAGGATATCAGATCTATCAGTTGAAAAATGCACAAGTTGGTGTCACTGACCTGGATGATCAGACTGTGGCTCGTTTGGTAGCACAATGTGATGTTAAAAATGGAGTGAAGCGTTTGATTAACTTCGAATTCGATGAAGAATTAGGTTTCTCTTTCCCTGTAGAAAAAGTGAAAGGCAGTGATTTAGGTATTAATCACACGTTCAGAGTAACAGAAGATTTATTTGCTGCGGGAGACCGTAAGTTGGTGAACTTCAAAACATACTATTACCTGGCAGTTGCTTATGGTTACAATAGTTATAAACCATATGATCCAAGTGATGCACAGTACCTGGATGGTCAGAAAAAACCATATTTACGTTCACGTATTAATGCAGACGGTACACCGTTAGCGGGTATTCCTGCAATTCCTCACAACATTTCACCGGAATTGGGTGGATCGATGGCAAACTCTGTTTACGGACAGACACCACGTATCACCCGATTGGATGGAACCGGAAACGGGGGAAGAGAATTGGAATTGACTACTGCATCGG
>CBFGNC010000017.1:0-79313 GCA_965650135.1 uncultured Fluviicola sp.
TAGATGTCCTTCGAAATGAAAAATTAGAGAACGAAAATGCCAGTACATACGATGATAGGGTTATCTCATACGCGAAATCAATGAGGTGGACTCTACCAACAATTATGCTGCCAAGTTACTTTCAGAGGGTAAATTGGCGCATGGGACTGTAATTTTGGCAGAACATCAAACAGCAGGAAGAGGGCAAAGGGGTAGAAGTTGGCAGTCTGTGGGCTCGAAACAGTTCACCGGAACTTTTTTCCTGAAAACTGATTTTTTGTCAGTCGACCACTTATGTTTTCTGAATATGAGCATCGCACTCTCGGTTCGTGGGATGGTTCAAAGCTTTACACGTAAGAAAGTTTCCATCAAATGGCCGAATGATATTTTTATCGAGAACCACAAGATTGCCGGCATATTGATTGAAACAAATTGGAAAAATGGTCGGGTGGAAGGAGCAATCGTAGGAATCGGGGTCAATATATCACCCGTTCAAAGTGTCGGTTATGCGACATCACTGGAAGAGCTTTCCGGAAAATCACCGGAAGTATTGACGATACTGGATGTTTTGAATAAAAACCTGACGGAATTCTATCGACACATCCAACACGCTGATTTCGAGTATTTGAAAACGACCTATGAATCATTCTTGTGGAAGAAAGACGAAGAAATTACTTTGGAAGAGCGTCAAAATCCGATTCCATTCCAGGGAATTATCCGTGGTGTGGACCAAATTGGAAATTTATTGGTTGAGAAGGAGGGAATTGTCACGGTTTATCACAACCAGGAGTTGAATTTCGAGGCAAATTATGGTCGAATAGTTCCGAATGCCTAATCCGAATTATTCTTGAGAATTATTAATTCGTAATTCGGCACTCGTAATTCGCAATTATTTTTCGAATTGTTTCTGAAGATTTTTTGTCATTACAACAAAGAGGCCGGTAAGTGGTTTTTCAACCATCATTTTCATAAACATGTTGATATTCGCTTCAAATTCAATATGTCCTTCACAAGTTGTTTCACTTGTTTCCTTTAAGATGATTGATAAAGTATAACTGAAGGGAGCTTTATCTCCGGATTCCATCAAAATTTTAGTGTTTGGCTCTTTCGAGGCATAGATCAATGGGATTACAATTCCACCTTGCGCTTTAAAAGAACATCCTTTTTCATCTGACTGAAAATCAGAGATTTTATCTGTCGGAAGTAACTGTTCGATATTCCCGGCATCTGAAAGGAATTCAAATACCTTTTGTGCTGAAGCATTTACCGGTGAAGAGTCAGTCTTTAATAACATGGTGTCAGTTTTTCCAGTTTTCGGGATTAATCTTCCACTTGCGTAATGAGTCAACCTCAGAATCAGTAATATAATCCAATTTCAAAGCTTGGTCGATCAAATGATCATAATCTGTCAATGTTACAAACGGACATTCCGCATCAGCGAAGTTCTTTATTGAAATATCAAAGCCATAAGTGAAAATTGCAACCAATCCTTTTACTTCCAAACCTGCTTCTCTCAATGCAGTGACGGCTTGTAAACTGCTTCCGCCTGTTGAGATCAAATCCTCAATAACCACTACACGTTGTCCTTTTTCAAAATGGCCTTCGATCATGTTTCCCATACCGTGCGCTTTCGCTGAGCTGCGAACATATATGAAAGGAATACCTAATTCCTGGGCAACTAAAGCTCCTTGAGCGATTCCTCCGGTTGCAACACCTGCAATGATATCCGGTTTTCCGAAATGTTCCAAGATTGCATCCGCATATCCCTGTCGGATATATGTTCTGATGGCGGGGAAGGAAAGAGTGATTCTATTATCACAATATATAGGTGATTTCCAACCTGAAGCCCATGTGAATGGAGAATTTGGTTGTAACTTTACTGCTTTAATTTGTAGCAAAAATTCAGCTACTTTTAGTGCTCGATCTTTATTTAAAATCATGGTGCAAATGTACAAAGTTTTTATTGATAATTCGGTTATAGATTTTTTGGATTCGGAGCAAAAGATACCTTCGAAAGGGTATGATTTGGTTGTAAATTCTTCAGAAAATGATTTATCAACACTCCTGGATCAATTTGATTTTTCATTATCAAGTGTTTGTTTGTTAGTTGTTTATGATGATTTTGACTTGGCATTCAATCAGGTTTTTCACGCATACGAGTTTATGGATGCAGCCGGAGGCATAGTAAAGTGTGATCGGCGGTATTTATTTATTGAACGACATGGGATGTGGGATATTCCCAAAGGAAAATTGGACGCAAATGAGCAGCCCTGGGAGGCAGCAATTCGAGAAATTGAAGAAGAATGCGGAATCAAAAAACCTGTAATTGACCACTTTTTAGGGATTACTTTTCATACTTATTCTTATATGGGAAGACCGACAATCAAAAAGAATTGGTGGTATGCGCTGAACTATTCGGGGTCGATGGAAGTGTTTCCGCAAGAAGAGGAATCCATTACTCAAGCTATTTGGATCGCAAAAGAAGAATGGAGTTTGATTCGCAGCAATACCTATGATTCTATTCAGGAGGTGTTGGATATGGCCAAGGATTTTTAAATTATCAATTATAAATGGTTCAATTATCAAGGAAATTTTGGCTAATTTTTTGTTAATTAAACAACCATTATAAAAAGAGTTCGTATTCTTGTATAGTTAAAACTAAAACACATGAAAGTAATAGCAATTCTAGCCGTTTCATTGATCTCATTTGGAACATTTGCGCAAGCAACAAACGATAAAGCGAAAAAAGAAGTGAAGACAGAAGCTAAGTCTCCTATCTCTTTTAAGACGCTAAAAATTGAAAGAGCTGAAATCCCTTATGATTCTAAGGAGCCATTCATCTTCGAATTCAAGAATAATGGAAAAACTCCATTAATTATTACAAACGTTCAAACTTCTTGTGGTTGTACAGCTGCTGAGAAACCAACTGAACCGATTGCAAAAGGGAAGTCTTCTAAAATTGTGGTGAATTACGATACGAAACGTGTTGGTCAGTTTACAAAAACAATTACAGTAACGACAAATGCTTCTACAGAGCCAATTATCCTGACAATTACAGGTAAGGTATTGCCTCAGGAAGCAGCAGTTGATGCTCCAAAGACAAATTAAGAAATCAATACACTTGAAATAAAAAAAGCCAGACAATAAAAATGTCTGGCTTTTTTTGTGGACTTTTTGTCTTAGTCTTGAACCTCTATTGCAAGGATACGGTCACCTTGTCTGATTTCATCAATGATATCCAAACCATCGATCACTTTTCCAAAGCACGTATGCTGACGATCCAAGTGAGCTGTGTTGTTTCTGCTGTGACAAACGAAGAATTGAGATCCTCCGGTATTTCTTCCTGCATGAGCCATCGAAAGTACTCCACGGTCATGGTGTTGGTTTCCTCCTGTCAATTCACAATCGATCTTGTAACCGGGACCACCTGTTCCAGGCATTCCACTTGCTCCTTCACGTGAATTCGGGCATCCTCCCTGAATTACGAAATCAGGTAGGACACGGTGAAATGTCAATCCGTCGTAAAAACCTTCTTTAGCCAACTTTACAAAGTTAGCAACTGTATTCGGTGCATCTTCCTGGAAGAAGGTTACACGCATATCTCCCTTTTCAGTGCGAATGATAGCTTCCATTTTCTATAAATTACTTTTTGCAAAAGTAATTTATAATTACGAATTACGAATGCCGAGTTACGAATTGGAGTCTCGGGATGTTCGCAGGCTCACCAGTTGAAAACTTAGGTCATGTAAAAAAATAAGGGCATTTAATCAATGATTCTTGGATTCGCAATTTGGAACTCGGAATTCGGAACTCGGAATTCTTTTAAGGTTTTTAACAGTTTAACTTCCATGGTAACTGCTTCAACTGAAAATGATGTGTAAATTTGCTCCATGAGTCATACAACTATCGTCCGAGATAAAATCAAACAATTTTCATCATTTTCCCATGCTTTTGGGAATCAATCAACATTCGGGCAATTTCTAACAGCACCATTGAATTCCATTTCGG
The DNA here is from genome assembly GCA_965650135.1 of uncultured Fluviicola sp. Lineage (GTDB taxonomy): Bacteria > Bacteroidota > Bacteroidia > Flavobacteriales_D > Crocinitomicaceae > Fluviicola. Next base: position 3,988 of record CBFGNC010000017.1, read on the forward strand.
ATTTGCAAGTGCAGGCACAAAAAAAGAAGGAAGCTTATTCTTCCGAAACGCGTCGAAACCTGGTGCAGGTCTGGAGCGGACAAATCGGTTCTTATGCATCGAAAAGTCAACTGGAAAACCTGAAATCATTGGAAAACGAAAACACGTTTACCATTACGACGGGACATCAGTTGACACTTTTTGCCGGACCGCTTTACCTGATCTACAAAGTATTGCATGTAGTTCGATTGGCTGAAGAGTTCAACAACAGTCAGAAAGATTTTAAGGCAGTTCCCGTTTTTTGGATGGCTTCCGAGGACCATGATTTCGATGAAGTCAAATCGACTCACCTGTTCAACCAGAAATTGACTTGGGAATCTGCACAAACGGGTCCGGTTGGTCGGTTCAAGATGGATGACTTTCAAGACGTTTTGACTCAGTTTAAAGCTTTTTTCGAAGGAAAAGAAACTGAAATCAATGAATTGATAACGATTTCCGAAAAAGCGGATTATGCTTCATACCAACAGGAATTCATCAGTAAATTGTTTTCAGAATTCGGAGTTCTGGTCCTGCAACCGGATAATCGGGATCTGAAACGCGAGTTTGTTCCGGTTATTTTAAGAGAGATTTCAAGTGATTTGGCGAATCATGCCGTCCAGGATACGAATAAACTGATTGAATCGGCGGGATATAAACCACAGGCTCATGCAAGGGATTGTAACTTGTTTTATTTGAAGCCAGGGGAACGTTTACGTATCGAACCCGTGGCAAATGGTTTGGCTATTGATGGGAAGGTTTATTCCATAGAAGAATTGAGTCAATTGGTTCAAGCGGAACCGGAGAACTTTTCGCCCAACGTGATCTTGCGCCCGGTTTACCAGGAAACCATTTTACCGAATTTGGTTTACGTCGGAGGTGGAGGCGAAATGGCCTATTGGATCCAATTGAAAGGAGTCTTTGAGGTGCATCAGACCCTGTTTCCTTTGATTCAGCAACGTGTTTCTGTTCAACTGGTGGATGGAGCATTGAAGAAACGGATGGATAAACTGAATTGGCCCGGAGAGCGATATTTTGAGTCAAAGGATGATTTGAAAAAGGTGTTCCTGAAGGAAAATGATGGCGATGACCTGGATCTTTCCAATTTGTATTCGGAGTTTAAGACCTTGCGTTCGACGATGATCGAGAAAGCAAAATCCATTGAAGCAACATTGGAATCTTTTGCAGAAGCGGAAACAGTCCGTATGAAAAAGCAATTGGAATCATTTGAACAACGTTTGGTGAAACAATTGAAACAACGCCACGAGCAAGTGCTTCAGTCGATCGATTTTATTTCAGAACGGATCATACCGGAAAACACCTTGCAGGAACGTCATTTTCATTGGTTGCAATTCGCACCGAGTGGAGCGTATAATGAATTATTGCATCAGATTCACCAAGAAATTGATCCTTTTGAAGTGGAGTTGATCGTGGTTGATTTGACGAAATAGTTTCCCGCAAATCTCGCAGAAGAGCGCAGATGTTTTTGTATTTAATTGAAGAGTTTAATGAAATGATTTATACATCAATAAGAGTGATTAGAATTGGCTCAATAATGCTAGGTTTTCTAGGGATCATTCTCTCTTTCTTATTGCCTGTTTACAGGAGTTGTAAATGGAATTCAGACGAATCGGGTACAATTGAGTTTGTTCGTTTTGGTTATGAGACTACTCAAAATTATATTCCACTCGGTCTCATTTTATTTGTGTTTATTTCAGGTTATTTTTTTCATAATTTGATCAATAAGATATTAGTGTATTTTTTTTCAAGCTTATTAATCATATTTATTTTTTTGATTTGGGGTGCTCCTAATTGGGGTGCTACACCTTGTGAGAGAAGTTACGTGGTTGGTCAATATGTTTTCGTTATTGGATTGAGCTTGGTAATGCTGGGAACACTTATTTCTATTCATAGAGAAAAAGAGTAAATACTCCTTTAAAAATTATGGATTTAGCATCTGCGCTCTTTTGCTGTCTCTGCGGAACAAAAAAAGCTTGCTTGTTCCAACGAAATAGAAACATTTACACTAATTTCGGCTTTTCAACGTTTAAGCGAACATGCGAAACCAATTTCTAGTATTACTTCTTCTTGTTTTTACACCTTTGACCGCTCTTTGGTCTCAAGTTCAGGTAACTGGAAATGTGCTGGATAATCGCAAAATAGCCTTACCGAATGTAACCGTTCGTTTTATTCTCGGAACAGATACTATTTCTGCGAAAACAGATGCGGATGGCCGTTTTCAAGTGCAGTTGGCACCCAATAAATATGGGATGATCGCGCAGTATGACACGGAGAATGACTTCCGGAAGAATGTCCAGATCCCGGATGTAAATTCATTTGTTCTGGATCCCATTATTTTTGATTTCGGAATCATTGATGGGGTTGTGATCAAAACAACGAAAGACGATTTGAATGGCTTGGATCGGATTCCTCCAATCGATTTGCAGAAACAAGTATTTGGCGGTGTTGAGCGTATGCTTGTACTAACTCAGGCCGGTGTGAATTCCAATAATGAGTTGACTTCCAATTACAATGTGCGGGGAGGGAATTATGATGAAAACCTGGTTTATGTGGATGGATTCCTTATTAATAGACCATTTTTAACCCGTTCAGGTCAGCAGGAAGGATTGAGTTTCATCAATACCGCGTTGGTTCAGGATGTTTATTTTTCGTCAGGAGGTTTTCAATCGATGTATGGGGATAAGTTGAGTTCGGTTCTGGATATTCATTACAAAAAACCGGATTCACTTCGCGTATCGGCTATGGCTTCCTTATTGGGAGTTGAGGCACACGTAGAAGACCAGGTTGGAAAACACAACCGCTTTCAGTATTTGTTCGGAGCGAGATACCGCGCGAACGGTTACCTATTGAATTCACTTCCGACAAAAGGAAATTACAATCCTATATTCTGGGATGCGCAAGCAGTAACGAACTACACGATTAACGAACATTGGACCTGGACAATGCTGGCCCACGTATCTTCAAATACCTATCAATTTGCACCGCAAACCAGTCAAACGGATTTTGGAACAGCAAACCAGGCGTATGCTTTCAATATTTATTTTGAAGGACAGGAAAAGACCAAGTTTTTGACATCGACCGTTGGAACATCATTGAATTACACTTCCAAAAAATACCAGGGAAAAACATTTTTCACTTATTTCCGAAGTGATGAGCGTGAAAATTTCGACATCCTGGGGGAGTATTTTATTAATGAGTTGGAAACCGACCCGTCCAAAGAAAATTTTGGAGACTCGATTGCGGTTCTCGGTGTCGGAGGTTTCCTGAATCATGCCCGAAACAAATTGAATGCAGATATCATTAGCGTTTATCATGACGGGGTGGTGAATTTCAAGACAAAGAATGAAAATACGAAACACCAATTAAAAGTTGGAGCCGGAATTCAGATCGATCATTTCAACGATGTCCTGAGCGAATGGAAATATGTAGATTCAGCAGGTTATTCGCAGGTTGATCAGCCTACGGAAAAAGTTGACCTGTATGAAACGATTAAAAGCAAGCTGCAGTTGGACAACCAGCGATACAATGCATATGCCCAGGACCATTGGGAATGGAAGAAAATCCGCAAGAATATTCCCGTTTCAAAGAAGTTTACTTATAAGGATTCTCTGGGAACAGTTCATGAGTATCATAAACGGGATACCATTGCAGAATCAAAATCCGGATTGAGCCTGGATTATGGATTAAGAAGCACTTACACTTCGTTCAATAACGATGGATTCATCACGCCCAGAATGACGCTGACCTATTTTCCTGTAAAGTACGTTTATCAAAACGGGAAATTTGTCCGAAGAGGAGTCCGTTACCGTTTTTCCTCCGGATTGTATTACCAACCACCTTTTTACCGGGAGTTCAGAACATTTGACGGACAGATCAACCAGAATGTGAAATCCCAAAAATCGGCTCACTTTGTATTAGGGATGGATTACAGCTTCTTTATGTGGAAGCGCGAATCTCCTTTCAAATTCTCAGGAGAAGCTTATTACAAGTATTTGTGGGACGTAAATCCTTACGAAGTAGATAATGTTCGTACGCGTTATTTCGCAACAAACAATGCGGTAGCTTATGCAACAGGATTGGATTTGAATCTGAATGGTGAATTTGTTCCCGGATTGATGTCATTCTTCAAGCTCGGATTCCTGTCTACGAAAGAGGATATAAAAGACGATTATTATTACAATTACTATAATGCAGCCGGCGAAAAGATCATTTTCGGTTACAGCGAAGATCAGAAAGTTGTGGATTCAGTGCGGGTAAATCCCGGATACATTCGCAGACCTACAGACCAGCATGTGACGGTTGGAGTATTGTTCCAGGATCACATGCCTGGATTACAGCAGTTGACTTGTCAAGTCGGGATAACCTATGGTTCGCGCTTGCCTTATGGTCCGCCGGATCACTCGCGTTACAAAGACACCTTGACAATGAAAGCTTACTTCCGTGTGGATATGGGAATGTCGTATGATATTTTGTACCGCAAACCTGGGAAAACCCGCAACTTCCTGAAGAAAATGGAAAGTGCGATCGTTTCCTTCGAAGTGTTCAACCTATTAGGTGTGAATAACGTGCTTTCAAAACAATGGATCCAGGATGTTTCCGGGAAGTATTACTCGATTCCGAATTACTTGACTCAGCGCCGATTCAATGTAAAGCTGATAGTCAGGATTTAGTGATTTTAAGGAGATACTTTATTTAAAGTACTTGGATTATGGCGTTATCAGCACATCAAATTCTTTCTGAAATTTCGTTCAAGACCAGTCGGAGTGGAGGCAAAGGCGGTCAAAATGTCAATAAGGTTTCCTCAAAGGTTGAATTGAACTGGAATATACAGTCATCCTCGTTCATTTCTGAGGAACAGCGTGAACTTTTGCTAAGTAAACTTTCACATAAGCTCACCAAAGAAGGAGTACTTCAAATTATCTCACAAGCCGACCGGTCTCAATTAGGAAACAAACAATTGGTTTTAGAGAAACTGGATGAATTGCTTGCATATGCATTCAAGATTGTCAAGAATAGGAAGGAAACCAAAGTTCCGAGAGGAGTGAAGGAACGCCGTCTTTTAGTCAAGAAGAAAAAGGCTGAAATCAAGAAGTTGAGAGGGAGGGTGGATTAGAGGTTAAAGGATTGATTCAGTCTAGTAAATGATCTGAGTCGTTTATTAGCAATTTCTTTTTTCTGTTCATTGAAATGATTGTTACCGTTAGAACGAGTAAGCTTCCCAATAGCGTTAAATGGTATCCGTATTCGGATGAATGTCCACAAGGTTTTCCCCAACCAGCCTGTGAAATCCAGGTAACAAATGTGATGAAGAGCGTTAGAATGCTTGCGAAACAATACACCAGAATTTTGTTGGCTAAATGATTGAAAAAATATCCTATAGAGAAAATAAGGACTGAGCCAAATGAAAAAAAGTACCAAAGTGGTGACTCGGATCCTGAAATCGAAATGGGCATGATATCTTCGTAGCCATCTACAAAACCACATGTCGATTGGAATTCAGTGAAAAAACCGAAAGCAATAAGTGTAAAACCAAGAACGACTAATGAGGTTCTAATATAGAAAACAGACGATTTTTTCATGTGATCATCACATCTGCTCCAAAACAGCAATGCGCTTTTCGATAGGTGGATGTGTTGCGAATAAACCGGCAAAACCTGCGCCATCCAATGCTTTGTGTTCGATGAACATTTGTTTCATGTCTTCACTTTTCACAGAACTCACTTCCGAATGACCGGAAATCTTGCGAAGAGCAGAAGCCATTGCTTTTGAATTTCGCGTCAATTGAACTGCTCCGGCATCTGCCAGGTATTCCCTTTTGCGCGATAAGGCAAATTTGAAGAGTACGGACAATAAGAGTGCAACGGCTGAAATAGCCAAAGCAATCAAAGCTCCTTTGTTATCATCTTTATCTCTTCTGCCTCCTCCCCAAAGCAGATTGCGTAATAAGATATCCACCGCAAAAGAAAGGATTCCGACGAAGATGATGGAAACGATCAACAAACGGACATCTTTGTTACGTATGTGTGTTAATTCATGTGCGATGACACCTTCCAGTTCCTCATCGTTCAGATGTTCGATGATTCCGGTAGTTAAAGTGACAGCATAACTCTTCTCATTGATTCCACTTGCAAAGGCATTCAGTGCAGAAGATTCGATGACAAACAATTGAGGCATTTTCATCCCTACTGACATACATAGATTTTCTGTCAGGTTATACACCCGCATGTTTTCACGGCGTTCCAAAGGTTTCGAATTGGAAGCCATCTGAATCATGGAAGCATTGAAAAAATAAGCGATCAGGAACCAAATTACCACACCCCCGATCACGAATGGAATTGTTACGATGAAGCGTTGGTTTACCTGTTCGATATGTTCTTTTCCTCCCATCATAAAGAAGAAAAAAGCGTAGACTCCCGCTAAAATTAATAACGGGAATCCGGCCAATATCAAGGAAGATTTTAAATTATTGCTTCGAATTTGTTCGTGAAGACCAATGTAAGCTGCCATTCAAACAGATTAGAATTTAACTTCCGGTGCTTTGTCAAGTGTTTGACGTTGATCAACTCCCAAGTCGAACATCGGTTCTGTTTTATACCCTTTTGAGTTCGCAATAATGCTACTAGGGAATTGTTCGATACCGTTGTTGTACTCTTTTGTTGAAGAGTTGAAGAAGCGGCGTACGGCAGCCAATTTGTTTTCAAGGTCACTGATTTCATGTTGTAAATTCATGAAATTCGTGTTTGCTTTCAAATCCGGGTAAGCCTCAATCTGAATGTTCAATCCCTGCATTGCAGCACCGAGGTTGTTTTCTGCAGCGATTTTCTCAGAAATGGTCCCTGCTTGCAAACATCTTGAACGTGCTTCAGTAACACGAGTTAAAACTTCACTTTCGTGAGTCATGTAGCCTTTAACAGCTCCAAGTAATTGTGGAATTAAGTCGTAACGTTGTTTCAATTGCACATCGATATCCGCAAAAGCGCTTTCGCGATTGTTTTTCAATGAAACAAGTCGGTTGTTGATGGATACTAACCAAATGACTAAGATCAATACAACAACTCCAATGATAATACCAGCGATCATGTTTTTTTAAGTTTAAAAGTTAAGCGAATATACCACTAATTTTTGTTCGTGTGCGGGTTTATGAATTCTTAACTAAAAAGTGTTTTTCAGAAAGTTAGCAGCAATTGTAAAACATCACAACTTTGTCTTTTTTCACGGAAAAAGCGATGTGTTTGCCATCTTCTGCTCCGAGCAGATAGTAAAATCCGACAGCTTTTGTATTCGCTTTCACTTCTTCCCAGGTTTCCTTGTCAATGTAATAACTTTGGTCTTCAAAAGTGATCTCGTCTTCGATAGCCGGAACACTGAATCGATCCTTGCCGAAAAACTCCTTAATTCGTTTCGTAATAAATGCATCCGTTTCTTTTTGGGAGTTGATATTCCCGGTGAAGTCATATCCCAATAAATAATTGGCATCGAATTCCTCTTTCCACAAATTCTTCCCTTCGGAATTGGTGATAGCGAAAAGCACCTTTCCTTTAAGAAGATTTTTTCCGGTGATGACAATCCGGAACTCATCCTTTTTGGAAGGGTCTGAAAATGTATGAAATACTTTGTTTTCAATCAGAAAATCTGATTTTTCATTCAACTCCGAAGATTCGTTCGGTTTTTTCGTTTCGTTGATTTCTTTTTCAATGGAAACTTCCCGGGTTTCTTTTTTTGAAGAACTATCTCCACAGGAAGCCATTGTCAAGGCCGCTCCAATTAAAAGTGTCAGAAAGGTTGTGTTTATTTTTTTCATGGTTATATTTTTATTGTTCAATTTGATTCATCCAATCTAAAATTCCGTCTTTTAGGTCGGATTCAAGTTGTTTTAAGTCTTCCAGGTTTTCAATGGTTATAATCTTTCTTCCATCAGGATAGTTTTTTCCTTTTAAAACTGAATCGTTGATTTTTGCCCCTGTGGGGAAGACCAATAAAAATTTTCCGCGATGCAGATTCAAAACTAATAAATCGCGTTTGTATTCTTTTGCATCAAAGGTTTTCATTTCTCCTGCGAAAAAGAAACTGGTGGAATTCCATTTGATTTGCTCGTGAATTTCCGGATCAATTCCTAATACAAAATCTCTCAAATAATTTACAAATTCTTGCTCATTCGAGTCCAGCTTTGAATAGTATTCATCCACATTCAGATCTTTCATGGCTTAGGGTTTGTGTTTGATATAAATAACTTCCTCAGTTCCGTCTGTAAAACGATTTTCGAGGTAAGATAATCCAATTTTTTCCAATACCCGAATGGAAGCGACATTGACGGGTAGAGCTCTTCCAACGATTGTTTTTAGTTCGAATTGATTAAATCCCAATTCCAGACAAGCTTCTGCGGCTTCTGTAGCATATCCTTTACCCCAGAATTTTTTCATCAAACGGTATCCGATGTCGAATTCGTCCAGTTCGGGAGTGTATTTCAATCCGCACCAACCCAAGTATTCGCCTGTTTCCTTGAGGATCATTCCCCAGCGGCCAAAACCATAGGTGCGATAAGAAGCGTAATTTTCCAAAAAAGCTTTTGCTTCTGCTACACTTTCAAAGGGATCGTCACCCGTGTATCGAAGGACCTCCGGATCAAGATTCAGCAAATAAGCCACTTCCGCATCTTCTGGAGTCATTTCACGCAAATACAGTCGGGATGTTTCGAGGATTTTCATTATATTATTCCTATCCCTTTTGAGGTCTGTAATGACAATCCGCAATAGCAAATTGAGTTTTCAAATCGTTTGCAAAACCATCCAAATCAGGAAATAAGTTTCCTTGTCTAATTCCGAGAAAATAAAGTGAATTTTGTATTTCGTAAGCAATTTCCTTAGTAAAGGTTAATTTAACAAACTCATCACCATCAAATTCTGTTTCATAACTAAGTTGAAAGTCCTCAGTTGGATTAGGTTGTATTGAAAATAGTCCTGATTGCCCAGAAACCCGCTCAGATATGTGTGGTGGAAAAAAAAAGCCTGGTTCAGAGAGTTCAAAGGGATTGGGATTTTCTTCAGTATCTATATATTCGCAAAAATGAGTTGCATAAATTGCGCCTCCATTTTCACAACAGTCTTTTAGTTCGCCATCTTCTGTAAACTTTGGTTTGGTTGCAAAGTAAGCTGCAACAAGTGGACTGGAGGTCCAATCAAGGAGTCGCGTAGGTAGCCCATGATGTTGAGCTAATGTCATCCATTCCCAATCATTTTTTGGGTGATATTTAAGTTGTCCGTATGAACGTAGTTTAAATTTATCAAGCAATTCTTTCTCATTTTGATTTAAGTCATAAAACTCCTCTTTAAATTTGGCTATTCGTCCCACTGATGGAATTAAAGGTCTTTGTTGGTCAGTAACACCTCTATAAACCCAGTGTCCACAATTATGGTTTTGAGTAACATGTTTTATAAAATCAGTAAATGAGTTTATTTCAATTATAATCATGATCTATTTAGTATTGGTTTGTTATAATTGTTTTTCCACCAGTTATGAGTATTATGTATCTCGTTTTTTAAGTTGTAGGGTTATGAAGTTATTATCCTAATTCGCAATCACTCCATCTCAATCCCCATTATACAGACATCATCAATCTGCTCCAATTCGCCCTTCCAATTGAAGAAAGTGGATTTCAGAATATCGATTTGCTGATGGATCTTTTCATTTGAAATTTGAACCAAGAGGTTTTTCAGGTTCTTCGCCTTGAATTTCTTCGATTCCGGTCCGCCGAATTGATCTGCATAACCATCCGTGATCAGGTAAATGCGATCGCCTTTTTCCAATTCCACTTGATGGCTGTTGAACGGTTGCATATCAAAATGCTTTCCGATTGGTTGTTTATTAGGTTTGATCTCTACAATTTCGTTACTTTCTTTTTTCCAAATCCAAAGTGGGTTATTCGCCCCGGCCCAAGTGATTGCGTTTGTGCTTTTGTTCCAGCTACAGAGTGAAATGTCCATTCCATCCGAAATGTCAATATCTTCTTCCTCTTTAGATAACTCATCAACAATTAATTCGCGGGTTTTATCTAAAATGATCCCCGGGTCTCTTAACCCGAATTCTTTCACCGAACGATTCAAGGCATTGTGACATACGACACTCATCATGGCTCCGGGAACGCCATGACCGGTGCAATCTGCAACTGCAAAAATGATGGAATCTTTCGTTTCTTCCAACCAGTAAAAATCTCCTGCAACGATGTCTTTTGGTTCGTAGAGTACGAAATGGTCCGGAAGGACCTTAGCCCGCAATTGAGTAGAAGGAAGGATGGCTGTTTGAATGCGTTTGGCGTAATTGATGGAATCCAGGATCTCGTGATTTTTTTCTTCAACTTGTCGGTTTTTCTCTTCAATGATCACCTTTTGCTTTTTCACCTCATTCCAACGACGGTACAAGATGAATGAAAAACCAAGGATGAGGATTCCCACCACTGCAATTGCCCAATTGATGATCAATGCCTGTTCCTGTTTTTTCTTGTTTTCCAAAGCGGTTTTCAATTGATTCAAGCGTTGTGTTTCACGTTCCTTATCAAATTGATAGTTCATTTCTTCTTGTGTCTGTTTACGGATATTTTCTTCGTTGTCCAATTCTTTCTCAATCTCCCGAAATTTGACCAGGTAAGCATATGCCTTTTCATAATCATACTTTTTGTAACCGAGATCGGATAAGCTTTGGTAAACCGATTTCAAAATTTCCTTTGCTCCCAGTTTTTTAGCGGTCACTTCAGCTTCAGACAAGTAATTTTCAGCTTTTTCTAATTGATCCTGTTTCAAGGCTACCACTCCTAAATTTAAGTTAGAATTGCAAACACCTAAAACCTGCCCCAAATTTTCCCGGATTTTCAAGGATTTTAACTGGTAGTATTCAGACTGTTTATAATCCTCTTTTTCTTGGTAGCAAACTCCCAGGTTGTTGTAATCATCTGCGAGTCCGATACTGTCTTTCAATTCCAAATCAATGGATACCGATTCATTGTAATAGCGAATTGCTTTTTCATATTGTTTCATGTCCATAAAAACAATGGCCATATTGTTGATGGATGCTGAAATTCCTTTTTTGTGTTTTATTTCACGTCTGATCTTGAGTGATTTTTCGTGATATTGAAGTGCTTTCTGATACAATTTTTGATTATTGTAAATCAATCCGATATTACTTAGTATATAAGCTTCATTATCCTGATCATGGATTCGTTCCGCAACACGCAAGGCTTGGTAGAAATGAAATAGAGCCTGGGGATAATCACCCTTATAATCAAAGGCAATTCCAATATTGTTATTCATCAGGCTGGCTATGGAATCCTGTTTGTATTTGTGTGCCAGTTTCAAAGATTCATTTCCGTAACGGATCGCTTTGTCGTAATCGCCGTAATACCAACCATAAGCAATGGATTCGTTGAGCAGAAGAAGTTTCTTCTTGATGTTTTTTTCTGCTTTTCCGAGCCTGTAAATAGAATCCATACCGCCCATTTGTCCCCAGGAAGGAACAATAAGCAAAATCAAAGCAATAGTGAGTATGGAATTTTTCACGTCACAATAATACAACTTATACTCATAAGCTTTGTTAAAGAGGATAAAACATTTCGTGCGTTTTGCTTATTAATAACCAAAGTCTTGTTAGTTTTGTGCCTTCGCTGAAGCAGCTTCTGCATAAGCGTTGCAACACTTTTGAGCACAATGGAAATGGAATTGATCACCACATATATCTGTAAGGACTTTGATATAGGGATTCACAACAATATGTTTGGAGGAAAACTAATGTCCTTGATCGATGATGCGGCGGGTTCTTTCGCTTCCCAGATTTGTGATTCTCCCAATATGGTTACGATTAAAGTAGATGAGCTGGTTTTTAAGAAAGCCGTGAAATCCGGTGCTATTCTAAAGGTATACGGTCGGGTGGTTCGTTTTGGGAATTCTTCCATTGAAATGTACATGGAGATCCGCAAGCACAATGTGTATACCGGAAATCAGGATTTGGTAACTCATACCAATATGACGTTTGTGCGAATTGATGAAGAAGGGAAATCATTGCCAATCGCAGAATACATCAAGAAACGCCACGCTTTGCGGATCGAAAAATACGGTAAAGCATTGTTGTTGCCAACGGAAGAAGGTTTTTCTGCTGAATAGAATTTGGCTTTGTTAAGCCTTAGATTTCAGATACTGTTCTATTTGCATCAGAACCTCTCTCTTTTTTCTCCTCGGAAGAAATACTTCAAAATTATTGGCTTTCAACCCAATATAACCGGATCCTCCTTGGTCGCAGGTTAAAATGTCCTGAAGGTTTATGATTACGGATTGGCTCACACGAAGAAGATAAGAAACTTCAGAACAATCAATTTCCAGGTCGCTGAGTGTCCGTGATAGAATATATGACTCGCCGTTCTTACAAAAAATAGTGGTATAACCTCCCGATTGGCCGATCATATAGGCGATGTTCGAACAATCAATGTAATGCGTTTTTTTGTTTTTGGTCACCGTGATCTTGTGACGATTATCTAATTGGTTTTTAACCGATTCGATTAGTTTGTTTTCAGAAATACGTTTTTTTGCCTTTTCAATTGCGGAACAAAAACGGTCTTTATCGATTGGTTTCAGGACATAATCAATAACGGAATGCTCAAATGCTTGTATTGCAAATTGTTCAAATCCGGTTACCAGAATTACTTCAAAAGTTCGTTTGTTCAGTTGATTCAGTAAGTCGAATCCGGTACTGTCAGGCATTAGGATGTCTAAAAAAAGTAAATCCGTTTTCCGCTGTAGTTCCCTGCTTTCAAGAAAAGTATTCAAATTGTCAGATTCACCGATCATAGTGATTTCCGGATAATATTTTTGAATCAGGATCTGAAGGATCTCTCTATTGGCTTGCTCATCATCAATTAGATATACATTCATATCGGATTGGATTTATAGAGTTGGGGACTGAAAATGAAAATCACCTTTGTGCCGGAACCGGAACTGATCACTTCCATTGAAGCGACTGGTTTTTGAAATTGCTTATTAAGCGCATCAATTCGTTCGGAAATCAGTTTATTTCCTTTTGATAAATGTTCTTCACTTTGATTGGAAAGATTGAAACCAGGGCCGTTATCACTAATCAGAACCACAAGCTCCTGATTTTGATTGATCTTAAATGAAATTAGAAGTTGTGGATTATTTTCCTGGAATTTCAATCCATGCCAAATGGCATTCTCCAAAATGGGTTGAAGTAGCAGCGAAGGAAAATGAAATTCATTCAGTTGACTTTCAGATAAATCGATTTCTTTTCGGATTTCGAAACGGTTTCTGAAACGCAACAGTTCCAATTCCAAATAAGCATCGGTCAATTCTAATTCTTGGTTTATAGAAATGAACTGAGTTTCGCTGTAGTAAAGGATTTTTCGCATGAGGTAACTGAATTTTGCCAGATAATGTGCGGCGTTATCGTTATTACCTTTTAGGATCAACGCTTGAATGGCTGCGAGACCGTTACTCAAGAAATGCGGATTTACTTGGGCTTTTACTGCAAGTAGTTTGTATTCGTTCAGTTTACTTTCCAGTTTGGAGCGTTCGGCACTTCTTCTTTTCCGGCGAAGGTTTACAAAAAGGAAAATCGAAAAGACAAAGGAAAGAACTAAAATTCCGATAATAATATAGAAAACCGTACTTTCCCAAAAAGTAGTCTGGACGTTAAAATGATACTTCACAGGATGCTTGAATTGGATTTTACCGTTTATTATCGGGTAAACCTCCAGGTCATACTCACCGCTTTTTAAGGCATCAAAATTGATCTGAGTTCCTTTGATTACCTGGTCGAATGTGCTATTTCCTTTTAGGCGGTAATAAAGGTCCAGTTTGTCTGCTCCGAACTTTAAAATATCAAAGTCGAGCGTTATGGACTTATTAGGCGGGATTTCAGACGGAAATGCGTTTGTTTTGGTTTCCCCCAATTGAATGCTGTTCAGAATAACCGGTGTTTCATCTTTTTTGTAACCTTCAGGTCTGGTAATGATCAGGTCGTTCTCATAGGAGATCAGCAGGTTATTTTGAAGGGCAAAAATGCTTTTGGTTTCGCCATTGAACAGTTTTACCCAGTCAATGTTCTCCGAATAGTTCATCGGTTTGATATAAACACCGTCATTTCCCTGGATCACCAGGTTGTCTTTATATATAAGTCCATCCATAACAGAAATACAGGGTGCCGGAATATATTTAAGTTGTTTATTTTTTTTAAAAACAAATATTCCCTTGTACCTGGAAAAAACTACCAATTCTCCTGATGTGGTTCTTTTTAACGACCTGATTCCCGATTCGGGCTTGAAAAGAGATGAACGTTGAAATCTTTCTGTTATTAAATTCAAACGAAACAAACCGTCATCTGTCCCCAAAAGCAGGATGGAATCATTTAGAAAAATATGACACTGGACGTTTTGCAGATAGATGGTTTTGCATTGCTTTCGATAATCTCTGTAAGACAAAGATGTCAAATGTTTCCAGGTGCTTTTTATAATACCTCCCCGCAGAATAAAGTAAAAAAAGTCTTTGCGGATAATTATTCCGAAATAATACATTCTTCTGTCCGCCTTTTTCAGTATCAATTGAAAATTTGGTTTATAGTAGTAAATTCCGTTCGTTGAAGTGATTAGGAGTTTGTTTCCGAAGGTGCTCATTTCATGAATAGCATTAGGGATTCCTACTCTTTCAGCATAGCCAAGGGAATCTACTCGTGCCAGTTTGGATAAGTGGTCTTGTTTGTATTGATAGATTTGGCCATGGGTCGTACCAATCAAGTTAAACGGATGGATTCTTGCCACAGAAGAAGCTGTAATATGGGGATAGATCCGGTTGTGAATGTTGGTGCAAATAAATACCCCTTTTCGATTAAATGATACCGCAATTCCACCGCTTTTTAGCGGACAGACCCCGCCAATAATTTCTCCTTTGAAGTGATGGTGTAATAGTTTCCCGTTCAGGTCCAGTTCGAGTAATCCACTATAAGTGCAAAGCCAGATCCGGTTATGGAATTTTTCGATAAAAAGAATTCTTGTAAGGTTTAAGGAAATCACGTGATTTCCTTTTTTTTGGAATAGCTTTGAACCGATGAGCAGGTATGTTGTTTCCCCGACAGTTACCTGATCTTCTCTTGAATCCACTATAGCACCAGACGTATACTCAAAAACCTGACCCGATCCAGGAAAGTGAATACTGATGTCCTGATTAATAAATTTCTCTGAACTGGGGTACTTAAAAAAAGGGAACTCCCGGTCAGGTTGATAGCTGTAAGTTAATAGTTCCCTTCGGTCCGAAATGTTTTTGTAGAAGGGTTGGATCTTCCGGGATTTGAAAGAATATTTTAATAACACATCGTAAGTGAAAATATACAATCCGCTTTTGGTCCAATGCAATTTCGTGAAAGAGTGCTGATTTCCTTTGAGAACTATTTTTTTCGGACCTATCAAAAAAGCCTTATCGTCACGAAGCTCAAAAAGCTGGTTTTTGGAATTGAGGAGGTAAATCGTTCCGTTCGGTGCTTTCTCGAAATCATAGATGATCCGTTCCTCAATGGGTAAATTGGTACAAATAGGCGTAGACTTTTCTCCATCATACTTCACAGGACCGTATTGAGTACTGATCAGCAAATATCCTTTTTTATCTGTAATAATGTCATAACATTCTTTGGAAAGAAGTCCCTGCTGGTGATCAAGGTATCTCCCATACAATTCTTGTCCTTTTACCGACTGAATAAGGAAGAGTGTGAGGAATATGGAGCAAATTAATTTCACATTGCAAGATTACATAAAAAGAGACGATAAAGAATTATCGTCTCTAACGCTTTGATTTAGGTAATATAAGTTGAAAGTGAATGAAGGTATTTATTTAGAGGTATAACTGATTGACTCTTTTGGTGTCACCAAATAGACTACATCTTTGGCTTTTAAAATGACCATTTAATGGAAGAAATGACCATTTAAGTGCCGTATGTGATTTTTTTTAATGTATTCCATCAAATCCGGACAGGAGAATTTTTAATTTGGATTATCTTTGAAGGGTTATAAAAACAAAAAACGATTACATGGAGCAACAAGCACCCTACAAATCCAAAAATAATATCCGAATTGTAACAGCAGCATCCTTGTTTGACGGACATGATGCAGCAATCAATATCATGCGCCGAATCATTCAATCTACAGGTTGTGAGGTAATTCATTTAGGTCATGACCGTTCGGTGGAAGAGGTCGTTGATACGGCAATTCAGGAAGATGCACAGGCAATTGCCATGACATCTTATCAAGGTGGGCATACAGAGTACTTCAAGTACATGTATGATTTGTTGAAGGAAAAGGGAGCTCCTCATATTAAGATTTTCGGTGGAGGAGGGGGAACCATTCTCCTTTCAGAGATTGAAGAATTACAAAATTACGGGATTACGCGTTTGTATCACCCGGATGATGGTCGTTCTCTTGGACTCCAGGGAATGATCAATGATTTGGTTGAACGCTCAGATTATCCCGTGGGGAATGTATTGAACGGTGAAATCACCCATTTGGCTGAAAAGCATGTTCCTTCGATTGCACGTTTGATTTCCGCTGCGGAGAATTATCCTGAAATGGCTGCTCCGGTTATGGACCAAGTGCACCAGATGGCTGCAAAAAACGATGTTCCGGTTTTAGGAATTACCGGAACAGGTGGAGCGGGTAAATCGTCCTTGGTGGATGAGCTGGTTCGTAGATTTCTGATGGATTTTACAGACAAGCAAATTGCGGTAGTTTCTGTAGATCCATCTAAACGTAAAACAGGTGGTGCTTTATTGGGTGATCGAATCCGGATGAACGCGATTAAAAACAGCCGTGTTTACATGCGTTCATTGGCAACACGTCAATCCAACTTAGCTTTATCAAAACATGTGGCTGAAGCGATCCAGATCCTGAAAGCTGCCAATTATGACCTGATCATTTTGGAAACTTCAGGAATAGGTCAATCGGATACGGAAATCTTAGATCACTCGGATGTCTCTTTATATGTGATGACTCCTGAATACGGAGCTGCAACACAATTGGAGAAAATCGATATGCTGGATTTTGCAGATGTGATCGCATTGAACAAATTTGATAAAAGAGGAGCCTTGGATGCATTGAGAGATGTTCGTAAACAATACCAACGAAACCATAACTTATGGGAGAAACCGGTTGATGAAATGCCTGTTTTCGGGACAATTGCCTCCCAGTTCAATGATCCGGGAATGAATACCTTGTATAAGGTAATCATGGATAAAGTGAAGGAAAAGACCAATGCTCCATTGGATTCCAAATTTGAGATCACCAAGGAAATGTCCGAAAAGATCTTTGTTATTCCACCGGATAGAACCCGTTACTTATCTGAGATTTCCGAGAATAACCGTGCATTTGATAAATGGGTTGACAAACAGGTGGATGTTGCAGAAAGATTGTATGGATTGACAAAATCCATTGAAACAATTGCAGCAAGTTCCATGGAAGATAAGGATCGATTGGTAAAAGGCGTACAGGAAGCTTTTGAAAACGAAAAACGGAATTTAGATCCGTATAATTGGGATATTATCCAAAATTGGGAAGCCAAGAAAGCAACTTATACCGCTCCTGAATTTATCTTTAAAGTGCGCGATAAGGAATTGAGAATGGCAACGCATACCGAATCATTGTCACACTCACAAATACCGAAAGTTGCTTTACCGAAATATAAATCCTGGGGAGATATTTTGCGTTGGTCCTTACAGGAAAATGTTCCGGGAGAATTCCCATATACATCCGGTCTATTCCCTTTCAAAAGAGAAGGTGAGGATCCGACACGTATGTTTGCCGGTGAAGGAGGTCCTGAAAGAACCAATCGTCGTTTCCACTATGTGAGTTTGGGGATGCCTGCAAAACGCTTGTCAACAGCATTCGACTCGGTTACTTTATACGGAAATGATCCGGATTTGAGACCTGATATCTATGGTAAAGTAGGGAACTCGGGAGTTTCAATTTGTTGTCTGGATGATGCGAAGAAACTGTATTCAGGTTTTGATCTGTCTCATCCGGCTACTTCGGTTTCAATGACAATCAACGGACCTGCTCCGATGTTGTTAGGATTTTTCATGAATGCTGCGATTGATCAGAATTGTGAAAAATATATCAAAACAAACGGTCTGGAAAAAGAAGTGGAAGCAAAGATTGCAGCTATTTATAAGTCAAAAGGAGTTCAAAGACCAAGTTACCAGGGACCGCTTCCGGAAGGAAATGACGGTCTGGGATTATTTTTATTGGGTGTCACTGGCGACCAGGTGCTTCCGGCAGATATTTATAATGAGATCAAAGTGGAAACCTTGAAACAAGTTCGTGGAACGGTTCAAGCGGACATTCTAAAAGAAGATCAGGCTCAAAACACGTGTATTTTCTCAACTGAATTTGCATTGCGTTTAATGGGCGATGTTCAGCAGTACTTTATTGAGAAACAAGTGCGTAATTTCTATTCCGTTTCTATTTCAGGTTATCACATTGCGGAGGCAGGAGCAAATCCGATTACGCAGTTGGCATTCACATTGGCAAATGGATTCACATATGTGGAATATTATTTGAGTCGTGGAATGGATATCAACGATTTCGGACCAAATTTGTCGTTCTTCTTCTCGAACGGTATTGATCCGGAATATGCTGTAATCGGCCGTGTTGCCAGAAGAATCTGGGCAAAGGCATTGGCTAAGAGATACGGCGCGAATCCGCGGGCGCAAATGTTGAAATACCATATTCAGACATCCGGACGCTCATTGCACGCTCAAGAGATTGATTTCAATGATATCCGGACAACGCTACAGGCATTGTATGCTATTTATGATAACTGTAACTCATTGCATACGAATGCATACGATGAAGCGATTACGACACCGACGGAAGAATCTGTCCGCAGAGCAATGGCTATTCAGTTAATCATAAACCGTGAATTGGGATTAGCTAAAAATGAAAATCCTTTACAAGGTTCGTTTATTATTGAAGAACTGACTGACTTGGTTGAGGCGGCAGTATTGACAGAATTCGATCGTATTACGGAACGTGGAGGAGTTCTGGGAGCCATGGAAACGATGTATCAGCGTTCCAAAATCCAGGAAGAATCCTTGTATTACGAAACCTTGAAGCACAATGGTGAATTCCCGATTATTGGTGTGAATACATTCCTGAGCTCGAAAGGATCACCAACAGTTGAACCAAAAGAAGTAATTCGTGCTTCCGAAGAAGAAAAACAATATCAGATTACGATGTTGGAGATCCTTCATACCAATCATAAAGATAAATTGGATGAGTTATTGAATGAACTTCAGCGAGCTGCTATTCAAAATAATAACTTGTTCGAACAATTGATGGAAGTGTGTAAATATGCTTCGCTTGGACAGATAACGAAATCGTTATTTGAAGTCGGTGGACAATACAGACGGAACATGTAATTTATTCACTTTAAATAATTTACCCCTTCTTCTACATAGTTAGAGGAAGGGTTTTTTGTTTTAAAAACATGTTAATTAATTATTTCTAGTGATTTATTCAACGGTGTTTTTTTTAATAAATCTGTGAAGGTTTAAAATTTTAGATAGCCGGATGAAAATTTAGCATTATTGACCGAATATGTAATTTTTACTAAATAGTTAGTTTTACTCGTCGATGATTTTGTGTTATTCGGCATGTGTTTGAAGTTGTTTAATCGTTTAATTTTACTTCAAACACTATTTAGATGAATATACTTACTACTACTCTTGCGTACCTCTTTTATGCATTAATTTGCAATTGTGCATCGGGCCAGGGAATCTTGGCTCCATATCAAACACCGAATCTGCGTCCATACCTCCCCGCAATAACTTCAGTATACGGAGACACCTGGATTTCCAACAATCAGGAAGCTGTAACTGCCCTGGAGGATTGCTTTTCAAATCGGATGGACTATTTTGTTGAGCCATTAACAGCAAATGACAAGTACCCGTTACTTTCTTCATTTCCTTTGATGAACCGATATAATCCCATGATTGTAGCTATTGATTATAGTCAGTTTAATCCTGGAACTTTTATTCCCATTACCTACAACCTCCCTTTCTTCAGTGACCAAAAACAAGTCATTAGAGTAGATGGAACGGATTATATCATTGTAATTGACCCGATCATCACAAAACACTGATTATGAAAAAGCTACTACTATTCATTCTTGGATTTTCATCCATTACAGCGAACTCTTTTGCTCAAACATTTAATATGCCTTCTGGAACTAATACAGTAACTGCTTGTAGCGGAACCTTTTACGATTCCGGGGGTTCGGGATCTAATTATGGTTACGGTCAGGATCGAACATACACCATTTGTCCGGGAACTGCCGGAGATAAAGCGCGGGTGAATTTCACCTCCTTCGTAACAGAAAACGGATATGATTTCCTTTATATTTATGATGGGCCTAATACGGGATCACCCTCTCTTGGAGTTTATTCGGGAACATCCAGCCCAGGAATCGTACAGGCTACACCTAGTAATTCTTCCGGTTGTATAACCTTTCGATTCACTTCTGATGGGAATTTTATTTTCACCTCTACTTATGCCGGATGGGCAGGTACGATAAGTTGTATCACTCCTTGTCAATCTATCGTTTCTAACTGGGTAAGTTCGAATGAAGCTCCGGAACCGGATGGTGTTATCCGCCTTTGTCAAGGCCAAAGTGTAAACCTGGTAGGGAGCGGAACCTTTGGAACATCAGGAACGGGGGCCACTTACGCCTGGACGATGGGGAATGGAGTGACTATGAATGGCGCCAATATCAATTACATTTACCCGGCAGTTGGAAGTTATCTTGCTAACCTGGTTATTACGGATCCTTCCGGATGTGTCAATAACAATTCGATCAATAGGAACATTGAAATTTCAACCACACCAACTATTTCGACTTCTGCAACACCTTCGACTTTGTGTACCAACCAGACATCAGCTTTAGCTGCTAATGTGACGATGACGCCTTATAATGTAAACTGTTCACCACCGGTTTCGGGTACTACATTCTTGCCTGATGGATCGGGAGTTTCTTATACAACCGCAATCACGACTAATTGTTATAGTCCAACTGCAACGATTACATCAACCGCGGATATTACAAATGTGTGTTTGAATATTGAACATTCGTATATGGGAGATTTGGATATTCGGTTGATTTGTCCGAATGGACAATCCATCATCTTAAAAGATTATCCTGGAGGAGGAGGTACTTATCTTGGAGGAGCTTTGGATGATGGAGGTACAGGTCCGGGAGTTGGCGCTACTTATTGTTTTACACCATCAGCGAGTGTTTTATTGGTAAATGGTGGAACAGTAACTGCCGGTAATCCGGCGGGACCGTCTATAGCGCCGGGAAATTATATGCCGGTGAATTCGTTTACAGGGTTTATAGGATGTCCGTTAAATGGAAATTGGACGATTCAAGTGACCGATCATCTTGCAATTGATAACGGTTATATCTTTAATTGGGATATCAATTTCAATGCAACCCTTTTATCAGCAGCATCCTTTACACCATCAATTGTTTCCCAGGGCTGGGTGGCAGCACCAACACTTTCGAATACGGGTGCGACAACCGCAAACGTAACCCCAACCAACCAGGGAACTCCTTGTTTTACGTATAGTGTGACAGATAATTTCGGATGTACTTATACGCAACCACAATGTATTACTGTGAACTGTGGTACTTCACTTCCAATCGGCCTGGTAAGTTTCGAAGCGACTGCTCTGGATAATAACTCGGTAAGATTGAACTGGGAAACAAGTTCGGAGCAAGATAATGATTATTTCACTGTTGAAAGATCCTTGAGCGGAGTTGATGGTTGGGAAGCGATAGGGATTGTTAGTGGGGCCGGTAATTCTGAAACACCAAAGTACTATTCGATGATGGACAATCTACCACTAAGCGGTGTTTCTTACTATCGATTGAAACAAACAGATTACAACGGTCAGGAGCGTATTCATGATATGGAGTCTGTTTACATTGATATTGCAGGAGTGGGCGATTTGGTATTGTTCCCGAATCCGGCAACTGATTTGGTTACGGTGAAAGGAGATTTGGTTTCCTTGAGTACTTTCAAATTATTGAATGCAATGGGACAGGATATTCGAATGAACGTGACATCCTACAAACAAGGTGATGGAACGTTGGTGTTGGATATTTCTTCGTTAAAATCTGGTGTTTACATGGTTAAAAACGGTTCCAAAGTATATTCATTGATAAAGCAATAATTGATAATTTCACGCTTTAAAACGCTGATTTACAAGGGTTATGATTTTATCGTTTTATAGATGAAATCATCATTCAACTAAAATTATTTTTAATTTTTTTTAGCTGTTAATTTAAAAAAAAATAATGTTGAAATTTTTTAAAAAAGGTTTTCAAATGAGTATTCTATTCGATTGATCGAGTATTTTCAGATGTTAAAAAAACGACAAATTGATCAAACGATTTTTAACATTTTCAATTGCATTTTTCTTGGGTTTTATTGCTTTTATTTAACCCGTCAATAACTTACTCTTGCGATGAAAAAACTATTAAAAATAGGAGTGTTTTCTATTTTACTCTTGCGTGGTTTTCAGGGATACTCCCAGACAATCTCTTTTCAACTTTCAGATGCTCAAATTCTGAGTAGAGTCACACAGGTTTACGGAAACGATTTTTTAGCTCAAAACCCATCATTGATTGTTTCATTGGGAGAACTCCTGAATGAGCGTATCACATTTATGCAGACTCCTCCGAGCGCGGATGAGAAATTTCCTGCTTTATCTTCATTCCCCTTAATGAATAAGCTGAATCCGGCTCTCCAGGAAATGGAATTCGAGGATTTTGACTTACAATCATTTAATCCATTGGTTTACAATTTTGGATTTTTCCTTGATAGAGTTCAGGTAATTCGCATTGATAACACGAATTATTTGATGACTGTTAATCCAATTACAAGAAACTGATCATGAAAAATTATAACTCAATCCTTCAAAAAATATCCTTCATTGGATTATTATTGACTTTGAATAATTCCTTTTCATGGTCCCAAACCGATGAATGCGCAACTGCACCGGCATTAACCGTAGGAACATCTTGTGTAAATACTGTTTGGACAGTAGCAAATACTTTCACCAACTCCGCAATTGCGTATCCTGCTTGTGCGGGTGGGAATTTCCGCGATGGCTGGTTTTCTTTTGTTGCAACTTCAACAACTTCCTATGTCAATTGTACCAATACGGACAGAACCATGGCGTTGGCAGTTTATTCAAGTTGTGCAGCGGCAAGTCTATCGGGTTGTGCAGATGCTGTTGCAACTACGGGTACGGAGTCACTTACAGTTACAACTGTTATTGGGAATACTTATTATGTACGTATTATCCGGACAAATAACAATAATAACAATGATATGAATGGTACGATTTGTATAACATCTTCAGTACCGGCTCCATCCATTACAATGACAACCGGAAGTACGAGTACCTGTGGAGCTGTTTTCCTGGATCCGGGAGGAGCAGGGAATTACGGTAATGGTGCAAATTTTACGTACACCATTTGCCCATCTACTGCAGGAGCAAGGCTGCAAGCGATCTTTACATCCTTCGCTACCGAGTCGGGCTTGGACTTTTTGTATATCTACGACGGGAATTCGACCGGTGCGCCACTTTTAGGAACTTATTCAGGAGGTACAAGTCCGGGATTGGTGCAAGCTTCCTTGACAAACCCTACAGGTTGTCTTACTTTCCGATTCACTTCTGACGGATCAGTTGTCGCATCCGGATGGTCGGCAAATATTTCATGTATCCTTTCCTGCCAGACAATCACATCGAATTGGGTAAGTTCGAATGAAGCCCCGGAGCCGGATGGAATTATCCGTCTCTGTCAGGGGCAGAGCGTAAACCTGGTCGGAAGCGGGACTTTCGGAACTTCAGGTGCCGGTGCAACTTACGCGTGGAATATGGGGAATGGTGTGATCGTTAACGGTGCAAACGTCAATTACACCTATCCGGCCGTTGGAAGTTACCTGGCCAATCTGATTGTCACGGATCCTTCCGGATGTACTAATTCCAATTCCATTAACCGGAATATAGAAGTTTCAACTACTCCGACAATTACAACCTCTGCAACACCATCCACACTTTGTACGAACCAGACTTCGGCATTGGCAGCTACGGTCACGATGACACCATTCAATGTGAATTGTACGCCTCCGGTTTCAGGAACGACCTTCTTACCCGATGGATCCGGGGTTTCTTATTCGACTTCCATTACAACAAATTGTTACAGCCCGAGCGCAACTGTGACATCAGCTACCGATATTACGAGTATCTGTTTGGATATGGAGCATTCCTATTCCGGCGATTTATCCATGTCCATCGCATGTCCGAATGGACAAAGTACCAGTATCATCACTTATTCATCGGGTACTGGATCTGCCAATTTGGGAATTCCATGGGCAACGGGTACGGTGGATTTGAACTCGGGGAATACAACTCCGGGTACAGGGGCAAGTTATTGTTTCTCAATGACAGGTGGTACGGCATGGGCATCTTCTCCAGTTTCCGGAGGTACATTCCCCAATGGAAATGGTCCGGCAACCTATACGGATAGTTATATTCCGGCAGGAACCTATACACCAATGCAGAGTTTTGCGGGTTTGGTGGGGTGTCCTTTGAATGGGAGCTGGACGATTACTGTAACGGATAACCTTTCTTCGGATAACGGTTATATCTTTAACTGGGATATCACTTTCAATTCAGCATTGTTTTCTGCTGCTTCCTTCACACCGACAATCGTCTCACAAGGTTGGGTTGCTGCACCGACACTTTCGAATGTGAATGCGACAAATGCAAACGTAACTCCGACCAACCAGGGAACACCATGTTTTACATATAGTGTAACCGATAATTTCGGATGTACTTATACGCAACCGCAATGTATCACTGTGAACTGCGGTACTTCACTACCGATTGGCCTGGTAAGTTTCGAAGCAACTGCTTTGGATAATAACTCGGTAAGATTGAACTGGGAAACAAGTTCGGAGCAAAACAACGATTATTTCACCGTTGAAAGATCTTTGAGTGGAGTTGATGGTTGGGAAGCGATAGGGATTGTTAGTGGGGCCGGTAATTCTGAAACACCAAAGTACTATTCGATGATGGACAATCTACCACTAAGCGGTGTTTCTTACTATCGATTGAAACAAACAGATTACAACGGTCAGGAGCGTATTCATGATATGGAGTCTGTTTACATTGATATTGCAGGAGTGGGCGATTTGGTATTGTTCCCGAATCCGGCAACTGATTTGGTTACGGTGAAAGGAGATTTGGTTTCCTTGAGTACTTTCAAATTATTGAATGCAATGGGACAGGATATCCGAATGAGTGTAACATCCTACAAACAAGGTGATGGAACGTTGGTGTTGGATATTTCTTCGTTAAGATCTGGTGTCTACATGGTTAAAAACGGTTCTAAAGTATATTCATTGATAAAGCAATAAAATCCGGAAAATTGTTTTGCTAATTGGTTTTCACTGTTAATAACTTTAAACGTTAAATTTTCGATAATTTTAACTGTTAATTTTTAGTACAATATTGTTGTATTTTTTTATAAATACACTTCTATTGATTGTTTTATTCTTTTTATTGATAATTTTTAAATGTTAAAAAAAAGACGAAATGTTATTTAATTTTTAACGTTTTCGTGATAGTTTCTTTACAATTTATTTGCTTTACATTTAGCTCGTTATAGAACTAAAAACTTATGAACTCATTGCGTAAAGGGGCTCTCACCCTACTTGTCCTGCAGTTGACTTTTATGTCCTGCGGACAAACAACTACCCAACAACTGCCACCAGAAGAAATCTCAAATCGTGTTGCTTATGTGCATGGAAATGATTTTGTCCTGAACAATCCTACACTTGTAGTTGCTTTTGGCAAAGTGATGACTGATCGTATTGAATATCGGGTTGCAGAGCAGGCAGAAAGCGAAAAGTATCCTCTCTTGTCTTCTTTTCCATTAATGACAAAAGTCAATCCTACGATTCAGGGAGCAAATTTTGCGAATTTTGATGTGAATACATTCAATCCACTAGTATACAATCTCGATTTTTTTTCGAACCGAACCCAGGTGTTTCGTATTGACAATACTTCTTATATCATGGTTCTCCATCCAAATACAAGAAATTAAGCCATGAGAAAGAATTCTATGAATGGATACAAATTCTTATTGAAAGGATTTGTATTAATGACCTTATTTGTTTCATTTTTTAACTTCGGAACATGGTCGCAAAGTGATAATTGTTCAGGTGCGCCTGCCTTAGCGGTAAATACTTCTTGTACAACAAGCTCTTTTTCAAATACTGAAAATGGGCAACCTGAAACAGGAGTAACTTCAGTTCCGGGCTGCTTAACGGGCACGCAATCAGCAGATGTTTGGTATACTATTACCGGAACAGGAGGAACAATCCAGGTAACTGTTTCAGGAACAGATCGAGCTTCTGCAGTTGCTGTTTGGAGCAATTGTCCGGCAACAACCCAAATGAGTTGTATGAATGTTGCCTCAGGCGGGTCGGGATCAATGACCTTTAATTCTGTTTTGGGAACTACCTATTATATTCAGATCATGCGAACCAGTGGAAATACAAATGCAGATTTGTCCGGAAATATCTGTGTTACTTCGGTAGCCCCAGCCCCAGCAAACGACAACTGTGCCACGGCAACCGTTTTGACACAGTCAGCTAGTTGTTCTACTACCTCAGGAACTGTTGCTGGTGCAACTAATTCGGGAATTACCTCTTGTACCGGAACACCGGATGACGACGTTTGGTATTCATTTACCGCGACTAATACAACAGCCATAATTACACGTTCAACTACCTGGGATTCAGGTGTGGAAATTTTTGCGAGCACCGGAGCTGCTCCCGGATCATGTATCGGGGCTTCATTGGGATGCCAGGATGCAGAGACAGATTATACCGTGAACGGTTTGACAGTAGGTATGAATTACTACGTTCGGGTATATACCTGGAGTGCTTCTACTACGCCGGCAACACCTACTTTTACTATTTGTGTCACTTCTCCGGCCCCACCACCGGCTGGTTCGATCTTTATGCCTTCGTCAGGAAGTACTTCTGCATGCAGCGGAACGTTTTACGATGGTGGCGGATTATCCGATTATTCCAATTCAGATACACGCGTATTTACTATTTGTCCATCTACAGCTGGAGCTAAATTAAAATTGATATTCAGTGCTTTCCAAACAGAGGGAAGTTTGGATATTTTACAGATTTTTGACGGGAATTCTGTTGCGGCTCCTTTGTTGGGAACTTATTCAGGGACAAGTAGCCCGGGTACTGTACAGGCAACAGCAAGTAATGCAAGTGGGTGTTTGACCTTTAGATTTACCTCTGATGGTTCGGTTGTTTATCCGGGATGGGTGGCTGCTCTTTCTTGTGTGGTGCCGTGTCAGACAATCACGACTAATATTTCATCGATAACTCCTGCACCAGGTGCGGGTGGAATCATTCGCATATGCCAGGGACAAAGTATTACGGCTAGCGGATCGGGTACCTTCTCTTCCAGTAGTACCGGAGCAACCTATTCGTGGAATTTTGGAAATGGGGCAACTGCTGCCGGATCTTCGACGACGTATACGTATCCGGCCGTGGGAAGTTATTATTTGAATTTGGTGGCAACTGATCCTAGTGGCTGTACCAATACGAATTACAATAATCAAATTATCCAAGTTTCAACTACACCTACTATTACAACCTCAGCAACACCTTCAACGTTATGTACAAATACAACATCGGCACTTAGTGCAAATGTTACCATGACACCTTATACGGTGAATTGTACTCCACCGGTTTCCGGGACAACCTTTTTGCCGGATGGATCAGGGGTTTCTTATTCGACTTCCATAACCACCAATTGTTATAATCCTTCTGCGACAGTTACTGCAGCAACTGATATAACCAATATTTGTTTGAATATGGAGCATTCCTACCTGGGAGACTTATCGTTGCAAATACAATGTCCGAATGGGCAAAGTGTCAGTTTGCAAAGTTATGGCTCCGGAGGTGGTTCTGCTAATTTAGGGACTCCTTGGGCAACAAGTACAGTAGACGGAAGTTCGACAACTATTACGCCTGGTACAGGAGCTACCTATTGTTTTTCAATGTCCGGAGCTACCACCCTGGTTAACGGAATCTTAACAGGAGGAACTTTCCCTAGTGGAAATGGACCTGGTACTTATACGGATAGCTATGTGCCGGCGGGAACTTATTTGCCTGCGGCGAGTTTTTCAGGATTGGTAGGGTGTCCGCTAAATGGAAGCTGGACAATTAACGTGACGGATAATTTAGGCTCCGATAATGGATATATTTTTGATTGGGATATTAATTTCAGTGGAGGTATTGTTTCGGTTCCTTCTTATACACCAACAATTGTTTCTCAAGGATGGGTTCCTGCTACAACGCTTTCGAGTACCGGAACAACAACGGCCAATGTAACCCCAACCAACCAGGGAGCACCATGTTTTACATATAGTGTAACTGATAATTTCGGATGTACATATACACAGCCTCAATGTATTACAGTGAACTGCGGTACTTCACTACCGATTGGACTGGTAAGTTTCGAAGCAGCTGCTTTGGATAATAACTCGGTAAGATTGAACTGGGAGACAAGTTCGGAGCAAAACAACGATTATTTCACTGTTGAAAGATCCTTGAGTGGAGTTGATGGCTGGGAAATGATTGCGATTGTTGGAGGGGCAGGTAATTCTGAAATCCCAAAAGATTATTTTGCAATGGATAATCTGCCTTTGAGTGGAGTTTCATACTACCGATTGAAACAAACGGATTACAACGGTCAGGAACGAATTCATGAAATGGAATCTGTTTATATAGATATTGCCGGAGTGGGTGATTTGGTATTATTCCCGAATCCGGCAACTGATTTGGTTACGGTGAAAGGAGATTTGGTTTCCTTGAGTACTTTCAAATTATTGAACGCAATGGGACAGGATATTCGAATGAATGTGACATCCTACAAACAAGGTGATGGAACGTTGGTATTGGATATTTCTTCATTAAGATCCGGAGTTTATTTAATTAAGAATGGCTCCAAAGTATATTCATTGGTAAAACAATAGACAGTTTTTTAGAAAAAAATGGTAGGGGCGCGATTAATTGCGCCCTTACTATTTATACGAATATTCGGAAAATTCCCTATTTTGTAATCAAATAATGAAAAGATGAAGAGTCTGATAGGAATTGCGATTGGTTTGTTTTTAGCTGGAAGTATTAGTTCGTGCGGTGCTAAGGAAGAGAAAGTGAACGTGGATGTGGCCGAAAAAACACCGGAGTATAAAGCCTATGAATTGGTTCAGAACTTGCAAATCGTTAAAGATTATAAGGCAAATGCGGAAGCTAAAAACCAAACAATCTCTTTGAAACTAAGTAAGGAAAGGCTCAACGGAAAGAACGGTTTTTATTGGTTCCAGGTAATTCTACATGTTGGGAATTCCAGTATCGTCAAGATGAACATAAAAGTGCGTGAGGATTCGTTTAAAGTTGCTTTGATGGATGAAGATACCGGACTTGATTTAAGCCCGGAAGAATATCAAAAGAAATTTCCGATGAAGTAGTTTAGATTCGGTCTAGTACATATTCAATCAGCGCACTCATTTCTTTTTCGTAACCCTTGCTGAATTCCATTCGCGGTCTGTTTGCAATTCCCAAACAAATAGTAATACACTCGTGTCCCATTGCTTTTCCTAAGGCAAAGAGTGCGGAACTTTCCATTTCAAAATTGACAACGCGGGTTTCTCCAAAAGAGAATTGTTCCAGTTTTTCGTTGATTTCAGGTGTCTTTGTTCCTAACCGAAGAGATCTTCCCTGGGGTGCATAGAAACCGGAGCTTGTCACTGTAATACCTTTATGGACGTTTTCTCCATCCAGTTTTTTCAGCAGTGAATCCGAACTGGCAGAGCAATAAGGACTTATTTCAGTTGGAAATCCGACAAATGAATCCAAAGAACCTGCAATGGATTTTTCCTCCGGATTGAATTCAATGGGGTAGAAATGAGCCACATTGTCAATTCCGATTGCATGACTCGAAAGGATGTAACTGTGAACGTCAATATCAGCTTGAAGAATCCCACAGGTTCCGATGCGAATCAAGTTCAGGGAAGTCATATCGGCCTTGTTTTCCCGATTCTCCAAATCGATGTTTACCAACGCATCCAATTCATTGATCACAATATCGATATTATCCGTTCCGATACCTGTAGATAAAGCTGTAATGGGTTTTCCGCGATAGGTGCCCGTATGACAAACAAATTCGCGGTGCTTTGATTGATGAGTAATCTCGTCAAAAAAAGCTGATATGGCAGAAACGCGATCCTGATCCCCGACTAATAAAACAGTGTGTGCCAGATTATCGGGAGAGATGCCTAAATGATAGACATTCCCTTTTGAATCTAATACCAGTTCGGATGCAGGATACTTCATATTAATGGATAATTGAAAATTTTAAAATGTAAAAGTTAATGAAGAATTGAGAAGTTAACTAGTTTAAAGTTTATTTTCTTCTTTTCAATTCTCCATTTTTCAATTTTCAATTATTTGATACTGCCAAACACCTTCGTAAGCAGGTCTGTTACACGAGCGGCAGGATCCTTGCGGATTTTATTTTCTTCTTTTTCAACCATCTGGAATAAACCGGTAATGGCTCTTTCAGTAACATATTGATTCAGGTCCGGATTGATTTTTGCTCCTCCGGTCAAGCTCATAGCATTATTGTACTTGGTGATAATCGGATTCCAGTATTCCGTCAGTTTTACTTTCGAAATTGCCTCTTTCACTTTTGGTGAGAAGGCCGTAACCAATTTGGAAGTAGTGTTGTCCTTTAAGAAGCGGGTTGCTGCCCCGTCTCCGCCATTGAGAATACTGAATCCATCTGAAATACTCATATTCAGGATTGCATCCTTAAAAATCGGCAAAGCTTCTTTGGTTGCTTCTTCGGCAGCTCTGTTCAAGGTAGTCTCAAATTTTTCAACTTGTGATCCCAGTCCCCAATCCATGGCTTTTTCACGTACTTTTAAGGCGTCAGGAGGAAAAGGTAGCCGGATTGCATCGTTTTTCAAGAAACCATCTGTTACGGAGGTTAAATTCACTGAGTTTTGAATGCCAACTGTCAATGCTTCTTTCAAACCCGAAATCACTTCCGAATTCGTTAAGGACGGAGTTGTACTCGTTCCACTGTTATTGATAGTGCTTGCAGCTTCTTTTATCGTGTCGCAGCCGGATAAAACGACAATAAAACTACTTAAAGCCAATATTGTAGTGAATTTTCTCATAGGATTATTTTTTATGTTCAAACTTAAGAATAATTTTGTCCGTAGCTCAAAAACAGTACCATGATTAATGTTGAAATAATTTCTATCGGAGACGAACTCTTAATTGGACAGACAATTAATACAAACGCTTCGTGGATGGGTGCTCAGTTGGCGAGCAATGGAATCAAGGTTTCTCATGTGGTAACGATATCGGATACCAGGGAGGCAATTACAACTGCTTTGGAAGACGCTTACCAAAGAAGTCGGGTGGTTCTGATCACCGGAGGCTTGGGGCCTACAAAGGACGATATCACGAAACAGGTTCTATGTTCTTATTTCAATACCAAGTTGGTTTTGGATGAACAGGTACTGAATCATGTGGAATCGTTCTTCATTAAAAGGAACCGTCCGATGCTGGAAGTAAACAAGCTGCAGGCTATGGTTCCGGAAGTATGTGAAGTGCTGTTCAATGAGCAGGGAACAGCTCCCGGAATGTGGTTTGAGAAGGAGGGTGTTATCTTTGTCTCAATGCCCGGAGTTCCCTACGAAATGAAATACCTGGTAGAGACACATGTCATTCCTCGATTGGTGGAACGGTTTCCTGTAAAGAAATTGATTCAGAAGACTTATCTGACACAAGGGATAGGGGAATCATTTTTAGCAGACCGATTAAGTGATTGGGAAAACCGATTACGGGAAGAAGGATTGGATTTGGCTTATTTGCCGTCTCCCGGAATGGTTAAGTTGAGGGTGAGTTCCAGTTCCGGGAATCAATCGCGTGTTGCATTTTATGGTGAAGAATTAAAAAGCATGATCCCGGTTTACCTTTATGGAGAAGAGGAAGAATCATTACCGGAAGTAGTAGGTAAATTATTACAGGGAAAAGGAGGAACTGTCGGAACGGTTGAAAGCTGTACGGGGGGAAGTATCATGGCGAGCCTGACAAGTATTTCGGGGGCTTCCAATTATGTGCTTGGCGGATTGATTACTTATAGCAATGACCTGAAAATGAAATTGGCGGATGTCAGTTCCAGGACTTTGGAGGATTTTGGAGCGGTATCGGAAGAGGTTGTACTTGAAATGGCTGCCGGAGGAAAGAAGACTTTGGGTGTTGATTGGTGTATTTCAGTTTCCGGAGTTGCAGGCCCTTTGGGGGGAAGTGATGAGAAACCGGTAGGAACGGTTTGGATTGCAATTGATGGCCCGAAAGGAAAAATTTCCCGCAAATTTTTATTTGGAACAGATAGACAAAGAACAGTGCAAATGACGGTGCTAACAGCTTTAAATCTTTTGCGTTGCGAGATCTTGGGAATAAATATTGAAAAAAAGCAAGATTAATGTTGCTTAATTGTGGGAATTTGCTTTTCTTTGCACCCGCTTTTAGAATAAGGAAAAATAAAATACAATGTCACGAGTTTGTCAAATCACAGGAAAGTCGGTAATGGTTGGAAACAATGTTTCTCACTCAAATCGCAAAACAAAACGCAAGTTTTACCCGAACTTGTTAACTAAGAAGTTCTACGTACCAGAAGACGATATGTATGTTACATTGAAGATTTCTGCGTCTGCTTTGAGAACGATTAATAAGAAAGGGATTTCTGCGTGTATGAAAGAAGCACGTGAAAAAGGTTTTTTAAAGTAAATCCTGATTCGGTCACGAAAGTGGTTCCAATCATAAAGAATTAAGAAAATGGCTAAGAAAGCAAAAGGAAATAGAATCCAGGTTATTTTAGAGTGTACTGAGCACAAAGAGTCTGGAATGGCGGGAACTTCTCGTTATATCACGATGAAGAATCGTAAAAACACGCCTGATCGTTTGGAGATTAAAAAATTCAATCCGGTCTTGAAGCGTTATACCCTTCATAAGGAAATTAAGTAAGAGAAAACGTAGTTTTCGATTTGAAGTCTGCCAATGCAGGGATAACTTCAGATTAAAAACATAAAAAAATAAGTCATGGCTAAGAAAGTAGTAGCATCCCTACAAAAAGGTGGAGGAAAAGAGCACACGAAAGTAATCAAGATGATCAAGTCTGAAAAATCTGGTTCTTTCACATTTAAAGAAGAGATTGTACACAACGACAAAGTGAAAGACTGGTTTAATAAATAAACCTCATTCCTTAAGTTGTAAACTCGATATTGATTTAAAACCTCTCTGCTACTGCAGAGGGGTTTTTTTGTTATTTTTGAACTATGGCATTATTTGGTTGGTTTTCGAAAGAAAACAAAGAAACACTTGATAAAGGACTCGAAAAAACGAAAGAAAGTTTTTTTGGCAAATTAACCCGCTCACTCGTTGGTAAATCGCGCGTTGATGATGAGGTTTTGGATGAATTGGAAGAGATTTTGATCAGTTCGGATGTCGGTGTGAATACCACCTTGAAAATCATTGACCGGATCAATGAACGCGTTTCCAGGGATAAGTATGTTGGGACAGATGAACTGAATAAGGTTCTCAAGGAAGAGATAGCAGCCTTATTATCGGAAAATGATAGCAATGGTCCGAGCGAATACAATATTCCTGCACACAACGGGAATCCGCATGTGATCATGGTTGTCGGAGTGAATGGGGTGGGTAAGACCACTTCCATCGGGAAATTAGCGAATCAATTCAAAAAAGCCGGTAAGAAAGTGGTTCTTGGAGCTGCTGACACATTCCGAGCAGCTGCGGTGGATCAATTGATCATCTGGTCTGAGCGGGTTGGTGTCCCAATCGTTCAACAAGGTATGGGGGCCGATCCGGCTTCTGTTGCATTTGATGCATTAAGTTCTGCTAAAGCTCAGGGGGCTGATGTTGTAATTATCGATACCGCCGGAAGGTTGCATAATAAAGTGAACCTGATGAATGAACTTTCCAAGATCAAACGGGTAATGGAAAAAGTCATTCCGGATGCTCCGCACGAGATCTTATTGGTTCTGGATGGTTCAACCGGTCAGAATGCATACGAACAGGCGAAACAATTTGCTTTGGCAACCTCATTGACAGGATTAATCATAACTAAACTGGATGGTACGGCAAAAGGCGGAGTGGTAATAGGTATTTCCGATCAAATGAGTATCCCTGTCAGATTTATCGGGGTTGGAGAAGGTGTTGAAGATCTTCAGGTTTTCCACAAGGAAGAGTTTGTCTCGTCTATTTTTGGCGAATAAAGGGAAGTAAATCATTTAAATTGACTATTTGCTAAATTATGAACTAAGTTTATAATTATAAGACGTAAATTTATATTACTCTATAGTAATATGAAGTCAGAATTCAATAAGACCTACGCAATAATAAGTTATTGCACTTTGATTGGCTGGATAATTGCCCTTATGAAGGTTTCGTCTTCTTCGGGTGAGGAACGTAAGTTCACCGCTTTCCATTTGAGACAGATGCTCATCCTCATGTTGATCGGTGCTGTTGTAAGTATTTTGGATACCATATTCTTTTTCATTCCCTTTTTAGGGATCATCTTCATTAATATCCTTTCATTGGCAATTTTCGTTTGCTGGCTGCTATGCCTGATTTCTGCCATTCAAGGGGAAAAGAGGTATGTGCCTTTTGTTGGAAAGGGAGGAGAGAATATGCTTGGCGATATGTTTGAGTGAATTTCAACGCTGTTAATAAGTTTATGTTAAAATATAAACTTATTAATTTTGACATTCATTTTTTTTTAGTAACATTGGTTCGCTAAAACTAGAATTGAGTACTCTAAATCAATTATTTCCAAGTTAAGGATTGGAGTGCTCCGTTCAAAAAATGAAAAACTGCTTTTATGAAAACTAACGGAGTAAAACTACGTGCCCTCTTCGCATGTCTGTTTTTCTCGCTACTCTACAATGGAGTATTGGGTCAAACAAATGGCGTTGTTCGCTGCTACACAGATGAAAATGATGCAATCTTGCATGCCAACCATCCTGAATTAGAATCATCCCAACAATTTGAACAATGGATCCAATCTGAAATTTCGGCAAATATGGCTGCTGGAAAAATTATCGGTGGTGTCTACCAGATTCCTGTTGTTGTTCACGTCATCCATAATGGAGAAGCTATCGGTACGGCAAGTAATGTCAGCTATGCAGCTATCCAATCTCAGATTGATGTACTCAACGAGGATTTCAGGAGAATGTTCGGTTCGAATGGTTGGAATACGAATCCGGTTGGTGCTGATACACAGATCGAATTCTGCTTGGCTAAAAGACGACCTGACGGATCCGCTTTTCCCGTGGGAGAAGACGGAGTGAACCGAATCAATCGCACGACTGCAGGATTCACAGCACCTCCTTTCAGTACTACTTATATAGATGCAACGGTTAAACCATACACCTATAACGGTGGTGTTCCGACGGCCACAAGAGGTTGGGCTCCGGATAAATACATGAATATCTGGTTGTGTGACATTAGTGGAGGAATCCTTGGCTATGCGCAGTTCCCGCAATCTCCGTTAGGAGGAATGGGATGTGGTACTCCGGTGGCAGCAACAGATGGTGTGGTGTTCTTATATAGTTCCATCGGTAAAAGTTCTGTAACTGGTTTTGCAGGTCCTTACAATGAAGGGCGTACTGCAACACATGAAATCGGTCACTGGTTAGGATTACGCCACATTTGGGGTGATGGTGGTTGTTCGGTAGACGATTACTGCAACGATACTCCCTTAGCTGCAGCCGCAAATTTCGGTTGTCCAACTATTAACAGTTGTACTAATGCTCCCGATC
This sequence comes from uncultured Fluviicola sp., assembly GCA_965650135.1. Taxonomy (GTDB): domain Bacteria; phylum Bacteroidota; class Bacteroidia; order Flavobacteriales_D; family Crocinitomicaceae; genus Fluviicola. Next base: position 40,077 of record CBFGNC010000017.1, read on the forward strand.
CCGGAAATGACATGGTAGAGAATTACATGGATTATACGGATGACGCCTGTATGAATGTGTTCACTAACGACCAAAAACAACGGATGCGTGCCGTATTGGAAGGATCTACCTATAGGCTTTCCCTGATAAATTCGGATGCATGTACTCCTCCAAATCCAAGTGATGCTTCAGTAACAGATGTATTTGCACCTATTGGTGACAATTGTGTCGGTGCCATAACGCCAAGTGTTCAATTGAAAAACAGGGGTTCCAATAACCTGACTTCTGCAACGGTTTCTTATAAAATTGACAATGGAACTGCCGTAACATTCAGCTGGACAGGAAATTTAACTCCGAATTCAACTGCAACAGTCAGTTTGCCGGCATTTACGGCAACGCTTGGAACGCACACATTCGTAGCTTATTCGACACTCCCGAATGGAGTTGCAGATCCATATACTGTTTACGATACTTCCGGAATTGATTTTGTTGTTTCGAATGGAATTATGCCAAACTATACACAAGATTTTGAAGGACAATCTTTTCCTCCGGACGTAAAATGGAGAGTTGACAATACGAATGGGGATTGTTTCAGATGGTCACCTGCTTCCGGAATCTCTTCAACAGGAACTTTCACCAATAACATTGCCCAGGTTCCTTGTTTTGGCGATCCTTCGACGACAAATGAAGACCTGTATACACCTGTTTTCCTATTGCCTTGTAATGCAACTGCGGCTACTTTGAAATTTGATGTGGCTTATAGAAAAAAGACTTCTACTTCCAATGATCAGCTGATTGTCCAGATTTCTACGGATTGTGGAGCTACCTGGACAAACGTATATAATAAAACAGGAAATGTTTCCCCATTCTTATACCAGAATTCTACCGTATTGGCAACTGAATATTTTCCTACAGTTGCAACGGATTGGAGAACGGAGACAATCAGTTTGATGTCTTATGTGGCTGCAACCTCCAAGAATCTCCGATTCCGATTCCGTGGGGTTTCAGCAAACGGAAACAACATCTTCATTGATAATGTGAAATTTGAAGGGACAACTCCCGGAGAGATCAATTTGACTTCCGCAAGTGTTGATGTATTGGATGGTGGTTATTATACGTATGCGAATACGCAGGTTGGAGGTTCAACTACTGCTACATTTACAGTTACAAATACGGGAACAACCAATTTAACATTAACGAATCCGATTACAGTTACCGGAACAGGTTTTGCTTTAGGCACAGGTTTCGGAACAACAACGGTTACGCCAGGTTCAACAACAACTTTCACAGTGGTATTTTCTCCGGCTTCGGCGGGAAGCTTCACAGGTAATGTGCAGTTTGCCACCAATGATTGTGATGAAGGAACTTACAATTTTGTATTGAACGGATTGGGAATGGTAAGCCCGCCGGTTGCGGATTTCTCAGCTTCTTCAACAACCGTTTGTCAGGGTGGAACAGTAACGTTCACTAATTTATCAACTTTAGCGAATTCATACGCTTGGACATTCCCTGGAGGAACGCCTGGAACTTCTACAGCAACAAATCCTACTGTAACATACAGTACAGCAGGAACTTATGCGGTTACACTGGTTGCAACCAATGCAAACGGTTCGGATACGGAAACAAAAAACGCGTATATCACGGTTGTTAGTTCGACGGCAACGGCTTTGCCTTTGAGTGAAGGGTTTACCACAACAACATTTGTTCCGACAAGTTGGTCGTTGATCAATAATAATGCTTCACCAACGTCCTGGGCCAGAACAACAGCTGCCGGACTTGCTCCGACTGCTGGAAATGCCATGTGGTTTAACAACTTTGCATACAACGATTCGGATGATGATGTCGTAAGGTTAAAACCGGTAATATTTACAGGTCTTTCCTCCGCCCAAATGACTTTCGATGTAGCTTATGCGCCATATGATGCGGTTAACTTTGATGGCCTTGAAGTATTGGTTTCTACCAATTGCGGTTCTACTTTTACCAGTGTTTATTCCAAATCAAATACGACTCTTGCAACTGTAGCAGCAACTACTTCAGCGTTTACACCGACTTCTGCTCAATGGAGAACGGAAACAGTAAACCTGACTCCTTATGTTGGTCAGGCAAATGTGATTATAGCGTTCAAAAATTTATCCGGTTACGGAAATAATCTATACGTTGATAATATCAATGTGACGGGGGTGATTTCTTCAACTCCTCCAACCCCAAGCTTTACAACTGTTTCAGCTTCTGTTTGTGCAGGACAAAGTATAGCATATACGAATACTTCTACAGGTTCTCCAACCTCTTATTCTTGGACATTCCCCGGAGGAACTCCAAGCACTTCCACAGCTGCAAATCCGACAGTTACTTATGCAACCGCCGGAACATACAACGTGGTATTGACTGCAACAAATGGTTCGGGATCAAATACAACGACCATGACAAATTATGTGACGGTTAATGCACTTCCTGCTACACCGACAATTACTGCCGGTGGATCAACTGCAATTTGTGCCGGAGGCTCAGTTACATTGACTTCAACAACCGGAACGAGCTATTTGTGGTCAACTGGAGCAACTACCCAGTCAATTACTGCAACAACAGCCGGAACATATACTGTTCAGGTAACCAATGCGGCAAGTTGTCAAAGTTCGAACAGCAATGCCATTGCAGTAACTGTGAATGCAGCGCCGAGTGCGCCGACCATCACAACGGGAGGATCGACAACTTTCTGTGCAGGTAGTTCGGTAACGCTTACTTCTAGTGCTGGAAACACTTATTTATGGTCCACTGGAGCAACTACCCAGTCAATTACCGCAACAACAGCCGGATCATATACGGTTCAGATTACAAATCCGGCAGGTTGTCAAAGTACTGCGAGCGGAGCTACAACGGTTACTGTTAATCCGTTACCAAGCGCTCCGACAATTACAGCCGGTGGATCAACAGCACTTTGTTCAGGAGGTTCCGTGACTTTAACATCAACGGCGGGAGCAAACTATTTATGGTCGACAGGAGCAACTACTCAATCGATCACTGTTTCCTCAGCTGGAACATATACCTGTAAAGTTGTGAGTGCGGTGGGTTGTCAAAGCCCTAATAGCAACTCCATTTCAGTTACTGTCGGAACGCCACCAAGTGCACCGACGATTACGACAGGAGGTTCGACGACATTCTGTGCCGGAGGTTCCGTAACATTAACATCAACGACGGGATCAAGTTACTTGTGGTCGAATGGTGCAACTACCCAAACGATTACAGCAACAACAGCCGGTTCCTATACAGTTCAGGTAACCAATGCAGCAGGTTGTCAGAGTGCAGCGAGCGGAGCTACAACGGTTACAGTCAATCCGGCACCAAGTACGCCAACATTAACTGCTGGCGGCCCAACTACATTCTGTACGGGTGGTTCCGTGACATTGACTTCAACAGCCGGAGCAAACTACTTATGGTCGACCGGAGCAACCACTCAATCAATTACAGCAACAACAGCCGGAACTTATACAGTTAAAGTGGTGAGTGCTGTAGGTTGCCAGAGTCCGAACAGTAATGCGATTACAGTAACTGTAAATCCGGTTCCGTCAGCACCGACAATTACAACAGGAGGTTCGACGACATTCTGTTCAGGCGGTTCTGTGACATTGACTTCAACAGCGGGAACAAGTTACTTGTGGTCGAATGGTGCGACAACTCAAACAATTACGGCTACAACTGCCGGTTCTTATACCGTTCAGGTAACAAATGCTTTCAGTTGTCAAAGTGCAGCGAGTGGAGCTACAACGGTTACCGTTAATCCGGTTCCTGCAGCACCAACGATTACAACTGGCGGTTCAACGACATTCTGTTCGGGCGGTTCTGTCACATTGACTTCAACAGCAGGAACAAGCTACTTGTGGTCGAACGGTGCAACCACCCAAACGATTACAGCAACTACTGCCGGTTCTTATACCGTTCAGGTAACAAATGCTTTCAGTTGTCAGAGTGCAGCTAGTGGAGCTACAACAGTTATCGTTAATCCGGTTCCGACAGCACCAACAATTACGACCGGCGGTTCAACTACATTTTGTTCGGGCGGTTCGGTTACATTGACATCAACAGCTGGAACAAGCTATTTATGGTCGAATGGAGCAACTACCCAAACGATTACAGCAACGGCAGCCGGAGCTTATAGTGTTCAGGTAACCAATGCATCCGGTTGTCAAAGTACTGCCAGTGCAGCGACATCTGTTTCAGTGAATCCGACTCCGAGCATTACTCTGGGAACAGTTACTGATCCAACGGCGTGTGGTTCTGCAACAGGTTCGATTGTCATAAGTGGAACCGGTTCCGGATCGATAGCTTGGTCGGGAACTACTTCAGGATCTGCTTCTGTAGCTTCTTTGCCTACAACGATTCCGAATCTTGGTGCCGGATCTTATACTATTGTATTGACAAGCGGGGCAGGTTGTGCTTCAAATACACTTTCAGGAAGCTTAACAGATCCTGGAGCACCAACACCTCCGGTAATTACTCCAAGTGCGACAGTTTTGTGCCCCGGTGGTTCAATTAACTTGACTTCCTCCTATGTTTCGGGAAATACCTGGTCAACTACATCGACCGCTTCTAGTATTTCCGTAACTGCTGCGGGAACATATTCGGTTCAAGTCACAACTGCAGGATGTACTTCAACTTCCAATCCGGTTACAATCACGGATGCAGCACCATTTAGTGTGGATGCAGGAAGTGATCAAGCGATTTGTTCAGGAAATTCGATTTTTCTAGCTGGAAACTCAACCGGTTCTCCTACTTTAGGATGGGATAATGGAGTTCAAAATGGAATTCCATTTATTCCGACGGGTACGACTACATATACTTTAACAGGAACAGATGTGAATGGTTGCCAGTTAACGGATCAGGTTACAATTACAGTAAATGTCAATCCAACAGTTGCAATGGGTAGTTTGGGTCAGGTTTGTACCTACAACCCGGCGTTTGCTCTTAGCGGTGGAACACCGGCAGGTGGAACTTATTCCGGAACGGGAGTTTCATCGGGTAACTTTGATCCTTCAATGAGTGGAGCCGGCAGCTTCCCGATTGTCTATTCGTATTCTGATGTGAACGGATGTTCAGGGACAGCTCAAACAACCATCGTTGTGGATCCGTGTTTGTCAGTTGCTGAAAATGCACAATGGAATATGTCGATTTATCCGAATCCATCAATCGGTAAAATCGAAATCGTATCCGATGTTCCATATACTCATTTGAAAATGGTGGACGCACAAGGAAAATTGATCTTTGACACGGAAATCGACCAGTTCGAATCTGTGAAAACGATCGATCTGTCAACTTATGCAAACGGACATTATACCTTACAAGTTCAGGGTGAATTCGGAATCAAATATCACCAGGTTGTAATCAGTAAATAATTTAATTGAACATAAAAAGTAAGGGCGCGATTAATCGCGCCCTTACTTTTTTCTTCCCGTCATTAGTGGAGTTACCTTCTATTTCCTAAATTTGAGGTAAAGATTTATCGAGCATGCAGAAACTAAAGATCAATGGCCACGGACATATTTTACCCGAACCTTCGGAAATTCCGAAATTCATGCGTGAGAAAAAATTGTTTTGGATAGATGATGATAAAAAATTCATGCGACAAGACGATTGGGCCCGACCGATTACCGATCCAAGCTTCTTCTTTGATGAGAAAATTGAATGGATGGAAAGACATGGCATTGACCATGGGGTGATGTTGAATCTATCCCAGGTTTATTGTAATGGCTGGTCCAGGCAAGATACTTTTGATGCGATTCGTTGGCAAAATGATTTCAATGCAAGTGTTCAGGAACGCAGACCGGATAAATTTACCAGTGGTTTTGTTGTCCAGCCGCTTTACCTGGAGGATGCGCTGAATGAAATTCGTCGCTGTGTGGAAGATCTGAAAATGAACCTGCTTTGCTTGCCAACTCACTTTTTGAATAAGGATAATGAATGGCTTTCTGTGGTGGATGATTCCACTTTACCTTTATTTGAACTGGCAAATGAATACAAACTGGCAATCGAAATTCACCCCTATGACGGTGAGAAGATGGTCGCCCTGAAAGATATGTATTGGCGCTTTCACTTGGTTTGGATGATGGCTCAAACCGCGGATACATTACACATGTATGCTTTAAAGGATTTTGTCAATAAATACCCGGAGATCCGTACGTGTTTTGCACACGGCTGCATGCTTGGCCAGGCAAACTATGGAAGAAGATTGCAAGGATTTGACGGACGTCCTGATCTGTTTACGGAGGCGAGAGATCCAAGGGCTAGTTTGGGTCACCCGAATTTGTTTTTTGATACCTTGGTTCACGATTCATATACTTTGCAATTGTTGAAAATACGGGTTGGTTCCTCTCAAATTGTTTCCGGATTGGATGATCCGTATCCTTTAGGAGAAATGGAAGGGGTTGCGAACTCCTACCCGGGAAGAGTGATTGATTTTGCAGTTGAAGTAGGAATTCTAGAGCAGAAGGAATCGGATGCGATTTGGTATGATAATGTATTGCGTTGGTTAGGGAAGACTTCAATCTGATCAGATGATTTACAGGTTCTTTCTTCTTTTTATAGGATGTATCTTTGGATTTTTGCCCGGATTTTCCCAGGAAATAAAGGACTCCATTGGACATTTGCCGATAGAATACGCACGATTCGTAAAAAATCCGAATCAGCATTATGGTTTCTACGAACGGATAAACAAAGATAAGAAGGGAGATTTAAGTGTTGAAGTCTTCAAATCTGTAGGAAAGGCCCAAAGCGATGTGGTGGATTTCAAGATCAATCGTTTGAAAATCCCTTCGATTGATTCCATTGAATTTTATATTGACTCAAAACAGATTGCGAGTTCTAAAATAAACGCTGTAAAACAACGGATCTTTTTGCCTGTTTCAAACAAGGATTATGATATCGAAGCGAAATATGAAGGGCGCATCATTTCGATTTTGCATGTTTCGGTATTACCGGTAGTTACACAACATCTCCGGATTGTTCCCCTGGTGAAGACCAAAATGGACAGGGATAGCATCGAAAAGGAATTGGATTACCGATTCCGGGCTGCGAACATCCGTTTCGATGTCACTATAGAACCTCTTTTTGAAAACGATGCACTTGAAAACATCGGATCATTTGAAAATCCGGGATCCGATCGGTCGAAATACACCAACCAGATGCGCCATGTCCGGGATACTTATATTAAATCCTATAAAGAAAAGACAAAGAACGGGCTACTTTTTTTCATCATTCCCCAATTTGTCAATCCGACGCTTAAGGGATATATGGTCAAGAATAAAGCATTGGGATTTGTTATGCAATCCGATTCAAGAGAACTGGCGCATACCATTTCAAGCGAATACCTGGAAGGTTTTGCAAACATCGAAGCTTTTGAGGAAGACCGGAAAGGCCTGATTGGTTGGAGTATCGATAATGAGGAATGGATACGGATCAATAAGAACCCGCGGATTTATTCGATTATTGATGATTATGAAGAAGTGGTGACAAATAATGGATTGATTGCCTATTATTTTTTCGAACAGGGAAAAGACGGAACTGTAGTCCTGAAGAATAAAAGTTTCCTGGCTTCTGTCATGCGCCCTATGAAAAAGAATACCTATTCATACCACTTGCAAATAGATAATATTTTATACAAGACGATTTTCAGGATCAGGTCAAAACCGTTTAATGCGCTGCATTTACTCAGTGTTGTCGCTTCTATTGCAGGGTTTATTTATGGTTTCCGAAAATTGCGTGCTTTTCTGAGAAAACGATTGAAGAAACCTCGTTTGGTTTCGTTTTTCTCCAGGTTGATTCAATGGTCAGGAGTATTTTTTCTTTCCTTCGCCCTGATTAAGGCAGTTGATTTAGGATATTCTTGGTTCGAAGTCACCGACGGGATTATCAAGTCGTACAGCGGGTTAAAGGAAAAGAAGGTGCTGGATCTGTTGTTTGACAATACCCATCCCGATAAATTGGAAGAAAAGAAAATAGGTTCGGAGCTCATTATCAAAATTGGTCGGAATTACTTTCTCTACGAACGGAAGAAGGTTCTTTATTTCAAGATGAATGTTTCCAAAACGAATGTTCCCCTAAAACTTCGGTTGGTTGCAAATTCGGACTCATTGAAAACTTCTGTTCTGGACGAACCGATTCTCGCAGAAAGTCATTACGTGGTGGTGAAAGTATACTCAGCTAAAGGAAAATGGTTGCGCGATCAGGTATACAATCACCTGGGAGTCGATCTGTCATCCAAGTTGAGATTGGCGGATCCACCGAAACGCATTCTGATTTTTGTGAATGGGTATCGACCAACTTCCCTTGGAAGCACATTCGAGGAAAACTTTGAAGACATCCGAAGCAAGGGCTTGGAATTTCCGAATTCCATCAACCGGTTGTTCACGGAGGACCGTTACAATTATTGGCATCCCTGGAAACAGATCGATGATGCATTCAAAACGCGGATTAACCCAACCGAATATTATTATGCCGATGGACATCATTCCGTTTCAACTTCCAATCACAGGAGCCTGCTGAATTTCAGCACAAATTCCAATATTTATCCTAAAAGATGCAAGAATCGCTCTTTCCATACGTGTTATACAACAAGCACAGTCGGTTCTAAGCTTTTCGGTTCAAAACAGGCGAAAACATATAGTTTGCTCGCTACAAAATCAAATAAAAGGGGATTTACGACCCGATTGAATAACGGGAGGATAGCAGGACGCAACCTGTACCAGATGTTAAATGAATTGCCGAATTCTTCCCGGAATGATACCTTGTACCTGGTGGCTCATAGCATGGGATTTGCTTACGCACAAGGAATAGTCGAACAATTAAGAGGGAAAATAATTTTTGGTGGTTATTACATCCTGGCGGCAGAAAATGCAGCAGCAGGAACCGTGAACCGAAAGGAATGGAAACAGGTTTGGCAATACGGAAGTAATTTGAATGCGATAGGTCAGGACGCGCCTTGCCTGCAAGATGGAGTTGCTCCGCAAGCTTCTGTAAAAGGATTATCAGAGGAGCAGCGTATCTATTTTCCGAAATCACTATATAAGCACAAAGGATATTTTGATTCTCACTTCATCGGTTATTATGACTGGGTACTGCGGATTCAGAAAGGAAAAAAGGGATACATCAGACAGAGGTAGAAGGAAATGTAATTGATAATTCCGAATTACCCTTTTTACGGTATTGTGTAACCCAAGAGAAGGAATCAATTTTGCTATTTAGAATTATTCTACATAGCATGAACCTGTATCTGGATAGTCGCAATCAATTAATCAGTCTCGGATTCAAGGAGTTGGTCCAGACAATTGTTGGAGAGGTGAGGGTTGAGTGGCATGCCGGAAACCCGGAAACGGAACAGGCTATTGATGAAAAAAAGCGGGTTGTGGTCTATAACTTTGCGGAGAATTACGAGGAAATCGAGAATAATCTGAAAATGACTGAAAATACTGATTGTATCAAGGTCGTCCTAATCATAAGCGGAGATGTTTCCGGCCTTTCCAAGTTGGTTTCTTACGGTGTTTCCGGATTCATTGATGTGAATTGTACCCTGAATGAACTCCGTGAAGCATTCCAAAAGATCCTGCACAATCAGAATTATTACTGTCAATCGGTTTGGAACAAGATCCTGAATCAGGGTGAGGAAATTAGCTCACCTTCTGAATTCAATCTGACAAAGCGGGAAATAGAAATCGTAGAATCCCTGTTGAACGGAAAATCGACCCTTGAAATAAGCAGGGAATTGGGATTAAGCCCACATACCGTTCAAACTCATCGAAAGAACAGTTTCAAGAAATTAAAAGTAAAGTCCTTATCGGAACTCTTGTTGCTGGAAATGGAAAAACAGGTGTTCAAGAAATGAACCTACCCTGTAAAGGGTATTTTTTTCCGCTTGTTTTGGCGATTGCATCCACTGCATTTAGCATCTAATTTTGCATTTGTTATTTAGACTAATTAAAAATTAGGAATTTCGTTTAAGCGGATCAGTATACAAATCAAATAAATAAAAAATGAAAAAAGGATTACTTCTATCATTCCTGGCACTTGCCGGATTTTCAAACGCACAGCTGGTGAGCGACTCCGTGACTATGGGTGCAGGATATGCAAACAACATTTGGTATAGCTTGCAAAATGATGAGCAGGGAACTGCCCAGGCAGCAAATAATTGGGATTTGGGTTTTGCAACAACTATCAACCCGTCGAATTCATTGGCAGCGTCCATTATTTTCAATAATAAGGTAGGAACAGTTTATGCAATTCCGGGAACGGACGGAACTGATCTGGCAACTGCAGATACAAGCGGAATTTCAACCTGGGCAGCACTTTATAATTCAGAATTGACCTGGACTGAAGGAGCTTTGAATGCTGCAAGCACAGGCGGCACGGACTATGGTTGGGGAAATTACGATGCCGTGAATCACACAGGAATCGTTGCTAATCGTGTTTTCGCGGTACAATACACGAATGGCTCTTGTAAACTGTTTACGGTTTTTTTGTCATTCATGAATTCGGAATATACGATTGAATATTCGAATGCCGATCATTCGGGAACAGGAACTACAACAATCGCTTTCACGCCCTATGCTGCAAAAAATTATGTTTATTACCCGATAGGAGGAACAGTGATTGACAGAGAACCGGCTTCAACAACTTGGGATTTGTTATTTACGCAATATGCTGCAAACAATGGAGCTCCATATCCATACAACATGGTAACGGGTATCTTGCACAATGTCGGGGTGGAAGTGGCGGAAGTTCATCCGGTGAATAATCCTGTAACGGATATGTCTTTCGGATCTGCAACTTACTCTGAAGATATCAATACGATCGGGTACGATTGGAAAACATATGCTGGGTCGTACACAATCGAAGATTCGTTGGTTTACTTCGTGAAAGATATCGACGGAGACTACTGGAGATTGATCATGACCGGTTTTTCGGGGTCTTCTTTGGGAAAGACCGTTTTCAAAAAAGAAAAAGTATCGAGTCTGAGTGTATCTGAAAACCAGGAATTGATTTCCGGAATTTTCCCTAACCCGGCTGTGAACAATGTAACGGTGATGATTGATTCAAAATCAACGGTGACAGTTAGGGTGCTGAATATGACAGGTGAAGTGGTATTTGAAAGTGCTGCAAAATCAAACGCATTGGAAACAATGAATATTTCAACCGCAGACTTTACAAACGGGGTTTACATGGTCCGGGTTTCTAACGGAACTTCGGCTACTGCACAACGCCTGGTTGTACAACATTAACCTTATTGATTGAAAATAAGATGAAAAAAATCGGATTTTTATTTCTTGCTCTTTCGTTCCTGGTAACCGCTTGTAATTCAGGTGCAAAATCAGTCGCGGAAAAGGAAGAAAAAGTAGAAGAGAAACGAATCGTTTCCTTGAACGGATCAGTTACGGAAATTATATACGCAGTGGGTTCCCAAAAGGAACTCATTGGCGTGGATGTAACAAGTAATTATCCTGCTGCTGCAGAGAAATTGACAAATTTGGGACACGTGCGCAAGCTGGCTATTGAAAGTTTATTAGCACTCAATCCAACCCATGTGATGATGTTGGAAGATGAGGTTTCTCCTGATTTGAGATCAAAATTGAAACAGGCGAAAATCGAGTTGGTGACTTTCAAACATCCGAATAGTGTAGTGGATTCAAAGTCTCTGGTAAAAGAAGTGGCGGCCTGGTTGGGAAAAGTAGACGAATCGAAAGAATTGGTTTCTAAGATTGATTCGGATATCCAAAACCTTGCGAAACTTGCGGAGAAACCGAAGGTATTGTTTGTATACGCAAGAGGCGCGGGAACCTTGATGGTTGCCGGAGAAAACACACCGTTGGAGAAAATGATCGTTTTGGCAGGAGGAGAAAATGCAGGTAAAGGATTTACTGATTTCAAACCCTTGACAAGCGAATCGGTCATTGCGGCAAACCCGGATGTGATCCTGATGTTCACTTCAGGTGCCCAAAGTTTGGGGCCGGACGGAATTTTTAATGTTCCGGGAGTTGCGGCAACAAACGCAGGAAAAAATAAAGCCCTGATTCAAATGGACGGCCAGTTATTGAGTGGATTTGGCCCACGCGTAGCTGAAGCGTTGATCGAGTTAAATAAAGAGCTCAAGAAAGTTAAATAGTTCAAAGGGTTCAAAGAGTTCAATGTTTGAACTTTTCAACTTTTTGAACCTTGAACTTTTTGGAACAAAAAGTTATATGTCAAAACAAGGAATAATAGGCTTTTCACTAGTGGTTTTATTGATAGTTTGCTTCGTCGTGAACCTGTCGGTAGGGAATGTTCATGTCCCGGTTTCCCATGTTTTTGGCAGTTTGATTGAGAAGATCGGGATTCAAAGCAATCTGAAGATAACAGAGATCGAATATCACGTGATTTACAATATCCGGTTTCCAAGAGCGGTTTATTCCTGCCTGATTGGTGCAGGTTTGGCGGTATCAGGTGCGGCATTACAGGGGATTTTCAGAAACCCACTGGTCGATTCCGCCTTGATTGGAATCTCAACGGGCGCTTCCCTATTTGCATCCTTATTCATCTTGTTCAGCGGGTTGGTTCCCTGGTTGATTATTTTCAACGAAGGACTTTCCCTATCTATCGTCGCCTTCTTTGGTGCATCCATCGTGGCATTTATTGTATACAGGTTGTCTTTGAGCAATGGCGAGATCAATTCATTGACCTTGATCTTAGCAGGAATTGCATTGAATGCGTTGACAGCGGCCTTGACGGGCTTGTTGACCTTCTTCGCAACCGATGATGAATTGCGCGATTTGACCTTTTGGACATTGGGAAGCTTGGGTTCTGCAAATAACGATTCGGTACTCTTGCTGGCTGTTTTCACCATTGTTCCCATGATCCTGATTTTCTTCCGGGCTAAAAGTTTGAATGTGCTTGCATTGGGAGAAAGCAATGCGCAATACATGGGATACAAAGTGAAAACGATTAAGTTGCTGGTAATTGTCTGTTCCACCAGTATGGTCGGGGCGGCAGTTTCAATGGCAGGAGTCATTGGCTTTATCGGCTTGGTTGTTCCGCATATAATCCGGATAATTTCAGGACCGGATCATAAATTATTACTGCCATTCAGTGCTTTTTTCGGGGCAATCCTGCTTTCCGGCGCGGATATGATCTCACGGACAATCCTGCCACCGACTGAAATTCCGATTGGGATCATCACCGCATTGATGGGAACTCCTGTTTTCATCGGAATCATTTTTAAACACAAACGAAAATTCTCCCTTTGATCGAAGCAAAAGAAATAGCGTTCACTGTAAAGGGGAAGCAAATCCTGAAACCGCTTGATTTTGCAACGGATCGGGAAGAGTTTATCGTGATTCTCGGTCCGAATGGAGCAGGGAAAAGCACCTTGGTGAAATTGCTTTCAAACGGATTGAAACCCAGTTCAGGAACGGTTGAATATTATGGCAGGGAACTGAAAGATTGGACTTTGGATAACCTGTCGAAATACCGCGCATACATGCACCAGGAAAGTATGATTGCCTCGAATTTCACAGTTCGTGAAGTGTTGGAAATGGCGCGTTACCGTTATCCTGAATCCAATGGTCAGTTCAACAGATCAGTGACCGCAAAGATTGTCAAAGAACTGAACCTGGAAACGCTTTTGGATACGGAGTTCAACTTCCTTTCCGGAGGAGAGAAACAACGTGTTCAGTTCGGACGGGTTTTATTGCAGTTGGAAAGCGAAGATAAGGCTTCCCCCTTTGGAGGGGGAGTGAGGGGGAGGATTGAAATTCAACCCATCAAATATCTGTTCCTGGATGAACCATTGAATAACCTGGATGTGCGCTACCAGATCGAATTATTGAAATACGCACGCAAATTTGTAGACGACAAACGGGGAACCGTGATCGTTGTAATGCATGATATCAATCTGTGTTACCAATATGCCGACCGCGTTTTACTGATGCAAAAAGGAAATGTCATTATGGATGGAACCCCTGAAGAAGTGATGCTTCCTGAATTATTGAGCCAAACTTACCAGATCCAACTGGAACAGATTCAGTCCCTGGATGGAGAAGTGTTTTACAGGCATCTATCTTATTCCTCCAACCTACAAACGCAACCAATAGAATAATAATAAAATGATCTGAGTAAGCAGATCGGCAACATAAAAAAACAAAATATGGAAACAACAGTGTCTTTAAAAGAAGCTTTCAACCAATTAAAAGAAAGCGAACCGAAATTGAGAATCAGGGAATACGCAAAGCGTCTGAATGCTTCGGAAGCAGAATTAGTCGCTCTGGGGATTGGGACAACTGCAATTCGACTGCGTCCGGAGTTTGTAGCGATCCTGGGTGAAATCGAATCACTTGGTTTTGTTATGGCTTTGTCGAGAAACGATGAGGTGGTGCACGAACGAAAAGGGATTTATGAGAATTTCAGTACCACCCCGCATGCTTCGCTTTTCGTTGGAAAAGATATCGATCTGCGTATTTTCCCAGGTTCCTGGGCGTTTGCATTTGCTGTGACCGAAGGAGAAGAAAAACCGCGCTATAGTTTACAGTTCTTTACTACAGACGGAGTTGCTGCACATAAGATCTACCTGGAATCCAAAAGCAATATGGAGGCTTATGAAGCGTTGGTTGCAAAATACAAAGACGAAAATCAATCTTCCGAATTGGGTATAGGTGCTCTATTGCCTTTGGAAGTTCCGGAATTGCCGGATAGTGAAATCGATGTGAAATCTTTCCGGGAAGGCTGGATTAACCTGAAAGATACACACGAGTTCTTCGGGTTGTTGCGTAAACACAAATTGACGAGAACACAAGCCTTGCGCTTTGCCCCGGACGAAACATACGCAAAGAAAATCGACAATAAAGCACTGAGAAGAGCATTGGAATTGGCTGCGAAGGAACAGGTTTCCATCATGGTTTTTGTCGGAAATGCAGGAATGATCCAGATCCATACCGGTGAAGTGAAAAACATCGTGGAACACGGTCCCTGGATCAATGTCCTGGATCCGATGTTCAATTTACACGCAAAAGAAGATGCCATTACACAATCCTGGATCGTTCGCAAACCGACAGAAGATGGGATTGTCACCTCATTGGAATTGTTCAATGAGAAAAGAGAATTGATCTGTACGCTTTTCGGAGCACGCAAACCGGGAGTTCCCGAATTGGAATCCTGGAGAAAATTGATCGGGCAATTGTAAGAAGATCATGCAAAAAGCAGTTTTGGTTCTTATAGGGTGTATTCTGGGTGGTTTTGTAACTGCTCAGGATACTCTTTTTGTTAATGATGATGCTGGTTCTGCTGTTCCCTTTGCGCAGATAGTTTTACAGGATTTCAGCGGAAAAAACACAAAATACGTTCAGTCGGATGAACACGGAATCTTAGTGATCCCAACTAATTTTTATTCCGGTTCTCCGCAACTGATAGTAAAAGTCAATACGAATGGTTTCCACAGTGAAATTGACACCGTTTCAAAAGGAAACAGTCACCATGTCCGATTAGCTGCCAATATGAAGGATATTGACGAAGTGGTGGTTACCGGTCAGCTCGGATCGGGTTCGGTTACCAATTCGACCAATAAAGTGAAAGTGATCGATCGCGCAACAATTGAAGCCAAGGGAGCTGTTAATCTGCGCGATCTGTTACAGAATGAATTGAACATCCGGGTAAACCAGGACCAGGTTTTGGGCAGCGGAATGTCGATGCTCGGAATTGGAGGAGAAGGAGTGAAGATCTTGATAGATGGCGTTCCGGTTATCGGTCGTCAGAATGGAAACATCGACTTGAGCCAGCTCAATCTTTCCAACGTTGAACGCGTGGAGATTGTGGAAGGACCGCTCAGTACCAACTATGGAAGCAATGCCATGGCCGGTACCATTAATTTGATTACAAAAAAGCCGAAGAATAAAGGCTACGATATAAATGTAGGAGCTTTCTACGAAACAGTGGGGAATTACAACCTGAACCTGGGAATGACTTCACGCATTAAGAACCATTCGATTTCTGCTTATGGGGCACGAAACTTTTTCGATGGTTGGACACCGGGAGATAACCAGGTTGAATTCCCGAAAAAAGAACCGGCGGATTCCGGCAGATTCCAGCAATGGAAAATGAAGGAACAATACCTGGGCGGATTGAAATATTCCTACAAGTTCAAGAAAATTGAATGGATTCCCTCGTTGGATTTGTTTCGAGAGAAAATCGTGAATAGGGGATATCCTCGAGCACCTTACCAGATCTCTGCTTTTGATGATGAATACGTGACCAATCGTCAGAATGCAGGACTGGAAGTGATCGCTTGGTTAAAAACGAATCTGAAACTGGATGTCCAATTGAACTATTCGAATTACAAGCGCATCAAGAATTCCTACCTGACTGACCTGACGACTTTGGACCGCAAACTTTTGGCAATGTCTGAGCAGGACACATCACGTTTTGTACTGTATTTCAATCGTGTGACATTGACGAAAAATAACTTGGATAAAAAATTCAATTACGAAATCGGTTACGACGTTAATTATGAAAAAGGATTTGGAAATAGAATAGAAAATAAACGAAAAGAAATTGGTGATTATGCGGTTTTCGGAACATTCAATTGGGCTCCGTGGACTTGGCTCAATCTGAAACCGGGATTGCGTTTTACCTACAATTCCTTGTATAAAGAAGCTTTTATGCCCGCACTGAACGTGAAATTAGGAAAGAAGAAACACTTGCTTCGCGGAAGTATCGCCTCCGGTTTCCGTTCCCCGTCAATTAAGGAACTGTATATGGAGTTTGTAGACATCAACCACAATATCCATGGTAATTCCGTTTTGAAACCGGAAATTGCGAACCACGTCCAGGGATGGTACAACTTCAACTGGAATCCAAAGAAAATCATGTTTGGATTTGAATTATCCGGTTATTACCAGGATATCCACAACCGGATCAGTTTGTCCCAATCTGCTGATGGGGTGAATTACAGCTATTTCAATATCGACCGGTACTATGCAAGAGGTTTTCAGTCATTGGTGAAAGTGGGACAAAAGCAATGGAATGTAAATGTCGGGTTCAATTACATCGGTACAGCTTCCAATTATTCGGCCGGCAGATATGCCTATTCTCCTGAATTGGTTTCGAATATTTCCTACCAGTTGAAGAACGGGACAACGAAATTCAGTGCGTTTTACAAGTACACGGGAAAAGTGGTCGCCTACTTGGTAAACGAGGATGCTTCCATCACACAGTCCTTCATTTCAGATTACAACTTACTGGATCTCCAGGTTCAGCAATGGTTCCTGAAGAAGACTTTGAGCGTTTCATTGGGCGGGAAAAACCTGTTGAACGTGACGAATATCAATGCGGGTAGCGGAACATCGGGTGGAGCTCATGTTTCAAATACCGGAACTGCACCGATTGCCTGGGGAAGAAGTTTCTATCTGAATATCACTTATCTGATAAAATCAAAGCAATGAAAAAAGTGTTTGTAATCACTCTCATTCCGATTTTAGGCGCCTGCTTCAAAAAGGAAATTCCGGTTCAAAAACCAGTTACCGGTGCAACCACCATGCAAATTGAATTGGGTGGAAATTACGCCAATCAGATCTATTATGATTTGGAAACGAATTCCATTCTAAGACAGAACAACCGCGAAGTTTGGGATCTGGCATTTGAAGCCGGGGAAAACGGCTTTCACATTTTGTTGAATGAATCTCGGATCATGGCCGCTGCACTTTCCGATGAAACAGACATTACTGCTTTGACTTCTGATGCAGGCTTGACCTATACCTGGGATTTTCACACAGGAAACCTGGATTCCACGGCAATCGGAGATTGGCAGAGTTTGGGGAAAGTATATGCAATCGATTTGGGAACCGGACTTTCAGGTACCAATCTTGGTAAGAAGAAGTTGAAAGTTGTTTCAGTGAATTCGACCGAATACCAAATTCAATTTGCTGATCTGAGCAGTTCAACGATTCAATCGTTTACGGTTCCAAAATCCACTACTGCAGGATTTACCTATTTTTCGATGACGGGAAGTGGTGCTTTGAAGGATATTGAACCGAACAAGGAAACGTGGGATTTGGTTTTTACGGCTTACTGTCATGTGTTTGATAGTCATACTCCTTATTCCGTAGTTGGGGTTTTGTCCAATCGCTACGGGGTGAAAGTGCAGGAAGTTTCGGTTCCATTTGCAGAACTGAAACATTCCGATATCGTTGAAAGCGCATTTGAAAACCGGATCAATGTCATCGGATACGATTGGAAAACCTACAATTTCGATAACGGGACCTATGTCGTAAACAGCAACCGGACCTTTGTGGTAAAAACTGTTTTGGGCCGCTATTACAAATTGCGATTTGTAGATTATTACGATGTAAATGGCGTGAAAGGTGCTCCGAAATTCGAGTTGCAGGAATTGATACCGTAATTGAAAACGGAGAATGTAAAAGTTGAGAAGGAAGCTTTACTCGGTTAAATCGATTCGAACAGAGATTAGAGCCCTCTTTTCAATTCTGAATTTTCAATTCTTTTCGTCAGAAAAAAGTAACTTTGCGCCAAATTCATTTACAATGGCTCAAAAACCGGCAATTCCAAAAGGAACAAGAGATTTTTTACCCGATGAGGTAGCTCGCCGTACGTATATTTTCGACACGATTAAATCTGTTTTCAAAAACTACGGATTTGCACCTATTGAAACTCCTTCATTTGAACTTTCTTCGACTTTGTTAGGGAAATATGGAGAAGAGGGTGATCGTCTGATTTTCCGGATTTTGAATTCGGGAGAAAAAATGAAGAAGGCGGATTTAGAAGCTTTAAAATCTGAAAACTTGGCTCGATTTGCGAATTCGTTAGCGGAAAAAGCATTGCGTTACGACTTGACCGTTCCTTTTGCGCGTTTTGTCGTACAACACCAGAATGAATTGTCTTTCCCTTTCAAAAGATACCAG
Source organism: uncultured Fluviicola sp. (assembly GCA_965650135.1). GTDB lineage: Bacteria > Bacteroidota > Bacteroidia > Flavobacteriales_D > Crocinitomicaceae > Fluviicola. The sequence continues at coordinate 58,976 of CBFGNC010000017.1, forward strand.
ATTCAACCGGTTTGGAGAGCAGATCGCCCGCAACATGGCCGTTACCAGGAATTTTACCAGTGTGATGCTGATGTGGTCGGTTCGGATTCACTTTTATATGAAGTGGATTTTGTACAGATCTTCGACCAGGTCTTAACGAATCTTCAGATTCCCGGATTCACTATTAAGATCAACAACCGCAAAATCCTTTCCGGAATAGCGGAAGTTTCGGGTGAAAGCGACAAACTCATTGATATCACTGTTGCAATCGATAAATTGGACAAGGTAGGTGAAGACGGTGTTATCAAGGAACTGAAAGAAAAAGGGGTCTCTGAAAAAGCCATTAAAATCATTTCTCCCTTGTTCCAAATCACCGGAAATAACGAAGAGCGCTTGACTCAGATGAAAACCTTCCTGAAGGATTCGGAAATCGGCTTGAAAGGAATTGAGGAATTGGAATTTGTTTTGAATCAGACAACTGAATTGGGATTGGAACGTGCAGAAGTGGAATTCGATGTGACACTTGCCCGTGGATTGAATTATTATACCGGAGCTATTTTCGAAGTGAAAGTGCACGATGTGAAAATGGGGTCGATTTGTGGTGGTGGTCGCTACGATGATCTGACAGGTTTGTTCGGGCTTTCCGGACTTTCGGGGGTTGGAATTTCATTCGGTGCAGATCGTATCTACGATGTGTTGAATGAATTGAATTTGTACCCTGAAAACACGAATGCCGGCTTGACTTTATTGTTTGCGAATTTCGGAGACAAGGAAGCTGCATATTGCATGAAATTGACCAAGAAACTGCGCCAAAATGGAGTGGACTGTGAAGTTTATCCAAGTGCAGTCAAAATGCAGAAGCAATTCAAATATGCAGATAACCGGAAGGTGAAATTCGTTGCACTTATCGGTGAGGATGAATTGACAAAAGGCCTTTTACAGGTTAAGAACATGGAATCGGGTGAACAGAAAGCAATGACGGAAAATGAGTTGCTTGAATTTTTTAAAGCATAATCGGAAATGGATCAGTTTATTATAGATAATCAATGGGTTTCTTTGGAGAAACTCGACCAGGTATTGGCATCAAATGTGCAAATTGCAATTAGCGAAGAAGCAAAGGCCGGAATCGTGAAATGCCGGACTTACCTGGATGAAAAAGTTGCCAAAAGCGACCGTTTGATCTATGGAGTGAATACTGGCTTCGGAAGTTTGTGTGATACTGCAATTTCTACGGAAGACCTGGAGCAATTGCAACGTAATCTCGTGCTTTCACATGCTTGTGGAATGGGAGAACGCGTTCCGGAAGAAATCGTCAGAAGAATCTTAATCCTGAAAATCATGGGACTTTCTCATGGGGCTTCAGGAGTGCAGCTGGAAACAGTGGAACGTTTGATCTTCTTCTACAACAATCACATTCACCCGGTTGTTTTTCAACAGGGAAGTTTGGGGGCATCAGGTGATTTGGCTCCATTGGCGCACTTGGTATTGCCTCTTTTGGGTGAAGGAACCGTGCTATTTGAAGGAAAAGAAGTTACCAGCAAGGAAATCAATCAGCGTTTCGGTTTGGAACCGATTGTTTTGCGATCGAAAGAAGGTCTGGCTTTGCTGAATGGGACACAGTTCATGTCGGGTTATGGATCTTATGCCATTTCACATGCACGAAAATTGTGGAAGCAATTCAATGAAGTAGCATCTATTTCCCTGGATGGTTATGACGGCCGCAAAGAACCTTTCGGAGTTCAGGTAAACGAAATTCGTAATCAAGTTGGTCAGATTAAGACGGCTGAGATTTTCAGAAGTCTATTATTAGATAGTGAATTGGCGAATCGCGAAAAGGAACATGTTCAGGATCCGTATTCGTTCCGTTGTATTCCCCAAGTTCATGGAGCTTCTTACGATACGATCGAACATTGTGCAACCATTGTAGAGCGTGAGATCAATGCCGTTACTGACAATCCGACCGTTTTCCCGGATGACGATATCGTTGTTTCAGCTGGAAATTTCCATGGACAACCATTGGCTTTGGCAATGGATTTCCTGGCAATCGCTTTGGCGGAAATGGGAAGCATCAGCGAACGGAGAATCTACAAATCTATTTCCGGAACACGCAATTTACCGGCATTTTTGGTCGCAAAACCGGGATTGAATTCCGGGTTCATGATTACTCAATATACCTGTGCTTCGATCGTGAGCCAGAATAAGCAATTGTGTACACCGGCAAGTATTGATACGATCGATTCAAGTAACGGACAGGAAGATCACGTTTCCATGGGGGCAAATGCTGCAACGAAATTATTCCGGGTGATTGAAAATTGTTATTCGATCCAGGGAATCGAGATCTTGCATGCATGTCAATCATTGGAATTCCGTAGACCTGCTAAATCAGGAAACCGACAAGAGGAGATCTTTGTTAACTTTAGAAAAAATGTTCCTTTTGTGAGAGAGGATGGATATATGCATCCTTTGATGCAAGCAAGTAAAGAATTTGTAAAAGCTGGAATATGAATGAGAATTATAAGGAAATGAACCAAGAGATTGAACAGAATCCAAAAAGACCCGTTTTATTGACGGTATTGTGTATCCTGAGTTTTATTGTTGTCGGATTTGGACTTTTAGGTGTCTTATTTTCATTATTGGGAGGACAACCCAGCCCGGAAGAAATCGAGGCGACTTCTAATCAGTTGATTCAGACTGCAGGCGACATGCGCGACAAGAATATCATCTGGGCTGCAGATATGATTGAACAAATGGCTGATCTGACTGTTTATCAACAACAACGTTATTGGTCGGTTTTGCTTGTCAATGCGTTGACGATGCTGACAGGTTTTGTAGGCGTTCTATTCATGTTCAAAGGAAAGAAATTAGGTTTCCACCTATACATCGTTTACAACCTGTTGAGTGTTGGAGGCACTTTCCTGATCGTTCCATCTCACATGGTTCCAATGGTTACTGTCATCATGAACTTGATTATTTCAGGAGTGTTTATTTTACTGTATAGCAGAAACTTGAAGTGGATGAATAAATAATTGAAAATGGATAATTGAAAAGGTAAAAAGAATCCAAAAACTTTTCAATTATCCGTTCTCCATTTTCAATTTCTTGATAATTAATCCATTCATAATTGATAATTATCCGAAAACACCTACCATTCATTCCAATTTTGCGTGCTTTTAATTCTTCTCAGCTGCATTTAACTAAACAACTGAACATTTAACAAAACGTGTAAATACTTCATTTACATTTGTTTCATGTGATTTCTAAAAATGCGAATGGGCCCTCGGATTTGAGAGATTCACATCATAAGTCAATGATGTCCAATCTATTAAACTATTAAACATGCGCAAAAATTTACTTTTATGTGTGCTTACTTTGATGGGAATGATTTCTACCGGAAACTCATTCGCACAAGAACTACACCAACGTTGTGGAATTGATAAGCAACGTCAGAAATTGCTTGCTGAAAATCCGGAATTAGCGGAAGATTATCGAAAATTAGTGAACCGCTACAAGGAAAATCGACTGGTCAATGGAAAATCAACCACAGTTCGCATAATTCCTATTGTATTCCATGTGATCCATGAATATGGGACGGAGAATATTTCGGATTTGCAGATCAAGGATCAAGTGCGGATTTTAAATGAGGATTTTCAGAAAAAGAACATGGATACCATTATGGTGGTTTCACCATTTGATACCATTATCGGGAATACGCGTTTAGAATTTCGTTTGGCGACCTTGGATCCTTATGGAAACTGTACAAACGGGATTGAACATATCTACAATCATCAAACTATTCAAGCTGATGCTTATTCAAAGTTGAATCAATGGGATAGAGATAAGTACCTTAATGTTTGGGTAATTCGAACAATGGACGATCCGGATGTTGCAGGATTTGCTCATTATCCGACGGATGTCACTGGAGCTGGATTTTGGCGGGATGGCGTTGTTATTCTTTATGATTATACCGGAAGTATCGGGACAAGCGCCGTTAGTCATTCCAGGGTTTTGACACATGAAATCGGTCATTATTTAGGGTTGGCACATACTTGGGGAAGTGATAACGATCCGGGAATCGCAAGCAGTTGTAACCAGGATGATGGAATTGAAGATACTCCGAATTGTATCGGATTGTCATGGTGCAACTTGAATGCAAATAGCTGCGTGGAATCGACTTTGCCGGGGAATTACTGGCCGGTAGATGTGAATGACAATACCCAGAATTACATGGACTATTCGTTTTGTAATTCGATGTTCACTAATGGTCAGTCGAACTTCATGAACAATGTGCTGGATCAAACGACGAGTGGTCGGAATAATTTGTATACTGCGGAAAACCTGGTAGCAACGGGAACTTCCACTTTGACTCCGGTTACTTGTATCCCGGTGGCTGATTTCTTTGTAGATGTAAATGGATTGACGGGGAATTCGGGGCCGAATGCAAATGCCATGACAGCTTGTGCCGGAGACCCGATTGTTTTTAAAGATGCTTCCTGGAAAGCGACCGTCACTTCCTGGTCCTGGAGTTTCCCGGGAGCAAGTCCGGCGACTTCTACTGCCCAAAATCCAACAGTGACTTACGCTGCGCCAGGTTGGTATTCTGTTACATTGACTGCAGCAAATGCATCGGGATCAGATACAAAGACCATGAATCACATGATCTACATCCAGGGTGATTGGGCAGAATATTTGGGACCAAGAACAGAAGATTTCAACCAAAACGGAAACTTCTGGATCACGCATAACCCGGAAGATAATTATGCTTCATTCAATCGGGTTGCAACGGGGGGCAGAGGAAACACGGGCTGTTTCAAGTTGAACAACTTCAAGGATATCTCCAATGCCCAAATGTTTACGGAAGATTGGTTTTATGACAACCGGCTTGGTAATGCAAAAGATTACCTGATTTCACCTGCAATTGATTTGAGAAGCACTTCAAACGTCACGATTTCATTTGATTATGCTTATGGAACGAGAACAAATGTTTCAACTGATATCACGGAGAAATTGCTTGTTTATTACTCACGTGATTGTGGTAAGACCTGGATCCAAAAAATGTCGGTTACCGGTGCTGCATTGGCAACAGCAGGTTATCAAAATGGAGATTACATTCCGAACAATGACCTTCAATGGAAGACGGCAAGTTTCACGTTTACACCGACTGCTGCGGATAACAAGACAAAATTCAAATTTGAATTTATCGCGTCTGATTTCTCATCCAATTTCTACTTTGATAACTTCAATATTTCCGGAACATTGGGAATTGAGGACAATGGAATCTTATCTACGATTTCAATTGCTCCAAACCCGGTGGCTACCGGATCTGACTTGTCAGTCGAAGTTCCGAATTCAACAGTTGGAATGAAACTGATCGTGATGGATTTGAAAGGTGCAATGATCTCGACTACCGAGGTTCCGGCTTCTTCCGGAGTTCAGACAGTAAATATCCCGATGAATGTTGCGAAGGGATGTTATATTCTGAATGCAGTCCAGGGAGCAGCGAAGTCTACACATAGAATAGTGGTTTATTAATTATCAATTATCAAGGGGATAATCTTTCCCGGAGAGATGCCCCTTGATAATTTTATCATTCGTAATTGATAATTAAAGTCATGATTTATAATTATTTAGCAGGGATTTTACTGTTTTCTTTTTTATAAAGGTGGAATTAGTGCTATCTTTGCACCAAAATTCCAAGTATTTCTCATGATTTCAGTAAATAATCTCTCACTTCAATTTGGTAAACGTGTTCTGTTTGACGATGTAAATCTCAAATTCGGTTCAGGTAACTGCTACGGTGTTATTGGTGCCAATGGTGCCGGTAAATCTACATTCTTAAAGATTTTAACAGGTGAGCAGGATCCTACTTCAGGTCGCGTTGAATTGGAGCCCGGAAAACGTATGGCTGTTTTGAGTCAGAATCACTTTGAATTCGATCAGTACGAAGTATTACAAACCGTAATCATGGGTCACAAACGTTTGTTTGAGATCATGACTGAGAAAGATGCGTTGTATGCAAAACCGGATTTCTCGGATGCAGACGGTATGCGTGCTTCCGAATTGGAAGGTGAATTTGCGGATCTGGAAGGCTGGAATGCAGAGACAGATGCTGCAACCTTATTGAGTAACTTAGGGATCGATGAGAGCAAGCATTATATGAAAATGGAAGATATTCCGTCAGAATATAAAGTGAGAATTTTGTTGGCACAGGCACTTTTCGGAAATCCCGATGTGTTGGTACTCGATGAGCCTACCAATGACCTGGACCTGAAAACGATCGGTTGGTTGGAAGATTTCCTTTTGGATTTCAGAAACACAGTGATCGTTGTATCGCATGACCGTCACTTTTTGGATACGGTATGTACGCATATTTGCGATATCGATTTCAGTAAGATCAACGTATTTACCGGTAATTATACATTCTGGTACCAATCTTCTCAATTGGCAGCTCGTCAGCGTGCTGATAAGAACAAGAAGGCAGAAGATAAAAAGAAAGAATTACAAGACTTTATCTCCCGTTTCTCGGCAAATGCTTCGAAATCAAAACAAGCAACCAGCCGTCGTAAATTGATCGATAAATTGGACCTGGAAGAAATCCAGCCATCATCCCGTCGTTATCCGGGAATCACATTCCACCAGGAGCGCGACGCCGGAAACCAGATCTTGACAGTAAACGGATTGTCGAAAATGCATGAAGGCGAATACATTTTCAAGGATTTGTCTTTCACAGTGAACAAAGGCGACAAGATTGCTATCGTTTCTAAAAATTCCCTGGCGATTACACAATTCTTCGAAATAGTGAATGGTAACATGCAAGCTGATAAGGGTGATTTCATTTATGGAACTACCATCACTACAGCTTATTTGCCAAATGACAACTCTTCGTTTTTTGAATCGAAATTACCCTTGATCGATTGGTTACGTCAGTATGCACAAACAGACGAAGAGCGCGAAGAAGTGAATATCCGCGGATTCCTTGGTCGTATGTTATTCTCCGGAGAAGAAGCATTGAAAAGTGCTACGGTTCTTTCAGGAGGTGAAAAAGTGCGTTGTATGTTATCCCGTATGATGTTGGCAAAAGCGAATTTCCTGACGATGGACGAACCGACAAACCACTTGGATTTGGAATCAATTACTGCATTGAACAACGGAATGAGTGCTTTCGAAGGAACGATGATGTTCACTTCTCATGACCACGAGTTGGTATCTACTGTTGCAAACAGGATTATTGAATTGACTCCGAATGGCTTTATCGACAAAATGATGCCATACGATGATTATCTGGCAGATACAAAAATTGCAAGCTTGCAGGAAGAATTATACGCATAGAAAGATAGAATATAATCGAATACTGTTAAATACAAAAGGACAAGATGTGAGTTTTGTCCTTTTTTTGTTATTTCCAAAATTAGGGTTAGAACCTGAACCGTGCAGTTGATCAGGTTTATTTGAATGGAATGACATTTAATGCATGCCAAATAAAATAACAAATGAGACCAATGTACAGCCAGTGCTGCATCCGGTTGAAGCGATTAACGGAAGGAGCTTGAGAATCCTCAAAGTCTAGATATTCCTGGTTATAGGTCCTTAAAATTGCTGCGGTATTTCTTTTGTATTTTATTCCATTCAAAATGGTGCAAATCCATGAAAATTGAGCCCCCGCCGGAAGCAAAAACAAGTAACTTGGAGTCTCCTTAAGACAACTTATTAAGGAAAGTATAGAAGCAAACACACTGATTCCTATGACGCAATTTACGAATATCAACCTGTTATGAATTAACCTGAAAAGATCCATTTTTATGTTTATTACTATAAAGACATTAATGATTCCTGTTCGCTGAATAAAACGTTCTGTGCATAACCCCGGTTTAAAGTAAGGGCATTTATCAATCGACAAATGCCCTTTTTAGTTGATCATTTAGTTGTAGTATACTTTATTGGAAATAAAGGAATCGACGATCAACTGATTCTTTTGAGAATTTTTTTTAAGACCCGGTGATCTAAGCTCAGATCATCGTACATGTGTTTTAAGCGAACGTTTTCTTTTTGAAGCTCGTTTATTTTTTCATTAAGTTGAGCAATACATTTCTGAATAGGGAATACCGGAGCAGAAAACATATTGTCCATAAAGACATCACCTGTTTTATTTTCTATTGTCAAAATCTGCGTTTCCATACTATGAGCTCTTTTCATTTTTTGAAGGTTGCAATCCTTTATTCGTTCTTTATTACCGGAATGAATTGATCTCCGCATTTTATGGTATAAACTCCAGGTGAAATACCTGTCATATCAAGTAGGATGACCCCTTCTTCTTTGTCAAAAAACGGGATGCTTGATCTGATGTCTTGCCCCAGCACATCATAAATATGGATTTCCGAAATGGTATGCGAACCGGATTTGATAAAGGCAAAATTTGAAACCGGATTCGGGTAGACAGATATACCGGAATTACCGAACCCGTCAAGATATACAGCTGCCAGATCTGTACTGGAAATTATCCCGTTCAAATCATATTGTACCAATTTGTAATAGGAAGTACCGATAAAAGGTTTGGTGTCAAATGTCTGGTAAGACAGTAATTCCGTTGAATTGCCTGCAGCCGGTACAGTGGTGACATATTCCCAATTGATTCCGTCTGCCGATCGTTGGATTAAGAAATAATCGCTGTTGATCTCCGAAGAAGTTTCCCAATCCAGTTGTACTTTCCTGTCATCCAGAAGTGTCGCTTTAAAATCGATGACACTAACAGGAAGAGGCGTCAATGGGGTAATGGTTGCCAACGTAAAGTAAGGTGTCGAACTGTTCAAAGTAACTCCGGAAAAATCAACATGAGTTCCGTTTATAACGGCGCCGGTGTATATTGTGGCATTTGTCCAGTCAACACCATCATTATCAACCAATAATCGAAGATTGGAAATAGGAGTATACGCTACCAGCATGCTTGTCTCAAACCCGACCGTTAGATTCTGGGAAAGACTCGTGTTCTGGCTTTTCCACACACGTTCAATGTGTGCGTAAATACCTACAGGTAAATTGGCAAAACAAACAGGGTTGGTTGTTACCTGGCTCGCTAAACCATTATTCCCCCAAACTAAAAAGGTTTGATCCGAACTAAAGGTGTTGGAATTGGTTTGGTTACTGCTGTTGATAGTTGTCAAACCAACAGTCGCAGGTTCATTGTTATTTACACTGATGGATTGTTTCTGATTCAATGCAGAAGCATCGTCTCTTCCAATTCCGGCAATGTCATTGTTATAGCCCGAATTTGCAGATTTATCCCAGACAGTTGTCCCGGCTGAAGAGAGGTAATTATAAGTAGTTGAAGTTCCTGTGTTTCCACCTCTCGTAATTCCGTATTTTAAAGCCAGGTAACTTTCAATTTTGTTTTTATTTGCGGCAGTGGGAGTATTGGTATACATAATGACTTCCGCGATATTGGCGTCGGTATCTTCTCCACCGTTTCCATTTCTTCCGATAAACAAACCGGTTGTTATTATCGGAGTGTATGTGGAGTTATTTGAATTGGAAGCTGCTACCGATAAGGAATTTTTATTTATTAGCTGTGTAGCTCCACTTCCTGTCGATGAAGTCATAGATGAAGACAAATTGCTGTATTCAGTTGGCGCCGCCCAATCAAAAGTCCAGCCGTTTAAGCTTGCGTCACTTGATTGGCTTCTAAAGCCCGGTTTGAATTGATGCCTGTAGCTATTCATATCGGAAGAATAGCAAAACCCGGTAAAATTATCTACACTAAAATCACTGATTACAAAGTAACTTCCTGAAGAAGTCATCAAATCCGGGCTGGTACTCGTATTCGACAAGTACGTATTGGAAGCTGCCACGAAATCCAATCTAGGGTTGTAGTTAAATAATTTAGGACTTGTTGCCCCGCTGATCACTGCCGGCTGCTGCCCGGCTGTAGCTTGAGTTACCGGGAATGTTCCGGAACTACCTGCGGTACTGTTCCATGTGGCAACACCTGTACCCATCGCAATACTTGCACTATTATCAGCTTTATACCAGACACTTAAGCCGCTTGATACTCCGCCGGGAGAACCTACACAAGTTATAATAGACCTGTTTCCGGCAGGATTTGTCGCTGTTGGTGTTCGTAATGTGCCTCCAACAGTCATGGAGGCACATTGCGCATCAACGGTATTCCCAACAGTTGCCGAAGCATTATTGAGGTCATAGGCAATCCAAAAATAGTTCGTTCCGGATGTGAGCGTCTGAGATCCATTAATAGTTATAGATCCCGTCGCAACAGAAGTCCCTGCACCATTGAATGCATTGATTGCAGAAAAAGTACTTGAATTTCCGGTATAATAGATATGAATAAGTGAGACATCATTTGTATTTGTTCCGGGAATAGTGGAGCCGGTCATGTTCATCACAATCTGAGTAAGGTTCATAGGCGATATACATCCGCTGGTGACAACTTCCAATCGTAAAATTTCCTGTTGGATATTACATTTTTGAACTCCTGAAGTGGTGGGTTGTGCAGTAGTAGACGATACAAATGTCATAGCTGTAGGAGCATAGGCAAATGTTAACCCGGTAGCAGGTTTTATCGTTCCTGAAAATTGGCAGGAAGCTGCACTTGTTCCTCCGGCTGTAGTTGCGGCCCAGTTTGTTGTAGTTGTTCTGTTCAGGAAATCCGAATTCGAGCTGCCGCGTAAACCGACCTCTACTGTTGGAGTAGTTGCAGCATTGGCAGTTATTGTTCCTCCGTAAATAATTTTAACGGTATTGGTTGAGTAATTTAACCTGATTTGAAAGCTGATCCGTTCACCGGTTACACTGAATCGTTTCACATCTCTCCATTGTATCACAAACTCATTGGAAGCAGTGACATCTTGATACCTGACCTCACGCGTTCCGGTTGAAGCATTGTTCAAATCCGCTCCGAAGGCAGAGATTATTCCTGCAGATGAACCGCTTCCTGAAATCGGGTTGTAATCATTTGAACTCGGAGCTGAACCAAATGAAATATACCCGTTTGCTGATATATAGATCGACGTATAAGCTGTACAGCTGAACGCGAAAGACGGAATCGTGATTGCACCTGAAAGATCATCATCAAAGGTGGTGCTCCACAAAACAGTTCCACCTGTAATGGCTGTAAATGTGCCTGTGGATTGAGTAAAGGAATTGGAACTGACCTGGCTAAAAGAATAAGAGCTTGCCAAAAAAAATAAAATCAGAAACGAAGTTCTACGTGAGAGCTTTTGCATGATAAGTTGTTTTGTAGTTGCCGCAAGGTTAGAGAATTCTTAAGGCTTAATAAATTATTTGCCCCGACAAAGCTCGGACAATAAGGCCTTTAGGATTTAAAATGTTAGTTATCAATTGATTATGTAGTTTAATGAAGGGGCGTCAAAAAGGTGTGTTCGTCCATTCTATTTGCAAGAATATAGACCCGGTATTCCTGCTAAACAAGGGGGATTAACCTGTTTTTGAACCAATGAATAGATTTGGGTGATAATTGATTTATCAATAGAACATGAGATTGGATAATCTCAGTAATGTCTGAAATTGAAGCGACTATCAATTGCCTGTATTATTATTTGTTTAGTTTTGTACAGGTCCGATACCCATTAGAACATATTTCTCACACAATGAAACCTTTGCTTTCCATTTGTTTTTCCTTGGCACTATTTTCAGTGCTTGCACAGAGTCAACAGAAAGATTTGACCTTGTCGGAGGCTAAACATCTGTATAATCTCGATTTATCCGGGAATGAGGATAAAGCCTTAGATGTAACCGTGAAATATATAAACCGGTGGGGAAAAAAAGAATTCAAAAAAGAATACGAGTGGGTTGATTTTCTGAACTTTTGCGGTAAACGGATCAAGGAGGAAGACTATGAGCATTACGACCTGGTTTGCTTTAACATTGCACGAAACCTGGAAATGAACGGCTTTTATTTTCAAGCCTACACGTATTTAAATAAGGTCAAAGAACTCAATAAAAACAAGAAGAAGGAAGAAATCCCTTATTATTACGAATTCCACGAGCGGATTGCAAACGTCTATTATTTTTTTAGGCGGAATTACCTGGCCAAAATGCACTTCGAGATTGCTCTGAAAAATCCGGAGATCAGCGTTGAATCCAGGATCAACAACAACAATTCGATTGCGTTGATTTACAAAAGGATCGGTCGGGATGATGTTTCAAAATATTATTTCGAAAAAGCAATTGAAATAGCAGAGAAGCACCATAAAAAAGAGTGGGTAGGAATTCTTTCCGGGAACCTGGGAAGCTATTATCTGAAAAAGGGCAATTTAACCTTAGCGCGGAAATTGTTCACGATTGATTATGAAACCGGGATTGACTGTAATCAACGGGAAAGCGCTTGCTATGCACTGATGGCCTTGGTCGAAATTGAGACCAAGCAAAACAGAATGAAAGAAGCCAGTTTGAAAATAAAGAGAGCGGAAGAGTTATTGAACAGCTTTGATTCGGATATAAGAATCAAGTCCGAATACCATCGGGTAGCCGCTTTGTACTATGAAAAAATGAAAAATTTCAACCTGGCCTATAAGAACCAGAACCAGCATCTTCATTATCTGAATCAGATCAGTAACCGGTTAAACATTGAAAATTTCCTGAATTTTGAATTTCAGATCAATTTCCATAAAAAGCAAGCTGAGTTGGATCTTTTAGCGCTTAGAAAGAAACAATCGGAACAGAAATATAATCTGATCCTGGCTTTTATATTCGTGATTATGGCGGGAACTTTTATTATTACCCGTCAATACATCCTTCGTAAAAGAAAGGAAAAGAAATTAGTAGAGGAAGACTTACTTCGTACAGAAAAAAGTATGAAGCAAATCCTCGCAAATCTTTCTGAAAAACACGAATTGGTAAACCAGTTACAGTTTGAGATCAGTAACTTTAAAGATCAATTTCTTTCGATCGATCAAAGGAAGGAGCAGGAAGGATTATTGGAACGTTTAAATTCATTTAAGATCTTGACCGACGACGATTGGGATGAATTCAGGCATTTGTTCAATAAACGTTACCCGACTTTCTTTGATAATGTATTGGCAATGGCTGATACGATTTCAAAAGCGGATTTAAGATTGGCCGCATTGATCCGTTTGGACTTATCTACAAATGAAATCGGTAAAACACTGGGAATCTCTTCTGATTCCGTGAAACGAAACCATTTGCGGTTGCGCAAAAAATTAGATCTGAATGAACAATCTATGTTGGAAGAGGTGATCAAAAAAATAAACTAGTTTTTGATACTGGTTCATATTGATTCCTTGAGATGTTTATAGAATTCCTTTAAGATTATCGAAATCAATCTCACCTTGTTCCGTAAATGTGTAACCTTGGAAACCTTCCTCATCTCCAAGATATTTACTTTCAATAAAACCCGTTTCTCTCAAAATTTGTAAATGTTGTGATACAGCTGCACCGCTAAGACTTACTCTCTGTGAAATATATTTGTTTGTAACAATGTGGTATTTACTGATTTCTTGAAGAATAACCACTCTTGCGGATGCGGCAATAGCGCGACCAATTCTAGCGCCATTTAATTCTTGAATAGTGTACTGTAGATGTTTAGATCGTCCCATAAAATGTTGTTTCCTAATTAAGTTAGTTGAAAAGATGATTTGAAACAAGTGTTTGAAAGCAAAAAAATATAGAATGATATCTGGATATTATGTATTCGTTATATAACGAAATCATTATTTGTAGATTCCGGATTGGACTCAGTTCGATTATCCAACAATAAGTGATAACTTCGTGTCAATGTCAATTCCGGAAAGATCTTTTTTACTCCGTCATAAACTCATTTCCTCTCTTCGTGATTGGGATGTAAAAGGAATTCGTAGACTTTCGGTGGCTTTACCCAAACTGCTTCTTCCGAATCCGAAAGCTGTTGGAAAACATGTACTGAAGACCATTCACGGTATCAAAATGATGATCGATCCATCGTTAGATAAAGGAGTTGAATTATCGCTCTTCCAGACAGGAACTTATGAGAAAGGAACGATTCAATTACTTGAAAAGTATCTCGATTCGGGAAGTTCGTTTTTGGACATTGGAGCAAATATCGGTTTGATGTCCGTAATTGCTTCCAAACGGGTTGGAGAAACCGGGACTGTTTATGCAGTGGAGGCAAACCCTAATACTGTTTCAATCTTACAAACAAATATTGAATTGAATAAGTGCAAAAATATCGAATTGCTTCCAATTGCACTTTCCGATACCCAAGGAACCGCCTTGCTGTTCGAAAACTGGGAAGTAAACCGGGGAGGAGCATCCCTGATCTCGCAAGGTTCGGAAGAAAAAGGAGTGGAGGTTAAAATGGGACGTTTGGATGACCTATTCGATGAAGGAACTCCGATTCATTTGGTTAAGATTGACGTGGAAGGATTTGAACCACAAGTGCTTCGAGGCGGGATGAATTGGTTCAGAAAACAACTCCCGATCTTTATCATAGAAGTTTCAGAAAAGCGGGAAAAAGAAGTCGGACCGAGTCCCTTGGAAGTGATGGAACTTGTTCAAACAATTGGGAATTATCGGTTTTACAAACAAAAAGGGACCAAGGAACGACGGGGTAAACTTATAGAGATCAGAACTCCGAAAGAATTGCCGACGCATGACAATATTATTTGTATTAAGAACACGTGAATAGGATACCTTTCACAGGTCAATACAACAAATGTAAGAGTTCCTGTTGCATATTACCATTTGTCAATTTGTAATTTAATTCAACGCTAATCTGTCATTTTGTCACCTGAACGTACTTGGCACAAACCTTGACAAGTCTAGAGAAATTTCAAATAAGTATGAAAACAGGACAGATACATGTATCAACGGAAAATATTTTTCCTATTATTAAAAAATTCTTGTATTCCGACCATGAGATTTTCCTGCGTGAGTTGGTTTCAAATGCGGTGGATGCGACGCAGAAGTTGAAAGTGCTTTCTTCAACAGGAGAGTTTAAAGGCGAACTTGGTGAATTGAAGGTGGAAGTGCTTTTGGACAAGGAAGCAAAGACTTTGACAATCAGAGATAACGGAATCGGAATGACAGCCGATGAAATCGATAAATACATCAATCAGATTGCATTTTCGGGTGCAGAGGAGTTCGTAAAACAATACGAAGGTAAGGAAGGTGCCGAGAGCATCATCGGACATTTCGGTTTGGGGTTCTATTCTGCCTTTATGGTGGCTGAAAAAGTTCAGATCCGTACGTTGTCTCGTCATGAGGGTTCACAGGCTGTTCAATGGGAAAGCAATGGTTCACCGGAATATACTTTGACAGACATTGAGAAGGAGACACGGGGAACAGATATCGTTTTGTACATCAATGAAGAATCGGTTGAGTTCCTGGAAAAACAACGTATTCAAGGAATCCTTGACAAGTATTGCAAATTCCTTCCTATCCCGGTTTTCTTTGGAGACAAGGTAGAATACATCAATTCTCCGGAGGGTGAAATGGATGAGGATGGAAAAGTGAAGCGCATTTCAATCGATGTTCCGAATCAAATCAATAATCCGAAACCGGCGTGGACGATAGCTCCGGTTGATTTGAAAGAAGAAGATTACAATTCGTTTTATAGAGAGTTGTACCCGATGTCTTTTGAAGATCCCTTGTTCCATATCCATCTGAATGTAGATTATCCGTTCAATTTGACAGGGATTTTGTATTTCCCGAAAATCAAGGAAAACGTGGAGGTACAGCGTAATAAGATCAACTTGTATTCAAACCAGGTGTTTATTACAGATTCGGTAGCTGAAATTGTTCCTGAATTCTTGACCTTGCTTCATGGAGTTATCGACTCACCTGATATTCCGCTGAATGTTTCCCGTTCCTACCTGCAAAGTGATGGAAATGTGAAGAAAATTTCGGCTCACATCACGAAGAAAGTTGCAGATAAATTGGCAGAAATGTTCAAGAAAGATCGCGCTGATTTCGAGTCGAAATGGGATGATCTGAAGATTTTTGTAGAGTATGGAATGCTTTCTGATGAGAAGTTTGCGGAGAAAGCTAAAAGCTTTGCTTTGATTAAAAATTCGGATGGTAAGTATTTCACGTTGGAAGAGTTTAAAGAGCAAATTTCACCACTTCAAACAAATAAAGACGGAAAAGTAGTTGCGTTGTATACGCATAGCTTGGAAGAACAGTTTTCGTTCGTTAAACAAGCTAAAGATCGTGGTTATCAAGTTGCAATTATAGATGGACCATTGGCTGTACATTGGATTTCATTGGTTGAACAAACATTTGAGAACTTTAGCTTTGCCCGGGTGGATGCGGATGCTCTGGATCAACTGATTCAAAAGGACGGTGAATTGCCGTCAAAGTTGACAGAAGAGCAACAAACAAGTTTGAAACCCTTGTTTGAATCTGCGGTTAATAACCAAAAATTCAAAATCGAATTCAAATCAATGAGCGAAACGGATTCACCGATTATAGTTACTCAACCTGAATTCATTCGTCGTATGATGGAACAGCAGAAATACGGAGGAGGAGGTTTCTTTGGTGCATTCCCGGAAACATACAGCATGGTTGTGAATTCAAATCATGAAAAAGTGGAATCCTTGTTGAGTTTGAAGAACGACGAAGAAAAGTCAACCAAGATCAAACAATTGACGGATTTGGCTTTGTTAGCTCAAGGAATGCTGAAAGGCGAGGAGTTGAACCAGTTTATTGAGAGAAGTATCTCATTTGTATAATGCATCATTCCCGTTGGACTCACTGACGGGAATTTTATTTTTTTAGCGTGTATAGTATCATTTTTGCAATTGTTGCATTCGCTGTTTCAGGAGGAAGGTTTTTACCTGCAGTGATTGCTTTTTTCATAGGAGGTTTTGTGGATCAGGCAGTTCGCGTCAGAAAAAACCAGGCTGCCAATGCCAATGGTGGCGGATCCCGTCAATCGTTTCAGGATATTTTTGAGTATTACACTCAGCAAACGCAGCGGTATGATTTCCCCACACAGCTTTTGGCACTTTCCGCATACATGATGAAAAGTGACGGGAAGGTGGTGAAATCGGAATTGAATTTCGTGAAAACCTTTCTTGCACAACAATTCGGGAATCAGTTCAATACTTCTCATCTGCAAACACTGAAACACTTTTTGGATGCTCCGACAATTCCGATTGATCAGATCTGTTCTGATATACGTATGCGCGCTCAGGTGGAAATTCGTATTCAATTGCTTCATTACCTGTTTGGAATAGCACAATCAGATGGTCAGGTTTCCGATCAGGAGGTAAAGACTTTGCAGTACATTGCGAATTTGCTCCAGGTTCCGCCTATGGATTTCAGATCCGTGCAGGGAATGTTCAGACAAAACCTCAACGCAGACTATGAAATTCTGGGAATTGAGGAATCGACAAGCGATGAGGAGGTGAAAAAAGCCTACCGTCAAATGGCTGTTCGTTATCACCCGGATAAAGTAGCTTCATTAGGTGAGGAATATCAGAAAGGGGCAAAGGAAAAATTCCAGCGTATTCAGGAAGCTTACGATAATATAAAGAAGGCAAGAGGAATTTAAAGACAATCCTCCCTACTAGAACGTTATAGTTTTCTTGGGTTTACCTGTTTATTAATTCGGTGTTAAAAAAAATAGAATTGGAGACTACCATGTGATATTATTTACGTCTATTTACCATAGCGTTAAATAATAGGTTCATGCCAACAACAAACTACTCTAGAAACCTGGTTTTGGTTTTCTTCCTTTCTTTTATTGGAAGTTCCCACGTATATAGTCAAGATAAACATGCTCAGGTAGGAATGACTGCGAAAGCAAACAACTTGATTTCCTTTCCTGCTTCCGAAACGAAGAATCTGGAAGAATGGAAAAAAAATAACCTTCCTGAGAATTACAATCATCCTGAATTTGGCGTGCTTCCTGAAAATGCTCCGTGTGATAATTGCGTGGAAGTGTTGGAAAAACGAACAATCGATGAACGCTATTTTGTTAGTGTTTCTGATAATCATGAATTCTTTACTCAAAAAGCTTTAGGAGATTTACATCAACTGGTCAACGGAAAATGGCTGACCATTAAACATGAATTACATCCGGTTTCTGAAACACGATATGAATCCGGTTATTTATTGGACCAACCTGCAATTGATTTTTCCACGAAAAGAACAGAGTTGAAAACTGCGAATGGTACTATCCATTTCAATAATTGGAAATTGGTCGTTGTTCAAAATGGAGTTGAATTAAATCCTCTTATTGCGGATTGGTCGGATTATACGGTAGGTGCCGATGGTGCACTGATTCACAATGTTTTCCCGGGAATTGATGCTGAAATGGTCGTTTTGAGAGGATCGGTTAAAACAAGTTTCATTATAAATTCCAATGAATTTGGAGTTTTTGACAAATTAGTATTTCGGGAAGAATTGGGAGGGTTGCCCTCTATTCATGCTCGATTCGAAGGTGGTGATTATTCTCAGGGAATAGGGAATCTAAAATTGATGGATGGTTCAACAGAATTGGCAATGATGAATGAGGCAAAGTTATTTGCCAAAAATGGCCCCAAGGACCTAGCTCGTTCAGGCGTTTATGGCATTCACTCTAATATCATCGATTTATTTGTGGATTACGATTGGATCGATGAAAATATTGATTCGTACCAATTGATAGTAGATCCGCTCGTAAGCGGAACAGCTACTTTGGCACAAGCTTCCATCACGGGATCCAGATACAATGCCTCGTGTAATTTCACCAATTCATGTGACTATAATCTGGTGGTTCCGTGCCCGGCAGGAGCGACTTTGACTGATTTAACATTTTCCTTTACATACAGCGCAAACGGAACCACCTGTTGGTTGCAGGATGGAGGTATGCGAATCGCGACAGGAGCGTGTACCAGCCCTTCTGCGGCTGGGTTTTATTGGTTCTGTAATGCAACTGGAGGAGGAACTTGTGCTGCTACCAATCAGACAGTATATTCTGATTTGGCATCTTGCATACCGGCTCCTTCGGCGGCAAATTGCACTACCGGTGGTCAAAGTATAACATTTACATTGAAATTCTATCGTTCGTGTTGGGGATCAAGCGGTTGTTCAAATACCTGTATTGGTGCTGCTTCTCCTTGGGTAATGAATACTATAGGAAGAACATTGGAATATACGAATCCGGCTACTCCAATTACGCTTTCAGGAACAACTGTTTGCCAGGGAGGTTCACTCACGGCATCTACTGCTGCAATTTACGGTGTTCCGGCTTACTCATATAATTGGAGCTTCAGTCCAACAGGTACTCCAAGTATTGGGACGGGCACAAGTACAAGTATTTCGTTCCCAACCTCAGGATCTGTGACTCTTTATTCAATCGTTACAGATCTATGTGGTAATCAGATCACAAGTAACCGAACGGTAACAGTAACACCCGGAACTCCTCCGACAATTGCAGCTGGCGGTCCGACAACTTTCTGCGCCGGTGGGTCCGTTACTTTGACATCGTCTTCTGCAACCGGAAATACCTGGTCAACAGGAGCAACTACCCAATCGATTACAGTTGCAACAGGCGGATCTTATACAGTTTCTGTCCTGGGTGGTGGAGGTTGTACTTCAACCTCGGCTGCAACAGTTGTTACAGTTACTCCATTACCCGCAACGCCAACAATTACTCCAAGTGGTCCAACAACTTTTTGTGCGGGTGGTTCCGTTACATTAGCTTCTTCTTCTGCAAGCGGAAATACCTGGTCAACAGGAGCTACAACACAGTCCATCACAGTTTCAGCTAGCGGAACTTATTCATTAACTGTTTCGGCTGGTGGCTGTACATCGGCTTCAGCATCAACGACCGTTACGGTGAATCCGCTTCCGGCAGTTCCGACTATTGCTGCCGGCGGTCCAACTACATTCTGCGCCGGAGGTTCTGTTATTTTGACATCATCTTCTGCTACCGGAAATACTTGGTCAACAGCAGAAGTAACTCAATCCATTACCGTTACAACGAGCGGTTCTTATACAGTTACCGTTTCAAATGGATCTTGTTCGTCGACTTCGACTGCAACAACTGTTATTGTGAATCCGCTTCCGGCAGTTCCGACTATTACTGCCGGTGGTCCAACTACTTTTTGTTCCGGTGGTTCTGTTACATTAACATCGTCTTCTGCAACTGGAAATACCTGGTCAACAGGAGCTACGACTCAATCCATTACAGTTACAACAAGTGGTTCTTATACGGTTACTGTCTCAAACGGATCTTGTTCGTCGACTTCAACTGCAACAACTGTTACTGTGAATCCACTTCCGGCAGTTCCGACTATTACTGCCGGTGGTTCAACTACTTTTTGTTCGGGTGGTTCTGTTACATTAACATCATCTTCTGCAACTGGAAATACCTGGTCAACAGGAGCTACGACTCAATCCATTACAG
>CBFGNC010000018.1:0-76353 GCA_965650135.1 uncultured Fluviicola sp.
GAAAGCGGTGACCGTATAGTTTCCGGCTGTTGTAACCGAAATGGATGTGCTTGTTTCTCCGTTCGACCAAAGATAGGTGTCACCACCAGAAGCGGTAAGTGTGGTTTGTTGTCCTGCACAAAAGGAAGTGTTTCCGGCAATTTGCGGATTGGGAATTGGATTTACAGTGAGAATTACGGGTGCAGATGTTGCTTGTCCGCAACTGTTGAAAGCGGTGACCGTATAGTTTCCGGCTGTTGTAACCGAAATGGATGTGCTTGTTGCACCTGTCGACCAAAGATAGGTATCACCACCCGAAGCGGTAAGTGTGGTTTGTTGTCCTGCACAAAAGGAAGTGTTTCCGGTAATTTGGGGATTGGGTAGTGGAAGAATCGTGATTTGTTGCGATACTGAACTGGTCCCGCAGGCATCCGTAAATGTTAAGATGTAAGTTCCGGCGGCTGAAACAGTGATTGATTGGGTCGTTTCTGATGTTGACCAACTATTCCCCGTTGGACTATCGGATGTCAAGGTAACGGATCCTCCCGGACAAAAACTGGTAGGGCCACTTGGCGTGATGCTTGCCAATGCGGAAGGATTGAGTGTTACTGTATGTGAATCGGAAACCGTTCCACAAGAAGTAGTTGTAGAAACAGTATATGTTCCGGCAGCAGTAACTGAAATGGATGGTGTTGTTTCTCCATTGGGAGACCAAGTGTTTCCTGAAGAATAACTGGATGTTAACGTAATGGTTTCGCCACTGCATAAAGCCGTTGGTCCGGAGATAGTGACAGGAGTTGGAGCTGAAAGAATGGTAACCGAAATGGTTTGAGGAGTGCCGGTATTTCCACAAGCATTAGCAGGAGTAACTGTTAAAGTGTAAGTTCCTGGAGAAGCAGTTCCCCAATCAACAGTCATCGTTGATGATCCGGTTGTGCCATTTGTAGTTGTGAAAGATGCTCCGGAAGGGATACCACTCCAAGTATAAGAAATTCCTGTTTCCGGTGTAACGCTGTAGCTTTCAGTACTTCCTGCACAAACAGAAGTGTTTCCGGAAATTGGTGTCACTACTAATGATCCATTTAATTGTGGAGCTGTAAGTGTCACATCATCCAGGAACAATAATTCGTCTGCACGATTGGTAGTGACACTTAAAACGAAGTAGAATTGAGAAACACAAGGAGGAATTGTCCAGGTATAACTGTTTGAAAGAATACTGAATTGGGCATTATTATTACCGGTAGCCAATGTTACGGATCCCTGCGAAACGCCGTTATGAAAAGCGGTAAATGTCAGGTTTTCACCGGCATCCCATCCGGTTCCGTTACAGGAAGGAAAACGATTTCCCCAATTAAAAGTAAGCGTGCGCGAAGATGAATTGCTTGAAGAAATATCCAATGAGTTGAAAGTGAAAGTTCTGGGGGTATTCGGACCATTTCCGCTTCCACCGGCCCAGCAGTTTCCTCCTCCCGTATTTCCACCAACCACCAGGGAAGTTGTTCCGCTCACTTTATTAGGTGATTGGGTAGCTTCTGATAGGGATAATGCAGCAGCTCCCGTAGAAGTAAATCCCCATGGATCTCCCGCTTCACCTCCTTGAAAACCAATGATAACTTGTGCTGAAATAGTGCCTGAAAGAAACAGGAAAAAGAGAAGTGAAATGAGGTGGACAAATTGACCCGAGGAGTGTTTTTCGGAGTTGCAAAATGGTTTCATTGTTTATGATTTACTAACGTTTAGTGCAAAGGTAGATGTGTGAAAATGGAAGTGGATTAAGCGCATGTCAAATAAGCATTAAATCGCATTTAAAATGTTTATTATCAAACATTTAATCGATTTAGTTTTTAAGAAAAAGAACACCTGGAATCAGGAGTGTAAATCGATTGTTCTGATTCCTTGATGATTAAAAAACAAGACAAATCAAATATGTTTAATTCGATTCTCAAAAATGTAAAATGAAATCAACAGAATCTTCGAATAGTTGCTTTGGAAATCACCTGATTCTCCCTTCAAAATCCTTCATAGGAACTTTAAGTATAGATAGCCCGCATATAGAGCATAGATAAAGCATGGATAGAGTATGAAAAGGTTAAGGATTTAACACACAGTTTTACTGCGTTTCACTACTTTTTAGCTTGGTTTTTTAATTGATATGAAGTCCGGATGTCCAAAATTCGAATGTCATGAAATCAAAAAAAGAAACTTCTCAAAAGTGTAAAATCGAAGTTAAAATGAATATAAGTTATTCGTGTTTTCGTAAAGGACCGCTATCCCGATTACCCGATAGGAAGATCGTAAGTTTCACTTCAAAATGCGGGGCACTTATCCGAGAAAAGAACTAGTTTGTTTTTAGAGTTTTCTAGTTGCGAAGATAACTCCCGATTACAGGAAAGATAAATTATTACCTCGAAGCTAAAATCAGCACCTCTTCTTCGAATTCCAACTAAGTAGAAAAAGCCTTTCGTTTCGGTCACCGATCTAGGAAAGTGCTTGTCATTTGGGGTCCTGACCCCGCCTTTCTGTAGATCGGTCAGAAAGGAAAGGCTGCTTGGGGGCTGTAATCGACTGAAGGCAGTTTTGCCTACTTTTTCTGCCTTAGCAAAAAGTAGGAAGAAAAACAGTTCATACTGATACTTTTGAAACAGTTACTCCTGTATATAAAACCTCGTGTTCTTCGTGTACTTTGTGGTTGGAATAAACCACGAGAATCGCCAAGCACAAGGAATATTTTTTAGTTGAAATGAGATCATTGTTGTCCGAGAAAAAAGACCTTCATTTTGTTCCTCTACTTGTTCCATACTCCCTTTAGATACCCTTCAAATCTAAGAGAGGGTAACTTTCGGAAAAGGATCCGATTCTTTATTTGAGGATTGATTTAGCGGAGGGAATGCATAATTACGCGACCTGTAGGAATGTCTAAGAATCTCACAATCGTAAGCCGTCCTCCTGAATGTTATGAAGAAACGCCAACAGGCCCATGCAGTTATCAATCCTGGAAAGTGCTAACCCTGTAGTATTTGCAAAACTACTACAGGGTTGCATTTTGGATCCTGATCCCGTCTTTCCGAGGATAGATCTGTATGGGCTCGTTGGCTGAAAGTTGTAATTGTGCAAAGGCAGTTTTGCCTACTTACCTCAGTATTTGACTTTTTTAGAAAGTCATACTTCGTCTTCATGAGCAGTGCTCATTCTTCTGCCTTAGCAAAAAGTAGGAAGAAAACGAATAATTAGTGTGGAGTTTAAAATTTAACCGTACAATACTAATACTTTTGAAACGGTTGCTCCTGTATATAAAACCTCGTGTTCTTCGTGTATTTAATGGTTGGAATAAACCACGAGAATCGCCAAGCACAGGGAATATATCTTTTAAATGAGAACGCTGATTGGCAATTATCTGATAAGAGACACATGTCCCGAGAAAGTCTCGTATGCATCGGAATGCAATTGCTTCACAGTGATGTTCCAAACATAAGTTCCTTCAGGCACCATTTCACTTTGATAAGTTCCATCCCATCCAATAGTGGAGTCATGAGATTCAAACACCGTTTCTCCCCAGCGATTGTAAATAAGCAAGGTGAAATTTTGAGGATCAAATCCGCTGGAAAATACCGGTTGGAAAGTCTGGTTGAATTCATCTCCATCCGGAGTGAACGCATTCGGAACATAATGGATTAATTCATCCTTGATCGAGATGATTTTGATAATACTGTCCATGCACCCTTCATCATTGGTTGCAACAAGTTTCACTCTGTAAGAACTTGGCGAAGCAGGGTAGGTGAAATCAGGAGCTATTTCTACCGATTGGCCGTTTTCGTAACCGAAGTCCCAAAGGTAAGTGGTAGCATTGGAGCTGGAATTCACAAAATGAACCGTTGGATCGATGACGGAAGGAGTGGTAGGTGAAAAGTAAAAATTTGCTTCAATAGACGGCTTTACTTCTACATTTTGAGTAAGCGTGTTGCTGCAATTGGATGCAGTGGTTACTTTTAATGTTATGGCTTGGGTTCCTGTATTTCCGAACAAATGTCTCGGGTTTTGTTCCGGGGATGTGAATCCATCGTTGAAATCCCAATGCCAGTTAGTGATAATCTCCGGAGATGGAACAGAAGAGGAAGACAAAAATGCCACACTGTCGTTCATACATGGCGCAGTAGAAGAAAATCCGGCTAATGGATTGGAGTGAATAATCACATCTGTTGAAGCTACATTGGTGCACCCGTTTTCATTGATTGTCAAGGTATAGGTTCCGGATAGTGTTGCATCCGAAGGATTTTGGATTTGTGAAGCGTATCCGTTGGGTCCAACCCAGGAGTAAGTTACCGTTCCGGTCGAAGTAGTTGATCCGTTTAATTGAACAGGAACTCCTTCGCAATATGGTCCGGTGTTGGAAACACCAATGGAAGGGATTTGTGAGATGACCGTTACAGACGAAGGAATGCTGGCACATCCTGCTTCGGTAACAATTAAGGTATATGTTCCTGCAATGCTTGCATCGGAAGGATTTTGAAGCATCGAAGTATAACCATTCGGTCCTGACCAAGCGTAAGTGACAGTTCCTGTTGAAGTAGTTGTTCCGTTGAGTTGTAAAGGTATTCCCGGACAGAAAGGAGCGACATAACTTGCCTGAGCCATAGGGATGAGATTGATGACAACAATCGTACTTACCGGATTGCTTTGACAACCATTCGCGCCAATGACTAATTGATAGCTTCCTGCTAAGGTCGCATCCGAAGGATTTTGAACATTGGAAGTATAACCATTCGGTCCGGTCCAGGAATAGGTAACAGTTCCGGTTGAAGTGGTCGAACCATTCAAATTGATTGCATCTCCCATACAATAAGGTCCTGTATTCGATACACTTGCAACTGGAATAGGATTTATCGTAATGGTAGTTGTCGCTGGTGCACTTTGACACCCATTAATTGAGATAACTAATTGATAAGTATATGTTCCGGTTTGTGGAATGTCTGTTGGGTCTTGTGATGTGGAAACAAATCCGTTCGGTCCTGTCCAGCTAAAAGTTGGAGTTCCACCGGATGAAGTTGTTCCATGAAGGAAAACAGTTGAACCTTCGCAATAAGATCCTGTGCTGGAAGCACTCGCAGTAACAACAGCAGGTTCGGTCAATTGAACCGGTGACAAAGTGGTTGAACAACCGCCAATAAACCGAACACGAGGAGTATAAGTTCCCGCTGAAAGATTGTTGAATGTATTTCCAGTTTGCCAACTTATCCCATCCAATGAATACTCCAGATTGGAATCCGATGAGGTAATTGTCAAAGAACCATCGTTTGCGCCGAAGCAGCTGATAGGTGTGTTTGTAACCGATTGAATCGTCGGAGCGGGATCAAGAGTCACCGTATGCGAAGCAGTCACAATTCCGCAGGAAGTCATCGTTGAGACGGTGTACGTTCCGGGTGTTGTGATTGAAATAGCCGAAGCGGTTAACCCGCCCGGTGACCAGGTATTTCCACTTGGATAACTGGATGTCAGTGTGACAATATCGCCCATACATATGGAGCTTGGTCCTGAAATGGTAACGGGAGTGGGTGCCGGAAGAATCGTGACTGAAATGGTCTGAGGTGTTCCGATTACTCCGCAGGCATTTGTTGGAGTAACAGTTAATGTGTAGGTTCCCGGAGGAGTTGTTCCCCAGTTAATACCGATGGAGGAAGATGCTGTTGTACCGTTTGTAGTGGTGAAAGATGCTCCGCTTGGCAATCCACTCCAAGTGTATGAAATTCCGGTCTGGGGAGTTACGCTATAATTTTCAGTGGTTCCAACGCAAACCGAAGTGTTTCCTGAAATCGGGCTTGTCACCAATGAACCATTCAATTGAGGGGCGGTCATTTTTACGTTATCCAGGAATAACAATTCATCCGCGCGATTGGTAGTAACACTTACTACAAAGTAAAATTGATTCACGCAAGGCGGAACCGACCAAGTATAACTACTTGTAAGGATGCTGAACTGGGCATTGTTGTTTCCTGTTGCAAGTGTTATAGTAGCTTGAGCAACGCCGTCATGATACGCTCTGAAAGTAAGATTTTCTCCGCTGTCCCATCCCGTTCCGCTACAAGCCGGATAACGGTTTCCCCAGTTGAAAGTAAGTGTTCGTGTAGAAGCATTGCTTGAAGTGATGTCTAAAGCATCGAATGTGAAGGTTCGTGCCGTTGCCGGACCGTTTCCGCTTCCTGTTGCAAAACAATTTCCTCCTGCTGTATTTCCACCGACAACAATAGATGTTACTCCGCTTATTTTATTGGGTGATTGGGTAGCTTCTGATTGGGATAATGCGGAAGCTCCCGTAGAAGTAAATCCCCATGGATCACCAACTTCTCCGCCTTGAAAACCTACAGTGACTTGTGCCGAAAGTGTTCCGAATGAACCTAGAAAAATAAGTAAAAGAAGCTGTTTCGTGAAAGTAGAAAAGTGAAAAATGGAATAACCGGAAGAGCCCATCATACGAATCGTCATTAATTTGCTGCAAAGGTACGGTGGCAATACTCCGTCGAGATTAAATCCGTGTCAAATAAGTATTAAGTTCTTGTTTAATGGTTTTACAATCAGCTACTTAAACGATTTAGTAAATAACTTGGTAAATGTTTAGTAGTCTTGTCGGGTCGAATAATTAGTCACATCGACAAGATTTTTTTTATCTTCATCCACTGAAAACTATTCACATGCCTCAACAAAAAATCCGTCACTTTTTAAACCAAATAGGGATTTCTGTCATCGAAACGGAACTTCCGGATGATTGCTTTTTGCCGGGACTTTCCATTGAACGGAATGCCATCCTGATGGATCCGCAGCGGATGAAATATCCGGGGGATCTGTTGCATGAAGCGGGACATTTGGCGGTAACGGAAGAAGCGTTGCGTCCCTTGATCGGAACGGAGGAAATGGATCCGGGCTGGCCGAGTGACGGAGATGAGTTGGCTGCCATTTTATGGTCATATGCTGCCCTCAGGCATTTGGAACTGGAACCGGAAGTGGTTTTTCACCCGAATGGATATAAGAACCAATCCGAATGGCTGATTGAGCAGTTTCAATCGGGAAACTATATCGCGCTTCCTTTGCTGGAATGGATGGGATTTTGCCATCAATGCGGAAAGGACGGAGCAAAACCGTTTCCTCACATGCTAAAATGGTTGAGATGAGCAATGATCAAATAACGCGGTATTTAAAGTTTCCCATCCGGTTTGATGCGGAAAGATTGGTGGAAGATTTGTCCCGGGCGATGAAAGCGAAGTGGATTCCTCATTTCAATACAGGTGGTTATGTGGGGAATTGGAATGCCATTTCCCTATATGCAAAGGATGGAAACGAACAGCATATTTTTGCGCACTTGCCAGACAATGCGTTGATTTCCGAAACGCCCCTGATGAAGGAATGTCCCTATTTTAAGGAAGTGCTTGATTACTTCAAGTTTCCCATACTTTCGGTTCGCTTGTTGCGATTGGAAGTGGGGGCGGAGATCAAACCACATACCGATTATGAATTGGGTTATGAGGACGGGCAATTTCGCCTGCACATTCCCATTGTCACAAATCCCGGAATTGAGTTTATTTTGGATGGCGAACAGTTGACGATGCTTCCGGGCGAATGCTGGTACACGAATGTGAATTTTGTGCATTCGGTGGCGAACAGGGGAACGGTGGATCGGGTTCACCTGGTGATCGACGGTGTGCGGAACGAATGGACGGATGCATTGTTTTTTGCACTGGCCCCTGAATCCAGTTTTCAACGCATACGGGAAGAGAATCTGTCCCCGGAAACAATCATCCGGATGCTGGAGGAACTGAAAAACAATCCGCAGATGGCAGATCATCCATTGGTTTTGGAATTGGAAGCCAAATTGAGAGGTCAAGCTAAAATTTGATCAAAACAAAACCAGCTCAATTACACGACAGGAAAAATTTCATAGAATGCTCAGATTGTTACCCGACCTTCCGATTGTTCGGAAGAAGCACCAACCTTCCGGTACGGTTATCAATCCTGAAAAGTGCTATCCCGGCAGTAGTTTTTTTCAAACACTGCGGGATAGCATTTTGGATCCTGATCCTGTCTTTTCCCGGATTGGTCCAGACCGGAAGTTTGGCTGAACGCTGTAATTGAGCAAGGCATTTTTGCTTACTTTTTTTGCCTTGGAAAAAAGTAAGGAAGACAAAGAGAGATTGTTACAAGTGACTTTTCATCAAAGTCATGCTTCTTTCACTAGCAGTGCTACTTTTTTCGCTCTAAAAAAGTAGAAAGCTAACTCCCAAAATTCATTAAAAAAACAATTCGTTTTTGTAACTGAATTATGTTTGCTGACTTTATTTGGAATAAACGGCACCATGGCAGAAAACACAATCGAAACAAAACAAAAAAAGGAACCGGAAAATCAAGCTGAAAACGATCAAATGTCGGAGGTGTTGTGGTGGTTTTCAACGGCGATCAAAGAACTGATCAAGGATTGTACGGTTGATCGCAACCGATATAAGATTTTAGGTTCCGCCATGTTTTTCACCTGGTTATACGCCACACTTGCCTGGGGTTATTTTTGGAGTACCAATTCGGATTCGCCTTTCTTATTTGTTACACTCGGTATTTTTATGGGAGGATTTGTTCTTTCCATCGACCGTGTTTTGGTTTCTTCCATCAACAAGAAAAGGACCAATATTGTAGCAATCGGACTTCGGGTCATCATGGCTTTGTGTATCGGGGCATTCCTGGCACAACCGATTATCCTGTTCATTTTCAGTTCGGATATCGACCGGGAGATCCCGATCTTATTGGATAAGAAACTGGCTGAAAAGAAAATAGAGGTGGAGCAGGTGTACCAATCGCGAAAAGATGAATTGCTGGCCAATAAAAAGAAGCTGGAAGAGGAATTGAAAGCGAAAAGTGATCTGGCGCTTGAAAAGCAAAATGATTACCTGAAGGAAATTGACGGAACAGGAGGATCCGGGAAATATGGGATCGCCGGGATTGCCGAAGCCAAACGGAACGGTTACATGGCTGTGAAAAACGATTTGGATAAGGTTGAAAAAAGCTCCAAAACCGAATTGGAAAAGATTACCAAGGAATTGGACGAGATCAATACAAAAGTGACCAAGAGCGTTTCAGACTTTGAAAAGACCCTGGATGGAAAAGGTTTCCTGATTAAAAAAGAAGCGCTTCAATCCTTGTTCGATAAAGACAAAACGCACGGACTCCAAAATCAATACTACCTGTTAATGGTGATCCTGACCTTGTTCGAGCTGATTCCGATTATCAGTAAACTCTTCATGCCGGCCGGCGCATACGATACCAAAGTGGCTTTGCGTGATGACCTTGAAACGAAAGTTGCAACCCTGGAATCTGAAAAAGAATTTGGAGAAAAGGAACGCGAACTACGGTAAATGATGAATGAATAAATGATCAATTAGCAAGTATGTTTTGTTTTTAAAAGGAAATCCACCTGATAATTTCACCATTGATAATTTATAATTGGTTTTGAATTACCTTTAGATTGAAATATTCAAATATCAATTTACATCATGAAACAACTCATTCTCTTAGCAGTGCTTTTTATCGCAGGAACCGGCTTCTCACAAGTGCTGGATTCCGTGCAGTATTCCATTAACGGACAATCCTTCACCGCGTTTTATGCGAAACCGGCCAAAATAACGAAGAAAACGAAGACTGTTCTGATCGTTCCCGAATGGTGGGGACTGAACGATTATCCGAAGACCCGCGCAATCCAGGTTGCTAAAGAAGGGAATATCGGTTTTTGCATTGATATGTACGGAACCGGGAAGGTTGCAGTGAATCCGAAAGATGCCCAGGCTTTGGCGATGCCGTTTTATAAGGATCCGGAGTTTTCTTATGGCCGGTTCATGGCAGGATACAATCAGGCTTTGAAGGTCCAGGGAGTTGATTCATCCAGGATAGTTGCTATTGGCTATTGCTTCGGCGGTTCGGTGGTGTTGAACGCGGCCAAAAAAGGTGCACCCGTTGATGCAGTGGTAAGCTTTCACGGGAACCTGGATGGAATTCCGGTCGATAAAAGCACATTGAAGGCGGCGATCCTGGTTTGCAATGGAGCGGCAGATTCGTTCGTGTCCGATGAAAGTATCCGGGAATTCAAAAAACAAATGACAGAATCTGGTGCAGACATGACGTTCATTAACTACCCAGATGCCACTCATGCATTTACCAATCCGCACTCAACGGAAGTCGGAAAGAAATTCTCCATGCCGATTTCATACAATGAAGCAGCAGACAAACAAAGTTGGATTGATTTCAACAAGTTTATGAAGGCGAAAGTGAAATAGATTAAAGACATTAGACTGGAGACGGAAGACCTTTATCTTGTTTCACTGATGCAGGTATTCCGTCTTTTATACAGAGTCTAATGTTTTTGAAGAAACAATCCAAAAATCCATTCGCTGCGTATCTGCTCCATGAACTGGACTGAAAAAATTGGCGTATTTGTGATGGCTTTATCGTTAACTGCTTGCTCCACATCAAAAGTGGGATTATCTTACCTGGCACTGGGGGATTCTTATACGATCGGGGAAAGTGTTCCCACTAACAGTAACTTCCCGTATCAATTGGTCGATTCAATCAGTAAAAAAGGAAACCAATACGCAAGCCCCGTGATTATTGCGCGTACTGGCTGGCGTACGGATCAGTTGATGGATGCAATCGAATCGGCACAGCTGAAAAAGGGATACAACCTGGTTACTTTGTTGATCGGTGTCAATAATGAATTCCAGGGACGATCACTGGAAGAATACGAACACGATTTCATCTTGCTTTGTAAGAAAGCCATCGAGTTGGCAGGAAACAAGAAGAAACGGGTGGTTGTACTTTCCATTCCCGATTACGGATATACTCCTTATGGAAAACCGAATCAGAACCGGATTTCTTCCCGGATTGATCTATTCAATGCTTCCAACAAACGGATTTCCGATTCATTGCAGCTGAATTACGTCGATATAACCCCGATTTCGCGTCGAGGGTTGGATGATCCCGATTTGGTTGCCGGTGACGGTTTGCATCCAAGTGCGGAGATGTACGGACTTTGGGTAGAAACGATTTTAAAGAAGATGAAAGACTAAAGACCAAAGACAGCAGACTTGATCTTTTTTGTGAATTCAAGTCTTTTGTCTAAAGTCTTTTGTCTAAAGTCTTATCTTTGCTTCTATTAAAAATCAAAGAAGATGTCACAAATCCCTGCAAATAATCCCGCTTTAAAATCGTGGATCGAAGTTCCTTCCAATTCGGATTTCCCGATTCAAAACATTCCTTTTGGTGTAGTCAGAAGTGAAAACCTGCCTCCGCATGTTGCTTCAAGGATAGGGGATAAAGTGGTGGATCTGAAGACGCTTCACGTGTTGGGATATCTCGAGAATTTACCTTTTGAATTAGCTGACTTTAATACCGATTCATTGAATCCGATGATGAAAAAAGGAAAGAAGGCAGTTCGCGATTTGAGAAACCGGTTGTCCAAATTATTTGATATCAACCAGGCGGATTTACAGAAAAACGAACAGCACGTTGCACAGGTGTTGATTCCCATTGAGAACGTAAAAATGTGTATGCCGGTCCAGATCGGCGATTACACGGATTTCTATTCCAGTAGGGAACATGCAACGAATATAGGGATGATGTTGCGTGACCCTGCAAATGCACTGATGCCGAATTGGTTGTGGTTGCCTGTAGGTTATCACGGAAGATCCAGTTCGATCATTATTTCCGGTGAACCGGTTTTCAGGCCGAAAGGACAAATTAAACCGAATCCGGAAGAACCGCCTATTTATGCACCGAGCAGAAGCCTCGATTTCGAATTGGAAACGGCTTTTATCACTTTTGAAGGAAAACCGTTGGGTGAATCCATTTCAACCACGGAAGCGGAGGATTATATTTTCGGAATGGCATTATTCAATGATTGGTCGGCCCGGGACATCCAGGCTTGGGAATATGTGCCACTTGGCCCGTTTTTGGCGAAGAATTTCGCTTCATCCCTTTCTCCCTGGATCGTTACTTTGGATGCATTGCAGCCCTTCAAGGTCGAGGGACCGAAACAAGATCCGGAAGTGCTTTCCTATTTGGAATATGAAGGACAACTTTCTTATGATATTCAATTGGAAGTGTACATTGAACCGGAAAATGGAGCGGAAACCAAAGTTTGTACCTCCAACTTCAAATACATGTATTGGAACATGGCACAGCAATTGGCGCATCATACCGTGAATGGTTGTAACGTTCGCTGCGGAGACTTGATGGGTTCCGGAACCATTTCAGGCCCGACACCTGATTCATATGGATCCATGATGGAATTGACCTGGAGAGGAGCAAAACCTTTGACCTTGAATGATGGTACTGAGCGTAAGTTTATCCAGGATGGGGACACGGTGATCATGCGCGGTTTTTCATCAAAAGATGGAGTTCGTATCGGCTTTGGAGAAGTTTCCGGGAAAATATATCCACCGAAAGGTTGATTTTTCGGAATGATGTAAGATTTAGTTTTGTACTTAAATTAAATCGTATATCCAATGAGAATTTTAACCAAATTTCTATTCGTTTTTGCCGTCCTGTTTATTGGTTTGGCGTCTTGTTCCAAGGAAAAGAGAATTGAGAGGCAACTAGTGAAAAAAGATGGGAAATGGAAGGTCACTTCAATAGATTACAAGTACTACCTGGACAATTCACTGCAGGAGTCCGCGAATTTTCCCAATGCCGGAACCATTGAGTTCAGCAAAAAAGGGAGTTTTGTAATGATGCTTGCGCTAAATGGTTCTCCTGAAACTTATGGAGGAACCTGGACGAACAGTAAGGATGCCATTACCATTATTTCCGATGGAAATACTTCTGTCCTGAAGATTGTAGATGGCCCCAAGAAAGACAAAATGAGTCTGGAGGAAACGGATTATTACAATGATACCTCAGAAAAAGAAGTGTATATCTATCATCTCGAAAGAGCGGATTGAATAGGGGGAATGAAGGTTTCTGTCCCGACTATATAAAAAAGGAAATAGGATTGCCACTGTTATATGAAAGAAAAGCTCATTTTAGGTGAGCTTTTTTTTATATTAGCTGAAATCAAACAGGTCTGGTATGAAACAGAATTTGAATACGATCATCATTGCAATAGCGGTTATCATTACCGGTTTTTTATTGGCAAACGGATATAAGAATCGCTCCAAGACTGCAGATGCAATCAGCGTTACAGGTTCCGGAGAAGAGAATTTTACCAGTGATCTGATCGTTTGGAGAGGGAGTTTTTCCAAAAAGAATGATGACCTGAAAACGGCTTACAGCGAATTGAACAAAGACCAGCAAGCGATCCGGAAGTACTTGTCTTCCAAAGGAATTAAATCCGATGAATTGATTTTTGAAGCGGTTGATATTCAAAAGGACTTTTTCTACGATTATGACCAGAACGGGCAGTTGCGAAATACGATCTTCAATGGGTATCAATTGACTCAGAATCTGAAAGTCCAGTCGAAAAATGTGGATATGGTGGAACAGGTTTCCCGCGAAGTAACCGAATTGATCGATGCGGGAGTCGAGCTGAATTCCTTCCCCCCTGAATACTATTACACCAAACTGGCACAGCTGAAAGTGAAAATGATCGAATCGGCCACAAAAGATGCGAAGAACCGTGCAGAAAAGATCGCATTGAATGCAGGTGGAAATCTGGGAAAATTAAAAACAGCAGATATGGGCGTTTTCCAGATTACAGGCGAAAACTCCTCCGAACAATTCTCTTGGGGCGGGAATTTCAATACCAGTTCCAAAAAGAAAACCGCCAATATTACCATTCGCTTGAAATACGAGGTGAATTAAATAGGATAGTAAGCCTTCATGATTTTAAGACATTAGGACTGGAATTCACATTAGAAGATGGAATGGAGTCCTGATATCTTGATGTCTTAATATCCTGATGTCATTTTCAATTAACTGCCTACTGTTAACACTTCCTAAATCCAAATGAAAAGCAAGGCTATTTCCTCCTATTTTTGTATCTTAAAAGATTGATTCCGCATAGGCTATGGAAGCTCAGATTGATTTAGAAAAAGAACGATTAGAAATATTAAGCGCTTTTAAAGGACTTTTAAAGGCGACAAAGAATAGAACCCGCCAAGATACCGCGTATATCCGAAAAGCTTTTGACGTAGCAGTGGAAGCGCACAAGGACATGCGCCGCAAATCGGGCGAACCTTATATCTATCATCCGATTGCAGTAGCACGGATTTGTGCCGAAGAAATGGGCTTGGGAGCAACTTCCATTGCTTGTGCACTTTTGCACGATACCGTTGAAGATACACACATCACATTACAGGACGTCGAAGATTTGTTTGGCGAAAAAGCGAGACGGATCATCGATGGGCTGACCAAAATTCCGGACGTTTTCGATCAGAATACTTCCGTTCAGGCAGAGAATTTCCGTAAAATGATCCTGACAATCTCGGATGATTTACGTGTAGTCCTGATCAAATTGGCCGACCGCCTGCACAATATGCGTACGCTGGAAAGCATGAGTAGCGAGCAGCAGATCAAGATCGCTTCGGAAACCAAATTTTTATACGCTCCTTTAGCTCACCGCTTGGGTCTTTACTCCATCAAAACGGAGTTGGAAGATTTGGCGATGAAGTATACTGAAACGGAAATTTATCGCGATATCCAGCTTAAGTTGAAATCAACGGAGGATGTCCGGAACCGTTTCATTCGCCGGTTTGTGAACCCGATTCGCGAAGCATTGAATAAGGAAGGATACCACTTCGATATTAAGGCGCGCACCAAATCGATCTCTTCCATCTGGCGGAAAATGCAAAGCAAGGATCTTCCTTTTGAAGAGGTTTTTGACTTGTTCGCCATCCGGATTATTTTGGATACGCCCATTGAAATGGAAAAGGCCGATTGCTGGAGGGTTTATTCGATTGTAACTGATTTTTATCAACCAAGCCCGGACCGTTTAAGAGATTGGATTTCCACTCCACGGGCAAATGGGTATGAGTCCTTGCATACGACTGTGATGTCCCCGCAAGGGAAATGGGTGGAGGTTCAGATCCGTACCAAGCGTATGGACGAAATTGCAGAGAAAGGATTGGCAGCACATTACCGGTATAAGGAAAATCAAAAAGACGACAGCAAGTTTGATCGTTGGATCTCAGAGATCCGGGACTTGTTGGAAAACCCGGATGTGAATGCCATGGACTTCGTGGAAGAGTTTAAAATGAATTTGTTCCACGAGGAAATCTATGTATTCACACCAAAAGGGGATTTACGCGTTCTTCCCGTAGGAGCCACTATACTGGATTTTGCCTATGATATCCATAGCGACATCGGGAATAAATGTATCGGAGCGAAAGTGAACAACCGCCTGGTTCCCCTGAGTTATCAGTTGCAGAATGGAGATCAATTGGAAATCATCACTTCAAGCAAACAAAAACCTTCTGAAGATTGGCTGAGATTGGCCGGGACAGCAAGAGCCCGTCAGAAAATCAAATCCGCTTTGAACGAGGAGCGTAAAGAAATCGCTTCCGATGGAAGAGAGATCCTGGAGCGCAAGTTCAAGCAATTGCATATTCGCTTCAAATCTGAAAATATCACGGTATTGGAACGATTCTATGGATTTTCTTCAGCAACTGACCTGTATATCCGCATCGCGAAAGGAAAAGTTGACTTGTCCAAACTCCGGGAGCTTGAAAATGTGAATGGACTGATCCAGTTGGAAAAGAAACCGGCTGCAAACAAGGACAAACACGAACTGGATGTGTATCCCAAAATCAATAAAAAGGATGATACCATCATTATCGGAGAAGATTTCAAGAACATCCAATACCAAATGGCGCGTTGCTGCAACCCGATTCCGGGAGATCCGATTTTCGGATTCATAACCATTTCGGAAGGAATCAAGATTCACCGGAACAATTGCCCGAACGCGGAACATTTGCAATCAAAAATGGCTTACCGTTGCATCAAGGCGCGCTGGAGAAGCCAGGATCTGGTGGCACGCGTTGCTGCCATCCGTTTGATCGGTATCGATGATGTGGGAATTGTAAATAAGATTACAGAAGTCATTTCAAAGGAATTGAATGTGAATATGAAATCCATTTCGTTTGAGGCCAATGATGGTTTGTTTGAAGGGAAGATCCATGTACTTGTTTACGATACGGAGCATTTGGACACACTAATGCGCAAATTCGAGCAGGTGGAAGGAGTGAAGCGGGTAGAGCGTTACGATACGAAGGAAGATTGACTCTCTTTTGACGAGCATCAACTGGTTTGTTAAAAGATCAACGTAGCGCCGGATTTAACCGATAATTAACAATCAGGTATCTCGTGTTGTATTAAATTTAGAGGTGAAACTGATTGTTTATGAGACCAATTCTTACCTTCTTGCTGATTTTCTTATTTAGCCTCTCTCATGTTTATGGGCAAAAATGTTCCGGGTCGAAAGGCAATTCGAGTAGCGGTCATGCAGGTGGAGGAAATAAGGTTCCAAAGATGAAAGCTCCACTCAAAGAAGTAGATTTGGATCACCCAGAAACTTTGATGGATGAAAAAGAATACAGCTCTTTTCGTTTTGGTTATGGAGTGAACACGATTGTAGGAATGAATGAAAATGAGGTGAATACTCAAAGATCAAAGGATTTATCTTGGTTTAATGATCGGGTGGGGCATGTATTCGATGTTTCCGGTAACTTGGGAGCACGAAAAAAATGGACGCTTGGTTTTTCATTCGGTTTTCAGAAGTTGGGAAATATAGAGCATATGAAAACGTATTCACCGGAAGAGTATTTGCCTTCCGGAAGTTTGTCTCAAGGAGTTCGTCCATTAACACCAACAATGAAATTAAAGGCCAGAACCTATTCTTCGATGCTTTATACCGAATACGATTTCTTGGATTTCGGGAAGCACTTTAGTTCGTTTGTACGCGGCGAATTGGGTATGACAATTTACCGGGCTTATTCGGAGGTTGATTACCGTGATACTTGTGGTTGTAAGAAAGTGGCTGTTTCCGATTGGGAAATGTCTACTGCATTAACTGCTGGGTTAGGGATTGGTTTGAAATGGGAATACCGGTTTGTAGGGGTTAAAGCACTCATTGCGTATCAAGCACAAACGAAAGTGAAATTTAAAGATCAGGCGTCTTATGCAAATTATTCCTTTGATTTTGATGCGACTAGCTATGATTTTCAGGGAAAACCAAGTGCTAATAAGTTCGCAATACTTAAAAGCGGAGATCAGGTTCCAAGAAGTTACAACCCTTGGTACATTCAATTTATGTTGTATTTCCGCATCGGATCCGATAAATAAAATTACGGAACCTGTTCAAAAACCTCATATCTCGTTGAAAACTTCTTATTAACAGCCGGACAGATCGTGCTTCAGAAGAAAAAAATCACTACTTTTGCCCTTTCAACTTTGTCAGATGCAACAACAAGATCTGCAGTTAACAGTCAGAAACATATTTTCAGCATATTTGGAGCAAAACGGGCACCGGAAGACACCCGAGCGCTTTGCTATTTTGGCTGAAATCTATAATTACACAGGTCATTTTGATATTGAGTCTTTGTATATCAAGATGAAGAATCAAAACTACCGTGTTTCGAGGGCTACCTTGTACAATACAATCGAGCTTTTGTTGGCATGTAACCTGGTGAGAAAGCATCAATTCGGTAAGAACCTGGCACAGTTTGAAAAATCTCACGGATCAAAACAGCACGACCATGTCATCATTACGGATACAGGGGAAGTGATCGAGTTTTGCGATCCGAGAGTTCAAAATATCAAAGCAACTATCGAAGAAATCTTCGGGGTTAAAATCCAACATCATTCGCTTTATTTCTACGGAGTTAGAAACGAAGAGAATGAACAAGGTAAATAATGAGTGCTCAGTTTGAAATAACGAAGTCATCGAATTTTGTATTGGTCAAAATTTCAGGAAGAATTATTTCTGACGAAGGCTTGTCAGCAGCACTTGAACAAATCGAACAGTCGTTATCCGGTGATTTGAAAGCGGTCCTTTGTGATTGTTCCAAATTGGAATACTGCAATAGTACGGGATTGAATTTCTTCGTGCGCATTCTCACAAGATCACGGAAAGTGGGATTGGATTGTGTGTTGGTGAATTTGCAACCGACGGTTAAAAAATTGTTCGAAATATCCAAATTAAACGAAATTTTTAGCTGCTTCAATTCTACAGATGAGGTTGAAGCGAAATTTAATAAAGTCAAATGAAAGTAGATGTTCTTTTAGGATTACAATGGGGAGATGAGGGGAAAGGAAAAATTGTAGACGTTCTTACTCCACAATACGATATTATTGCACGTTTTCAGGGAGGACCGAATGCCGGTCATACACTTGAGTTCGAAGGTATAAAACATGTCCTGCACACAATTCCTTCCGGGATTTTTCATAGTAATGTATTGAATTTGATCGGAAACGGTGTAGTGATCGACCCGGTTGTTTTTCAAAAGGAACTGGAAAAACTGGCACCTTTCAATATTGATATTAAACAGCGTTTGGTTGTTTCCAAAAAAGCACATTTGATTTTGCCGACACATAAATTGTTGGATGCTGCCTCTGAAGCTTCGAAAGGAAAAAACAAGATCGGAAGCACCTTGAAAGGAATTGGTCCGACATACATGGATAAAACAGGTAGAAACGGACTTCGTGTAGGAGATATTTTCCTGCCTTCTTTCAAGGAAAAATACAATACCCTGGTGGAAAAACACCTGAACATGTTGAAACACTACGAAGGTTTTGAATACAACCTGGCAGAATTGGAAGGCCCTTGGATGGAAGGTGTTGAGGTTCTTAAAGGATTGACAGCCGTTGATAGCGAACAATACTTGAATGATGCAATGAAAGCCGGGAAAAAAATCTTGGCTGAAGGAGCTCAGGGAACAATGCTGGATATCGATTTCGGAACCTATCCGTTTGTTACTTCATCCAACACCGTTACTGCAGGAACGTGTACCGGACTTGGGATCGCACCTTCGAAAATCGGGGATGTGATCGGGATTTTCAAAGCATATTGCACACGTGTCGGTTCCGGACCTTTTCCAACAGAATTGGAAGATGAAGTAGGAGAACGGATTCGTCAGGAAGGAAGAGAATTCGGGTCTACAACCGGAAGACCTCGTCGTTGCGGATGGATTGACCTTCCGGCAATGAAATACGCGATTATGATTAATGGCGTTACGGAATTGGCAATGATGAAAGCGGATGTATTGGATAAATTCGATACCATTCGTGCTTGTACGAAATACAAGGTAGATGGAGTGGAGCAGGATTACATGCCTTATGACATCGATGGAGTGACAATCGAACCTGTTTATGAAGATATTCCGGGATGGAATAAAGACCTGACTCAATTGTCTTCTTTTGCAGAAGCTCCGCAAGCATTAAAAGATTATGTGAAATATTTGGAACAACATTTGCAAGTGCCCGTAACAACCGTTTCGGTAGGACCGGATCGCAAGCAAACTTTGGCAACGAGATAATTGAAGTTATTCAATACATATATTTATCGAATTGCGCTTTTTTTAAGCGCAATTTTTGTGTGTGCACAATTTTCGTATAGCCAGGGATCCTGGTTGGAATTATTGCCCGGAGCAAAAAAATTGTCCTACGATGATAAAACCGGAAAACAACGGTTAACGGGTTTTCTGAATTTCAAATACCAGGGAAATGTGATGTTTTGCGATTCAGCACATTACAAGGAAAAAACAGGTGAAGTCTGGGCTTACGGGAAAGTGCAGATCAACAAGGCGGACACGCTCAATCTGTTTTGCGATTCCATGTATTACAATGGAAGGACAAGGCTGGCAAAATTGTGGGGACATGTTCGCATCCGCGATAGGGAATACAAACTGACAACCGATTCATTGGATTACGACGCAAAAAGTTCGAAGGCGATTTACCGGAATAAAGGGAAGATTGAGAATATCACGACCAATGAGGTTCTAAGCAGTGTTTACGGATATTTTTATCCCAACACCGAAGAAGCCTTTTTCAAAGGGAATGTCGTGTACAAGAGTGATGACTTGAGGTTGACCACTGACACGATGCATTACAATTACCTGGTCCATAAAGTG
Organism: uncultured Fluviicola sp.; assembly: GCA_965650135.1. GTDB lineage: Bacteria > Bacteroidota > Bacteroidia > Flavobacteriales_D > Crocinitomicaceae > Fluviicola. Next base: position 20,064 of record CBFGNC010000018.1, read on the forward strand.
TTTTTTTACGGACCAACCGTTGGAGTTACAAAAGACTCGAAATTCTATTGCGACAAAGGTTGGTATCACGTAGAAACGGAAGAGGGCCTACTGACCAATAATGCGAAGATAGAACAAGCGCCAAGGATTATTACCGGGGATAGTTTGTTTTATGCTCCAAAACGGAAGTTTGCGGAAGGAAGAGGAAATGTTCAAATGCTCGATACAGCGCAAAAAGTGCAATTCAATGCCGGATTTTTCACCTCCGATGGAAACACCTTGAAAGATGTCCTGACGGATTATCCCTTGATCCGCATCATGAAATCCAAAGACACGCTCTTTTTAAGGGCGGATACCTTGATTCATTTGCGGGATACTTTAGAGAAAACATTGCGGATCCGGGGCGGACAAGATGTACGGATCTTTCAAAATAATATCCAGGGAGTTTCCGATTCATTGGATTATAAAAAAGCAGATGGAGTAATGGATTTGTGGGGGAATGCCCATTTTTGGAGCTACAATTCCGAACTGACCGGAGATACGATCCGTGTATTCATAAAGAACGATACGCTGATCGATAAAGCACATCTGTTTCCCCGTGCTTTTGCTGCAAATGAACTGGATTCCGGGAGATATTACAATCAACTTTCAGGCAAAGAGATCTGGTCGTATTTCAAGAATAATGAATTGATCCGATCGGATGTGAACGGTCAGGCGAAAACTATCTTTTATCCGGAAGAAGAGGAAAAGACGGATTCAGCAATTGTAGTGAAACGTCTTGGATTGAACCGGATTTATTCATCGGATCTGAAGGTTTATATGGATAGTGGAGAAGTAAAAGGGATTTCCTATATCAATCAGCCTGACGGGAAATTTTATCCAATAGATAAGATCGATCCGGAAGAACAGTTTTTAAAGGAATTCAAATGGAATCCGATGCTTCGACCTAAAACGTGGCAAGAATTGCAAGAGCCTAGGAAAGTTCCGAAAGAATTGGTCGAGGATAAAAAGGAGCCAAACGGAAGGAATAAGTAAATTCTGAAATTTAATTCATTTTTGAAAGTTTCCCGGCAGGATCAACCCGATAATTTATAAACCCGTTTTCAGTTTCCTCCACCACTATTTTTTCATCCGGTTTGATTTCAAAGAAACGGTATTCAGTCAGGATTTTTCCATTTCCATCCATCAAGGCAAAATTGTAGTTGCTGTTTTCATTTTCGTTATCGGATTTTCGTTGAACAGCATACAGTTGATCCGTTCCTTCAGAATAAAGTGCGATCACTTGTTGAAATCCATTTCCGCCGATCAGCTGACCGATCGAATTCATGACACCCATAAATTTCTCTTCGATGACCTCGGAATCAATCTCCGAATCCATAGTTGTAACCAATGAATCGTATTGGGAAAGTTCCTCTGCTTTCTGCGCAATGGCCAATTTAGGCAACGTTGAAGCCAAAGTGGAACGAAGGTTTGAACCGGCTTCGAATACAAACTGGCCGTTCCCGACGGAATGGATGCTTTTAAAGATCGGAGGGAGGAGGATGGTTCCCTTTGTATCGATGACGCTTGTTTGATTGTGGAAAAAGACTTGTGCATACCCGTATTGAAAATCATCGGCAGAGGTGAATCGTTCCTTGATTTCGAAATCGCCTTTCCGATCAATAAAACCGATCAGGTTGGATTTGCTCGCTGCTGCCAATCCTTCTGAAAAAGGCGCTGCATATAGGAATTTGTGCTCAATCACCACATGGTTTTTCTTATTGATAAAACCATATTTCCCGTTCAACTTGGTAAGAAAAAGCGATTCGGTGGGTGCAAACATCTCGTCGTATTCAAAAGGAATAATGATTCGGCCCAAGGTGTCAACCAATCCGAATTTCTTATCCTTGTTTTGTGACCCGATAATCAATCCATCTTCCAAGGAAAGTAAACTGTTGAATTGACAAGGAAGCACCATTTTGAATTGATGGTCATAATACCCCAACGAATAGGAGCGCTCGAAACCGTTTGATTTATTGATCTTGAAAACAAACAAACCCAAGTCATTTTCGATGATACGGCTGTAAACAAAAGGAACTTTCGTCTGGCCTTTTTCCGTGATTACTCCATATTGTCCTGCAGCATTTTTAGAAATGAAGCAGGTTCCGTTGTAAATGGCTTTGTGATCCATCTCTTCCTCAAATTGCGCAAGAGAAAAGAAGGATTTGAAAATGATGAATCCTATTAAAATGAATCGGTTCAATGCTCTATTTCTCCTTTCTCGGATAGAATTATTGCGATTCCTCGCGTGGATTTGAACTTGGAAAAGACAATGACCATGATCACGGTGATCGGGACACTGAGGAACATACCCGGCAATCCCCAGATGAATCCCCAGAAACCGAGTGCCAGAATCACAACAAGCGGGCTTACGTTCATAGTATTCCCCATGATTTTTGGTTCTACAATATTTCCGGCGATGAATTGAATGGAGCCGACACTAAACAGGATAATGAGTGATTCGCTATAGCCTCCGAATTGGATGATGGAAAACAGTGCGGGAAGAAAGGAGCTGATCAATACTCCGAAAAAAGGAATAAAGCTGAAAACGAAGACCAATAATGCCCAAAAGAACGGTGCATTTAGCCCGGTTAATGTAAAAATAGAATAGGCAATGGTGGATGAAATGAGCGCAATGAGCGATTTGATTCCCAAATAATTCGTGATGGCCTTTTCAATTCTTTGAGTAATTTGGAGACGTTCATCGTACGCATCCTGGTTGGGGTACATGGCTTTTACCTTGTTCTTGAAAGACGATTCTTCCATGATGATGAAGAGCATGTAAATCAAAACAATCACAACATTGGAGATAACAGTCTGTAAAGATGTAATGACGGAAGAGATGTATTTATTGATCAAATCATTCGAATTGAAGCTCTTTGTAATGTCTTCGATTTTGTAAGATGAAAGGCTGTCAAATTCTTTCATGATTGTTGTGAAGTTCTTGTTGTAGACGTCGTAGTATTTGATCAATTCCTGGATGTTCCGTTCGAAAATGAAACCGATTATCCAAATCAGGAAAAATAAAATAGTGGTACTAAACAATGTTTTGAGCCATTTTGGAAACCACTTGTCTTTTAATCGGATGATATAGAAAAGTGAACGGATCTTACGCATCAAGAGCCACAGGATAATCCCGAAAATGAGCGGGATAATCAGACTTCGGCCCAGATACAGGATAATTACGGCAATGGAAAAAATGATCAGCGCATGGCTTGTTGTCTGTACTTTCGGTATTTTCTGAGAAGTATTTTCCATATTTCTTTCGAAATTAAGAAAAAGCTCGGTGCAATTTCGATTTTAGAAAATTATAACAGGAAAAACGCCATTTGTCGTCCCATATTTATAGGGAAACAAATGGCGTTTCGATTCGGTTAAAGGAACTTATTTCAACAACTCAATTACTCCTGCTGCACCTTGTCCGGTTCCAACACACATAGTTACTATTCCGTACTTTTGTTTTCTTCTGCGCAGCTCATTGATCATCTGAACAGTCAGTTTTGCTCCGGTACATCCAAGCGGGTGACCCAATGCAATTGCTCCACCGTTTACATTTACAATATCCGGGTTCAAACCAACTTCACGAATGACAGCCAATGATTGAGATGCAAATGCTTCGTTCAACTCGAATAAGTTGATGTCGTTCAGGTTCATTCCGGCTTGTTTCAAAGCTTTTGGAATAGCATCTACCGGGCCGATTCCCATAATGCGCGGTTCCACACCTGCGACGGCATAGCTTACCAAACGAGCGATCGGTTCGATGTTTAATTCTTTCACCATTTTCTCGGACATGACCAGCACGAATGCTGCTCCGTCGGAAGTCTGAGAGGAATTCCCGGCTGTTACACTTCCTTGTGCATCAAAAACGGGACGCAGTTTACCCAAACCTTCAATAGTTGAAACACGTGGACCTTCATCCGTGTCGACATTGTATTTTTTAACTTGTCTTTTTTCGTTTTCATCCAGGAAGATATTTTCCACTTCAATCGGAACAATATCTTCCTTGAATTTTCCATCCGCGATTGCTTTCAAGGCTTTCTCATGAGAATGTAACGAAAAAATATCCTGGTCTTCACGACTGACGTTGAATTGCGTAGCTACTGCCTCGGCCGTTAATCCCATTCCCCAATACCAGGTCGGATTTTCTTTTGCAACTTTCGGATTCGGGACAATTCTCCAACCTCCCATTGCCATTATTGACATGGATTCGACTCCGCCCGCAATAATACAGTCTGCCATTCCGGCTTCAATTTTTGCCTGGGCGATTGCGATGGTTTCCAAACCGGATGAACAATACCGATTCACGGTCATTCCCGGAACCTTGTCTGTATTCAGACTCATCAAAGAGATCAAACGCCCGACGTTCAGTCCTTGTTCGGCTTCCGGAGTGGCATTTCCAACGATCACATCGTCGATCCGCGTTTTTTCTAATTGAGGAACGCTTGCAACCAAGTGCTCAATCACACGGGCTGCCAAATCATCAGGTCGGAAGAATCTGAATCCTCCTTTTCCTGCTTTTCCTACTGCTGAGCGGAATCCCGCTACGATATATGCTTTACTCATTTTTTTAGATTTGAGACGAAAGACGAAAGACAAAAGACTTTAATTCATTTCTTTTGCTTTAGTCTCGTCGTCTTAATTATTAATTTTTTGTTTGAATCCAGTTATCATTCGTTGTAAGTTTTGACACTTTTCAATAATTAATTCATTATCTATTTGAAATAGATCCTGAGCAATTATCAACTGAGTTTCCAATTCAAAACTTGATCCCAAAGCGATGTCTAAAAAGTGCGAAAATTCTTTAATAGAACTGCGACTGCTTCCTTCTGCAATATTTGACGGAACAGAAACTGCGCATCTAGTTATCTGTGACTTCAATCCGAAACGCTCGTCCACAGGAAATAAGGCGATAATTTCATAAACTTCCTTTACGATGTTCATGGATTGTATCCAAATTTCCAGTTTTCTAAAATTATGTTTCGACATTTTAATCAAGTCTTTAGTCTATCGTCTCAGGTCTTCAGTCTTTTTAATTCCTCAAAATTCTCCCAGATTTCACCAAACTTTCCAAACGTTCCAAAGTCTTGCGTTGCTGACACAATTCCACAAATGCTTTGCGCTCCAGGTCCAATAAATATTGCTCGGAAACCACCGTGTTTTCGCTTAGATCGCCACCGCACATAACCCAGCCCAATTTCTCAGAAATAACTTGGTCGTGTTCTGACATGTAGTGTCCTGATTTCATCGAATTTGCACCGACATAAATGATTCCCAGCCCTTCCTGGCCAAGAACGGTGATGTTCTTTTCTCTTTTTGGAGCGATGTATCCTTTATTTGCCAATTCCAAAGCCGCAGCTTTTGCCTGGGTCAATTGATATTCGCGTGAAACAACCACTTCGTCAGTTCCAGGGCGTAAATAACCTAAGTCAAATGCTTCATAAGCAGAAGTGGAAACTTTCGCTTGTCCGATTGAAAGGAAACGTTCGCGCAACCTGTTGATCTTGATATCTCCCTCTTTCAATTCTTCCGAGAAACGTTTAGCGAATTCTTTAGAACCACCACCACCCGGTATCAATCCGACTCCAAATTCAACCAAGCCCATATAAAGTTCGGCATGAGCTACCACTTTATCCGAATGCATGGATAATTCACAGCCACCACCCAAAGCCATATTGTGCGGAGCAACTATCACTGGAATATTTGAATAACGAACACGCATCATGGTATCCTGGAATGCTTTTACGGCAAAATTCAATTCATCATAATCCTGTTCGGCAGCCATCATGAAGATCATCCCTACGTTTGCTCCGGCAGAGAAGTTTCCGCCTGTATTGGAAATAACCAAGCCTTTGTAATCTTTTTCAGCGAGTTCGATGGATTTATTGATTCCCTCGATTACACCACCACCGATCGTATTCATTTTCGTATGGAATTCCAGGTTCAGGATCCCATCGCCCAAATCCACCAAGGTAACATCCGAATTCCCCCAAACTTTGTTGGTCTCGCGCAGAGCATCCAGCATCACTAAGTGCTCCGTACCCGGAATAATTTGATAAGTTTTTGAATTGATGTCGTAGTAATATTTCTTACCGCCTTCGGACTTGTAGAACGAATTATTTCCGGCAGCAACAAGTTCTTTAACCCATTCCGCAACGACATATCCTTCACTTTCCGCCAATTCAATTCCTTTCTTGACACCGATCATATCCCAGTTTTCGAAAGGTCCATAAGTCCAGGCGTAACCGGAACGAATAGCATCATCGATACTGAAAAGTACATCTGAAATTTCAGGTACACGTTGAGAAATATATGCAAATAGGGAAGCGTAGTGTTTTCTCAATAAATCTCCGGCTTTTGATTTATCCTGCAATAACATGCCTAATCGGGTTTTTAGATCCGGAGCCTGTTTTGCCATTTCCAGCACTGGGAATTTAGCCTTCTGCATCGGGCGGTATTCCAATGTTTCCAAATCAAGCGCAAATCGGTTGACATTACCGGAGGCATCTTTTTCCTTATAGTAGAATCCTTTTTTGGTCTTGTCTCCCAGGAATTTATTTTCGATAAGGAAGTTCAATACTTTCGACTCCTTTAAATCCTTTACCATTTGGTCGTTTGGTAGATTAGCCTGCAAACCTTTGGTAACATTATAGGCGGTATCCAAACCTACCAAATCGCCCAACTTAAAAGTTCCGGTTTTAGGTCGTTCAAGAATTGCACCGGTTAACGAATCCGCTTCTTCGATGCTCAGGCCAAGTTCCTGGGTTAATTCCATGACTTTCGCCATCGAATAAACTCCGATACGGTTTCCGATGAAGCCTGGAGTATCTTTACATAAGACAGTTTTCTTTCCAAGGATTTTGGAACCGAAGGTCATATAGAAATCAATGATCTCAGGAGCCGTTTCTTTTGTTGGAATGACTTCCAATAAAGGCAAATATCTTGGAGGATTGAAAAAGTGAGTTCCTGCGAAATGTTTTTTGAAGTCATCCGATCTTCCGTCCAACATCAGGTGAATCGGAATTCCGGAAGTATTGGTGGAGATCAATGTTCCTGGTTTACGGAATTTCTCCACATTCGTAAATACCTGTTGCTTGATATCAAGACGTTCGATAACGACCTCAATGATCCAATCGACCTCGGCAATTTTGGTCATATCGTCTTCAAAGTTCCCCGTCTGGATACGCGAAGCAAAAGACTTGCGGTAAATAGGCGAAGGATTGGATGTTAAAGCAAACTGCAAGGCATCATTTACAATGCGGTTCCTTACAGCTTTACTTTCAAGTGTGAGTCCTTTTGCTTTTTCAGCATCATTGGGTTCTTTTGGAAGGATGTCAAGAAGAAGAACTTCGCACCCGACATTGGCAAAGTGACAAGCAATTCGGGATCCCATAACTCCTGATCCTAAAATCGCGACCTTTTTAATGTGTCTATTCATAATTGATTTTTTAATTGAATCCGCTTTGACGGATATATATTTCACTCTGATGGATTCGAGTTTTCCTCGTCCAGGATTTCTTGAATTTGATTGACCACCGACTCGAAAATGTCGATGTGTTCTTTTGGAATACGCTCAATCACCTTGTTGTTGAATTCGAAAACGACATCACGTGCGATGTAACGTGCTTTCAATCCTTCATCTGTAAGGAAAATTCGAACGATTCGTTTGTCCAGTTTGTCTTCTTCGCGGCGAATGAACCCTTTTTCTTCCATTGTTTTCAATGTTCTTGAAAGACTGGTCGGTTCCATTCCCATTCTAGGGCCTAATTGAGTGCTTGGAGTTCCTTCCCGATCAATATGAAGAAGGATAAAACCAACAGACATACTAATTCCATAGCTGTTTGCTCGTTGGTTATACATGCGCGACATTTTGTGCCATGTTAATCGAACATCTAAGTCGATGAGGTATTGGGGTTTATTTTGCATACTGTGAACTTGACACGAATATACAAAATAATACTATGTATGCATAATAAAAATGCTATTTTTTTTGCGAGGGTATTACCAGAGTTCTGGGTGGCGGAAAACAGTTCCGTTAAATCTAGCAATAATTTTTTGATTTTGGTTATAAACAATTGATTCATAGCGTCCAATTGTTTTTCCGCAGTTGATTTCCTTGCAGATAACGAGGAGTTCATCATTTACCGATACAGGTGCAATGTGTGCGATTGAGGTTTCAATGCTTACTGCTTTTTGCCCACGACTATTTGCTGCGAAGGCCAATGCGGAATCTGAAATGGAATAGGAAATACCACCGTGAGCAGTTTGATGTCCATTCACCATTTCAGGACGAACAGTCATGGATAATTTACAATATCCGCGACCAACTTCAAGAATTTGGATGCCTAACCAGTGTGAAAAGGCATCCTTACTCATCATTTCATTGACAATATCTTGAGGTTCTTTCATTTTTTATTAGTCCAATGATCTTGAAAGTAGTGAAATCATTGCTAAAATGACAATGAACAATTGTGTTGCTGTTTCATCATCCAGAGTCACACCTTCGGCGTCTTCCATTCCAATTTCCATTGCCATGAATTTCACTAAGTCGGGTTGATCTGAAAACTCTTCCAAAATAGCCTCGTCTTCATTTTCAAAGTACTCATCCAATAACTGGAAATAAGGCTCTTCAAAACTGTCGATTAACTCATCGGTCACGCTTTTCGGGTGCAATCCAGCTTCAGAATATGCCTCCAAAACCACTGTGAAGTAGTAAATCAACAAACTTTCTAATCCTTCGTTCTGATATTCCTGAGCTGCAGACATGATATATCCCAAAAGCACAGGTTGTGCAGTTGTTTGCGCTTCGGATAACCTGTCTAATGCATTATCATCTAAGCTATCAACTTTTTGGATAGCTGCTTCAATATGTCCTATGGAGACTTGTGCCATGTATAATTATTTTGGGACAAATGTACAGTAATCTTTAAAGAAATACTTCCATTTGTGCTTTTCATTTCCTGGAAATTGTGTTGTCGAAAATCTATAAAAATCAACAACTTTGCGAATTGGATAAATACTATCTTTGAAGCATGGCATTTTTTACAAAAGACTATCTTGATTTCTTTATTGAATTAGCTGCTAACAATAATAAAGATTGGTTTGATCTGAACAGGAAGCTTTATGAGAATTCGGTAAAGAAACCTTTCGCAGATTTTGTCCAGGCTTTTATCAATCATTTGGCGAAGTCACATCCAGGTTTTAAAGACCTGACGGCATCAGAATGCATTTTTAGAATCAATAGGGATATCCGTTTCTCAAAAGACAAGACGCCTTATAAATTGATGTGTTCTGCTGTTGTTGCGCCAAATGGCAAGAAGTCCAAGAGTATTCATGGAGTTTATTTTGAATTCGGACCGGAAGAAGTACGTGTTTATGGTGGTGTTTATGAAATTGAAAAAGACGATTTATTTTTAGTTCGTGAAGGAATTGCTCATAATCTGAAAGAATTCAATACATTGATCACAGACAAAAAATTTGTGGAGGTGTTTGGTGAGATTCGGGGAGAGCGAAATAAGATCGTTCCTAAAGAATTCAAGGAAGAAGCCGAAAAGCAGCCGTATATTTTAAATAAGCAATGGTATTTCTTTACCAAATTTGATGCGGAGTTGATCTTGAAAGAGAATCTGATGGAAACATTAGATAACTGTTTTCAGGTCGGTTTACCGCTTGAAACATTTTTTAATAAATTTATTCAAAGACCCTAATTTATGAAGAATTATTTTGGATTAACCCTGTTTGTAATCCTTGGATTCAGTGCGATTGCACAAAAGAAACAATTGTCACTTTCTGATGCTGTAATGCAACAAAACAGAGCTTTCAGAGATGAGCAGTGCAATTCGATTACGTGGATTCCGGGAACTGATAACTATGTTTATGTAAGCAATAATTACCAGACAATGTATCAGGCTTCTGTTAAGAAAACGGAACCTGAGCAAATTTTGACCATTCAAGAAGCAAATACCGCATTGGGAGCCCAGTTGTACAACTTCTACGGTTTTTCTTTTCGCAATGCAGATGAGATTTTGTTGACAGATGGGAACAATTATTACTCGTTAAACCTGAAAACAAAAACAGGTTCCAAACTGGTTTCTGTTGTCGAGGCAGGTACAAACGCAGAATACGAAATGGTAAGTGGAAGCGTGGCTTATACAATTGAGAATAATTTATGGATTGTCAATTCCAAGGGGGATAAAATCGCAGTTACCTCTAATACGGATAAAAATATTGTTTCGGGTCAAACATATGCGAGAAGTGAGTTTGGGATTACAGACGGGATCTTTTGGTCGGGGAAAGGGACTTACCTGGCGTTTTACCAGAAGGATGAAACAGATGTGAAATCCTATCCCCTTGTTGATATCACCAAAACTCCGGCTGAATTGATGAATATCAAATACCCGATGGCAGGTCAAGGTTCCGAAAAACCGAAGGTTGGGATTTATTCCGTTTCTAGTGGGAAAACAATTTTTATTTCTCCGAAAGGAGCTGTAGATAGCTATTTGACGAATTTGTGCTGGACACCGGATGAAAATTTTGTCCTGATTGCGGAAGTGAATAGGGAGCAAAATCATATGTGGTTGAATCAGTACGATGCAAAAACGGGATCTTTTGTGAGAACGGTTCTGGAAGAGCAGAATGATAAATGGGTAGAACCAGAACATCCTGCGTTTTTCCCTTCAGCGACCTCGAACAATTTCATTTGGATTTCCGAGAGAGATGGATTTAATAATTTGTATTATTATTCGATTGACGGAAAATTGATTAAACAATTGACAGCGAACAAGTTTGTGGTAAAAGAAATTTTACAATCTGTCAATAAAGGAAAGGACATTGTATTTGCCGCGACTGGAACAAGTCCGCTAAACACCTTGTATTATGTTGTGGACCTGAACGGGAAACAACGTTGTTTAACTTTAGAGGAAGGGACACATGGAATTGTGATTAATGACATGAGCACCTATTTAATCGATCAGTACTCTTCTCACTCGGTTCCTGGTAAAGTTGAATTGAAAACAATTACCGGAAAAATAACGAAAACACTTTCTGTCTCGAAAAATAAGTTGGCTGAAGTCCGAATCGGAACGGCGGACATTGGACAAATCAAGGCGGAAGACGGTTCTGTTTTATATACACGTCTAATCAAACCAAGTAATTTTGACCCGAATAAGAAGTATCCGGTAATGGTTTATGTTTATGGAGGACCACATGCCCAAATGATTACGAATTCGTGGCTGGATGGAGCTAATTTGTGGATGTATTGGATGGCTGAACAAGGTTATTTGGTGTTTACATTGGATAACAGGGGTTCGGGTGAACGTGGTTTTGCTTTTGAAAGTCAGATCCACAGGCAATTAGGAGTTGTCGAGATCAAGGATCAAATGAAGGGAATTGATTATTTGAAATCATTGGATTATGTAGATACTTCCCGTTTTGCTGTTCATGGATGGTCTTTCGGTGGCTTTATGACTACCTCATTGATGTTAAAACAATCGGAAACATTTAAAGTTGGTGTTGCAGGCGGTCCGGTTACTGATTGGAAATACTATGAAGTGATGTACGGAGAACGTTACATGGATCGCCCGGAAGAAAACCCGAAAGGGTATGAGGAAGCATCTCTTTTCACTCACGCTAATAAATTGAAAGGTGATTTACTGTTGATTCACGGAACGGTTGATGATGTTGTTGTTCCGCAGCAGAACGATGCATTGATAAAAAAGTTTATTGAATTAGGAATTCAAATTGATTTCTTTCATTATCCGATGCATAAACATAATGTGGTTGGAAAAGACCGCGTTCACTTGATTCAAAAAGTACTCGATTACATTATTGAGAATAATAAATAAAATGTGTTGGGAAAAAGAGGGAATTACCCTCTTTTTTTTGAACTTAATTTAAATATGACTAAATTGGTCATGAAAATTGAAGTCAATAATGAGGCATATTCTTCAAAAAGCCAGAAAATCAAAAGGGATTCGTTCGCGGGAGCTTGCCAATTTGCTTGGTGTAGATCAATCTTTGATTAGTAAATTCGAGAATGGAAAGCGAACGCCTACTGAGAGTCAAATTATTCAATTGTCAAATATACTTTCAATCGATCGGGATGAATTAATGAAATCATGGTTGATGCAAAAAGTGCTTACGGATGTGAAGCAATATGTATTCGCTGATGAAGTCTTGATGATGGTTCAGGAAGAATTGGCAAGCTATCATCCGAGAAGAGAGTTTGATGATTTGTCTATTGAAAAGACATTAGAGGAAATAGACGGATTAAAAAAGCAATTGGACCAAATACGTGCGTTCGAAAACTACCGGATAACCGAAGCATTGGAATTAGAATATACTTTTGAAAGTAACCGGATAGAAGGGAATACTCTGACGCTTCGCGAAACGGACTTGGTAATTAATAAAGGACTTACGGTTTCTGGGAAAAGTATGCAGGAGCATTTGGAGGCAATTAATCACGGAGAAGCGATTCATTATGTGAAAGATTTGGTTTCCAAAAATTCGATTTTGACCAAAAGAGAACTTTTAGGATTACATAATTTGATTCTTCGTGGAATAAACCAGGAAGAGGCGGGGAGATATCGCAGGATTCAGGTAATGATCCAAGGTAGTAGTCATCTTCCTCCGGCTCCTTATCTTGTTGAAAAGCAAATGGAAGATTATTTTATCTGGTATGAACGAAACAGAAGTTTGTTGCATCCGGTAGTTTTGGCAGCCGAAATGCATGAGCGCCTAGTTACAATTCATCCATTCATTGACGGAAATGGAAGAACCTCCCGTCTAATTATGAATATGATCTTATTACAGCATGGTTTTGTGATTGCAAATATTAAAGGAGACAACACCTCGCGTTATGCTTATTACGAGGCTTTGGATGAGGTTCAAGCTTCTGGAAATAAAGATTCTTTCATCCGTTTCATTGCAGAAATAGAAAAGCAAAGTTTGGAGAGATACCTTTCAATCCTGAAGTAAAAAATGCCGTCTTGTTAGGAAATGATACCGATTATTCTTGTGTAATTCGGTTCATTTCCTTTTTGAATCTTATCTTTGTTACAAAAATACCCCAAGATGGCAGATACTCTTTCGAAGACCATGAAATCTACTATTAAGACAAGTAAAGATGTTTTGTTAAAAGCCTTTCGTTTGATGGCTACAGCTAAAACATTAGCAGAAAAATATGAAGCAAACAAAGAAGTTACTGCGAAATACGTGCACGCTACTTCCAGAGGTCATGAAGCAATTCAATTAGCTGTTGGTTTACAGTTGAAACCGCAGGACTGGGTGTCTCCATATTATCGTGATGATAGTATTCTGTTAGGAATTGGAATGACTCCATATGAGTTGATGCTCCAGGTTTTTGCAAAAAAAGATGATCCGTTTTCGGGTGGTAGAACTTATTATTCGCATCCTTCCCTAAAAAGAGATGACATGCCTAAAATTCCTCATCAGTCATCTGCTACGGGAATGCAGGCAATTCCTACAACCGGAATTGCAATGGGTATTCAATACAAGGAGAAAACAGGAATTGCAGAAGATTATAACGGGGAGAATCCGATTGTAGTTTGTTCTTTAGGGGACGCATCTTGTACTGAAGGAGAAGTTTCGGAAGCCTTCCAGATGGCAGCACTTAAACAATTTCCAATTGTTTATCTGGTTCAGGATAATGGATGGGATATTTCTGCAAATGCAACAGAAACAAGAGCTCAGGATATTACACATTATGCCCAAGGATTTAAAGGAATCGAAGTAAGAACTATTGATGGTAGTGACTTTGATTTATCCTTTCAAACAGTTCAAGAAGTCTTTGAGATCGTCAGAAAAGAAAGAAGACCTTTTATCATTCATGCGAAAGTTCCCTTATTGGGGCATCATACCTCGGGTGTTAGGAAAGAATGGTACCGTGATGATTTGGAAGAGGCGGCAACCAGAGATCCTTACCCGAAATTGAAGGAGATTATTCGTGAACTGGAGGGTGAAGCGGAACTAATCAATGTTGAGGCGGAGGTTCGAAAATTGGTGGATGAAGAGTACGATAAGGCGTTGAATGCAGAGGATCCGATTCCATCCAGTGTTACGGACTTTATTTTTGCTCCAACACCAATTACGGAGGAAAAAGGAGAGAGAGAACCGGCCGGAAAGAAAAAAACGGTCATGGTTGATAGTGCTTTATTTGCTGTGCGTGAAATTATGTCGCAACATCCGGAAGCTTTACTTTATGGACAAGATGTTGGTGGTCGACTGGGAGGAGTTTTCAGGGAGGCTGCAACACTCGCTCAGACGTTTGGAGACGACCGTGTTTTTAATACACCGATTCAAGAAGCATTTATTATCGGATCAACAGTTGGAATGTCGGCTGTAGGACTAAAACCTTTTGTGGAGGTTCAATTTGCAGATTACATTTGGCCGGGACTAAATCAGTTGTTTACTGAGGTTTCGCGTTCCAATTATTTGTCCAATGGGAAATGGCCGGTTAGCTGTGTCGTTCGGGTTCCGATTGGAGCTTATGGTTCAGGTGGGCCTTACCATTCTTCAAGTGTGGAATCTGTATTGGCAAATATTCGCGGAATAAAAGTCGTTTATCCATCTACAGGTGCTGATTTGAAAGGGTTATTGAAAGCAGCTTATTATGATCCGAATCCTGTTGTGATTTTAGAGCATAAAGGGTTGTACTGGTCTAAAATTCCGGGGACGGAAGGAGCAATGTCCATAGAACCGGATGAAGATTATATCATTCCGATTGGAAAAGCGCGTATTGTTCAGGAGGCTTCGGAACCAGCAATTGGGAACGGAGAGTCTTGTGTAGTCATTACCTATGGACGCGGGGTTTACTGGACTTTAGAAGCTTCAAAACAGTTTGAAGGGAAAGTGGAGATTTTGGATTTGCGATCGATCAATCCATTGGATATGGAGGCGGTTTCTGCTTCTGTTGAAAAGCATGGAAAGGTTCTATTGGTAACCGAGGAATCCGTTGAGGCATCTTTCACACTTGGTTTGGCAGGACGAATTCAAAGAGACTGTTTTCAGTCGTTGGACGCTCCGATTGGCTTGGTGGGTGCGATCGATACTCCGGCAATCCCATTGAATTCAACATTGGAAGCTGAGCTATTGCCGAATGCAGATAAGGTGAAAACTGCCCTTGAAAAATTGTTAAATTATTAATACATGAACCAAAACCATCCACCCAGAATCAAAGCAATGTTAAGCCGTATGGAATTGGTTAAGACTGATTTTTCAGGAATAACCATGTCTATTTCACTTGATGGAAATGTTAAAAACTTGCCTGAAACGCATGAGCTCAAGTCTTCTATAACATCTGAAGATACGAAGCAGTTATTAACTGCTTTAAATGATGCTTTTTCAAAACAGGATTTGGCCCGTGTGACTGCCTTATACTCTTATGCTGTTTTGTTTCCTGAAAAGGACCAGGAAGAAATCAGGCAGGAAATTATCCAGGATTTCGGGATTTATATTAATGGACTAAAAAATGAAACTGAAGTAAATGAAATGTTCCTACACCCCGGATTTTCAAGTTTGGTTACCGGTTTAAATGAGAAAGGGATAACGGATTTACAGTTTAAAATGTTCTCACGCTACCATTTGGAGGATAAAACTTCTGTCGGCAAGCGTATTGCAACCATTCAAAAAAACTTACCCTTAACTGCGGAGCAAAAAGAAGAAGTTCTCAATTATATCAGGGAAATTAGATCTGAGAATGACAAAATTGAGAAGAAAGATCATACCAAAACAATTATTCTAATCGTTCTAACGGTTGTATTGTTGTTAATCCGGCTTGCATTGCGAATGCGCAGATAGTAACTTGTAAACACATCGTGTTTTATAATTAATTCCGAATCAACAGAAACCGATTCCGGAAGGCCTTACCTTTATATTGAGTAAGTCTATGAAAATCGGAAGCATACATACCATTGGCGCAATCGCACAATTCTTGGGTAGGGAAGTCGTTGGGGATGAATCATTGACCGTTACCGGAATCAATGAAATTCATCGCGTTGAGCCAGGTGATTTGGTGTTTGTCGACCATCCTAAATATTATGAAAAAGCCCTCAATTCTGCGGCTACATTTATCCTGATTGACAGGGAAGTTCCTGTTCCTGAAGGAAAAGCATTGATTATTTCGCCGGCTCCGTTCGATGATTACAACAAGCTGACTAAAAAGTTTGCACCTTATCGTCCGCAAATGTCGATGACAGGTGAAAATTGCCAGATTGCCGATTCGGCACATCTTTCCCCGAATTGTTTTATAGGACATGATGTTATTGTCGGAGAAAATGTAATCATTCATCCGGGAGCTTATATTGGCGATGGAACGGTGATCGAAGACAATGTGATTATCGGACCCAATGCGGTAATCGGTCATTATGCCTTTTATTATAAAAAGAAGCCTTCCGGTTACGACAGGATGCATAGTTGTGGCTTCGTTTACATTGAGAAAAATGTGGAAATAGGAGCGGGATCAACCATTGATGCCGGAGTCAGCTCAATTACCCGGATAGGTGAAGGAACCAAAATTGATAACCTGGTTCAAATAGGTCATGATACTGTCATTGGCAAGAATTGTCTTTTCGCATCCCAGGTAGGGATTGCCGGCTGTTGTGATATTGGTGACAATGTCACTTTATGGGGACAGGTTGGCTGCGCATCTGGAATAACAATCGGAGATGGTGTTGTTGTTTTGGCTCAGTCCGGTATCGGAAAAACACTGGAAGCCGGAAAAGTCTATTTCGGAAGTCCCTGTGATGAGTCGAAAATAAAAATGCGAGAACTTATTGTTTTGAAAAACCTTGCAGAAGCGAAAAACAAGTAATGAAATTTGAAGCCCGCATAGCGAATCTGGAATCACAAGTTGAATTAGGGGAATTTCGCCTGAATTCTCTTTTGGAGCTAACGAGAGCTATTGCAGTCAATCAAAGTATCGAACAGATTGTCCGGTTGTTTGAATATGTCATGCGTGAGCAATTGGGTTTTGATCATTTCCTGCTTTTTAATAAAGAAAATCAATGGAGTCCGCTTTTAAAAGTGGGACTGAAAAGTAAAGTCAAGGATATTTCAGTAGAAAAGGAATTATACCGTTTTCGGGATATTACGGTCATTGAATCCAGTTATTCGGCAATAATCGATGAATTTGATATCATCGTTCCCGTTTTTCATAAAGATAAACCACTGGCTTATCTGTTAATTGCAGGTATTGAAGGCTCAGGTATGAAGAAGTCGGAGACATTGGCTGATATGCGTTTTGTCCAAACGCTTACCAACATGGTTGTTATGGCGATTGAAAACAAACGGATGGCGAGGGAAGAACTGAAAAGGGAGCGTTTGAAAAAGGAATTGGAGGTTGCTTCGGAAATGCAGAAGTTGCTCTTTCCGTCGGATTTGCCTTCGAATAAGCAGATGGACATTTCTGCCAAGTACATTCCACGACATGAAGTTGGCGGTGACTATTACGATTTTATTCCGCTTGGAGACAATAAATACGTGATCTGTATTGCTGACGTGAGTGGAAAAGGAATCAGTGCGGCGATGCTTATGGCAAATTTTCAGGCCACTATCCGGACATTCTATTCAACGGTTCACCAAATACGGCCTTTTTCTCTGGAGTTCCTGATTGAGGAGCTGAATAAGAAAGTGATGACAAGCGCAAAAGGCGAAAAATTTATCACTTTTTTTATTGCTGTTTATGATGCTGAAACACGCGAGCTGAATTACGTAAACGCGGGACACAATCAACCGATTATCACCAATGGTAAAGAAAAGAAACTATTAGACATCGGATGCGTTGGTTTGGGTATGTTTGATGAGATGCCCTTCATCCAGGTTGGTCAAGAAGTACTTAAACCCAATACAACCCTGATCCTTTATACGGATGGAGTGGTGGAATTGGAAGATGAAAAAAATTGTCATTTTGAGTTGGAACGTTTGATAAAAATCTATCATAATTTCTACCGCCTGAGTATGGAAGATATGAATAATATCGTGTTCTCAAAATTGGATGAATGGCGCGGAAACAGAAAGCTGGTGGACGATACCGCAATCTTTTCATGCAGATTCTTCTAGTCTTTTGCTACATTTGTACAAAAATCTAAAAATGAAAATAATCAATTTAACACTCCTATTTTTATTTGGTACTCTTTCCCTGTTTGCTCAGGATGAGGTTCAATTACCCTCTGAAGTGAAAATTACTAAAAGTGATCCCTATCCTGTTGTCGATTCAAGAGATAAAAGTTACTATTCTTTAGGTAACGGTGAAGTCCTGAGTATCAAGATGAAAATGAAAGGTGGCTTGACATTTATTTTGCAGAAATTTTCAGGAAGCAATTTGAACCAGGAGGCAACTCGTTCATCGATTCTTCCTATTGAGAAAGGAACTGCTTATGAAGGGATCAAGCGTTTTGGAAATGTTTTCTATATCCTATTTTCTAAGAAGACAGAGGGAAATGGAGTTACCTTATATGCTCAGGAATTAAGTACTGAAAGTTTAGAGTTCGTCGGGACGGAAAAAGAACTGTTTACGATGGAAAACCCGGAAAACTCAGTTCCTTTTGGAGGAATTGTTGTCAGTAAAATGACCTTCGCACGATTTTCTTTTGATTTATCAAGTGATGGTTCCATGATGGTGGTTAGTTACAGGAAAAAACCGAAGGTAAAGGATGATTCCAGTAATAACGATATCATTGGGATGTATGCATTTGATTCTGAAATGAAGAAAATTTGGGGAAATGAGTATGAAATGCCCTATACCGAAAGTTTAATGGATAATTTGGATTTCACATTGGATTCAGATGGAAACGGTTACTTTTTGATTAGAAAATACAAAGAAGAAGTTACTCGTAAAAACAGGGAGTCTGCTGATAACGTAAGTTTAGCGATCCTTATCACGAATTCAGATGGAGGCTTGAATGAAGTTGAGTTCAGCCTTGGAGAATACCTGATTGATGGCGTTTTCATGAAAGAAAACAAAGAAGGAAATATCATCTGTGCCGGATATTATCGCAAACCGAAATCGTATGGTGCTGACGGAGCCTTTGTTTCCATACTTGATAGTAAAGGAAATTTAAAGAGTCCTAAATTTTACGAGTTTTCTCTTGATTTTATTAAGAAATACGAAAAGATTTCCAATAGAAGACAGGAAAAAATGGCTAAAGCGGATGAGAGTGGTAAATTGGCTATGACGAATCTGGTAATGCGTGACATTCGGGTGTTGGAAGATGGAGGAATTGTATTGGGAGGTGAAATCTACTATGTTACGAGCACCACAGATCCGAAAACAGGACGTACAACCTATACTTATCATTATGAAGATGTGGTATTGGTTAAAATTAACAGTGATGGAGAGTTGGGATGGATGGAGAAGTTTCACAAGGTATCCCTTAGAGAATCATACAGATTGTTTGTTTCCGCAAAGTATACCTACGTATTGTTTTTAGACGCATTGAGAAACGCATCCATGACGGAGGACGGAAATATTGCCAATCCGGTTAAGGGAGATTATGTTACGGCGCATAGAGTTGATAATACAACTGGAGAAAGAAAATATTTACCACTTTTCGATTGGAGAAAAATAGATGGAACCACGGTTTACCAGTATGCATTGAACCGTGTTATTCCCTTGACGGATAATTCATTCGCTATTGAGCTTTATATCAAGCATAAAAGTGATATGATGTTCAAAGTAGAGTTTGAGGAGTGATTAAATGGATGTTTTTTTATGAAGGCCGTTTTGAAAGCGTTGGTCTTCATAAAAAGCATTCCTCTTAGACTGCACTGCCGTTTGTCTTTTATCAAAAGCGATGCTTTTTCTTACCGCATCAAATACATTTTTCCGAAATTCTTTTTGAAGTATTGATCTGCCCCTGAATCACGGTGTTTGATGTCTTGTCCTTGAATCCGGGCTTTCACCTGGTACAAGTAAACTCCATTGGCAAGCGGGTCTCCAAATTCATCTTTTCCGTCCCACGCATATTCCGAAATATTTCTACCGATTCGGATCAATCCCAGTTCATCTTCCGTAATTTCCCGGATGACACGCCCCGATACAGTCATGATTTGTATGATGATATCGTCCGGGACTTCCGTACCTGTCAATGTAAATACAAAGCGCGTGCTGGTTGAGAACGGGTTGGGATAATTCATCATTTGAGTAATGGATGATTCCCGGATTACTTCAAAACTGACCCTATACTCATAATCTCCAGAGACATTCCCGGATCGGTCTGTTCCCTGAACAAAAAGCTGATAGATTCCGTCACTTAAGAATTCCTTGGGATAAACAATTTTGAATTTCAAATTTGATCCGGTAGCAGGGTACCATTGCATAACTGTGTTCCCGTTCGCATCCATAAAGGGAATTCGTTTTTGAATTCCGTCCGGTCCGGTGAGGTAAATTCCAAAAAGAGTGGTGTCTGAACTACTGTCCATTACCAAATAAGGGTTGTCATCTTTCAAAGTGATCAGGATCTCACTTGTCGGGTCGATAATGTCTCCGTTTAGAATATGCTGTCCATTGAAGGTCACATCCAGAATGGGGTTCTTATTGTCTTCCACCACAAAAACAGGAAGTTGCAGAATATTATTGTAATGGTATTGCTCCAGTTGATCAGTCTGAACTGTTGAGCCATTTATGTATGGATTGATTTCCATCCATAGGATATTATAACCGGGTTGTCCAATTGAATTAAACTGGATTGTATCTCTAAGCACCTGATGAATAAGTAGGGAATCTTGTCTTGGATAAGGAACAATATGTTTAATGTGCTGCTGATCCTCCAACCAATAATCTACAAGTAACGAATCCATATCAAATTCACTGACGTTTACAACATCTACCGCAAAACTGAAACTTTGCCCTTCATACAAGGTATCGCCGCTTACTGATGCGTAATATCCGGATGATCCATCAATTGCAGCTTCTGGAACGGGTTGATAAAGAACATGGAGACGATCGATCTGAGCAGGAGTCAGGTTGGTCTTGTCGGAATTGTAAATTCCAATTCTAATCCTCGGATAGATAGTTGCATCAATCAAGTTATTCAAGTTGATGATTGAATCCAGGGGAGTGAATACGGTGTCAATGGTACCGATCAGATCGTTTGTAACACTGTATTTTTCTATGAATATGCGAACACTGTCTGTTGAAGGTGATTCAAGTGAGTCTCTTCTCCAATACAAGGTCTCCCATTCAAAAGCTGGTCCGATTTGAGGTGTTTTTTCGACGCCTGCATAATCTGGTTTGTAGATGTTGGCATTAATTTGTAATCGTGGTCCGTCTTCTAATGTACCTGTCATAACGACCACATCCTGTGGCCATATTTTTATTTGGTTATAAGAAGTAGTTCCTTTTTTAAAGAAAACTGCGAATGGTTTTTCTTGGTTTGAATTATTAATTTGAGGAAAACCTAGATTTTGGAACATAGTATATGTAGAAGGCGCAAGCACGTCCCAAGAATTATAGAGGGTCTGAGCAGGTGTATAAATAACGACATAATTGCTGTCAGGAATTCCATTGGTAATCATGTTTTGGAAATTCGCCATAGATGAGGCATCTGTCTGACTGAACATAAACCATTTTTCAAAACGAGGTCTACATCCTCCATTATTGTTCAAGTTTCCAAAATCCATGGATGGATCATCATTACTATTGGAAGGAGTTCCATTTCCACATCCCGGGCAATGCGTTTTCCAGGGTTCCAATGTTGTTGGATCTAAAACTCCAACATAGATATATGGTATTTCACCGCAGGTAGCATATTCTACCAAATCATTATCCAATGACCAAGAGTTAAAAACAGAATAAAAATCGAATACATCAATCGTTACTTTATGTAACTCATTCGGAACAAAATCTCTTGTCCTATTTGAACGGTTGTAATTGATGCTTGAAAACGAGTTGTTCTTAAACTGGAAAAAATGATCTTGGCCCCAACCGCGTTTTCCGGGAATGTATTGAAATGAAAATTCTGACCAATTGGGAACAGTACTGTCAACTGCAACTCTCCAAAAGTAAACTGTACTGTCAGTACATGTTAATGGGAAAGGGGAGCCGAAGGCAGAAAGCCATTGATTGGGTTGAACGCTTTTTACTCCGCCAAGTCCGGTTACGGAAAAGCGTCTCAATTCCGGGCTGTCGTAAGTATCCGTGGTGTCCAGCTCGAAACGATAGGTCCTCATTCCCGCAATCGGATTGATGGTGGATGCTTTTACGGTTATGGTATCATAAGGAATTACTGCATAATTGTAAGGCCAGATCGGAAGCATTCCATCAATATTCAAAAAGAAGTTGGCACTTGCCTGGTTGTTTGAGATCTCTTCAAATTGTTCCGGGTAAAAATTGGGGATATCGACGGAAACGTTAAAGGTATTGACTCCTGCACTGATTGCAGCTTCCAATGGGAATTTTCGCTTGATAATCGTGTCGTAATTCAATCGCGGTAAGAACAGAGTCTTTACTGAGTCGACAGATGTTCCCGGGAAATTTCTTCTAATTTCAACATAAACCGGAGACTTGATTGATTTTCCCAAATTGCGAATGGTGAAGGTAAGTTCGACACTGTCGACAGATAAATTCACGTTACTTGGGCTGAGACTCAAATCAGCAACTTGAATATCGATTTCAGGAGCGGTGCTGTAATTCACTTTGAGCATCGGGTCTCCATGAAGTGTCATCTGGGTACAAGCAGATTCATAGAAAACAATTCCGTCCGTTATTATCGGAGTATATTGATCGTAAATGTGTTTGATCGTGCTTTTGATTTGGGAGCCAAAGGTCTTCCCGTAGTTTTTGTAAGAGAATTGCTTGTACAATTCAATCGAATAAATGGCAAGGGGTGAATCATACCCGACAGAAATGGTTGATAAAAAAGCAATTGCACCTTCATTCGGGATATTGACGAAATTTTCAGAAGTGGAATTTCCGGATTTGAAGATATTTCCGTTGTAACAAGAATTTCCAATGACAATGGGATACTTTCCATAATTGTCCCAATTGCTCGGTTCATCAATATTAATTTCGAAGCCATTATTGGAAGCAGCTGCGTGACCGAAAAAATTCATGATTGAGACTCCATCTTCGATTTTTTGGGTAACATTCGTTACTACATTGGGATCAAGCGGATTACTGGATGTTTTAAAATAGTTCGTTACATTTCCGGCAAAGAGCGTGTCTTCCACAATTGTCTTCATCTGGTTCATGTATCCCTGGAATTGCGTTTGTTGCAAGGCGTCAGATCCACCGACAAAATGCAATAACTGTTTTTGCCAATTCTTTGTTTCGGCAAAATTTAAACCCAGGTTACCTTGAGCATCCTCGTATTGTTCGATTTTTGAAAGGTAATTTTCGACTTCCGTATTCGAAGTCATGGAAAGTCTGCCGGTAGGTACAAGTGGTTCCCAGGCAGTCGGACTGATTAATCCGGCGGTTGTTGCAATATCACTTGCGGGATACCCCATCGGAGGAATCAAACAATTAATAAAACCGCTAGGAGAACTGCGTGTTTCACTGATACTTAGTCCTTTTCCGATCAGAAGTAATCCTTCCGGTTTTTGATTGCTCGTATTATGAATGAAATTGACAAAGCGACGAATAGCAAGAGGATGTTTGATAATACCGCCGGCAAACTGCAAATACAATTCTTCTATGTTTGCTTGAAGAATATTGTGTCCGCCGCCACTTGTTGAAGCGCGGTAACTTAGATAAGAATCTTTACTACTAGCGAGTGAGGGATGATAAACAAAAATCAGTGCCGAATCGATGTTCAACGCACTGAAATCCGTAAAAACCCCGGTTCCGTTAACTGGAGTTAAAGAATTGATAGAAGTTGTATTATTTATGTCAACAACCAATACTTCCGTTTCGCTTGCTGAAGGATTATTCGGTATAATGAACTGAACTAAACCGGCATTTACTGTTGGGATTTCATACCTTGGAACGGAACCAAAACTTAGAACCAATGGCGCGGATCCGGTGAAGTTGCCTAAATCGATCCTGCTTTTAACAGCCCCGTTCTGAACAAAAAAGTGATCAAAAGGTTGATTATTCCCTATTGGAAGCCTTGGATAAGAAAGTACTGCATAGGTAAAGATTTGCCTGTCTACAGTAACATTCAAATCCATGATAATTTCATGGTGAATATTTGTTGTTCCATTGGTTAAATCTGTTGCCTGGAAATTATCGATGGTCTTTAACTGGTAATAGTTTCCATATGTCGTATCAATAATCGGTAAATTGGATGCCCCAAAAGTCAATTTTGTGTGATGGTTGAGCGTTGGAATGATATTGGGATTATTGTTGTCCCTACCAATTGAATTGGATGAAAGACGGCATTCCAGTTTCACAGGTAATGCACCTGCACCGGTGTAGACATTTGGTGTTGGAAGTGGGATGTCTGATGAAACATTGGTTGTTGTTGATGCCAGCTCAGTTAATCCATAACCCTCACCTCGTGAATAGATCGAACCGGATGCTTCATCTACAACGACTCCTTCACAATAGCTTTCGGAATAACTACTTCTGTATTCAGAGCGAACGAAATTGCTTGGGGCATAATTCGAATAATTCTGGTCAGGTTGCAATACAAACCGGAGTCCCGAACCGCTGTTCTTCCAGGAAAAAAAGTAGGTGATCGTATCGTTGATCAAACTGAATCCAGGGTTCGCCATCTGTGATGGGTTCGGATACATGATGGAATCCAGCCAGCCATCATTTCTATAAGCATAGAATAAGAAATAATCTCCCGGGTCAAATGAATTATCCCCATTGTCAACCATATAGACTGGCACCTCTTTATCCTTTCCGAAAATCTGGAAACTGGATGGGTTTAATGTGGAAAGCGGGACTCCACTGTTGTTCAATGTGGCGTAATCTATCTTGTAGAATCCGTTTTGAATGATTTTAAATCCGTAAAATTTTTGGGAATAATCAATCCACTCATTTCCGTATGGTTGACTCCATGCAAAAACAACAGGTAAAAGCGTAAGTAGTATTAAGTAGAGTTTTTTCATTGGCCCTTCTTATTCATCTGTTTTCACGGCATTTTTCGGTTTATTCAATGCGAGACGTAATGAAATGACATGCGAGTATAATGCAGTTGAAGCATCGCCGATGTCGGTAAATGCGTAGTCTAAATATACAGCTTTAATGTGTAAACCGATACCGATATTTGGTTGAATGGTTAATTTTTTTGAGTCATCAAAATTCTTAATATACTGCATGTTGGAGATTCCTCCCCGCAAAGTAACCAGTTCTTTGAATCCAAAAGCGATTCCGACGTGCGGATCTAAACTGACCACATTAGTTTTAATAATTGTATTTCGTTTACCATCCGTTGTAACGTCCAAATCCAATTCCCCAGAAACGTAAATTCCTTTTTTACCTAAAGGCTGTTTGTAATAAGTTGCCAAAATCATTCTCGGAAGCGTCAATTCCAGTCCGTTTTTGGGCAGTTCGTTTCCTGTCAAGGTAAAGACCTGTTTCGTTTGGTCGTCTAAAGTAAAGACCCAGGCATTGAAGGTCGAAGTCAAGTCGCGGATAACCAATCCGAATTTCAGGCGGTCGCTTTTCTCATAAGTAGCTCCGGCATCAATACCGAATCCCCAGGATTTAGCAAAGTCACCTACTTTTCTGTAAATCACTTTGAAATTACCACCCAATGCTAAGCCTTTGATTTTGGTTTTTCGGGCATATGAAAACAAGAATGCATAATCAGCAGCGGTAAACGTGGTGATTTTATCATAATCGATCCGACCTTCGTTATCAATCAATTGAGTGGTATTCGGAATGTCGTCAACTGCGAAACGGATCACAGATAGACCGACAGCACTCTTTTCATCAATCTGATGAGCCAGCCCCAAATAGTCATACTTGGCGATTCCGGCGAAATATTCGGAGTGCATCAGGCCGATGTCCAGCCATTTATTTGTTCGGACCAAACCCGCCGGATTCCAGTAGCCACTGTTCACACCACTTGTTTGTGCCACAACTGCATTGGAAAGACCAAGAGCATCTGCTCCAATTCCAATTGCTAAGAATTCATTCGAGTATTTAGGTGCAACTGAACCTTGTCCAAATGAAAAGAAGGTGCAGAAAAAAACGCAAACAATTAGGTAAAATTTCATAGTAAACAAGTTCCTCACGAATGCTTTAACTGCATCTTTTATAAAAAATTGTGTATCCGAATGGTTTATTCATAAAATCGAAGTGTAAATTTACACCTTTCGAACTATTTAGACTAACAAAATATTCATTACCTGGATGAAAATGTTCAATATCCCTAATTTAATCACTGCCAGTAACATGCTGTGTGGAGTCTTTGCCATTATTTTAGCTTTTGCTGGAAGAATCGATATCGCTCCTTACTTCATCTTTTTAGCTGCAGTTCTGGATTTTTTCGATGGTTTTGCTGCGCGCATGTTGAAACAGCAAGGTGAATTGGGAAAGCAATTAGATTCGCTGGCAGATATGATTTCGTTTGGATTGGCACCAGGGGTAATTATGATGATAATGCTTATTTTTTCAACTACTCCTGTTGGAATAGAAGATATGATCTGGCATGGAGAATATGTAAATGCGGTTATGAAAATGGAAGGTGTTTTTCATCCCACATTTCAAACAGCTTTAGCTATTGATATGTGGAAGAGTCATTTTTTTGATTTGAAATCACTGAATTGGCTTCCGTTTTTAGGATTGATCATCCCATTCTTTTCTTTATTCCGTTTGGCGAAATTCAACATCGATACCCGTCAATCGGAATCATTTATCGGCTTGCCAACTCCGGCAAACACGATTTTTTTCATGGCGTTTCCTTTGTTACTTTCTCAGTACGGAGGAACAACGGGCTGGGAGCATGATTTGATCCTATGGCTCATTCAGCCAATCGTTTTAATCCCGATCATTGTGATCATGTCGGTACTTTTAGTGTCTGAATTACCGCTTTTTGCTCTGAAATTCAAGCATTTCAAATGGAAAGGAAACGGAACCCGCTACGTGTTCTTGATAAGTTGTGGAATACTTATTTCAACTTTATTGATTTGGTCCATTCCAATTATTGTACTTTTGTACCTGTTATTATCATTTATTCAACACATTCTTCGAAAAAATCGGACGCATGAAATTCAAAGCTGAAATCGATGTGATGCCATTAGAGGCATTGTTAGACCCACAAGGAAAAGCAGTTACTAACAGTATGCCAACTATTGGTTTGCCTGAAATTACCGGAGTGCGGGTTGGAAGACACGTACGTCTTTTTGTAGATGCACCTTCCAAGGATGTTGCAGCTGAAAAAGTAGAATTGGCTTGTAAGAAATTACTTTCAAACCAAATCATGGAAAGTTATTCGTATACGGTTGAGGAGGCGTAAGCCATGAATCGGTATCTAGGTAAAAATCACGTTGGTTATCAAGTAAGTGCTCTTGGTAACCATGTTTTTTTTGGAATAGACCCAAAAACAAATCAACCGTTTGAAACCCCTTTTCATCAGGCTTCTTCAGAAGAAGTAGAGATGGCACTCTCTCAATCGAAAGAAGCTTTTGAACAAGTTCGTCTGATTCCGATTGAGAAAAGAGTTCAGTTCCTAAAAGCAATCTCAGAAAAATTAAGGTCAAATAAAGCGACACTCATCGAGTGGTTTTGCGCAGAAAGTGGTTTGCCGCAAGATCGGGCTGAAGTAGAATTGGAACGTTCGTGTTTCCAATTTGAATATTACGCCGAGGCAGTCGAGACCGGTTATGCACTCGAAATCAAAATTGATCCTGCAAATCCGGAGAGAAAACCGAATCCAAAGCCATCGCTTACCAAAATGAATATTCCCGTTGGACCTGTTGTCGTGTTCGGGGCAAGCAATTTCCCTTTTGCCTATTCTACCTTAGGTGGAGATGTGGCTTCAGCACTTGCCGCCGGATGTTCGGTGATTGTGAAAGCACATGCCATGCATCCGCATACGAGTTCGATTTCAGCCCAATTTATCCTGGAAGTTGCAAAAGAACATGGAATGCCGGATGGAATCCTCTGCCATTTGTTGGCAGAAGATTTTACGGTGGCTCAGCAATTAGTTCAGGATTCACGTGTAAAAGCTGTTGGATTCACTGGGAGTATCGGTGGCGGAATGGCCCTTCAGAAATTGATCAATGAGCGAGAAGAACCGATTCCACTCTATGCTGAAATGGGGAGTTCGAATCCCATCGGGGTTACGAAAAGCGCTTTGGAAAAGCATTCTTCGGAAATTGCCACACAAATCAGTGCATCTGTTTTACTGAATGCGGGTCAATTTTGTACTTCTCCGGGCTTACTCTTTATAGAAGAAACAGCTGAGTTGAATTCATTCACGGAAGAATTGATTCGTACCTTTTCGGGCAGTGAATTGCAATGCATGTTGCATCCCGGTATCTCCAAACGTTATTTTGAACGTGTAAAAGAGCATGCGGAATTGGTTGAAGTAATTTATCAAGGAAAGCATGACGGGAATTTTATACAACCCACTTTAGCGACAACAGATGCGAAACATTTTAAGGCAAATCCACAAATCCAGGAAGAGATCTTCGGTTCTTATCTGACGATTGTAAAATGTTCCGATGAATCTGAATTGAAAGCTTGTCTTGAGCTTTTACAAGGACAATTAACCACCAGTTTATATGCCGGATCAGATGAAGAGATCGAGGGATTTCTTCCTATTCTGACTGCTAAATCCGGGCGCATTATTCTCAATGGTGTGCCGACAGGAGTAGAGGTCAGCTTTGCTCAACAGCATGGAGGGCCGTTCCCCAGTAGTTTGAATTCCTATTTTACATCTGTGGGTTGGGATGCGATCAAACGGTTCCAACGACCTGTCGCATTTCAAAACTTCTCAGAAGGATTTAGTTCTAAAGCGGTGAAATTCAACGAAAACGCTATTTTTTTACATTTTCTTAACGGAAAATACGTTTAAACGTGTTGACAGGTCAAATTAAAAATACGTTATTTGCCAAAATGAATTCCCTATCGTTCATTAGTTCTATTGTTATATTTGTATTTAAATTTTAGATTATGTCAGAATTAGAATCAGGCTCAAAGAAAAACATGACACCGGCACTAACAGCGATTATTGTTTTGTTGGTTGTATTGTTAGGAACGATGACTTACTTATGGAGTTCAAAAAATGGTGCTTTGAAAGAAGCAACTAAGAAAAATGAAGAACTTCAAGCGGACATCGAAGAAATGAACAAAATGATGGCTCCGTTTTTAGGGAGTGAAACCACTAACGACTTGATGTCGGATTTCACCAATATGATGGATACATATGATGCGCTAATCAAAAAAGACGCATCAAAATCTGATAGCTTGACGGCTCAGAAAGACAAGATTCAAGGTTTGATGACTGAGTTGGAGAGTGCTAAAAAGAATGGTCGCGTAACAGCATCATTGATCGCCAAGTTGAAACGTGAAAACGAGACTTTGCGTCAGATCATGATCAGTTATGTGAAGCAGATCGATCAGTTGAATACGATGAATTTGAAGCTTACTTCTGAATTGGATGAGACTTCAACTCAATTGGCTGAGACTAAAAATGAACGCGATACATATAAAACTGAGGCCGAACAAAGTGCCGAGCAAGTGAAAAAAGGTTCCAAGCTGGCAGCTTATGGATTCACTTCGACAGGTTTGCGTATGAAATTGAATGATACAACTGAGCCAACAACCAAAGCTCGTAACTGTGTTCAGGCAAAATCAACGTTTACAATTGGTGAGAATACCATCGCTACTGCCGGAGATAGAAGTGTTTACATGCAGATTATCGATCCGGATGGAAAAACATTGCAAGGTCGCTCAGGTGGTACAACAACTGCTACGGACGGTAATATCGTATATTCTGCTAAACGCGATATCCAGTACAACAACAAGTCATTGGATGTAACCATATTCTATGATTTCAACGGTGAAGAGCCGGTTAAAGGAAATTACAAAGTGAAAATTTACTGTGATGGTCAGGCTATCGGCTCTGATAGCTTTACTTTAAAGTAAATAAATAAAAGAAATTATGGCTCCGGGATTAGTATAGTTCCGGAGCTATATGTTAAAAGAAGTAAACGTTGAAACGTTTTAGGTAAATTAGTGGGACTATCGTCCAATTTTAAAGTTAGGTAAATGACAAATATTTTTATCGCAAATCTCGACTGGGAGATTACATCAGAAGATTTGCAAGCAACGTTTTCAGCGTTTGGAGCAGTCCACTTGGCACACGTAGTGTTTGATGCCAAGACAAAACAATCAAAAGGTTTTGGTTATGTGGAAATGGAAAGTGCAGAGGAAGCAATCAACGCAATTCAGGCATTAAACGGTTTCGAAGTGAATGGCAGGAAGCTGGATGTGAAGATCGCATCTCCAAAAGCGAATCGCCCGAAACCGGAAGACAAACCGAAGAAACCGGCATTTGGAAACAAACCAGGTGGTTTCGGAGGACCGAAAAAACCGTACAACAACAACGGCCCCAGACAAGGAGGTTCAGGTGGTGGCGGATCCTACAGATCAAACGACCGAAGCCCGAATCCTAATTTCAAACGTGAAGGAGGAAGCAGTAGTTCTAGCTCCAATTCCGGTTCAAGTTCAAATTCAGGATCCAGTTCCGGATCAGGTGAACGTCAAATGCGCCCTCGTAGAAAATTTGATAACTAGTTAAATTAAAACATGTCAGAAGCTGTCAATCAAGGTCACGTAGAAATGCGTGTAGATGAATTCGGTATTGCTACTATCGAATTTGGACATCCATTAAGTAATTCATTACCGGGAAAAATTCTCCGGAAATTAGCTGAAACGATCACGGATGCAGGAAAAGATCCGGCGGTGAAGGTAATTATCTTAAGATCCAGTGGTGATAAGGCATTTTGTGCCGGAGCAAGTTTTGATGAATTGATTTCCATCAAAGATCTGGATACGGGGAAAGTGTTTTTCTCCGGTTTTGCCCAGGTAATTAATGCATGCAGAAAATGTCCGAAGCTGATTATCGGCCGTGTTCAGGGAAAAGCAGTTGGAGGAGGCGTAGGAATCGCTTCTGCTGTTGATTACTGTTACGCAACCCGTTTTGGAGAAGTGAAACTTTCCGAATTGGCTGTTGGAATCGGTCCATTTGTGGTTGGTCCGGCGGTTGAACGAAAAATGGGACTTTCAGCGATGTCTCAGTTGGCAATCAATGCAACAGAGTGGAGAACCGCTGAATGGGCAATGCTCAATGGCTTGTATGCAGATGTGTTTGACAGTGAAAGCGAAATGGACGAGGAAATAACTCGTTTGGCAACGGTATTGGCGAAATCTAGTCCGGAGGCAATGGCTGAACTGAAACGGGTTTTCTGGTTAGGAACCGAAAATTGGGATCAGTTATTATCGGACCGCGCCGGAATCAGTGGAACCTTGGTTCTTTCCGATTTTACCGTGAATTCGATCAACTCGTTTAAGAAAAAGAGCTAAACGAAAGTTTAGTGAAGACTGAGCGGAACAATCACAATTGTTCTATGCGAAGGAAATAAATTGATAAAACAAAAAGCCGTTCAACAATAGGACGGCTTTTTGTTTATCTGCTCAACAATGCCAACAAAGCAAAACTTGCCAGCCAATGTTCACCCATATAATCGCCATCCACAATATTAGACAGTGAAGTTTGAATATGCTCATCTGCAATTTTACTCAAATGGGTCAATTCAGGCAACGTTTTCGTGATTCCGTACAAGCACCAGGCTCTGCTGAAGTTCAAGCCATCCAAATGCACCAAATGGCCATCTGAGCGATCGGAAACTTTTCCTGGCTCAAGGATAAATTTCTTATTGAATAATTGAGGGGCAAATTGCTTCAACCATTTTTTGAATTCCTCCTTGCTCAAAATCCGGCGCATGATGTCGATTTCCTCAAAACCCCCGGAAAGGAAATCATAACCACTTGGCTCCAGGTGCAAAGGATAATTTTTGTCATTGAAATAGAAATCACGCGCCCGTTTCTCAATGGTCATTTTCAATGAATCGTTGGAATGGGCAATGGCGTAATCGTAAGAAAAAGTAAGTCCGAAAGCAGTATTGATATGGTCTCCGGAACGGATAGCATAGTTGAGTTTGGGAAGGAATTCGATGTATTTCTGACAGAACAGATCAGATAAGGGTCTCAGGTTCGCGCTTAATTCTTTTCCAACCGGATGATTCCAACTTTCCAGTTCCAGTTGTAATTTGAGTAGCCAATTCCAGCCGTAAGTGCGTTCAAAGGAACCGTTGTTTTTGGTTTCGAAGTAAGCAATTTCCCGTTGGATGTTGTCCTTGCTCAGGTTTGTCTGCAGAACCATCAGAACGGAGTCGGTAATTAATCCAGGGTACTTATTGAGTAATTTGACTATCAGCCAATGTCCGTGAACGGAAGAATGCCAATCGAAACAGCCGTAAAATGACGGATGAAGTTCTGCCGGGGATTTTAAATCACCTTTTTCATTGATAACCTGTCCGAGTTTATTCGGGTATTCTTTTTGAACACACTTCATGGGCAGGTCAAGCAGTCTTTTCGCTTCTTTCAGAGAAATTTCCTGCGCCAAACCGGTTGCTGTAATGAAAAGAAATGCGAGTGTCAGCTGCTTCATCGTTCTTGAGTTTTTTCAAATGTAGGATTATTTTTCTTCCTCGTAAGTTCTATGGTGAAATGCAAGTAATCAGTTGTAACTTTGCGTGACTGAACGGGAAAGGAATCATGGAAAACCAGGTTGAAGAGCGGAAAATCATTCACATCGATATGGATGCGTTTTATGCTTCTGTGGAGCAAATGGATGATCCTGATTTGAGAGGGAAACCGATTGCTGTTGGGGGAAGCAAGCTGAGAGGGGTGGTTGCAGCTGCAAGTTATGAGGCGCGTAAATTCGGAGTGAAATCGGCGATGCCAAGCTCAACTGCCGCCCGTTTGTGTCCGGATCTCATTTTTGTGCGACCACGCTTTGACCGTTACCAGGAAATCTCCTTGCAGATCAGGGCAATCTTTTACGATTATACCGATTTGGTGGAACCGCTTTCCTTGGATGAGGCATTTTTAGATGTGACGACCAATAAGAAAGGAATTCCTTCTGCCACCTTGTTGGCGAAAGAAATCCGCGAGCGCATTTTGAAAGAAGTCGGATTAACTGCAAGCGCTGGAATCTCCATCAATAAATTCACCGCGAAGATCGCATCAGATGTGAATAAGCCCAATGGACAACTGACCGTTCCGCCCGACGAAGTCGAAATTTTCCTGGAAAAACTGCCAATCGACCTGTTTTTCGGAATCGGGAAAGTGACCGCAGCAAAAATGAAAGAATTGGGGGTGCGTTCGGGGAAAGACCTGAAGAAAAAGAGCATGACTTTTTTGACTCAACATTTTGGGAAGCAAGGATTGCATTTTTTCAATATTGTTCGCGGAATTCATCGGAGCCAGGTGAAACCGGATCGAATCCGGAAATCCTTCGCTGTGGAACATACCTATTTTTCAGAAATCCATTCTAAGCGGAAAATGTTGGAAAGTTTGGAGCAAATCGCCCTTGACCTGGAAAAACGGATGGAGAAACGCTCCATTGCCGGGAAATGTGTTTCTATCAAGATCAAATACGATGATTTCACCACTCAGACCCGTGCCAAAACAGTATTCGAGTTCATGTCGCGCAAAGATGAGTTTTTCCCCTTGGTGGAAAGTTTGCTGGATCAGTTGGATATCCAAAAGCCGGTTCGTTTACTGGGGGTCTCACTTTCAAAACTGAATACGGAAGAAAGCGATGCAGAACCCGATAAACAGTTGACACTACAGTTTTAAGCTGAAAAGGAATTATTTTCCTTGCCCTGCCGCAATAAGGAATTGCTTAAAAAAGATCTGTTTTCATACGATAATCTGTTGCTGATTATTTAAGTTTGTGTCCTCTAATTCAAAAGCAAAAACCGAAAGTTTTTTTGAAAGCAAATTGAAAATTTAAAAACGGATAATTAGAAAGTTCATCTTCTTTGTCCTTTGTCTTTTCAGTTCTCCATTTTCTCTTGGAAAAGGCTGTTTTTACTGAAAATGAATGAGAATATGGAATCTAAAAGATTAATATTCAGTTTTATTTCAAAATCCCTTGTTATTAAAAAATAGAGTTTCTATCTTTGCACCCCCCAAATTGGGGTTATTGTCTTATTTAAAAATTAAAAGGTAGTGGATACTTTAAGTTACAAAACTGTTTCTGCTAACAAGGAAACCGCGAATAAAAAGTGGTTGTTAGTAGATGCTGAAGGCCATACAGTTGGTCGTCTGGCAAGTGAGGTAGCGAAGTTAGTACGTGGAAAACACAAGCCAAACTTCACACCGCATGCTGACTGTGGAGATAACGTGATCGTTATCAACGCAGCAAAAATCTCGTTCTCTGGTACAAAATTAGAGAACAAGGAATATGTTCGTTACACTGGATATCCAGGAGGACAACGTTCATTGACTGCGCAAGAATTATTGAAACGCAGCCCGGAACGTGTAATCGAAAAAGCGATTAAAGGGATGTTGCCAAAGAACACTTTGGGTCGTCAATTGTTTAGAAATGTAACAGTTTACGCTGGTGCTGATCACAAACAAGAAGCTCAAAAACCGGAGGCTATTAACTTATTAAAAGCTAAGAAATAAAGGATATGGAAGTAGTAAACGCATTAGGAAGAAGAAAAACTTCAGTTGCTCGTGTGTACTTGATGAAAGGTACGGGCAAGATGACAATTAATAAACGTGATTACAAGGAGTTCTTTCCGGTAGCTATTTTACAAGGGAAGGTTGAGCAACCGTTCAACTTGACTGATACTTTAGGTCAGTATGACATTAAAGTAAATGTAGCTGGAGGAGGAATTAACGGACAAGCTGAGGCTATTCGTTTAGGAGTATCCCGCGCTTTGGTTGAAGTTTCAGCAGATTTTAAAACATTGTTGAAAGCAGAAGGTTTAATGACACGTGACCCGAGAATGGTTGAGCGTAAGAAACCGGGTCAACCGAAAGCACGTAAGAAATTCCAGTTCTCTAAACGTTAATTTGAATTTTATTTTCTCGTTTTGGCGAGAAGGTTGTTTAGTATCCAAGCACAAAGTATTATTCGCCACGGCGACCCCCTTTGTTTAGCTGATTACTAAGGAACGTAAACAATTAAAGAAAAAAGATTATGTCTAAAGTAAATTTTGATAGTTTATTAGAAGCAGGTGTTCACTTCGGACACTTAAAAAGAAAATGGAACCCGGCAATGGCGCCGTATATCTTTGACGAGAAAAAAGGTATCCACATTATTGACCTTAATAAGACAATTGCACATCTTGATCAAGCTTGTGCGGCAATGAAGCAAATTGCTAAGTCGGGTAAAAAAGTACTTTTCGTAGCTACTAAAAAACAAGCAAAGGAAATCATCACGGATCGCGTAGCTCCGATTAACATGCCATTCGTTACTGAGCGTTGGTCAGGTGGTATGTTGACAAATTTCCAAACAACACGTAAGTCAATCCGTAAAATGGTGTCTATCGACAAAATGAAAACGGATGGTACTTGGGAGACGTTGAACAAACGTGAGCGTTTATTCAAAACTCGTCAACGTGACAAACTGGAAAAAACGTTTGGTTCAATTGCTGACATGACTCGTCAACCGGCAGCGATCTTTATCGTTGATATCTTGAAAGAGCATATCGCATTGGCTGAAGCAAAACGTTTGGGTATCCCAACATTTGCAATGGTAGATACGAATTCTGACCCTCGTTTGGTTGATTTTCCTATCCCTGCAAATGACGATGCTACAAAATCAATTGCAATCATCTTGGATGCAATTTGTGGAGCGATCAAAGAAGGTTTGGATGATCGTAAAGCAACTACAGCGAAAGATAAGGATGAAGCTCCTGCTGCAACTGAAGAAGCAGCTGCTAAAGTAGAAGAGACAAAAGAATAATTAAACAAGACTAAAAGACTACAGACGATAGACAAGAGACTTTATTAGTCTTTTGTCTTCGGTCTTTGTCTCTAGTCTAAAAATTTATAAGAAAATGGCAATTACTGCGTCAGATGTAAACAAATTACGCCAGCAAACAGGTGCTGGTATGATGGACTGTAAAAATGCATTGGTAGAAGCAGACGGCGATTTCGAAGCTGCTGTAGATATCTTGCGTAAAAAAGGTCAAAAAGTTGCTGCGAAAAGAGGTGAAAATGAAGCTGCTGAAGGGTTGGTTTTCGCTCAAACTAGCGCAGACAACAAAGTAGGTGTATTATTGACGTTGAACTGTGAAACAGACTTCGTTGCTAAAAATGATACTTACCGTAACTTCGTTCAATCTTTGGTCGATATCGCAATGAAAAACTTGCCGGCATCTTCAGAGGAATTGAAAGGATTGAAGTACGACGATAAATTAACTGTTGAGGAGAAAATTACTGAGCAAGTTGGTGTTATCGGAGAAAAATTGGATTTATCAGGATACGCTGTATTGAAAGGTGACACGGTTGTTGCTTACAATCACCCTGGAAACCAATTGGCTACTTTGGTCGCTTTGAACAAGGGTGGAGAAACAGTTGCTGAAGCTGGTCGTCAGGTTGCAATGCAAGTTGCAGCTATGAATCCAATCGCTTTGGATAAGGATGGAGTTGATGCTCGTACAATCGAGCGTGAAATCGAAGTTGGTAAAGAGTTGGCTATCCAAGAAGGAAAACCTGCTGATATGGCTGAGAAAATTGCTCAGGGTCGTTTGTCTAAATTCTTCAAAGAAAACACATTGTTAAGCCAGGAGTTTATCCGTGATAACAAAGTGACAGTTGAACAATTCTTGAATTCTACTGAGAACGGATTGACGGTTACCGAATTCAAACGTTTCTCTTTGAGCTAAGAATTTATAACTATAGATATCAAAACCCTGATTCCGTACATACGGGATCAGGGTTTTTTTATGACTTTTTTTGTAAATTTGTACTAATCAATCAAATACATTGCATTATGAAAACACCTTTATTACTATTATCTCTTTGCTTTTTTCAAATCATCGGTATTTCTGATGCGAAAGGACAAACTTTAACGCTTCAACCAGGACCGGCAGATGGTATGGATTTAAGACTTTGCAGTGCGAGCGGTTATTCAACTTCAAGTGGAAGCGAGGTAATGGCCAGTGCCTGGACTTACCAGGGGAATTCGGGTATTGATCATTCCTTTATCCAATTTGATCTTTCGAGTATCCCGGCTGGAGCCACAATCACAGACGCACAACTATTTCTTTACGGGGCTACAGATTTGCCGTCAGGAGGTCATTCAACTTTGAGTGGGAGCAACGAGTGGCTGATTCAACGGGTAATTTCCTCTTGGAACTTAAGCACTACATGGGCTACGAGCCCCACAGCGACAACTTTGAACCAGGTAAGTATGCCTGCTACAACAACGGTTGACCAGGATTTTCAAGCCAATGTTACTAACCTTGTCCAGGATATGGTGGATAATCCATCGAGTAGTTTTGGGTTTGAATTGAAGTTACAAACAGAAATTCATTACAGACGGGTCAACTTTGCATCCCGGAATTATACTACTGCTTCGAAACGACCGAAGTTGGTTGTTACTTATACTACGACGGCGGGGTTGAACGATGAGCGTTCTAAATTAGAGGTACGGATGTATCCGAATCCGGTCAAAGGAACTCTTTATTTGGAAACATCAAAACCGATGAATTCAATTCAAGTAGTAAACACACTCGGAAATGTGATTGATAGTAAGGTTTGTGCCACGGCTTCAGAAACAATTGATCTGTCTTCTTATTCCGAAGGGATTTACTTTGTTCA
Organism: uncultured Fluviicola sp.; assembly: GCA_965650135.1. Taxonomy (GTDB): domain Bacteria; phylum Bacteroidota; class Bacteroidia; order Flavobacteriales_D; family Crocinitomicaceae; genus Fluviicola. The sequence continues at coordinate 57,847 of CBFGNC010000018.1, forward strand.
TATTATGTCTGAAGGAGGTACTGCGATTCGAAAAGTGGAAGTACAGTAATCATCACATATATTCTATTATTGAAAACTTGTTGGGACGTGATTAATTGCGTTCCAACGATTTTTTTAAATCAAATTCATTCCCACATTCCAAGCACTTATAAACCGTCTTGCGGTAAACGGGAAAAATAAAAAGTAGAAACGAAGCAATGGCAGAAAGCACGGCTCCTACACTTTTCATGGATTTGTGACCTGATTCAATGCGGACGGATTGGCATTTCGGACAAGCAATGATTTGTTCGTCATCCGTAGTATAAGGTGTTTGTTCCAGTTCCAGAACAATATTCCTTGCGTGCGGAAGATCTTCTTCATTGATCTTCAACTTGATTCCACCAACCAAATTAGAGTACAATGGATTTACGCTGACAATGTTTTCATCAAACAGAAAGCAGGTGATTCCTTCACTCTCCAATTTGATTTTCAGGATATGCGCATCGATAGCATTGTCAAATGTTTTGAAAGTGGTGAGTCCCATTCAAATTGGATTTATGTTCTAAAATAGCGAATTATTCGGCTACAAATCCTTTTTCCTTTTCCGAACTTCAAAGATTCCCACTATATTTGCGCAACTTCTTTCAATAATTATGAAATACCATCGTATTCTGCTCAAATTAAGTGGCGAATCCCTCATGGGAGACAAGCAATTTGGAATTGATAACCAAAGACTTAGCCTTTATGCTAAGCAAATTAAGGAAATTCATGATTTGGGGGCGGAAGTTGCAATTGTGATCGGTGGAGGAAACATTTTTCGCGGTGTTCAGGCAGAAGAAGGTGGAATGGACCGAACCCATGGGGATTACATGGGAATGTTGGCAACCATGATCAATTCAATGGCTCTCCAATCGGCTTTGGAATCTGCAGGTCTTCAAACAAGACTTCAATCTGCCATTGAAATGAAAGAAATTTCCGAGCCGTATGTAAGAAGAAGAGCTGTAAGACACTTGGAGAAGGGTCGTGTGGTAATCTTCGGAGCCGGAACAGGAAATCCTTATTTCACAACAGATTCGGCAGCATCGTTAAGAGCAATTGAGATCAATGCAGATGTAATTCTGAAAGGAACGCGTGTAGATGGAATTTATACGGCGGATCCTGAAAAAGATCCTACTGCAACAAAGTTTGATACAATTACGTTTGAAGATGCATACAGCAGAGGATTGAAAGTAATGGATATGACTGCCTTCACCCTTTGTATGGAAAACAACTTGCCGATTATTGTTTTTGATATGGATACTCCCGGAAATCTAAAACGATTGATGGATGGTGAACAGGTAGGGACAATTGTTAAAAATTAAATAGCTAAGATTCAATTTAGATACATTATGACCGAAGAGTTAGAAATGATTTACGATGATTTGAAATCATCAAATGCAAAAGCATTAGATCACTTGGAAAATGAATTGACAAAAGTAAGAGCAGGAAAAGCGACACCTTCGATGCTCTCCGGAGTGATGGTTGATTATTACGGTTCTCCAACTCCGATTCAACAAGTCGGAAATATCAATTCCATGGATGCGCGTACATTGACTGTCCAAGCTTTCGAAAAAGCCATGCTGAACGAAATCGCTAAAGGAATCATGAATGCAAATTTAGGTTTGAATCCGCAAAACAACGGTGAACAATTAATCATACAAATTCCACTTTTGACAGAAGACCGCAGACGCGATCTGGTAAAGAAGGCAAAAGCGGAAGGTGAACATGCGAAGGTTGGGATCAGGAATAACCGCAAGGACGCAATTGACATGGTTAAAGGCCTGAAAGCAGATGGTCTTTCTGAAGATATGACAAAGGATGCAGAGAATGAAATTCAAAACTTGACGAATTCGTTCATCAAGAAAGTGGATGATCTGGTTGATTTGAAAGAAAAAGATATAATGACAATCTAAGATGCGTTCCGTTTTATTCATCACATCACTTTTTTTTCTTTTTTCTTGTGCGAAACAACGAATCGTTAACCGCCTTGAGGGAAGATGGAAGTATACAAAAATGCTGATGAATAATGGCGAATACGTGAGCCATTCGGAAGTCTATGAATTTACCGGGGGAGATAAGGATGAGAAGTCCGGTCTCCCTTTTATTATTTATGGACAAGACACTACTCATTGGGTGTATCAGACTGCAAAAAAGAGCGTGATCAAAGTGACGAATGTCTCAACCAATACAGAAATCGATTGGTTAATAGAAGATATGGATAATAACTCGTTGGTTTTTCGGGTGGCTGAAGGAGTGGTCTTTTTGGATAAGGAATAATTTGATATAAGTGATTTAAAAAGTTCTGAATCCTTTATGTTTAAAGGGGAGTACCTATTATCGCGAATTTGCGACGAGGATTAGAAATTTAACTGATTTCAAGAAGATACTTCCACCAATCCCAATCCTCCTGTGTAATACAAATATCCTTTAATACCTGGCATCCCGATTTCTCTGAGCACATTCATATAACCTTGTACCTGCTTTTCATGCTTTGAGCTCTTTTCACCTGTTTTGAAATCGATGACACTAGTTTGCAGGTCCGAAACAATCAGTTTATCAGGTCGTAACCTTGTTTTGGAGTCGAAGATCAACGTGCGTTCATTCAGATGTTTACCACTTTCAAATAATTTGACCAATAAGTCGTTTGCAAAAGCTTCTTCCAACAGTTTGATCAGGATCCCTTCAAATTCGTGTTCGATTTCTCCTTTCAAAAGCCCGGTTTTCAAAGCTGAGAAAGCTGTTTCACCTGAATGGGATTTTTCCATGATGAAGTGGAATTGTTTCCCGATCCGCTGTGCTGTTGTCAAACCGTCATCTTCTTGTTCTTTGGTTGACTGAATACTGATTTCCGGAAACCACAAAAAATTCTGGATTGATTGCGGACTATAATTGGTTGAATGTTTCCTGAAAGGATGCTTGATTTCAGGAGCTGTTCCCAATTTTAAATGAAGGATATCCTCTTCGTAGGAATCAGGAAACAAGTTTTTAAAGATGAGATTGAATTTTTCGTAAAAACTATTGCGAGAACCTTTGAGATTGATCGCATACAACCTGTCCTGGGGTCTTGTGAACGCGACATATAGCAAATTGATCGCATCCATTTTCTGTGCGGCATCTTCCTTATCCGCTTCCAATTGAATGGCGGGAATTGCAGTTTCGAACTTGCTCATTTTTGTTTCGACAATGTGTTCATTGATTTCCATCAGGTAGGAATCGTTGTTGTTTCCTTCGTTGAAAAAATTGAATGATGGAATAATGACGACCGGAAACTCCAGTCCTTTCGACTTGTGAGCGGTCATGATCTGTATTGCCTGCTCATTTTCAGAAAGCTGGACACTGAATTTTCCTTCGTTTTTCTCGTAGTAATTGATGAATTCCATCAGATCCGGACCGTTGGACATATCAAATTGATACGCCAAGTCCAATAATTGCTGCAAGTAGGTGTTTTCGATCGGATCCAATTCGACCAACATGAGGAAATCAACTAAGAGGGAATAAATATTTTGAAAGCTGGCATCCAGGAAATCCGCATTCAATCTGCTGCTTTCAAAGAAGAGTTGCTCGGAAAAATAAACCTTGGAATCGGAAGGATTGATCTGAAAACAGTTCCCATAGGTATCGAAGGCATCCTTTTTTTCCAGGATTTCAAAGTAGAAATAGGCAAATTGCATGGCACGTTGAAAGTCGAACCGATTAACCTTCCATTTACAGTAACAGATCGCCAATTGAACAAATTGATCGCTGTTGACCAATAATGAATCCGATGAAACGATCTGATAACCTTTCGACTTCAGGAAGTTAGCATATTGATTACAATCCCGTTTCTTTCTCCCCAGAACACAAATCTCGTAAGGTTTGTAACCATCTGAGATGCATTGTTCCACCCATTCCAACAATTGGTCATTGGTGAATTTAGTGGTATCCAGGTCCTTTTTCGGATTCAGGATCAGTTCGACATAACCACCTTTTTTGCCTTTCGGGTTTTGTTTGAGATGGTTGTAGAATTCCTGTCCGCTTACCGGCATGAACTGTAGCAATTCTTCAAAGAATTGATTGTTGAAGTGTACAATTTCTTCTGCTGATCGCCAATTATCTTCCAAGCCTTCTACGATTCCCATTTTTTGGAAGAAGAGAGAACGCAACGCAATAGAAGGTTCTTCTTCCGGATTATAAATAGCCGGCAAGGCGATAAATTGTTCAGCAACTCCATTCTTAAAGCGGTAGATGGATTGCTTGGGATCGCCGACGATGAAATTGAAATGATTGCTTCCCAATGAATTATGGATCAATGGAACAATGTTCAGCCATTGCAAACGCGATGTATCCTGGAACTCATCTAAAAAGAAATGATTGAATTTGGATCCCAGCCGTTCATAAATGAATGGCGCATCTTCGTTTTGAACCAATTCGGCTACGAGTTTGTTGAATTCACTTACCCGGATAATGGATTCCTTGTTCCGGATATCGTCCATGCTCAATGCCAATTCTTTGAGTATAGCCAATAAATGAAATTGCTGAATCTTAAAATCCAATTCGATCCAATACGAACTTTTTTCTGCAATAAACTGAAGAAATTCCAGGTAAGCAACTGAGAATTGGGTTTCTTTTCCTTCTTCAACCGTTTTTTGAATATTTACCAGGTTCGCATCGGTCCGCTTACTCTCTTTCAGGAAGAAGATTGGTTCCGGATTCAATTGCAGGTTAAAAATGATTGGCTTTAGAGTTGTGCTTTTACCCGCAAAATTAGTGGCATCCACAGCCGAATCCAAAAACAGGCGATTCAGTGAGTTGAGACGAACTGTCAATTCATCTTTTTCCGCCTTGAACTGCAACTTCCATAAATCCAATTGTTCTTTTTTGAAATCGGTTTTGGAAAGTGTCCTGATGATCTGAAAATAACCTTCATTGGTCAAGACTTTTGCTTTGGACAAAAGAATTTTCTTCAGGTTCCAGTCATTTTCCTCTTCCAGGTTTGATTTCGCAAAATTCAATGCCAATTGATACAGTTTGGTTTGATTCTTCGCGTCGATATTGCTTAAAAGCTCATCGATTGCTTTTTCAAGAATCAAGGTGTCATCCAGGGAAATTTCAAAGCTTTCGGGTAAATCCAAATCACGCGCAAACGAACGGATCAAACGGAGATTGAACTTATCGATGGTCATTACATTGAAATCTTCGTACTGATGTAAGATCTTTCGGAGTACCAATCGTGCCTTTTTTTGCGTCGCTTCCGGCGAAGTTCCTACAAACGCTGAAATTTCTTCCAAATAAGATCCAGCCTCGTCCTTCCCGTTTGCAAGCCTGTTCAGATCGCTCATGATCCGCGATTTCATTTCAATACTAGCCTTGTTGGTGAAGGTCATTGCCATGATCTGGCTGATTTCAGCCCGGTCCTCATTTTCAGAGAGAAGTAAGCGCAGATAGTTGCGCACCAAATTGTACGTCTTACCACTTCCGGCAGAAGCGTTTACGATCAAAAAAGGCTTGCTTACATCCGAATTCATACCGATCAATCAATAATCTCTCGAAATTACCTAAAATCCTTTGGACACTTCCCGAATTTTTAGGAATTCTCTGTGCATTGTTTTAAATTTGGTAAAACAACTGAATGAAACATTTTCCAATTCTTGCGTTGATTTTTTGTATGGGCTTATTCTCTTGTAAAAAGAAGAAGGATGATGTCGTCGACACACCTGTTGTTCAGCAAAGTAACCTGTCTTTAAAACCGCTGTTTGGCTCCCAAGTGTTAGAACTGGATTCTGTTTATACGATGAGTAATGGTTATCAAATTGAGTTCGTCGAATTGAAAGCTTATTTTACGGATATCCAATCGGGGGGAAGTTTGATGAAAGATGCAGCTCTATTCAATTTTAGAGAAACGGGGAACCTCATTTTTCAAACGAATCAAGTTGTTGCGAATCCATCTTCCATTCAATTCGGAATTGGTGTTCCGGGTTCAATCAATCACAATGATCCCAGTGTTTTTCCATCTTCTAATCCGTTGAATATTGCTATTGCGAATGACATGCATTGGGATTGGAATCCGGGATATATCTTTTTTAAAGTAGAGGCAAAAGTGGATACGATTGTTGATGGAATTACGAATTGCGATCACAACCTGGTTTATCATGTCGGAACGGATGGATATTACACCTCGAAAACAATTGCAAATCTCAATTGGTCGGCAATCAGTTCCAATCTCAACCAGGCGTGGCTGAAGATTGACTTAAAGAATTTCTTTGAGAATCCAGGGAATTCGATTGATGTGAAAACAGAATTCACCACACACAGCATGGCTTCGCAAAGTGCATTGACAGAAAAAGCACGTCAAAATTTTGCTGCCTCCATTAGTGCACTATGAATCGATACTTTGTTGGCATATTACTCTTACTGATTCTCTTTTTAGCTTGTACTAAAGAAAAGGTAGGGTATGATCCGACACCGTATACACTTAAAATACCCAGTCATTTCCCGCAAATGAATATTCCTTCGGATAATCAGATGACGGAAGAAGGCGTTTTATTGGGAAGAATGCTTTTTTATGAAAGAAAATTGTCATTGAATAACACCATTTCCTGTGGATCTTGCCATGCGCCGGATGCTTCATTTTCAGATCCGAATCAATTTTCTCTGGGAGTCAATGGAGCTGTAGGAGTCCGCAATTCAATGGCGCTCATTAATTTGGGTTGGCAGACGAGCTTTTTTTGGGATGGCAGAGCCCATACATTGGAGGAACAAATTCTAGGACCGGTTCCCAATCCGGTTGAAATGCACCTACAATGGAAGGATGCTGTTTCGAGATTGAAATCGGATGTGGTTTATCGCAATCAATTTTACAAAGCATTCGGAGTGGTTGATTTCGATTCGACACATGTTGCAAAAGCACTTGCCCAGTTTTTAAGAACGATGATTTCCGGGGAATCAAAATACGACGTGATGTATAAATTTGCGAATAACATTCCCTTGAGTTCAGCTGAATTGGCAATTAAAAATTCAGTCACATCGGAAGAATGGGCCGGATTTGACTTATTCAAAAGTTTGAACGGTGCAGACTGCTTTCATTGTCATAATGGAACATTGATGCAGGTTCAGAAATTTTCAAACAATGGATTGGATGCTGCTTTTTCAGATCTGGGAAGAGGAGCTATCACGAATAATCCGAACGATAATGGGAAATTCAAGGTTCCGACATTACGGAATATCGCACTTTCCGCACCTTATATGCATGATGGAAGGTTTGCAACACTGGATGATGTAATTGATCATTACTCGACTGGAATACAACACTCTGGAACGATAGATCCTTTAATTGAATTTGCAAGTCAAGGTGGTGTCCAATTGGATCCCGATCAGCGCAATCAGCTGAAAGCCTTTTTATTAACGTTAACAGATCCTAATTTTGTAACTAATCCCGACTTTAAACCGTTAAACCCTTAACGAAGTGAGTCTAATTGTTAGTACATTTGTACAAGTGATATGGAAGAAATGGTAGACGAAAGAAGATTAACCACCGAGGAGAAAGCCTTGAAAATTAATCTAACAAGTGACATTTATGGTTGTTTCGCCGAAATTGGTGCGGGACAAGAAGTTGCGGCCAACTTTTTTAAGGCGGGCGGTAGCTCCGGAACCATTGCGTATACGCAATCGGCATATGATATGAAAGTATCGGATGCCATGTATGGTGCAGCATCAAGGTATGTTTGCGAGGAACGTTTGATTACAATGCTCCGGACCGAATATGATACTTTGTGCGAACGTCTTCCGAAGAAACAGGAAGTGGCTCGCTTTTTTGCATTTTGTAATACCGTTGAATCCTTAAATTATCACAAAACAAATCAAGGTCAAGGTTGGGTTGGCTTACGTTTCCAATTGAAGGAGGGGGGCGAATTCAATGATATTATCCTGCATGTTAAAATGCATGATAATTCGCATAAGGCACAACAGGAAGCATTGGGTATTTTAGGTGTGAACTTGATCCATGCCGCTTATTTTTCAACAGATGACCTGGAAGAATTCCTGACAAACCTGGTACACCGAATTCCGAGGGATCGTGTGGAAGTGGATATGTTACGTGTTTCCGGCCCGGATCTGGGTTTGGTCGACAATCGGATCATTGCATTGAACCTGGTAAAAAGAGGGATGACGGATGCAACGATGTTCGATCTGTGTGGTACGGTTCTTCAACCTGCTGCAGCTTTATACAAAAAGAATATCTTGTTGATGCGCGGTCGATTCAGACCGGTAACCAAAGTGCATTTGGATATGATTGCACATGGAACGGAACAGTTCCTGAAAGAGGATGGTGTCCGCGAAGATAATTTATCGGTGATTTTCGAGTTGACCTTGAAAGATTTAACTGCCGATGGAAAAATTTCAGATAAGGATTTCATCGATCGTGCAGAGTTATTGGAATCTCTTGGATATACCGTAATGATTTCAAATTACTTGAAACATTACAAAATGTTGGATTATTTGGCAACAATTGCTCGTGGACAAAAGATGGGTGTCATTGCCGGTATTTATAATCTGCATACCATTTTTGATGAGCGTTATTACGATAATTTACCGGGTGGTTTGCTAGAGGCATTCGGTATCGGATTCGGACACAATGTGAAAATGTATGTTTATCCGGCACTCAATGTGGATACCGGTGAATTGTATACGTTGGATCAGTTGTCCATTCCAAAGCATTTGCATGGATTGGTACAGTTTTTAAAAGACAATAATAAACTGGCTGCAATCTCGAATTTTGATATGGAAGCATTGAAAATTCTTTCTGATGACGTGTTATCAAAAATCAGGGCAGGTGTCAATAGCTGGGAGCAAGACGTTCCGGAAAATGTGGTGAAGGCTATCAAATACTACGAGCTTTTTGGCTACGACAAAAAGAAGGATGTGGTAAACGTTTGAAAAATGAAGGATTTTGATAATTGTAGTTGAATTACTGACTTTCGGAATAAAAATGGCTAAAAAGATTTGTCAGGAGTCTGATTGATGTAAAATTTTCCTTACATTGGTCAATGAAGCCACTATTTATGCGCCAATGAACCAATTATCGGAAAAATTACTATTGCTATCGGAACCAAAAAATAAGCTTCTGCTCTTTCTGTTTTTTTTCAGCTCAATTAGTGGTTTTTCCCAAGAAAAAAAATATGATCATCAAAAATTTAATCAAGAAATCCAGGAGCTCCGGGAGGAGATGATCGTCGATATCTCAAAGGCGAATGAAATACTCCGTTTTCTGGATAATAAGTACAAGGATTTTTACAATGCGGAAATCGATTACTGCATTACGATTAAAAAGATCAAGTTTTTTAGTGCTTATGGTGATTATGCCCGTGTAAAATTCGAAATCAACAAGGCCAAGCGTTTCCAGTTTTTCTTTAAAGTCAAAAAACAGGATAAATTGTACTTGAATTTATATAGTGCAGTTTATGAAAGTCTGGGTCACAATTATGATCTGCTGATAAAAAAGACGAATAAGATTCTCCTTGAATCTGATAAATCCGACAAATACCTGTTGCTTCAATGCCGGTTGGTGCTTGCGAACTCTTACAGTGAAAAAGGTGATTTTGAAAAAGCGACCAATGAAATAGATGAAGCAAAATTATTGGTCAGTAAAATGAGCGCTCCATATAGCTTTCAGGTGGCAAATTCGGCCGGACAAGTCTACTTTTTCAATAATAAAATCGGTAAGGCAATCAAGGAGTTTGAATTTGCCAAAAGACTCGCCCAATTCAACAAATGGAAGTTTGCAGAGCAATATGCAAATGCAAGTTTGGGTGAAATCTATTTGTATACGAATCAATTGGAACTTGCGAAACCCTATTTTGATGTGGTTCTGAAAAATGAAAAATCCACTGAATTACGCGACTTGTTCCAGGTTTACGGATGTTTGGAGCATTATTATGATCTGAAAAAGAACATGGATTCGTCTTATTATTATTCGACCCGGAGAAATGAGGTTGATGATCTTTTGGAGAATCTTCGGAGTGAGAATTTGGTCTTTGAACTCGAAAAGGACTTTCAGACGGAATCAAATCAGTATTTATTGGAAGACGAACGGGGAAAGAATCAGCAATTGCGATTGATATTGATTCTTATCCTGATAAGTATCGTTATAATCATAAGTGTATCCTATTTGTTTATACGTCAAAAAAGTGACTCGAACAGGATCCTCCAATTGCAAAAGGAAGAGATTAATGAAAAGAATAAGGAAATTTCGAATGCCTTGGCGATGAAAGAAAATTTTTTGAAGGAAATTCATCATCGTGTCAAGAATAATTTACAAGTTATTTCCAGTATTTTGAATCTTCAATCCCGGAATGTCCGTGATCCTGAGGCACTTCGAATAATCGAGGAAGGAAAGGAACGGATTCAGGCAATTGCCTTGATTCACAATCAGCTTCACCTGAATAATGATTCAGCTTGTGTAGAAATGGGAGCTTATTTGAATAAATTGATTTCCCAAATGGGAGAATCATTTTCGAGTTACAACAAGGTTATTGAAGTAAAAGTGAATGTGGAAGAAATTAATTTGGCAATAGATTATGCTGTGCCGGTGGGATTGATCATGTGTGAATTGCTTTCAAATTCCTATAAACATGCCTTTTCGAAACGGAAAAGCGGCCTGATCGAGATTGAATTGAAGAATAACCCGGAGAAGAACTTGAATTATGAACTCCTGGTGAAGGACAATGGAGTTGGTTACCAAGGGGAGATTGATTTCCTGGAACAATCATCCACCGGTGTCGAAATTGTGAGTGCCTTCATTCAACAATTGGATGCGGAGTATTCTTATATAAACGATGGTGAAGGTTTCGGTTTGTTTATCCAATTTGCGATTGATGAAAGACATTCGAAGTTCAATTGATTTTTTTTTGATAATTTAGATTGAAAGTTGTGTTATGCCGCATATTAAGAATGCCTTGTTGAGATTTCGAATTATTGATCGCGCCCTGAGAAATAATTACAAGCCGTATCCGACAAAAGCAATGTTGCGTGAGGCTTGTGAAGAAGCATTATTCGGAAGTGTGGATGGTGCGAATATCTGTGATTCCACTATTGAAAAAGACATGTTCGCCATGAAAATGGAACACGATGCACCAATTAAATATTCCAAAAGACATAACGGATATTACTACAGTGATCCTGAATTTTCCCTGGATGAAATTCCATTGAATGAATCCGATATTGAAGCAATTCGGTTTGCGGCAAATACTTTGAGCCAGTTCAAGGACGTGGGAATGTTCAAACAATTCGGTTTTGCAATAGATAAGATTGTAGACCGGGTGAATATATCAACTGATATCAACGACAAGTCCATTGAACGTTTCGTTGAGTTTGAAACTCCTGTTTCTTCGAGAGGAAGTGAATTTTTGAATCCGATCTTGAATGCGATTAAAGCCGGAAAGGTCATTTATTTTGATTACGAAAGTTTCCAGACTCAAAAAAGAAAAGCACGGAAGGTTCTTCCCCTTCTTTTGAAAGAATACCGAAATAGGTGGTATTTGTTGTGTTATGACCTCGTAAAAGAAGGGATTATCACTTATGGTTTAGATCGGATTTATGATCTTCAGGAATCGGAAGAGGTATTCCGTTCGCCGATTTCATTTAATCCGGATCAGTTTTTTGAACACGCGATCGGAATAACGGCAAGTAATGGAAAACCGGAAACTGTTGTTTTCAAAGCAGATAATATTGCAGCAAAATATATCGAATCGCAACCCTTTCACGCATCCCAGCAATTAATCAAAGAAGGGAAGAATAAATCGACCTTTGAAATGAAGGTGTTTATTTCGGAAGAATTGATTCGAAGCATTTTGAGCTACGGCGGTGAAATTGTTGTTACTGAACCTGAATTACTTCGTAGTCACATCATGAATCGGATCAGATCCATGGTAGAAAATTATCAATAAGCTATTTTTTGACCAGGATTCGGGAATTTGTTTTCGATTTGACAATAAAAATCCCATCCTGCTGATCTCTGAAATAAACTTCCGAATAGCCATTGTGGTATGTGATCGTTAAATCCTTGGAAATATCCTGGCCAATGGAATTGAGAATAGACAAACCTTCCAACTCTGTTTTATCGCCAAAGACGCGTACTCTTTCTGTTACAGGATTCGGGAACACACGAATTTCATTTTCTCCGATCTCAATTTCATTATTAAACGAAACAGTTTTTAAAACAGATTTTGCACCGTCAAGATCATATTGATTCAATCGGTAATAACTGATTCCTTCAAGTGGTTCTGTATCTGTTTCCTGGTATTCTAAGTGAGCTGTACTTTCGCCGGCAGCCTTGGAAGTTAAAAGCCTGTTCCAATCCAGCCCATTTGCAGAGCGTTCGATTTCGAAATAATCACTATTTTTTTCCGATTCTGTTTCCCATTCCAAAAGTGCATACTGGTTGACCTTTATCACAGAGAAATCGGTGAATTCTACCGGAAGCGCATTGCCCTGTGTGAAATGCACTGTCCCGTTAAAAGCCCGGTTTGCCGAAACAGTACCAAAAGGGTAAGTGATTCCTGCTCCACCATATACGGTTAAGTCCGGATCGGAGGTAATGGCTGAATAGCCCGAATTGACTGTTGTCAGTAATCCGGTAGATAAAATCGGGTTGGAAGCAGTAATATAGAAAGCAACTGTTTGCCCGGCAAGAATTGTTTTGTTAATTGAAATACTTATAGGTGTTGACAAGTTTAACCCGACACTCAAAAGAGAACCTTCCGCTCCGATCAAGGTCCAGTTGGCTGGATTGGTTTCCGATCCTACATAACTTCCGGTTTTGAAATAAATTTCATAACCTCCAATAGATAAGGCCGGTAAGTTTGCATCAAAACATGAAATGGTAACAGCATTCGTTGCGGTGACGTCAAACATCACTCCCTCATTGGAGCTGTTGCTTGCATAGGGTGCTACTAAATCAGATCCCGTATTTGTACATTGTGCAAAAGACGTCTGCGGACAGATTAATAGATAGCATGTGAAAGAGAGAAATGTGGATTTCAGCATGACATGAATGAATAATGGTTTGCCGCAAGGTATGGTATTTCAAATAACCTTTTTAAATTTTAACAGTCCCAAATTGGATTTTAACATTTAAACTGTGAGAATTGTCTTTTAGGAATCCGATCTTCAAATCCGCCGACTAATGGATTTTTCTATCTTTGCTTAAAAAAATAAGGAATGGCACTGATTCAGGATTTCAAAAATGGGGTTTGCACGATTACGTTGAACAGACCGCAGGTTTTCAATAGCTTTAATAAAGAAATGGCAATGGCTTTGCAAAAGGCATTAGACGATTGTGAAAAGGATGAGACTGTTCGTGCAATTGTTATCAAAGGAGAAGGGAAAGCTTTTTGTGCCGGACAAGATTTAGCAGAAGCAACTGATCCGAACGGTCCGGAGATGCAATCGATTGTAAAAGACCATTACAACCCGATCATTGAACGGATCCGAACGATTGAAAAACCGATCATTGCCGGAGTAAACGGGGTAGCCGCTGGAGCTGGAGCAAATATTGCCTTGGCTTGTGATCTGACTATTGCGAAGGAATCGGCATCGTTTATTCAGGCGTTTTCAAAGATCGGATTGATTCCAGATTCCGGGGGTACATTCTTCCTGCCACGTTTGGTTGGATCCCAAAAAGCTTTGGCTTTGATGATGACAGGCGAGAAAGTTTCTGCAACCGATGCAGAGAGAATGAATATGATCTATAAAGTGGTTCCGGATGAATCCTTTGAGGATGAATTGACGAAATTGGCTGAAAATATGGCTTCCATGCCAACATATGGTTTAGGTTTGACGAAACGGGCAATCAATGCAGGTTTCACAAATAATCTGACACAACAACTGGCACTTGAAGAGCAATTACAGACACTTGCCGGAAATTCGGAAGACTTCAAGGAAGGAGTGAATGCGTTTATGGAAAAAAGAAGCCCGGTTTTTAAGGGGAAATAGAAAAATCATGAATTATCAATATGTCAAGGGAGCTATGTTCCTGATAATTGATAATTGTTCAATTGATAATTTGGAATGAAAAGCAAAATTGGAGTTCTGGGTGCCGGAACAATGGGAGCAGGAATTGCTCAGGTAGCAGCTCAATCAGGACATGATGTTGTTTTGGTTGACGTGAATCAGGTTCAACTGGATAAGGCTAAAGTTTCTTTGATTAAAGTGCTCGACCGCATGATTGAAAAAGGAAATCTGGACCAAAGTGGAAAGAACGACTTATTGAATAGAATGCAATTTTCTACTCAATTGGCGGATTTCAAAAGAGCCGGTTTGGTTATCGAAGCGATTGTTGAACGATTGGATATAAAACACACAGTCTTTAAAGAAATCGAGGAAATTGTTGGAATGGAATGTATCATTGCTTCAAATACTTCATCTTTATCCATTGCGTCAATTGGTTCTGTGTTAAAAGTTCCTGCACGAGTAATCGGGATTCATTTTTTCAATCCGGCACCACTGATGCCTTTGGTGGAAATCATTCCTGCAGTTCAAACAAGTACTGAAACTTTGTCAACTGCAAAGTCAATCATCGATTCATGGGGTAAATTGACTGTAGTTTGTAAGGATACTCCAGGCTTTATTGTAAATCGGGTGGCCCGCCCGTTTTATGGCGAAGCACTGCGGATTTATGAAGAAGGTCTCGCAGATTTCGCTACAATCGATTGGGCAATGACAGAACTGGCGGGATTCAGAATGGGACCGTTTACCCTGATGGATTATATCGGAAACGATATCAATTACACAGTTACGGAAACAGTTTTCGCTGCATTTTATTACGATCCGCGATTCAAGCCGTCATTTACTCAGAAGAGACACATGGAAGCCGGATTTTTAGGTCGGAAAACCGGAAGAGGATTCTACGATTACTCAGAAGGAGTAGCTTTGCCGGTTCCTGATAAAGATAAAAAGTTAGGACAACAAATTGTAGATCGCATTTTAGCAATGCTGATTAACGAAGCTTACGATGCCTTGTTTTTACAAATTGCAAGTCGTGAAGATATTGATCTGGCGATGACCAAGGGCGTCAATTATCCAAAAGGGTTGTTGGCTTGGTCGGAAGAAATTGGTCTGAAAACCGTTTTGAGCAGATTGGAAGATTTGTTCCGTGAATATGGAGAAGATCGTTATCGTCCGAATCCGCTGTTGAAGAGATTGGCAAAATAAAAAAAAACCTGATTCGTTTTGAATCAGGTTTTTTTTGAATGTATTTTTAAGCAAATAATTCGGCCTCCATGGTGATTTCAAAGCTGAAAGCTCCACTGACAGGACAATTTTTTTCTGCACCTTTCGCAATACGTTGAAATTCATCATTGGAAATTCCAGGGATTTTAGCTGTCACTGTTAAAGCAGAAAGGGTAATTTTCCCGTCATCCAACGTAATACTTGAGCTTGTTTTTAATTCTTCCGGAGTATAACCAGCTTCAGTCAGATCTGCACTCAATTTCATTGTGAAACAACCCGCATGCGCTGCGGCCAGCAATTCTTCCGGATTTGTACCGACACCTTCAGCAAAACGCGAATTAAAAGAGTATTGAGTTTTATTGAGTGTACTGCTTTGAGTTGTTAAATATCCACTTCCTTCTTTAATTGTTCCGTTCCAAACGGCTTCTGCTCTTCTTTTCATACTATTTGTTTTGATGTTATTTAAAATAGTACATTATTTCCATGTTTTCAACACTTTCTCAGCTTGTTTGGAATAAAACCCTTTCTGATTCCTGATTTTGACAAACAACTCCTTCGCGCTGGATTTATCCCCGTTTGCCAATCTGCTTTCAGCTAGATACCATTCTGCTTCATCATTGAAATTCGAGAATTCCAATTGAAGACATGCTGAAAAGCTAACACACGCATCATTGTATTGCCCCAAATTATAATAACACCAGCCGGCATAGAAACGGGCATTTACATCGTCCGGGTAATTTTTTATGATTTCATTGAATCGGGAGAGTGCTTGTTTCCATTTTCCACGATTTGTATAGTTCAATGATTTGTCAAGATAGTCCATGTAAGGAATATTGACCAATTTCATTTGTGGTTCTTCAGGAACAATATCGTCCTTATCTTTCTGATTGGCCGGAATTCCTGTTAGGATGATCTGTTCGATTTGTACAGTTGGTTTGCTTCGATACTGTGAATAATCGATTGCTTTAAGATCCTGCAAGTAAATTTCCTTTGCAATTTTCTGTTTGGAAACAGTTACCGGCTTTTGCTCAATCATTGGAGGTAAGGGTTCCAGTACCAATTCGGGAAAAGGTATTTCGATATTTTCCTCCTTTTTGTCTTCCAATGGAAGATTCTTGATTTCGGTTTGAGAGGTCTTGATTTCACCGACTGTAATCTGATCTTTTTGAGGAATTGCAATTAATGTATCAATTTCTTCAGGGATATTGATGTCGGTATTCTCCAATTTTACCAGCATAGGTTTTGCTTTTTCCTCGTTATTATTTCCGCGTGGAATCAAAATAAATGCTAGAGTGATAATCACCGTTGCTGAAAGACCTATTATATAAGGAGTGAAATTAATCCTTGGGAAATTCATTTTACGGTCAAGCTGTTTCATTTTTGAAAATGAGACATTGGAATCCTGCCATCCTTCAAGTGCATCACGATCAAAATCGCTTAATTGATCACTTGAATCCTCCTTCGAGAACTTTTGGAGGAGTTTCTCAAATTCATTTCGAGAGATATAATCTTTATTCTTCATGACTTTCCATCCAAATTTTTAAATTCCTTTTCCCATTTTGAATTGAACTTTTTACCGTGTTTAAAGGAATATTCAATTCGTCGCTGATATCCTGGTAACTTTTGTCTTGTAAATAGAACAATTCAATACAAATTCGCTGGTCATCTTTCAAATGTTGAATAGCCCGCTCCAGTTTCGTTAGTTTTTGTTCCCGTTCATTATTCAGTTCATCCATTTCAGGAGAATCTGCTTGCAATAAGTTCTCGTGAATGGGAGTTTGATGTGTTTTTTGTTTGCGAAGATGCATCAGGCATTCATTTTTTGTCAGCTGATACAACCAAGATTTAAAATGCTGAATCGTATGTTTCTCTATTTTTTGATTCAATTCACCAAAGATTTTCATCGTTGCGTCTTCGGCGTCCTCGTATCTTTTCAGGTACTTAATACATGTTCCAAGAACTAAATGGCCATAACGTTCATATAATAGAGGTATGGTAAACAAGTTTTCCTCCTCTTTATAAAGCTGGATCAAATCCAAATCCGACAGATTGCTGTACCTCTTATGTCCGCGTTGAAACAACATCATGACGTAGAGATGCATTAAATGAAATAATTCCATAAAATTTATATACTATAAAAGTAAGGACTTAAATTTACACCTGTTATGAGTGAACTGAAAAGAATTGGAGTTTTGACTTCTGGTGGTGATTCTCCGGGAATGAATGCCTGTATCCGCGCGGTTGTTAAAGCGGGTATTGGGAAAGGTATTGAAGTATTTGGTATCGAAGACGGATATAAAGGGATGATTGAAAATCGAATTCGAGAGTTAACTTATACAGATGTCAATAATATCATTCATTTAGGTGGGACCATATTGGGAGCGGCAAGAAGTGAAGCTTTTAAAACGAGTGAAGGAAGAAAGCAAGCTGTTGCCAATCTGAAGAAACATAAAATTGAAGGATTGGTTCTGATAGGTGGTGATGGGACTTATGCCGGTGGAATGGTATTAACCCAAGAATTCGATATTCCTGTGATAGGTTTACCTGGAACAATTGACAATGATATTCATGGAACGGACTTTACTATAGGATATGATACGTGTTTGAATACCGTAGTTGAAGCTGTGGATAAGATCCGGGATACTGCATCAAGCCATCATCGCGTGTTTTTTGTGGAGGTAATGGGAAGAGCTTCTGGTTATATTGCTTTGAATAGTGCTATTGCAAGTGGAGCAGAATCGGTATTGATTCCGGAGACCTTAACAGAGATTGGTTTACTCGCCAAAGAAATAAAAAACCAAAATAAGGGAATTCGAAGCTCTATTATTATAGTAGCAGAAGGAGATGATGAAGGTGGAGCAAAGGAAATCATGGAAAAAGTAAAACCGTTTTTAGATGGATACGATTTGAGATATTCGGTATTGGGACATATTCAAAGAGGGGGAAGTCCCTCAGCATTTGATCGGATCCTTGCAACACGAATGGGTGCGAAGGCAGTTGATTTGCTTATTAAAGGTGAAAAATCGATCATGATTGGCCAGATTGGAAAGGATTTGGTGTTTCAAAATATCATGGAAGGTACCACCGGAAACGTATCTACAGATGACTCAGGGATCGAATTATTGAAATCATTGCTGACGAAAGGATAATTTATTGAAAATATTTTAAGCTTTAAAAACTGTTTATTCAATGAGTTAGGTGTTTCGCCAAATCTTTTTCACAATTTTTTCTTGAAAAAGGCTTGTTAAAGTAGAATAAGTGGGTACCTTTGCCACCGCTTAGAACGAT
>CBFGNC010000019.1:0-76308 GCA_965650135.1 uncultured Fluviicola sp.
GGAAACAATGGACTTGATGGTGCAACAGGACCAATGGGACCACAGGGACCGATCGGTGCTACCGGATTATCAGCGCCTCTTTTTGATAATATACTGGTTGCATATGGTACGGGGTCTGTCGTAACAAGTACAACTTGGCAGAACATTCCGGGATTGAGTCTGACTGTTACCGTTCCTGCAGGAATGACGGCAAAGGTTTTGGTACATGCCGAATCAGGAATGTATACGAATTGCGCCACAAATGGCGGAGTAAGCGGAACGGACATTGCAATTTACCGGAATGGGGTCCTTTTACCCAATGGTGGTTTCAGACGAGTATACCTTGGAGATGCCCTGATAGATTTGGATGAGAATAACTTATATGGAAATCCAAGTTTTGAAGCCATCGAAGTACTTGGGGCTGGAACGTATACCTATGATCTTCGTTGTTGGCAACAACTAACGGGAAGTTGTAATGCTAGCGTTAGCGGAGCTTCAGGTGATATCAGACAGGGAATGTTGTCAGCACAAATCATCTTTCAATAATTCGATCATGATGAAATATATTCTATTTTTTATTGCTGCATACTTTGGGGGGAATTCAAATGTCCTTGCTCAAAGCCAGGCATCAACGAAACAGGGCGAATCTGCTGTTGTATCTGATACACTCCCCAAATCTGAGATCTCGCGTGGAACAATAACCAGGGCAGGTAAAAATCAACAGAGTGTGTATACTCCTGCCGCAGAGCCAATACAATTGAACCAGGAATCAGGCTCCACATTGGCCGTTCCTGCAAAGGCACAGCCTGCAATCATTGATCCGAAAAAAAAATAATTTACCCTTTTTGACAGACTATCGAAAAGGTAAACGGAATTGCACTGCGTGCATTTCTTTTTAGAAACTTGAGGAAAGCCTTACTGAAAAAGTAAGGCTTTTTTCTTGTGACCCCGGGCGGGGAAACGCCAAGCTTTTTTATGGAGGATTTGGACGCTGTTTTTTGATATTCTCAGACCTGGCTCAAAATGACTTTCCTCAGGCATGTAACGCTTTCAGGGCTTCATAAACAAGAAAAACGGGCCATACCAAAGCTTTTAGAAAACCAAGCACTCCCATCCAGAATCCGGTTGCTGCTGAGATGTAGTAAATTGCTGCACCGATCACCCCAAAACCATAGACTGCGCTATGAGATGCATTTTGCTTCATTTTTTCCTTCATGATCTTAAACTTTTTTACAAGTTCGCTAAAAAAAAGGATTTTTAATATGACGCTCTTAATGTTAAAGGATGATCATTGTCATATCTGAATAACCTTCAACAAAAATGCTGGACTTTTTATAGCTTATTAAAGAATCAGGAGATTCTACCTGTGCCAATAGTAACCCTTGTCTGCCTGCTAATTTGAAATGCTTTTCAATTTTATGACAATTATTTCATCTTCAAAAGTGACAGATTCTAATTTTGTTCCAAAAACCTCTCTATTCAATGTTAGAAATGCAGCATTCATAGAATCGTTCATGCAGTGCTCATACTCCAAACTAATATGATCAAACTTCCACTTTTTCTTATTTAGCTTTTCCATTAAAACAGCATATGATTTCTTATTTCTTTCATAATCCTGAAAAAAATCACAGTACACACCTGTTAACTCAATGAAACTATCATAGTGGTATAGTTTAATTGAGTGGTTGCTATTTAAAGTAACCGATATATTTTCGGGCATATCACTTATTTCTTTAGTTACGCAAGAAGAGAAAAACGAAAGTGATAGGATTACTACTAAAATTAATTTCATTTTTTTAATTATTATCCGCACCATAAAGAGTTCCCATTTTGGATTGCCAACTTAAATTCTGGCGAATTGTTTACGGACGAATATAGGTAGTTTTTCCAGTCAGGTGAAAAGTCGGGACAAGTTGTAGAAGCTAGTATTGAGGAAAAAAGAAAAATTGAACTACTACTGTAATTCGATTTTTTGTGACCTCAAGCGGGGAAATGCCATTTTTTCAATGGAGGATTTGGAATTGGTATTGCAGTTAGAAGGATTGTCTGAATTGTAAAGGAGAAAGTTGCGTTTTAGCTTTAAACAATTTACTGAAAGACTGTGAATGTTCAAAACCTAATTCATAAGCGATTTCCGACACAGATAAACTGGTGTTGGACAATTGCTCTTTCGCTCTTTCTATCACTGCATTCTGAATATATTGTTGCGTATTCAATCCTGTAAGGGAACGCAGCATATCACTCAAATAACGCTGGGATACATTTAATTGTGAGCTTATATAAGTAACGGAGGGGAAACCTTTTTTCAGACTATTTTCTTCTTCAAAATAATTGTGCAACAGCTTATCCAAAGTTGTGATGAGATCGTGATTGACGGTTTTTCCGGTAATGAATTGCCGGTTGTAATAACGGTTGCTGTAATTCAATAATAATTCAATTTGCGACACCAGTATATCCTGGCTAAAATGGTCGGTATTTGTAGTTAATTCGCTGGCAATCGAATCAAATAAATGGATGATGATTTCCTTCTCCTCTGCAGATAACAATAAGGCTTCTGAAACATCATACGCGAAAAAACCATAGTGATTGATTGCATTTCCTAAAGGATAATTCCGGATGAAATCGGGATGAAAATACAAGACCAAACCAACGAAACCATCCCTGTTTTCCGGTGCAGATACAATTTGTTTCGGTTTCAAAAATGCAAGTCCGCCTTCTTCAAAATCATAATGGCCTTGTCCGTATTTTGTTTTTCCTTTGAAGGATGCTTTAAAGGAGATTTTGTAAAAATCAAGGCTGATCTTTTGTCCTTTTGTAAAAATCCCTGGGCTTACCTCATGGTTATCAACCAATGCAATCAACGGATGAAGTGGAGCCGGAAGCCCCACTTCCCGAAGCAATTCCGGGATGGTTGTTATGTGATGAATGTTTGCCTGATACTTCATGTTCTAAACTACTGATTTATCAGTTTTGTTTTGCCGGACGGATCACAATATCTCCAATTTCAACATCTTTTGGTTGACTGATGGCATAAATGACCGCATTTACAATCGCATCCGGACTTATTGCCAATTCTTCAACCGCTTTGGCTGCAGCTGTTTTCATACTTTCCGTATGGACACTTTTAACCGCAAAATCTGTTTTGATATAGCCCGGGGAGATTCCTGTAATCCGTATTGTGCCATCCGATTCCTGGCGGAATGCTTCTGAAATTGTCCGAATTGCATTTTTTGTCCCCGCATAAACTCCCTGTAACGGAACAATCTTTATTCCTGAAGTCGAAATAATATTGATAATATGCCCGGATTGTTGTTCTTTAAAAACAGGAATTGCTGCTGCCATTCCATACAAAGTTCCTTTGATATTACTGTCAATCATTTCGTCCCAGCCATCCAAATCCAATTCATCCAAACGGCCTAGTCGTGCAACACCGGCATTATTTATAATAACATCCAACCTGCCATAATGCATCACCGCTGCATGGACCAAATCAACCAAATCAGCTTTGTTAACCACGTCTGTCTTTCTAAAAATAGCTTCCCCACCTGTACTTTTAATTTCCTCCACCACTTTTTCCAGTAATTCACTATTCCTGGCCCCTAAAACAATTTTCAATCCATGCTCTGCTAAACTTTTTGCTATGGCTTTACCAATTCCCGCGCTTGCTCCTGTAATAACTACTACTTTTCCTTTCAGATCCTGCATTTTCTTTGAATTTAATTTGACAGCAAAATTCCTAATCGTCTTCTTACAAAAAGTAGTTCAATTGGTATTTGTTGTAGTCAAAAGATTTCGCAGGATAACTCTCAAAAAATGAACTCGAGCCGGGAAACGTCAAACTTTTTGTGGGAAGATCTGGAACTTGTCTTACAGCTTGAAATGTTGAATTTGCGAAATTCATAAAGTGTAAAACATAATCATTGAGTGTACCAAAATAGACAACCGGTCATTCTAATATGAGTAGTTAGCTTGTTTTGTACAGAAAGATGTAAATCTCCTTAATTAAAGTTACTTTTCAAATCATGAAAACATTAGTCTTAATTTTCTATTTCACCTTGATCGATTTACTTTCTTTTGGACAAGTGGAATACACTCCCTATGGCTCCAATAATATAAGGTTTAGAGGATTGACCATTACTTCCATTAGTAATAAAACTGCACATTTCACCTACTATATTAAAGATTCCAATAATGTCTATTTCACTTCAGGAGAGCTTAAGAAATCAAAAGTTATACTTTACAACAAAGAAAATAAAAACAGTGAACGGTTTCAACGAACGGAAGAATTGATTAAGGAAATTCAATCTAAGAAAAGTCACCTTTACTTTGACTTTCTTTCAATAGCGTTAGAAAAATACCCCGACTCACTCGTAAATCTCAAAATGTTCAATAACTACTTTAAGCCCTTGAACGGTTTAAATTTCACTCATCTAACAGAAATTCATTTTACTGATGAATCAGTACATACAAGGTCTAAGACAGATTCAGTTATTTTTAATTACCGTAGAGTAAGAAATTTCGACTTAGCTGAAATGAGCGGATATACCCTTGTAAATAATACATATCAAACATCATCGAATACGAATCACTGTGAAAAAATAGATCTCAGTAAAATCGACTTTATCAAACATATAAATCTTACAAACTTGAAAAATTTTAAATGTTCAGTCCCGTTTTTTGATTCCGGACAATTGATGCCATTATTGAAAAATTGTAATGTGCTTGAGTTTAACTCGTTAAATGATTTGAACAACCAAAATATTTTATTTTTTGATTCAATAAAAGAAATTGGCGCGACCAGTTGGAATGCTCCAAATGTTGAATTTTGGAATAACTCTTATAAAACAAGATCGTATAAAGAACAGCAACCATATTATCCAGTGGATGATAATTATTATTACTGGTATTTTGATCCGTACGATTTTCCAATAACCTACTTTTTTAATTGTAATTTGACCCCATCAAAAAAGATGGAATGGTTTAATAGTCATATTTCCAGCGATAAAGAAAATTATTCTGGAGACTATCTTGTTAAATGTGAGAACTGTACAAAGCGCAAAAAGTACTCGGAAGAATTCGAATCTGTTGAAGAGACTAAGGATACCTTGCTCATAAAAGGAAAGTTGTTGAACGGAAAACCTGTTGGTAGTTGGCTCGTTCGAGAAGAAATTAGTGTTCCATTTTCAGTACTTGACTTTGATAAAAATTACACTCCTCCTAATTTCCCTCAGAATGGCTCTTGGTCGTTTAATTACCTCAATGGTCAAACCGCAATCGAAGGTGACTTTAAAGATGGTAAGAAAACGGGCAAATGGTATTTCTATGATTTTTATGGAAAGCTTTTGATGGTAAAAAGTTTTAGTGAAGACCAACTCATCGGATTATCTGAATTTTCTTCTTTCGACGACAAGCGTGAAGTTCAACTATACCTGCATTCTAATGGTGACATTGTGTATTGTATAAGCGAGTATTCTTTTGAGAATGGTATTAGAAAATTGGTCTCTAGAGATTATTGTTGTCTGTATACGAATGAAAAAGGAACTACTCGTTATGAATTCACCGAAGGGGCAGAAATTGACAATTGGATATACGAGTTAAGCTGTGTTAATGGAACTGACCGAATGATAGAACGGAATACAAAAGAATTTGATGAAATAAAGAATAATCTCTTTTTTAAATTTCTGGATCTTAAATAATCACTATAAAAAAAGTTCTACATTTCTGCTGGAGGATTTGGAACTGGTATTACAACTTGAAAGCTGGATTCAAAATAAATTATTACCTCTAACTCAATGATAAACTTTTTGATAGCGGTTTTGGAATAGATTATAAACATTTATTTTTAAGTTCATTCCATTCTGCCCAAAACTGATTGAATCCATCCAATTCAAACTGTTCTTCTGGAAGATGTTTTTCGGTCGGATCGCCATAGAATAATTCTATTTCTGAAATTAGATTTAACACTAAAGTTTTGTATTCTTCAAGACTTAATTTTCCTTCTGCACCTTTTTGCGATCGAAAGATCACCGAATCAGCTAAATGTTCGATGTTCCAGTCTAATCCTGTTGGGCAACCTATAATAACTACATGATTTAATCCATTTTCATCCGGAATTAAAAAATGACCACAACAAGGGACGAATTGACTTCCAAACTGATCAATTTGATAATCATTTTCCAACGTTCTTAACAAGTAAAGTCCCGTTGCGCTTAAAGCCCAAGAACCTGTTTCCTTATTCGACAAGATTTCATCACCGATTCGGATATAGATTTCACCGTGAGAACAAAGATCATACTTATCATCATTTCCATCATCTTTAATCCAGTGTTGACGCAGAATTTTAATATCAAAATCAGTTTGAATCATTTAAATATTTTAATCGAATTAGTGTTAACTTACAAGTTCATTAAATAATTCGTCAGTCAACTTTCTATCTTTGGATGTCACCCAATTACCATTACTTTCAGGAAATGCATTTCTGCAATAACCGGCCTTATTTTTAAAGTCAAATACCGCATGGCAATAGTCATTAATGACAAGAAAGGCTTTTGTCGAATCCTCGGTCCAAAGAATTTTAGCGACAGAAGGTTTATGCTTGTCTTTTACATCCCGAACATTGTAAATATGTAAAGCGTCTAATATTTCTTGACCATTATTACAGTCAACCGCATAAAAGTAACCAGTTTCAAGATCGTCCTCAAAAATTACTGCCAAGTTGTTTTCTAAAACGCTATCAACAAAAGTATCTTCTCCAACTATAAAAGTCTTTTCTTCGCCAACGTATAATTTTGGTTTTTCGCTCATCGTATTTAGATATTATTAGTTGTACTCAGCTAGTGACGAATATAGCGAAGATTTTTATCACAATTCTCCCCACTCTCAATCCTCACACTCACACTGAAAGAAAAGAGCGATATACGAAAATTTCAGAGTGAGTTTGAGTGTGAGAGAAGAGGGCAAAAAGAAAAGAGCGACACTCACGTATCGCTCTTTTCTTTTTGTGACCTCAAGCGGGGAAACGTCAAACTTTTTGATGGAGGATTTGGAATTAGTTCTTAGACTAGAAAACATTGATAAAACAATACTTTAGCAATAGTATTAAATTCAAAATTGTTACTAATGTTTTCACATTCTCAACCTCATTACACTAAATTCTCTAATCCAAATTCAGCCAATTTATCTACAACTGGTAAGGTTTTCAATCCTAATTCTGTCAAACTATATTCAACTTTTGGCGGGATTTCGGGATAAACTTTTTTACTCACCAATTTATTTGCAACAAGCATATTCAATTCCTGGATCAACATTTTCTCACTGATCCCCGGTATAGCTCGTTTTAATTCGCCATATCGCTTAACATCTTCATTGATTTGAAACAATATCATCAAAGTCCATTTACCACTTAAAAGAGTCAAAGAAGCTCGAACGGGACACTTATCATCACAAGGTGAAATTATTTTCGATTTTTTTTCCATTGACATTCAATTATTCTAACCAATAAGTAGGTACATAACCAAAAGGTAAGTACTTGTACAAAAGTAAGTACTCTAATACTTTTGTACAAACAATTTCAAATAATGATATGAAAATTTTAGTATTCGGAGCTAACGGCTCACAACAATTCAACGTAATTTCAGAAAGTAAAAAAAAGGGAGCGGAAATAATTGCTGCTTCAAGTTCTGAAAAAAGTTTCGAGAAATTAAAACGAGCAGGAGCGCAACCTGTTTTGGCAAATATGAGTGATGCAACTAAAATGTATGAAATTACCAAAGACATAGATGCGATCGCCTTTATAATCCCGGTTTCTCTTCCTAATCCTATTGATGGATTACAATTCGCCAAAAATGTTATTGATGCTGCCAAAGCAAACCAAGTAAAGAAAATCGTATGGAACACAAGTGGCTGGTTAGCTACGCAAAAAATCGGGATACCTGGTGAAGACGTGAAACTCGATATCAAAGATTACCTAACGAATAGTGGATTGGATTACGTGATCATTGAACCTACCATTTACATGGAGAATCTAATGGGACCATTTTGTGCTCCTTTCGTTAAGAATGAAAAAAAATTGGCTTACCCAACTCCAGAATCAATGCCTATTGGTTGGATTGCGTCAAGAGATGTGAGTGCATTTGTAGTAGAAGCCATTTACAATGACAATCTGAAAGCAGAAACATTTCAAATCAGTGGTTTAGAAAACTTAAAAGGAAATGCCCTTGCCGAGCAATTTTCTAAAGGTATCGGTGAAAAAATTGATTACTATACGCAACCTGCTAGTGAATTTAGAGATATTCTGACACCTCTCGTTGGTGAAGCAGGTGCAACAGGTGTAGCTTCTTATTACGAAGGTCTTCAAAACTCAACTGAATTTCCTCCAAAATTTAGTCCCAAGATGAACGAGGTATTAAAAAAATTGCCTGTTCAAATGACTTCTTTATCGCAATGGGCTGAGGAAAACAAGGATTACTTTTTGAATTAGCCTCTAAAGGAATCTAACTTTCGAGAGCTTCAGAACCCTTTATTTAAAAGGGTTTTTAGAAGATTTGAAATTTCATCTTGATTTTCTTACTTATAAAGAAAAAGCCTTACTCATCAATGAGAGTAAGGCTTTTATTTTCCTTGTGACCTCAAGCGGGGAAACGTCAAACTTTTTGATGGAAGATTTGGAGCTTGTATTGCAACTTGAAACGATAGAATAATATAAGTTCTAATATTGCTTGAAATATAACGACTGGATATAACAAGAAATGAATCAGAATTCTTGAACACAACTTTTGGCGATATCCTCAGCGTCTCGTATTATTTCTTGCTGTTGCAACGAGTTCAGTAGGCGACTGTCCAAATTGTTTTTTAAAAGCGTAAGAAAAATGGGATAGGTTTTCAAAGCCAACCTCATAGAAAACGTCAATGGGTTTTCTGCGTTCTTTAGTCAGTTGATAATACGCTCGTTCTAAACGTTTTTCAGTTAGCCACTTTTGCGGTGTAGTGCTAAAGGCTTTTTTGAAGTCCCGTTTAAAAGTAGTTAAACTTCGCCCCGTTAAATAACCAAATTTTTCTATGGGCATATTGAACATATAATTGCGTTCCATAAATTCAACAAGGTTGATTTTATGTGGCTCCGAAAAGTCAGATAATATATTGTCGATGTCCTGATTTATAGACTGCAAAACGGTAACAGCTTCATAAATCTTCAATCTGGAAAGCTCCAACGGTAGTTTGTATTCCAAGTTGAAATAAGGCAACATTGAACTGAAAAAGCTATCTAGTAAAGGGCTGCTAGGCAATGGGATAATATATTCGGATTTAGGTAAAACAGCAATATCCTGTTTTTTTTGCTCGTAAAAATCCCTCAAAACATCTTGTGTCAGTCTTACAATAATGGATTGATAAGGGAGCCCGTCTTTTTCGGATGTAATTAATGTAGCCAGCCGATGTCTTGGAAAAAGATGCGTTTCACCTGCTCCAAAAACATAGGTTTTATTCGCCTGTATTACTTTCAATTCACCCGACAACACCCGAACAATTGAGTGTTCTTCCGCAATTAATTCGGTGTTATGGTAAACCGCTTCACTACATGTGAATACGATTTCAGCATTCTTATTGGTTTGTCTTACCGGCATTGTGTAAAGATAAAACAAATGAGGCTCATTGATCTGAGCCTCATTTGTTTCAATGATTAAATCTCAAATTTTGTATGTGTTAAGCCTTCACTTAATGTCCAAAGTTTTTGTGCAGCTTCCATGTTTAATGCAAATGGAGCTACACCTGCAAATCCACCCGGATTTTTATACGCTGCTGAAATACTATCATAATTTGCTTCATCGTATTGGGCAATCTCAACATCTTCTAAGTATACTCCCCCAATATTTTGAAGATCAGGGCTTGTTGCCGCCCATACCGCTGTTGCAGCTCCTTGCTCCTTCGTTTTTTGTATACTTTTCATTGCAGCTTCGGCTTCAGCGTTGGGAGTCCCGTCATGATGCAATATACCTAATGTAACATAATCTTCGAAAGTCAAATGTCTTCCCAAACTCGTTTCCAGGCTCAACCCCGGATGCAAAGCATAAGAACGAACGCCATAGTGTTGTCCTCTTTTATCCAATTCCAAGGCAAAAAGGATATTAGCCGTTTTCGACTGGCCATAAGCTTCAAATTTGTTATACTCTCTTGAATTAAAGTTTATGTCATCAAAGAGAATTGGTGAAAAATGATGGGATGAAGACGAAACGTTAACGACTCTTGATCCATTTGCTTTTTTTAATGCTTCCCAAAGTTTCGCAGTCAATTGAAAATGCCCCAAGTGATTCGTTGAAAATTGACCTTCATTTCCTTTTCCATCGCGGTGCAAGGGTGTCCACATGATACCTGCATTATTAATAAGTATGTGCAATGGTCTTTTTGAATCCAAAAACTTTTCCGCAAAAGCGTTAATGGAATCGGATTCCGTTAAGTTCATTGTTTCTACGTCGACATTGGCGATTCCTTGTAAATTTTCCTTAGCCTTTTCGACATCCCTAGCAGGAATGATAACAGTTGCTCCTGCCGAAGTCAGGGACTTGGTAATTTCTAAACCATAACCTCCATCGCCACCCGTAACGATTGCAATTTTGTTTGTAAGATCAATTCCTTTGATTACTTCAGTGGTTGTTGATTTCGCGTTGAAGCCAGAACCTATTGGTTGCTGTAATGCCCCATTGTAATTTGTTTGTTCCATTTTATTTAAGTTTTGATGAAACAAATGTAGAGCACCGATAACACAACAACTTTGTTTTAAAGTCCGAATTACTTTGTTTTTAAGCTCACTATTTGATTGCTCTTTTCCTGCTACTCAAATTCATATATTGGTTCCTGATATACCCTGAGAGTAAAAGTCTAACCCTAAACCACAAAAATTCTAACTTCATTGTATTTGAAAAGCCTTGCCATTACTTATGTTAGAAAACAAAAAAGCCAACCCTTATCGGACTGGCTTTTTTTCTCTTCCGATGTAAAAAAATCACCACAAGTACATAGTTTGGCAAAATTCTAGCACCTAGTAACTAGGAGTGACTATTTATTTTTCTAAATATCAGGTACGTTCGATCCCCTCGAAGGTATGCAGGACCTCGGCCGCGTGGGCGGTAGGGTCATAAGGCGGGTTTCCAATGCCTTTTACAGTGAGTTCCGTTGTTACAGGTTTCCAAAGTTGCCCGTGGTTTCCGGTTGCAAAATTAATTAAACTATCACGAACAAAATTATCACGAACAATCTGCTCATCGCTTGCATCAGGACTTTGCTGCCCAACAATTCCGTACATTTCTGTTCCATGAACGGCAGGAACGCCTTCAACAGGACCAACACATAGCAAATAAGCCTTTCCACCCGCAGCAGCGTGCGCCAATGCACCTCGTGTTTGTGGTAACGTAAACGAATAATCGGTAAGTAACAAGCCACGAATCTCAACTGGGGTACGTCCGTCAACATTGTATGCGTCAATAATTTTTTTGGCACGACTTCGTGGAATTCGGTTGCGGTTAGCAAATTCTTTCACCAAATTGTCGATACTTTTAGGGTCAAAATCTTCGGTTTTGTAAAGCACCCAATATCCAGTTTCATAAGTTGTACTGCTAAACATAATATCAATTTCCTTATGTCGTCCGGATTGAAGAACAGACATTGGATGGTCGATAAGTACACCATTTGGTTGATTTTTATCATCAACGGTAGCAACGCAATTGTTATCCACACCGTGCCCAACACCAGGGTCTGTATAGATTGTATTATTCATTGTTTCTGCAAGCAAATTTGCCTCGATTTGTAGCAATTCTTCAGGATTATCCTGAATACCAAGTGCGGTGAGAACCTCAATAGCACGCTCTTCTGCACTCCAAGCTGGAACTTGACGAGATGGCATACCAGAAAATGCGGCAATACGATGAAATAATCCATCAGCAGAAGGTGCTGCAAGTAGAGCAAGTGCAGAAAAAGCACCTGCACTGTGTCCAGTAATGGTAACATTGTTTGGGTCGCCACCAAAGTGTGCAATGTTTGTTTGCACCCATTTGAGTGCAGTAATCATATCTTGCAGGCAAAGGTTTGTTGCCTCTGCAAGTGCTCCTCCATATTGGGAAAGCGACAATGCACCAAACGCACCTAATCTATAATTTATGGATACCCCAATTACACGACCTGTTGCTGCCAAACCAGAGGCATTGGACACAGTTTGTGAATTCGCACCACTCATCCAACCGCCACCGTAAATATAAACGACCACTGGAAGCGGTTCGTCGATGTTTTCGGGTGCCCAAACATTAAGATTTAAACAATCTTCGCTAAAGCCACTATCTGCTTCGAGCCAACTGGTGTTGCCTGCTTGTAATGGTGCAACACCTTTTTTGTCATAAGGTAAATTGGGATTAAAAGGCAACAAAATAGGACTACGAAAGCGCTGTGCAGTAGCGTAGGGAATGCCCAGCCATGAACGGATCGCTTGGGTAGTTGTTGTTTTTTCACTATTCATAATATGTAAAATTTAGACCATTTATTTTTAGAATTCTAAGTCTTGATTCATTTTCTTTCGTAATCAGCAGTCTTTACGTGGAGTGAAATTAAGATTTGCCTTTCTGGCTTGTGCCGATTGTAGTTTTCTGGCTATACTATAACTTTTGCCATCTTTTATAAAACGAGTTCCTGTCTGTTTGAAAATGAAAGTTACCTCGTTTTTAATGCAAGCTTGCCGAATACCTTCTACCCATTCGAAATTGCATATTCTTGCTTTATCTCCCGACTCTCCGCCAACAATAACCTGATCTATCCAATTATCTGCAAGGTGTTCTATAAGATCAATCGGGCCTAACAAAGGTTCACATATCAATGATTTGTTTTTAATAGGAACATTCCTGAAGAGTGGTAACCGTAGATCAGCCTGTTTTTGATTTTCTATTGAACAAAGCAAGGAAACATTTTCATAGCCAGATCCCCAATCCTCAGGCAAACACTTCTCTATTCGTTCAACTCTTTTGGTGGCAATGGAAAAAGTAAGATCCCGTCTTATTCTCATCATTTCCCACACGTCATCTCTCCATTCATCGGCATTTTCTATGAAAAAATCTGACGAAAAGCAAGTCCACAAATGCTCCCCTGAAGGCACCTTAAAACTTCCATCCCTCTTTTTCTTAATAGGCAGATCATAGCTTTTTGTTTTATAGACATTTCGACTGTCTATCCCATAAAGTGCATCCCGTCGAAAAACATAACAATTTTTGCAGCCTTCACTGATTTTTATACAACCGTGCCACAGGTTCCAAATGACAGACATTAATTTTTTTTTAATTCTTCTTGTTCCTTTTTAGAAAGACCCTCAACGACCAGTTGATATGAATCTGCAACTAGAGACTTGAGCATCTTATTGGATACATCGCCATTAAGTCCAACGTTGATCCAATATTTGGGACTTAGATTGAATGGTTTTTCTATAGAACTATACTCATTTTTTAAACTGTTTATTTTTTCCGAATCGGATTTTATAGTACAACTATCAAATTTATCCAAATCGAAAAAACAGAACATCTTCTTTTTAACATACATCACAAGTATTGACCGGGAATTATGAAAAAAACCTTCAAAGGGCATTCCCTCGTGAGCACCTTTAAAGGACAGACAAAAATCTCTAAATTCTTCTACATTCATTAAACAACTTCTTTGAAGGCACTAAAATCTTTATCCATGGGACGTATTATTGACCAGGTAGAATGGATAACATACCAATCACTGTCTTCCTCTTTCTGAAACACCTCAATGCAATTATAGTCCACATCTATTAAGTTTGTTTGGGCAAAAAGCTGAAAAGTTAATACTGCCATATCTTGTCCAAGCTGCACTCTTGGATCACGAATCTCAAAGTTACTTGCGATCAAACGTCCTTCAACCCTATTTAACAGAGGGACCATATCTGCAAACTGATCAATACGCCTTGTTTCCACAGCATCAAAATACGTGAAGCTGCGTTTTGACCAGAGTTTTGCATAGCCAGATACATCCCCATGAAACCACTTTTCAAGTGCCGAGTGTTCCAACCCTATAATATACTCTGCCATGTGGCTTTCATCATCATTTCTATAATGCCAAACTTTTTTTGCTTCTTTTTCTTTCATAATAAGCTATGGTTTCCCATGTAAAATTAATCTACCTATTAACGGTCACTTATGAATTTAAAGGGAAAGAAATGTCACTTTTCAGGACAAGTTTCCATATTAACATTACTTTTAGAGAATAAAAATCAATTGCTAAATGAAATCAATACACCAATATAATTTCTATCGGAAAAAATATGGTATCGATTTACCAATTGACGTGGTTGCAATCAAAGATTTCAAGAAATTTATCGATAAAAACCCAACTCATAGACTGTCTTATTTTGACTTGACATTTATTACTGCAGGCAATGAAGAATTGGTTATTAACGATTCTGAAATGCTGGTAACGCGGGGTAATATTGTATGCTCAATTCCGGGGCAAGTGTGGAGTTGGCAGGAAAACACGAAATTGGAGGGTTACGCATTGGTCTTTGAAGAGGATTTCCTGCTTTCCTTTTTCCTGGATAGGTATTTTTTGAGAAATCTTAGTTATTTACAAGTTCACCGTCCATCGCCATTATTAACTGCGAAAGAAGATCAATTTGAAATTCTTCTTCAACACTTAAATTCTCTAAGATCTGAGATATTAAAACTAGCTGATTGCAACATGGATATTTTAAGGGCTTTGTTATACCTTATTTTAAGTCTACTGGGAAATTGCGAATTGAAAGTCTTGAAGAATTCAGAACCAAAAAAAATCATGATCATAAACCGGTATATTGAGTCGTTTACCAGTTTGGTGGATGCTAATTTCATGACCAAACGTGATCTTCCATTTTACGCAGATAAGTTATTTATCACAACCAACTACCTGAATAAAATAGCTAAAGAGGTTTTGGGAACAACAGCCAAAAAGTATATCCTAGATAAGACAATCCAGGAGTCTAAAAACTTACTCAAATACACCAGTTTATCTATTGCAGAAATCAGTGTTAAACTCAATTTCGAAACTTCATCCTATTTCGTGCGTATGTTTCACAAGCATACAGGTATGACACCAAAAGAATTTAGAAAAAATTCTAGTTCTTGAATAAGCGATATCGTTTCAATAGTCCGGGAAAGTTATACTTTAATCCTTATTAATATTTAATTCGCTTTTTCTTTCTGTGATCTCGAGCGGGGAAACGTCAAACTTTTTTGATAGAGGATCTAGGTAATTTACTTCAAACCTCATTCACTCTCAATCCTCACACTCAATACTGAAAAGAAAAAAGCTCAAGCTCAGTGTGAGCGGGAAAGTGAGTATTGAGGGAAAAGAAAAAAGCATCTTACTTTCGTAAAATGCTTTTTTCTTTTTGTGACCTCGTCAGGATTCAAACCTGAAACCTCTACAGCCGTAATGTAGTGCTCTATTCAGTTGAGCTACGAAGCCATTGTCGTTAGACGGGTGCAAAGATAGGTGCTTTTTTTGTTTTTGCAAGCAATCTTCGCGCTTTTTTTATGTCTTTTCCTTTTTTTTACTGGATTTCAGCACTTATTCCTCTTTCTAACAGCGCAGTACACATCGGTTCTAATTTCTCATAATCTCCGCGTTTTACCTGGCATTTTCCATTAAAGTGAATGATCCACGTACATTGCTCTGCCTGCTCCACTTCGTGTTTACAGACTTTGATCAATGATTCGATCACGTGATCGAATGTATTGTAGTCGTCATTGAATATGATTAAGTCCTTTTGCTCTGTGAGCAATTCCAGTACCTCTGTTTCGTTCTGTTCAAGCGTTTGCATTTCTTCTGTTTGTTTTACAAAGTTAGTACTTTTCGGGCTACCTTCCGCCCTGGCGACTTGAATTATTCCGTTTTGATCCGGCCTCCTTGTGCTATGAAAAGTGCTTCCACTTGTTTCCGCTGCTCTTCTCCATCCACGTTCATCGAAAGCTCGA
This sequence comes from uncultured Fluviicola sp., assembly GCA_965650135.1. GTDB lineage: Bacteria > Bacteroidota > Bacteroidia > Flavobacteriales_D > Crocinitomicaceae > Fluviicola. Next base: position 15,975 of record CBFGNC010000019.1, read on the forward strand.
TTGTCGAGGAACCTGCTTTCACTTCGTATGGAAGTGTCACGCGTAATAACCAATTTGCCCACGACCCCGGAATTTCCTTAAAGTCCCATATTCCTACAACCAACTTCCGATTTAGTTCATTCGATTCTGATGCTTTAACCGGCGCCTGAACCAAGGTATCGAACAAAACCGTGTTGTTTACCAAACGTGGTAATTCTTCCTCTGCCTGTGTTTTGATACGGGAATCGGTTTGGTCGAAATAGAAATCTCCCTGCACGCGCAATTGGTTCATGAGCTTTCTCGGATATTCGGGATACTGTTCTTTCGAAGCAAGCGCATACCGGTTCCGGACTGGCTTCTCAATCACCGGATTTTCCTTCGCATATTCTTTCGCTACTTGTTCACTAACCGGTGTTTCCAACACTTTCGGCAATTCCTGCTCCTTGAACAAAATGGCTTCTCCTCGCTCCGTCAACAGTTTTTTGGCTTCCTGTAGGGAAATGCGCTCTCCATTGAAGTAAGCCGTAATAAATGCATCCGAAACACCCTTCTCTACAGCTTCCGCTTTCTTTGGCCGCGCTTCATCCACCGAACGGAAAGTCCCGGTCGAATAGCGGATCTGTCCATTTTCCAAACGACGTGTCACCAAGGGATTGATGTCGTGCAATTGCTCTTTGGTTGCCGGGCGGTTATAAACCCCGACCTGCACTGTATAGAACAATCCTTTGATTTCCTCGATTGCGATAGCCGTAACTGCTCCGGGAGCTTTGTTATAGTCGGAGACTTTCGGTTCCGTTTTGTATTTTGCAATCGTATCCAAAGGAAGTTGTGCAATTGCATTCTGAATCACCTCCATTACGATGGAATCCTGGCGCATCGGTTTGCACAGTCCCTGGTCTTCCAATTGCCGCGCTTCTGCCAAACTGATTCGTTTCCCATCACAATAAGCCACCACAAAAGCGTCCTTATAACCCAACGCACGGATATCTTGTTGCGCATCCAGTACCTTTTGGCGATTTCCGAAATAACCCGCCAGGTAGCGTGTGATCCCATTATCCAATTTTTCACCTGTAACCGGTGTGAACTCCTTGAATAGGTCTTCCGGAATCGGTTTTGCAAACGCCCCGACTTGAACCCGGTAAACCAATCCTGTCGGTGCTTTCAATCCAAGCGGAATCACTTTTTTAATTACGCGTGTTTCTGTAGGGTTTTCCTTTTTAATTTCAAATCCATTTCCAACTTCCGGAGCAAGAACCTCAGCAATACCGGTTGAAACACTTGATTTTGGCTGAATCTCACGTGTCAATACATTTTTCCAAGCTTCTTTGTCACTCTCTACTCCATCCAATGCCGAATTCAATGCACTTTCCTTTTGAGCAATTTCACGAACCTTTGCATTCAATTCATTGGACAACTGTTGAATTTCAGTTTGAAGCTCAGCCCTGTCCGCCGGATTTTTTGTCTCGACATACTCTTTCCGTTTTTCTTCCAGTTCGAGCTTAGTCCGGTTCACATCTTCTTTCAAACGATTGATCTCTTGCTGCTGTTCACGCAATTTCGGATAGTCCTTGTTTGAAGCGATGGCTTGTTCTTCCGCAACGGAAACGGTTTTTGTCAATGCAGGATCATTTATCAAGTCATACGTCTTCTCTTTCCCGATTGCCGTTATTTGCTGATCAATCTTTGCAACTGCATCTTCGAGTGTCTTTTTCTGATTTTTTAATTCTTCTGCCCGTTTCGGTTCCAAATCGGCTTTTTGAAGTTCACTTTCTATTTCACCGATCTCGATTGAAAAGCGCCGTTTCTGTTCCTTTAAAGCCGTTTCGGTCTGAACAGCCAGTTTGGTCTCTTCAAAAATCTTCTGACCATTTAGGTATTCAGTCGTTGCATCCAATAAGGTTACCTGGCTCGTTTTTTCAAGAATAGGATCCTTGGAGTTGTTTGTGGCAGAAACACGATTCAAAACCACATTCTTAAGCGGATCTGAAGTTGAAACAGCTTCCAGGGTTTGTTTTTTCACTGCAGTGGTATTCCCCAATGCAAGGATGTTTTTTTCCTGGATGACAGTCTCCGTTTTCTGTTGTGCTTCTTTATTAACCGCCAACTTCTTCTCAATTTCTGTCTTATCCTTAGTTGAAGCTGTTGCAAGTTGGCCCTTCAATTCATTTTCTTCGGTTTTCAATTTCGCCAAATCAGCTGCCGGGTTTTCCGAAACAACCGTTTTGACGGCAACCGGTTCAGGTGTTTCCGCCTCCACAACTCCTTTTCTTGTCCGGATCTCTTCCAATTGTTTTTCCAATTGGTTGATCTTCTTTGAATCCGGTGATTCGGAACGCTTCTCCTCATCGAGTTTGGATTCGATACTTTCCGACAATTCATTTAGAATTTGCAGTTGTTTCACTCCTTCTTCCTTCGTTGCCGGTTTTTGCGTCATTGCAAAGGAATATTCGCTGCCCAATACGGTTTCGAGGCTTGCCACATCCTTGTTGGTAGTTTCAACAGGAGTTTTGCTAGCAGAAGCTTTCAATTCCTCTTCCGTTTCCCCGGATTGCTGCAACAAATCAGCCAACACCTGGTTCTCAGCAATTCTATCCGCAGAAAACCCTTTTTCCAATGCTTTGGTATTTGCCTGTATCTGCTTTTCAATTGCAACTTGTAATTTCTTTTCTTCGGCCAGTTTTTCTTCCGCGTCTTTCTTACCCAGGTTCTGAATTTCATCCGTACTTAAAGTCTGATACGTCGGAAGTATTTCCTGTCTGACCTGTTCATCCTTCAATTTGGCTTTCGCCTGGGAAATTGCTGTTTGTTTCTGTTCGTCCAGTTTCGAATCGTGGATGGTTTCCAATCCGTTCAGGTCAATCAGTTTATTAATTGAAACGGAATCTGTCGGGTTTTTCCCGATCACTTTTTTCACCTTATCCTGTTCGTCCCTGATTGCTTCCAGCAACTTCACTTCTTCTGCGATGATCAGCTTTGTTTTTTCTTCCGAAGTAGAAGTGCTTGCTTCAATCTTAGCAACATTCTCTTCATAAGCCGGTTGAAGTTCCTTCACCAAATCAGCCTTATCCGTATTCTTCGGATCAACAACCGCTGTTGCAGTCAATGCATTTATTTCTTCCGTACGGGAAACAATGTTCTCTTCAAACTGCTTTTTCAGATCCTGCAATACCTCTTTGCGTTTTGCACTCACCGCATCTTTCAAGGTTTCCAGGTTTACCAATTCTTTCTCAATGGATGCCACCGTTTTGGTTTCCAACTGGTTCAAAGCCTTCAGTTCTCCTAAACCATTCTTCTCACCGATCGCTTTCTTTTCTTCCTCGTAATCCGGTGCAATCTGCGTCAATTCCTTTTCAATCGTTACAGCCGCAACCAACTCATTCTGATTCGATTCCAGTTCATCCAATTTCTCCTGGCGTTCTTTGACACTGGATTCTTTGTCTTTCTTCAAGGTCGTTAACGCTTCCTTTTTGTCCTGGAGCTTCTGATTCAACGGATCTTTTGTCAAGGCTTCATACACCTGGTCCAGTTCTTTGTCTACCTGGTCCAGCAGATTCTCATCCACTTTGTTTTGAGCCTTCAAACGCTCCTCTGTGTTCGAATTGTTCCCTGCTGTTTTCAGTTCCGTATCGTAATCCGGCATCAGTGCCGTCAATTCCTTTTCCGGAGTAGTTGATGTATTGACAGGAAGTTGGGATTCGGAAAGAATAGTCTCCTTCTTTTTCGCATTTTCCGTTTTAGCAGTAAGTACTTTTGTTTTCTGGTCGATCAGTTTCGCATCAGTTGGATTTTTAGCCAATCCTTCCTCGATCTTCGTCAACTCCTGAACCAATTTCTTATCCAGTTGCTCATTGTTCTTCACTTTCAGAGCCACTTTTTCTTCGTGTGTCAGATCAGTTTGCTGGTCCACCGCCTCTTGTGCCATGGAATAATCCTTTTCAAATCCCTCCACACGTGTTTTTGATTCCTCGGCAAGCACATCATTTGTCCGCGCTGTAATTTGTGTCGTATCAATGGACTTGAATTGTTCCTTCACGTATGCTTCCAATGCACGTACATTGTTTGAATTGATCGCATCCACTTTTGCATCAGCTTCCGCTTTTGTAGCGGTTTTATTGTCGTTCGTATGCTGTAAATTATTGATAAATGTAATCTGCTTGGTATTTGAGACTTCCTTCTTCTGTAAATCCGTCACTTTTGTATCCAAGCGCTTTACTTCTTCGGAAACCAATTGTTTTTCAGACTCTTTCGAATCAATTTTGGACTGGATAGCGGGCTGGTCTTTTGCTTTGGCATCCGCAAGCTCGGTTTTAAGCGCTGCTATTTCCTTATCTAATTGGGAATCGCTCTCTTTATATGAATTCAGTTGTTTCTTCAATTGCTCCGATTGCTTTCCAAGACTTTCATTCTGGGCGAGCAAATGATCTACCGGATGCGATTCTTTTTCATTCTCAATGCTTTTTACCAAATCTGCTTTCGCGATAACCGCATCCTTGAGTTGATCGTATTTCTCATCAACCACCGATTTGCTTACAACCTCCTTAAGCTCCGTGATCGATTTCAGTTTTTCCTGTTCCTTTGGAATGAGCTTTGAAATACTGTCTACAAATCCGTCAATCCGCTGAATTTCTTCCTTCAACTCTATAATCTTGGACACTTTGTCATTTGCCGCTAAAAGAATGTCATTCTTTTCTGTGTTCGTTCCGGCAGCATTTGCTTTGGCAACATCTTTTTTCACCTCAGCCTGTAAGGCTTCCACCTGTTCGGCCTTTTCCAGGATTGCAACCAAGGAACCGGTTTCCAAACGTGTCAATCCATCAACTTTTTCCTCCTGCTTTTGCTGAATTTTTTCAAACTTGGAAATGATCTCGGAATTCGAAGCACCTTCCAACCCGATATCAGCCAATACCTTCTTATTCTCTTTCTGTGAATCCAGTGCATTGATATCGAAACTTCCCGCATTCACATTCAATTCGGCTCGTGCACGAATCACTTCAGCCAAAATTCCCTGTGCATCATCCACTTCTTCGTTAAACTGGTCAACCACCCGCACCACGTCTTCCTTATCCAGCAATTCCTCCTGGATCTTTTGCTTCAAAGGTTTGAATTCTTTCAGGAACGGAATGTTCACCTGCGACTTATGCACACTGGTGCTTCCATCAACCGTGATTTCATAAGTATATTTCCCTCCTTTCGGGAAGGTGATCAGGTAATTCCCCTTATCGTTCGATCTGAAAACCCCGATCTCATTTCCGGAAGCCAATTCCACAACTTTGATCGAGATTTTTTTGTTATCCGGGTTAATCGATGAAAAAAACTGACCTTTGACAATAGCCAATTGCAACGGAACGCGATCCACACGAACTTTGTAGACATGGATCTTTCCATTCTCACTTTGGCGTGCGGAAGCGAAATAGGCATTCTTTTCCAATGAGTCAACCACATAAAATAAATCATTGTCAGGAGAAGAAATCGCGAAATCCATATTCTCCGGCAAACCGAAAGAACCATTTTCCGGATCAAACTTAGAACGGAAAACATCAAATCCACCCATGGAATTATGTCCCTTGGAGCAGAAATACAAGTACTCCCCATTCGGGCTCAAGTATGGGAAATCCTCATCGAATTTGGTATTCACGTTCCCGGGAACCAAAGCCGGAAGTCCCCATTTTCCATCGGGCAATCTTTTCCTGCAATAAATATCCATGCTTCCCTTATCCGATTCTCCGTAAGAAGAATAATAAACCGTTTGAGCCTTATCCGGGAAATGAATCAGCGGCGTATGGTTTTTCTTCTTATCGATTTTTGTTTGGTATTCGGCTGTAATAAGGATGACCCCACCGATATTGGAAAGGTTGTACAAGCGAAAGAAAGAAGCATATTCAATTTCCTTTTTTTCCAGAACCACCAGGTCCGAAATCGTCGTGAGTAATTTCTTTCCATTCTGACACATCTCGATTTGGCGATCAGTATCAAAATTGGGATTGGGTTTCCCCCCGCTTTTTTGAATATAAATGTTGTAATTCTTAATTGCTTCGTTGAACTGGAAATTCAGGTGATACGCTTTTCCCAAGTAGAAATAAGCTTCCGGGGCAATGGAAGGGTCAGTGATACTATAGTTCAGGTATTTGAATGCGTCTTGTTTTTTTAGTGAATTAAAAAGCAGGCAAGTCCCGTATTTGTAGTTGTATTCGGTAGATCTCGGATTGAGTGCGATGAGATGGGAAAAAAGAGGAGTTGCCCCGACAAATTGTTCCGAATTGAAGAGTTTATCGGCATTCAGCTTTAAATCGGCTTCGGTTTCTTGAGCAAAGGAACTACAAGCTGTTTGAACAAACAGAAATAGTAGTAACCAACCATTTACAATTTTAAATGACTTCAAGCTCAACATCTTGTTTTAGAGGCAATACGCTTATTTCTTAAAAAGGTTCATTTTGCTTTCTGTCCCATCCAATAATCGCTTGATATTTTTACGATGGGCAAAGATCACAATGAACGCCAACACAGACCCAAAGATAGGTAAAGCGAGCGTATTTATTGGAAATAACCACAAACAACATGAAAACACGACTGCTGCACTGATCGATCCCAATGACACATATTGTGTCGTAATGAAGACAATTAAAAATACAATGAGGCAAATCCCCGCAGCCAATGGTTGCAATCCGACGATTACTCCCAAAGAAGTTGCCACACCTTTCCCTCCTTTAAATCCGGCAAAAATGGGAAAAACATGTCCCAAAACCGCCAGGAAAGAAGCTACCAACTGGATGTGCGTCAAATGAGGATCGGAAAATTCAACCGGCAGTACAAAAAACGGCAAGAGTACTGCCAGCATTCCTTTTAAAATATCAATAGTCAGTACGACTCTACCTGCTTTTTTTCCAAGTACACGGAAGGTATTTGTTGCTCCTGCATTTTTACTCCCGTGTTCCCTTACATCCAAATCATATTTTGCGCGACCTACCCAAACCGCTGTTGGTATCGATCCTAAAAAATATGCAGGTATAGCCCATAAAAAATCAGTCCAGTTCATTATTCAAAAATAGCATTTAGTTTGCCTAAATACACGCTATTTGTTGAGATTTGATAGATGAATCCTTTTGTTTTACGTTTATCTTCCTTGATCGCATTAATTGCATTTGCCAGTTCCGAATCACTTGTAATGATATTCAATGTCCCATCTTTTTTCAACATGGTATAATTCAACAAGTAATCCGGTCCTCCCGGAACCTGCATCATCATCGTGAAATTGTCACCGTTTGAAGAGTAGATCTGTTCAAAAGCCGCACGGAACACCACTTGTCTCATAACCGGTTTTCCGTATAAGTTCACGATAGCAGCCCCTTCCAGGCTGGACATCAATCCACGGATGTCTTTTGATATCGGGATATTTTTCAAATGAACTCCCGTAATCACGATCGATTTTTCCATTTCATCCGGTAAACGCTTCACTTTTTTATCTTCGGAAAGCGTATAATCGGATTTGATCTTATCTGCTGTCTTACGGTCGCTCCACATCAATAGAGCCTGTTCAATATTTGTCGTTTCGAACGAAAGTGGTTTTGAACCTTCATAATCTACAATGCGCTGGCCCATACTTTCGAAAACACCTTTATCCATCGGCATGTTCAATTTCAAAGTCGCATTTACATCTGTTTGTCCGCTTTGCTGATTGTAAGAAACCGTTCCGATAGCATCTACCGTTACGTCCCCGTAATCCATTCCCATATTGATCTTTCCTTCTCCATTCATTGAACAACTTTCTGTATGCAATGAAATAAAGTTACCCGGTTCATTGCGGTTCAGCAATTTCTCTTTTGGTCCGATCTGGAACTCCTTGGATGAGAAATCATACTGCAACACTCCGGAAGCTGTGATGAAAATCGGATCATTCGGATCTTCCAGGGAAGAAAGGAATGTCGGGTACAGGCGAATGGAATCTTTCTGACGGGAATCCCTCCAGACGATCCCCGCAGCAATCGCTTGTCCATCCAATGTCTTCATATTCGGAGTAACCGGAATCTGGATGTTCTTAGGGTCGATCTCTGCCGAGAACGACATCCAGCTTTTCGCAAATTTCTCGCAATTGTGATTGATACGCGTTGCACCTGAGAAGCTGATCAACGGATTCGCTGCTTTCACGTTCATCGCACCGTAGTAATCGAAGTACTTATTCAACTTGAATCCTGCTTCACTTTTCACGGTTCCATTGGCAAATGTCTGGTATGTTGAATCGACACCGATCTTATCCATGTGGATCAACGTTCGGGTAGAATCTGCATCGTAATACGGATAATCTCCTTCCGAATTGTATTTTCTTCTTGCCAAAATCGTTGTTTTCGAATTCAGGAAAGTGTGGTACTTGGTAACGTAATTGGCAACGATCTTCGAATTCAACAACGGTTCCATCACTGCATTCTTGTGAATGGTCACCTTCGCACTATCCGGATAAATACGGGCATCCGCCACATCGATGAATGTGGTATTACTACAGTACAACACTTTGTTTTTCATGGAAAATTTCACTTTCGGAGCTGCAAATTGCAGGGAATCCTGATCCGGATGGATCGAGAACATATTCGGTGAAGCGAGATTCAAATCCGTATTGATGTTGATATCTCCGGAACCACCGCCGCCGCCTTTCTTAGACAATTCCATCTCGTCCTGGTCCATCAACCAGGTGAAGATATCCACTTTTGCAGCATACTTGATCACCGGGAATGTTTTCAATTCTTCCCCGTCATTCGATTTAAAATCACCTTTGCGATCTTTGAATGAAATGTGTGCATTGACATTGTTGGATGAGAATGCGAGCGGACTTTCCCCTTCTTCCGGATACGGATTCTTGAGATTGAAAACAGAGGTATCGGAGAAAATATCGTAGCGTTTAAACTTAAATGCATCAGAACCCAAATTTGCTTTTTGCATAGAAATGATTCCATACCCGGTCATTCCGGTCGGCTGAACGATCGCAGTTCCTTTCATTTTAGCTTCCCCGTTAAAGAAGGTCAATTCGTTCTCCATAGTGGAAGATGCTTTCAAGACGTTTTGTCTTGGAACATACGTAATAAATGCATCCGGTGATTTCACATCCGGAAATTGCACACCTGCTTCAATCGGTTTGTTTTCAAACTTCGCATACCCCAAGGTCGAATCCGGTAAAAAGGTGAATGCTTTCGAATCGGAAGTGGAATGAATGAAGTTGATGATTCCGGCTCCCTGCAATCCGTTGTTCGACAACACGATCTTGTTTTTATAGACTGCTTTTGTTCCGTAGAAAACATGTCCTTCCGGTGGCGCAACCGTACTGAATCCAAGCGAGTAATCCGGCATGATCCGAAGATCTTCCTTGATTACCGGGAAAATTCCGGCAGAAACCAATTCTCCTTTCAAACGGAATGATTTCTCCGAGAAGTTATCCAAACTATCCATTTCGAATGGAACACAGGTATAATAAAAACGTGCCGAATCATAAGCGCCTTTAAACAAATCCTCTTGATTATAATATACTTTGGACGGTTTCACGGATTTCAAAATCGGATATTTTGTAATCTCTTTCTTCATTCCGGCACGGTTTGTCGGATCATCTACAACGATTTCCCCAACAATCCCATTTACTGCAGAACCAAGTGCAATCGATTTATTCCCGTCTGCTTGAGAAAGCGGTTTCACACGGAAGTAACTCTTATCTGTTTTAATCAAGTTAATTTTATTGGCTTCATAGGTGTAGTTTGCTTCCAAGGTATGCACCTCGAATTTCCCGGAAGAAGCCCATCCTGTGAATTTGAAGTCTCTGTTCTTACTTACTTTCACTTGTGCATTGTCAGGTAGAACAAATGAACCCTGTGCATCGGAAATGGTTACACGGTCCACTGCTTCCAAAGCAATCTCCATACTTCCCAGGCTCATTCTTCCAAAGTTCGGTATCGATCTTCTCTTGATACTCAAAATGGAATCCTGTGATGCAATTTTCTGCAGATAAGGGTTATCTTTCAGTTGTTCCGGTGAAAATTTCTGTTTCGGACGCATATCTGAAACAAAAATCAGGTTATCATAATCACGTTTCCCGGATCTTGCCTCGATAAACACTTTGGTCTTCTGATTCACCTTCACGATCTTGTTTTCAGTGTCATAACTGATAAATCCATAGGATGCCAGATCCAACAATTGAGATTTTACCTGTTCAACCGTTTTACCAAGTGCAGTAGCAGCTTTTCCTTCGGTCAATGTGAATTCATCAAACTTGTAACAGTAATTATACAAAGCTGCAAGTGGATGAACCTGTTCCATTCCTTGCAAACGATCATACAATCTTCCGTCATAGAAATTCATAGACTCAAAGCGGGCAATTCGTTGTTCCTGACTTGTCCCGAATTCGTAAGTAAACAACAAATCATTCTCTGTTCTTTTCCAGGTCACTTTTTGAACATACCATTCCAATTGGTGATACGAATCTGTAAATGCTGATTGTAAAACTCCCGATTTCCCTCTATTCAATTCGACCATATTCGAATCCTTGGTATAGACGAAACCAACTCCCGGATGCGTGATGGAATCTTTTTCCCCAACATACAAGGTGGTTTGAGTGATATTTGAAACGATTTTAGTCGGCTCAATGGCAATGTATTGCGTTTTTGCCACCAGGAATTTCTTTCCATTCCTTTTGATGGTCAATTGAGCCAATTCGGTTGCGTTACCGATTCCAATAACACTAGCTCCTTGCAATGAAAAACCTCCCACATAATCCATATCGGGAAGTACATTTGCGATGGAAAGCTTTCTTTCGAATGAAATGAACTGGGGATAATTTCGATCTGCTTCACGAATAATACGGAAAGCCCGTTCATTTAAAGTTCCTTTGATTTTCTTTCCGGGAAAAAAAGGACTTGTCAAAGAAACAGTATCTGCCTTGATAAAATTAGATTTCATTGAAACGTCGTAATTGCCAAGCTCTGCAAATGTTTCATTTTCTTTCAATCCAACTTTCACCCAGTTTACTTTTCCACCTTGCCCAATCCATTTTTTTAATATCGGATCATAGGTCCCACTGGTATTATAAACGACAAGAGAATCTAAAAAACGAGCTTCCTCTCTTTTTGCACTTTTGTTTGGGAACCCACAAACCAGGCGACCGTTTGTAAATCGAATAATGGGTTTATCAGTGAATTCAAAAACGTAAGATCCATAGTAATACCATTCTTCATTGGAAGAATTCGCAAGCATTCCTTTAGAGAAAAATCCAGCTGACAATTCAATGAAATCTTTGAACTTATTGACGTTTTTAGCATCTAACAATTTATCTACCGAATTATGCCATACTGAAAAAGAAGATTCAGGCTGTTTATTTTTTACAAACGAATAAACCGAAAACACGTAATTGTAAATTTCCGGATACGGTTTCAAACGCTTACTTTCCATTAAATTGCAGGTAGCAACCATCTTGGAAAAATACTTATCAGGAAAGTCTGCCGATTTCAATAAGGTTACCGAAAATTCATCTTTCAAAAAGTCTTTTTGCTCTTTATCCAAATAATCACTTGTCAATGAAACGATTGCTTTTACAAACTTCTCCCGGTCTTCAGGATAAGACTGTGAAAATGAATTTGTAACACTCAAAATTGCAATCAGAATGAATCCCCATTTTTTCATAGTTCTACTTTTTTAAGTTTCATGGATGCCCATGTTTCTTTATCTCTTACTTCTACTAATTGAAAACCTGCTTCTTTGGCTGCTTCCTCCAATTCCGAAACATCAGAAGTGAAGAAACCACTCAGATAGAGTAAACCGTTATCAGAACAAAGTTTTGCGTAATCAGGTAAATGCCTTTTCAGCACATTTTTGTTGATGTTAGCAAGTATCACACCAAAATCATTTTCTTTGATCGAATCGATGTCGCCAAGAAGACCTCGAATCTTTGAACAACCATTGCGTTCCGCATTTTCAAGTGCATTCTCCACCGACCAGGATTCGATGTCTACAGCCAGGATATCCTGTGCTCCTTTTTTCTCCGCTAAAATGGCCAGCACACCGGTTCCTGTTCCCATATCCAGTACTCTTTCAGGAAGTAAGTGTAAATCAAGCAGGAATTGTGACATCAGGTAGGTTGTCTGGTGGTGCCCGGTTCCAAAAGACATTTGCGGTTGGATTACGATCAGTTCCCTATCCGGAAAGTCAGCCGCATCGTGGAACGGTGCAATGATTGCAAGTCTTGAATCCACCAAAACAGGATCAAATGACTCTTCCCACGTTGCATTCCAATTCTGATGTGGAATCTCTTCCAGTTTCCAATCCACTTGAATTTCGGGATTGTCGTGAATACATGTTTCTTTCAAAATGGTTGAAACATCTCCAATTTGAACTGGTGCATATGCCTGGATTCCCAAATCGGTCTCGACAAAACTTTCAAAGCCGAATTCGGCCAATTCCGCAACGAGAATATCCGACCAAGGATCTCTTGGCTCGATATTAACTGTTAATTCAAAATAGTCCATGTTCCTTCAGCTACTAAAACGGAAAAATCTGCTGCTTTTAAAGATGCACCTCCGATCAATCCTCCATCTACATTTTCGCAAGCGAATAACGCCTGTGCATTACTTGGGTTACAACTTCCACCATATAAAATGGACGTGTTTTCTGCGATCTCATTTCCATACCTCTCTTCTACCCACGACCGGATTGCCGCATGCATTTCTTCAGCTTGCTCCGTGCTTGCCGTTTGCCCGGTTCCGATTGCCCAGATCGGCTCGTACGCCAGGACCACTTTTTCGAATTCAGCAGCGGAAAGATGAAACACACTTTCTTCCAATTGGTTTTTCACATAACTCAAAAAGGAATTGTCGTGGCGGATATCCAATGGCTCTCCACAACAGAAGAAAGGTCTGATTCCATGAGCAAGAGCAGCATCCAGTTTTTGTTTCAACAGCGTATTATCTTCCTTGAAATATTCTCTTCGTTCCGAATGTCCGATCAATACCGCCTCAATTCCGGCTTCTTTCAATTGCCACATACTCACTTCACCTGTAAAAGCTCCGTTATCTTTCGGGTAGGCATTTTGCGCTCCCACTTTCACCCTTGTTGAGATTGCTTTGCAATCACTTGCATACAACATCGGGGGAAAAATATAGACTTCTATTTCCGAACCGATGTTCATGTTATTTACTTCCTTGCACAGTGCTTTTGCCTCTGTCTGAGACAAGTTCATTTTCCAGTTTCCTGCTACAATTTTTGAGCGCATGCTATTTTGCTAATAAATGTGTTTGAATCCAATTGAATGTCGGCAACGAATTACCGGTATATTTTCCTTTCACCCGACCGTATCTCAATACCATCAAAGCCGGATTCGCGCGTGAAATTGCTTTCAACTCGATTCCATCATTGATAAAGACCGGTACGTGTAACTGGTGTTTCTTTTTGAATGCAGCGATTTCTTCATCTCCCGATCCGACAACCAGTACAAACGGAATTCCTGCTTTTTTCGCTTTCGCAGCCACAGATTTGATTTCATTCAAGTGATCCAGGTCAAATTCTCCCAGGTTTTTTGAAAAAACAACAATTACTTTCGGTGCAGTAAACAGGAACTGACGGATACTTACATCTGACAACTCCGGATTATCCACTTGAATAGTATCCAGGATCGTATAGGTGTCCACAGGATAAGATTCCACATTGTATTCCAATTCTGTGATATCCATTTTTTCCTTCGTCACCTTATCCATCAATCGCAAACCGGTTATTTTTCGGTTTTTCAGTTGTTTTTTCACTGCATCCAATTGCAATTCGTCTTCTGACAAGGATTGAATACTGCGTGAAGGATTGAATTGAGCGGTATCAATGGAAGGCAATCTCATCGGAATAATTTCCTTGTTTACCATGGTTTCGTATTTCCACTCTTTGGTCTTTTCCCAAATTTTAGAATCCATGAATTCCTTGCTGGATCCGTCGTATTCTTTCTTAACGCCCGTTTGCAGGTTTTTATAAACCAGTAAACTCTGGTATTTTCCGGGATCTCCGTTTTTCGTCAAGTCAGGTAAATAATTCCCTACCGCATACGATCTGTAATCTCTCAAAGGGTCATACTTCAATACATACCCGATGAAAATCCCGCATAAAAGCGCCACTACCAACGCTGAACCCATATGATTCCCGATAAATCGGTTCCGAATCCGGTAAGTCCACAAAGCTGCGAGAATGGCAATTAAAGAGAAGATAATCGGGAAATACCAATCAAAAACCCAGGACAAAGTGGTAATCAACAGCATTGAAATCGGAACGTACAACCAGTTTTGTCGTACATTATTCGGTTTAATGATTCCTTGAGCGGCAAAGATCCAAATTGCCAGGTAGAGCAAGACAATATCTTTCCAAAGTGATTCTTTCGGGGTCAATGATCTTCCAACCGAACCTTTCATAGCATCCCCGAAACATCCGCAATCCGTTACACATTGTGGAGATTTCATTTCTTCCACCACCACTTCTTTCGAGGTTTTGGAAATAATCTTAACGTCTTTATTGGTTTTTGCCTCTTCAATCTTATTATCCGCCAGTTGTGCTTCCTTTGAATCAACCAGGGAATAGGTGTCTCTATCTACAAATTTCTGTTTTGCATCACACGTCGAAGTATGCCAGGTAAGGAAAGTAAAAAACAACATGGTAATTACCAGTAACCAGCTCACCAAGCGCATTTTACCGCCAATAATGACCAGGACTCCCAAAACTATTTCAACGATACAGATGATCACCGAAAGTGCCAGCGCATGTTGAATGAAATATTCCAATGAAAAACCCGGCGCCCCGAAAAGTTCCTTGATTCGGTAAGCCAACGCACCATCTTCAAAGTATTCCTCAAGCTTATAGGAAAATCCGAGCGGATCGTTTGCCTTGATCAAGCCCGAAACGATGAACAAACTTCCCACAATTACACGGGAAACGGTTGCAATCATCAATCTTCCTTTGAAGAAGATCAATGCCACTGCTGAGAACAACATCAAAACCAGACCGATACTTACGAAAAGCAGCTTTTGGGTTTCAAACGAATCATGAAAGCCCATGGTAATGAGCGTTAATCCGGCAAGGTTTAAAATCACAAACAGAACATTGAGTGGTAAGGAATGTCCTGCAATCGTTCGCATAGTTTTCATAGAAGCCGGTATTTTAAAGGGTAAGGTGTATCAATGCAAAAATAGAGTAGTTCAAAATATCAAAATAATTCGATTCAATTCCCTCCGAAGCTATGGTTTTTCCTCCATTATCTTCAATTTGTTTGATTCGTAACAACTTCATCAAAATCATATCGGTTAATGAACTGACCCGCATATCTCTCCAGGCTTCACCATAATCGTGATTCTTTTTTTCCATCAGATCAAAAGCCTCCTGGGCAACCTCATTGTAAAGACTCAAGGCTTGATCGGATGTTAATTCAAGACCCAAAGCTTCGGTTGAGCGGCATTGAATAATAGCCATGATACAATAATTCATCATCGCACCAAACTCACCTTCGATACTTTCCCCTACTTTATTCTCACCGGTTTCCTGGATTGTTCGAATACGATTTGCTTTGATGAAGATTTGATCCGTTAAACTACTTGCCCTGGCAATACGCCAGGAAGTTCCGTAATCTTTCGTCTTTTTAAGGAAAATTTCTCTACAACCCTGTACGATGTGTTGATATTGTTCCGATGTTTGTATCATCTATGTAAGTATGGAATTTTTAAGGTCTGAAAATACACATTTTTCGCGAGAATGGGAGCTAAACATCCGCGGTAAGTTATTCACTATTTCCACTCCACAGGTAATGGGAATTGTCAATTGCACACCCGATTCTTTCTATACAACCAGCCAAAGTCCAACCATCGGTATGCAACATGATCTGATCGATCTACACGTCAAAAACGGTGCAACATGGTTAGATATAGGTGGTTACTCAAGTAGGCCCGGCGCAGAACACCTTTCCGAAAAAGTAGAAATAGAACGGATCAAACCCGCCATTTTGTATGCATTGGAACATTATCCGGAAGTTAAGATCAGTGTTGATACTTTTCAATCCGAGGTTGCCAATTATGTACTGGAACAAGGTGTGCACCTGATAAATGACATCAGCGGTGGATTGATCAACCCGGAGATTTTTTCTATCGTTGCGGAATACCGGGTTCCTTATGTCCTGATGCACATGAGAGGAACTCCCCAAACCATGGCTCAATTGAACAATTACCACCATTTACTTCAGGAAGTAATGGTCGAACTTGGAATCCAGGTTGAAAAAGCACGGACTCCCGGAATAAAGGATTTGATAATTGACCCCGGATTCGGTTTTGCAAAAAACAGCACTCAAAATTTAGAGCTCTTTTCCTACCTGGAAGCTTTTCAATTATTCGACTGCCCTATCCTGGTTGGAATCTCACGAAAATCACTGATTTACAAAACCCTGGGAATCGAAGCCGAAGATTCACTGAATGGAACCAGCGTTTTAAACACAATGGCTCTGGACAAAGGAGCATCAATATTGCGCGTACACGATGTGAAAGAAGCAGTTGAGGTGGTGAAGCTTTGGGAAAGAATCAAAAAGAATTGAAAATTGCAAAATGGATAATTGAACAGAGTCAAATCCGTTTTCAATTTCTCACAACTGTCACATTCAAAAACTCTCAAAAACCATCAAAAACAGGTATCCCGAACCCCAAGTATAGATACTGCATAGATAAAGCATAGATACTGTATGGATAGAGTACGAAAAAGTTATTTATTTAACACCTGATTTTACTATGTTTCAGTAGATTCCGATACAAAAACAAGTGAAAAATGAACTCCTTCAATATCCGAAGCTTTAGTGAATAACTTTCTCACAAGTGTGCAGGCTGATTGTTTTACAGAATCTTAATCACTGTGGCAAAAGAAAATAGAAAGTCTTTTCATCCCGATAGCCATCGGGATTGCATTTTCAATTTTTGAATTCAAAAGACCTTCTCACTGATTTTAGAAACAGGATACGCATTCATTGTTGCCGAAGCAGTTGCGATCAATATTCCTTTCTGATTCGTTACTTTTCCTTCCACAAATAAAATCCGTTTTCCGGATTTGGTAACTCGAGCATCAGCGGATAAAACATCATCTTTGTTAGCCGGATTCAAGAATGAAATCGTCAAATTGACCGTTGAAACGACTTTCATTTCTTCGCAAACTTCCGTTAAACAAGCTACACCAAGTGCGGCATCAATTAAAGCGGCAACTGATCCGCCGTGTGCAGCGAAAGGAGTCGCCAGATGATCACTGTTGATCGTCATGGTATACAAGACATGTCCCTTCTCCACTACCGTAAAATCCATTCCCAGCAATTCACCGAAGCGATTCCATATAATGTATTGCTGAATGATCGGATGTTGTTTTAAATCTGTCATGGTTTTGCTTGCTGCATTTGTACGATGTGTTCCTGCGGTGAAGTTAAATTTAACCCTTCTTTGATAAATTCTTCGTAAATTCTTCTATTCAGCTCATAATAAACAGGCCAAAAGTCATCCGTTTTAGCCCAGGCTCTTACTGTAATCATGACAGAAGCTCCCAATTCACCCAGCGCCACAAAGGGAGCCGGATCTTTCTTTACTTTTTTGTCTTCAGACAAATACTTTAAAATCAATTGATGCGCTTTCACATAATCATCTCCGTAGGAAATCGGAATATGCCAATCGACCCTTCGTACATTTGCCTTCGTGAAATTGGTCAACGGGCCATTGGCAATCGGTCCATTCGGAATCACAATCACTTTGTTATCCGAAGTATGCAAGTAGGTATAAAAGATCTGGATTTCTTTTACCGTTCCCTGTAAAGTTTGTGTCAAAATGGTGTCCCCGACCTTGAAAGGTTTAAACAACAGGATCATCACACCTCCGGCAAAATTGGAAAGCGTTCCCGAAAATGCCATACCAATAGCCAAACCGGCAGCACCGAGAATTGCAACAAATGAAGTCATTTCAATCCCCAACTGCGTAATTGCCGTTACAACAACCAGTATTTTAAGGATGATGGTGGTTAAGCTGGATAAAAAAGTAATGAGTCCTGCGTCTACCTTCCCACGGGTAAGAATGCGAACAACCAAACGGCCAATCCATTTTGAAACCCAAAACCCGACAAAAAGAATAATGGCAGCAAAAATCAGGTTTGTTCCTGATTTGACCACCCATTGCTTACCTTCTGTTAAACTGAATCCGAAAATGCGCTGAAAATCAGCTTCGATATCTAAAAGTGCCATGCCTTAAATTGAGAATTGAAAATTTTAAAATGGAAAAGTCTTTTCAATTGTCCATTTTCAATTTTACATTAATATTTATGGGAATTTAGGGAATTGTTGGAAATTCGGTTCACGTTTCTCCAAAAAGGCACGTTTTCCTTCCTGGGCTTCCTCCATCAGGTAATACATCAAAGTTGCGTCTCCTGCAAATTCCATCAAACCACGTTGTCCATCCAATTCTGCGTTCAATCCCCGTTTGATCATACGAAGAGCTAATGGAGAACGTTTCATCATAGTCTGGCACCATTGAACGGTTGTATCTTCCAAATCTTTCAATGGAACCACTTTGTTCACCATCCCCATTTTCTCTGCTTCATCCGCAGTATATTGCTCACATAAGAACCAAATTTCACGTGCTTTTTTCTGGCCGACATGACTAGCAAGAAAAGACGATCCGAATCCGGCATCGAAACTACCCACTTTCGGTCCGGTTTGACCGAAGCGCGCATTGTCAGAAGCAATCGTGATATCACAAACGACGTGAAGTACGTGTCCACCACCAATTGCATAACCATTTACCATTGCAATAACCGGTTTAGGTAAAGCACGTATTGCTTTATGAACATCCAAAACATTCAAACGAGGAACACCGTTTTCAGAAATATATCCTCCCACTCCTTTCACGTTCTGATCTCCACCCGAACAAAATGCCTTGTCCCCTTCACCGGTCAAAACAACCACACCGATATCTTGTCTTTCACGACAGATCTCCAATGCGTCCAACATTTCCATGTTCGTTTCCGGACGGAAAGCATTGTACACTTTCGGTCTGTTGATGGTAATTTTCCCGATTCCCTCGAAGAATTCGAATTTGATATCTGTATAGGACTTGATTGATGTCCAATTTCTATTTGACATGTTCTGTTTTTTTAGATTTTACAAAAATAGCAATGCTTGCATAAAATTTCCTATTCTATTTGGAATATATCTTCGGAGTTATACACCTCTGTAAACTCCCTTCTCTTTGCGGTAAGAATCTATTTTTCTTCAACCATTAATAGTGAACGCTTACACCAAAGCTTTAGCGTAGGAGAAAGAACGCAAAATCCTATACTCAAAACTTTATTTATCTCCTGTGGGCGTATACATTGTCACACCATTATTTTGGTATTCGGCAATCATCACTTCCAGCATTTTAGCAGCATCAAATACCAAGGTTTTTGCATTTCCGATTGTTGCATGTTTCACCACTCCTTTTGCTTCAAAGAGCGGCAACAATCCATCACATTTGCGCTTGGCAGATTGTTCCGGATTATGCACTTTAACAGAAACGGGAACAAGTGTCCCATCAATCCGTTTCACCGAAACATGGAACACTTTGGGATAGTAGACTGGAAACTTGAAATCAGCAACCGCATCTTCTAAAACATGTAATGAAGTTCCTGCATTATCAAGTGTTACACCCACGTATAGGATTTTTCCATTGACTTCTGCAAGTCGAGCAAAAGGACTGTTTTTGGTATACGGAGTTTCTTCTCCCAAATGACCACTTGTGAACCAATCTGCTTTCGGTCCGAAACAACACACAGGTTCTGTAGGACTTTCCGAACGTTTAACACCCGGAAGTGTTCTAAAATATTCAGTAATCGCACCCATTTTTGAAGCATCGTTTTGAACATCGAACAAGGTCAGGTTACGGATATAATCCAACTGGTAACCTGCATTGGGGGAACTTGGCATCAATAAATTTCCGGTAGTTCCGATAACAGTTAACAACGCATCGACAAACGTTTTTGGTCCGCCTTCCACAAAACCGATTTTTGAAAAACTGCTGTGAACCAAAACAGAATCACCTTCCTTTATTCCACAACTTTGAAGTTCCTGTATTAATTTCTCAAGCGTAAGGCCTTCCCCTTTTGCAGCTTGTTGCTGAATTGATTTACGTTGTTTATTCTTCTTCCGTTCCCGATAAGCATTCAGTAATCGGCCTGGAACAATCGAGCGGATAAAGTTTTTTAATGCAGACATGATTAATCCAGGATCGGTTTGATCAGCTTGTTTTCAGGAACATAAAAATAATGCAGTTCCGTTCCTTTTGTAAGGATATAAAAATCATCCTGGACCTTCCGGATCTGGACATATTCCAATGGAACAACCAATTTCCCTTTGTTGGTATAAATTCCATAAAAGGCACCCAGGGAAACCAAAAAATGAGATTCATCCAATGCCTTGATCGTCGTATGTTCAACAGGAATAACGGTTTCTCCTTTTGCATTGATTGCTCCTTTCAAAGTCAACAATTGGATAACTCCCAATCCTGACTTGAAGCTTTCAGCTGCTTCATACATCGGGGGAACAACGACTTGATTTTGTAAGTTGATATATCCCCATTTGGATGCTTTTTCAAAAGCAATCAGGGAAGAGACTCCACCTAATTTGGAATAAGTGAACGGAATGATCGGTTTTCCGAAACGATCGATAATCCCGAATTTATTTGCTTTGGAAACTTTCGCGTACATCCCGACAAACTCACCTTCTGTCTTCGCATTTGTAAAATAATCGAATGTTGCCGGAATCGCCACTTCACCTTTTTTATTCAGGTAACCAATCTTATCATCTGAAATAATCAGAGCCCTGTCCGAAACAAGTGTCCCGATTTCTTCAATCGGAGGTGTTTTTAGTTCATCTCCCTGAAAATTCGCCAATTTCGCCGTTTCATCTCCTTCAACAACAATTGCAGAATCACCAAACAAATTGATAGATTCATATAAAGGTTTCACTCTAAATGAACCGAACGCATCAATGTAGCCTTCCAAACCTTTAAAAGTCACTTTAGCCATTCCTCCGGAAAAAGAAAATGCTTCTTCATATTGCGCTGGAATACGAGGAAATCCCAATCCATCAAAATATCCATACAAGCTATCTTTGATCGCATAGATCAATCCTTCGGAAAACTGTCCGATATCCTTGTATTGTGGCTCAACAATGTAAGCCCCGGAGCGATCAATAATTCCGAACAAAGTATCTACCTGTACAATTGCCCTTCCTTTATCAAAATCATTCGCACTGGAAAATTTGAATGGAATGACAATCTCATTGGCTTTATTCACGAAACCATACTTCCCGTTTTTTTCAGCCCATGCCAGACCTTCTTTAAAGAATCCAACGGTGCTGTACTGAGCCGGAATAATGATATTTCCGTTCAAATCCATCCAACCGAATTGTCCCGCATTTTTATAAGGAATAATTTGCTGTGAACTTAACTTCTTGTCTTTTGTAATCTCATCTTTGTATGGATAATTCGGGTATTCGGTTTGAAATTTTTCCAACCGTTCCAATGAATAATCCGACATGTAAAGCTGGTAGAGTTTTCTCCAGGCGTTTTCAACGTTCCGGTTCTTCGGATAGGTCTTGATGAACAGGTCATAATCCTTCACCTGGTTGCGGGCAGTACTCAAGTTATAAACCTGGTCTTGGGCGTCAGCTACGTATGGATTGGAAGGAAATTGTTTTTCAAAACCAAGAAAAGAAGAAATGGTTTTTCCATCCGTGTTTTCCTTGTATTGCAACCGGTAAAAATTATTCAGAGCTTCCTTTTTGAAATCGGATTCCGGATATTTTTTCAGGAACAGGTCAAAAGCAGCGGAAGTATTTGCAGACTTTGATTTCAAATAGGCAATGGAATCACGGGAATAAACCGCACGAATCTGCTCTGCGGCCCAGGGATTATTTTTCTGAAATTGATCGTATGCTTCTTCAGAAGGATTTTTCAGAACAATCCGAAAAAGACCTGTCGAGATTTCCTTTCTTAAACTTTCGATTGCCTGGTAATCAAAATGGTACTTTTTAAGCGCTTCCTTTTGTTTGTCTTTCATCAAACCGTAACTTTTCTCCGAGCGGACAATTCGGGTATATGCCGAATCCAACTGATGAAAAGGATTGTCTGAACGGGAGTAAATCACTGCCAAACCATAGTTCGCCGCAGATTCATTTGATTTGATCGATTTTTCAAATTGTTTTTTTGCTTCAAAGTAATTGAATTGATTCAGGGCCTTGAATGCATCGTCGATTGAACCTGCTTGTACCTTGTTAAAAGCACAAAGAATGAATAGAACTAAAATTTTAATCTGCAGTGAACTCATGATACAAATATAACCATCTCGTACTTAAAGGCAGCCCAAAAGAGGGGCGAAAGCTCAAAAAAAATCAAAAAAAACCCTGACAAAGCAAAGCTTGTCAGGGTGACTATTTCGAGGTAGAAATTACTTTTTGTATTTTCCGTAACGATTGTTGAATTTATCGATACGACCTGCAGTATCCACGAACTGTACAATACCTGTAAAGAACGGGTGAGACTTGTGAGAGATATCTAATTTTACCAATGGATAATCATTTCCATCCTCCCAAGTAATTGTTTCTGAAGTATTAGCAGAAGAATGACATAAAAATGCATACTCATTTGTCATGTCTTTAAACACTACTAATCTATAATCTTCCGGGTGAATACCTGCTTTCATATTATTGTTATTCTTAATTTTGTTCTTATTCGAAAATTGGTTTGCAAAGATAATCAAACTTTTTAATTCACAACAAAAAAAATAAAATGGATTACATTTCGTTACTTTTGTCATGATGAAAATAGTAAATCTTATTTTTGGGGTCGCAATTTTAGCTTCTCTTACGCTAACTAATTCGGCTTGTAAAAAGAAAAATCTGTTTGGTGACGGTAATTTGAGTTTTTCAACCGACACCTTGGTTTTCGATACTGTTTTTACCACAATCGGCTCTACCACAAAGTATTTCAAGATTTACAACCCCCAAAACAAGGCATTGAAAATTAGTAACGTTGAATTGATGGGCGGTTCCGCATCCAAATTCAAATTAAACCTGGATGGACTTCAGGGAACCAGTTTTTCCGATTTGGAAATCCCTTCCGGTGACAGTTTATTTTGTTTTGTAGAAGTGAAATTAAGCGTCAATGGTCAAAATTTACCTGTCATTGTAGAAGATTCCGTTCGATTTACGACCAATGGGGAAGATCAATATGTGAAATTGGCTGCTTGGGGGCAGGATATGTACTATCACTACTCCGACTTTAGTGTACCCAATGGCAATGGTCTGAACCTGAACGAAGGAACCTGGCAGAACGACAAACCACACGTGATTTATAATGCAGCATTTGTAGATTCAGCCAAAACACTCAATATTATCGGAGGAACACATATTTACCTTCATAAAGGCGCCATTCTTTGGAATTACAAAGGAACCTTGAATATTGATGGCGACTACTCCAATAAGGTAACTATCCAGGGAGACCGCTTGGAAGCATCTTATAAGGATGTTCCGGGACAGTATTACGGTGTCTATTTACAAGAAGCAAGGCCTTCCTTAATTGACAATGTAATCATTAAAAATGCGATTGCAGGAATTCATGTCGATTCACGCGACGCTGCTTTCTCTCAGAATACACTCACTATTTCCAATACGGAGATCCTCAATGCAGCAAGTTATGGGTTGTTCCTGTTTAACGGTCCGAAGGTATATGGTGAAAATGTATTGGTTCACAGCACAGGTGTGCATTCCTTATTAGTACTCCAAGGAGCAGATTTCACCTTCAATCAGTGTGATTTTCTAGGATACGGAAGCGGAGAAGGAACGACACCGGCCGTTGGAATTTCCAACCACTATACCAATTCGCAAGGAACAACCATAATAACTGATATTCCGAACGCCAATTTTAACAACTGTGTGATTTACGGAAGCAGTGGCGAACATTTAGCTATCGATACCATTCAAACAGGTGGATTGACACTCAACTTTCACTTCCGGAATTCGGTGATTTTAAAATCAAATCTTGGGAATGCGATGTTTACCTCCTGTTCCAATTCAAATCCTTTGTTTGTCTGGCCGGAAGCAGACAATTTCATGTTTAGTTCCACTTCTTCCAGTTTGAGTAATAATGGAAATCAGACCTATACAACAGCACAGGACATACGTGGAGTAGGACGAAATTCACCTCCTGACATCGGTGTTTATGATATCCCTTAATTTTTCGATCCGGCACTTTTAAATTTCCATTTCTCACTTTTCCCAACGATGTTCAGGTATTCCCCGTAACAAAGGTTCAGGCTGAGTTTTAATGAAATGCTATGCAGTGAGGAATCATATGTCTGACGTACATCCGTTCGAAAATAGTAGCCATAATTCAGAGACAATACACCGAATAAGGTGACCCCGACCTCAGGCAGGAAAAAAGTAGATTTCCGGGCGAACAATACCGAGCTTTGAACATTGAAACCGATCGGATTCTTTAAGCGCTGATAAATCCCACGTACCGAAATACCATCGCGTCTTTCATCTGCTAGCGTAATCCATTTATAGGTACCTTCGATTCCGTAATAATTAATAACGTCGTTGGTAAGTCTTCCACGTGTAGCAAATACATTCGCTCCCAATTCAAAAGACTTCAGATCTACGAAATTTTTTTCTATGCTGATTCCCGGTGTATATCGCATTTTTTCGATCCCTGTCCTGCCCTGACCCATAAGCAACAAAGGAAACAGAAATATAAACAGCGAAAAAAGAAATTTAATCTGCATGCCTAAGATATTTAAATGGCGGTTGAACCAAGGTAAGGATTCTTCCCGGAACATCGTATTTAAGTAAACAATTATTCACCCCCCATATGAATTGACTTATCAAGCATGTGAACTTTTTGCTTCTCATATAAACACGAAAATGATTATTATTGTGCAGTACATCAAATTACTACACATTGCTTATGAGATTCATACCATACATTTTCGCACTTGTCTGTTGCGTTTTTTCCTTTTCTTTAAACGCCCAAATTGTTATCAATGAAGGAAGCAACCGCAATTATACAACTATTGCGGATGAGGATGGCGAATTTCCTGATTGGATTGAATTATACAATACCACTTCGGATACGCTCTCACTTTTCAATTATGCATTGAGTGATAATCCGGCACAACCACAAAAATGGACATTCCCGGCAATCAATTTGTTGCCAAACGAATACAAAACCGTTTTTTGCAGCGGGAAAGACCGGAAACCAATTTCAGGTTTCACACATGTGCTCACGGCTTCCAATTACACACCGACCACAGGTTGGAACACGCATACATTTACCACTCCTTTCTATTGGGATGGCGTTTCAAATATTTTAGTAAATACCTGTTCATATAGTAGTACCGGTTATACGCTCAATTCCATTTTCAATCAAAGTGCCACAACCTTTGCTTCGACTGCTTTTGCATTTCAGGACAACAGTGATGCCGCTTGCGGATTCTCTTCCGGAAACACGGTAAACCAGCGGCCAAACATGAAATTCAATGGTTTTTCCGTTGGAAATGGAACCATTCAAAATTCGGGGACGGACTACCCTGCTCCATATGGAAACTGGTATTGGGGAGCTAAACACCAATTGCTCATTTTAGCATCCGAATTGAGTGCAGCAGGATTAACTGCAGGCAACATCAACTCTTTTGGGTTCGATGTAGCAAGCACAGATCCCGCTATGGTATATACTTACATCGAATTTGACATGATGTTGGTTTCATATGGTTCACTATCGTCAAATTTTGAGATGGTCAACCCTAACCAGTATCAGCATACCAATTTTTCAATTTCAAGTTCTGGCGAAACAATCAATTTATACGATCCTTCACAAACCCTTTTAAGCAGTCTATGGGTCAATTGCCAGAATTTGGATGAAAGCCGCGGATTACTTCCGGATGCAAGCAGTAATTCCGTGACATTCGGAACCCCGACACCCGAATCGACCAACAACGGTTCCCAAGGATATAGCGGATACTTTTTGCCCCCTGTTTTCTCAGTTCAACCTGGTGTGTATGGCACAACTGTTTCTGTAACAATCGCCAACACAAACGGTTCGGGTTCTCAAGTATATTATACAATTGATGGAAGTGAGCCAACTACCTCATCAACTTTATATTCAGGAACTCCTGTTCCCGTTCTTTATTCCAGTGTTCTGCGCGCACGCGTTTATGGCACAGGTTTCCTGCCAAGCAGCATTACTCAAGCTTCCTATTTATTAGGAATCGATCATGAAACTCCAATAATCTCTCTCATAACTGACAACCAAAACCTTTACGGGCCATCCGGTATTTTTGATAATTGGCAGCAAGATTGGCAGCGCGCTGCTCACATCGATTATTTTACAGAAGATGAACAGTTATTATTCTCCAGGAATACAGGAATGCAAATCGATGGAGGCTATGGAGGCAGCCGTTCACATCCTCAGCATTCATTCCGCTTGGAATTGGACAATGGAGTTTTGGGTGAAGGATCAGTCAATTACCCGGTAATTCCAAATCGACCAACCAGGACAAAATACAGCAATTTTTATATCCGGAACGGTAGTAATCAATGGCTCCAATTTCCTTATAAGGATGCGCTTCAAGAAGAGGCGATGTCAGCAACTACAAACAACTATTATTCTGCTTGGCGTCCGGTTACAGTATATATCAACGGATCTTACTTCGGGTTATACGAATTGCGTGAAAAAATTGATGATGAGTTTTTCAAGTTGGCAGATGGTGCACATAAGGATTCTTTGGATATCCTTTCTTTGAGCGCCTGGAACAATTCCATTTTGCGTTCAGTGACTGGTGCTCCGGTAGATACATTCAACGTAGCTTATGCTGCTTTCAACAGCTTAAATCCTTCTTCCATCTCTTATTGGGATCAGGCAGACAACTATTTTGATCAAACTTATTATACGGATTATATTATTGCAGAATCTTGGATGGGTAATACCGATTGGCCTCAAAACAATATCAAAATTTACCGTTCGAATAAAACCGGTTTCCGTTACCGTTTTTGCACCATCGACATGGAACTTGCCCTGGCTCCTTTTTCCTGGTCAGATTGCTATGATGACCACATAGCTTATATGATGGGGCAAAGCACCGGGAATCCATTTATCAATATTTGGCTGAAAGGAATTCAGAATGACCGGTTCAAGGATTATTTCATTAACCGTTATGCAGATGTGATGAACACCGAATACCTTCCAACTCGCATAATCCCGTTGGAAGACAATTTTTTCAATCAAATCGCCGTTGAAATGCAGAAGGAATACGCACGTTGGGGAGATCCGAACAATATCCCGCAACAAATGACCGACTTATACAACAGTCATCTCACCTTCCAGGATCAACTGACCGAGCGCAGCAACCAGGTTAGAAATCATATCGAAAACAACTTCAATTTACCCAATCAGGTGGACTTGGTCTTGGACGTGCATCCTGCCGGAGCAGGAAAGATCCATATCAGTACAATTGAACCGGGAACTTATCCATGGAATGGAATTTACTTCAATGGAGTACCGATTAAAATCGAAGCTATTGCCAATCCCGGATTCACATTTAGTAATTGGGGGAATAATGGAATCATCGCAAACACACTTTCATCTGTATATTTAGATACATTGGATGTGACATCTATTCAATTCGATGCTTATTTCAATGGAAGTGGTTTGGGTTTAGCAGAGAATAGTCAACCTGACGGATTCAATCTATATCCCAACCCTGCACAAGAACAGGCTATTATCGTGAATCTTCAACAATCAAAGAATGAATCTTTGAAGTACCAATTGGTTGATTTATCCGGTCGGGTTTTGGACTCTCGCCCACTCTCAGATTCACAAGCGGAAACAGTTGTAAATCTATCAGCTTATCCCAATGCAGTTTATCTGATTCGTATCGTTTCAGGGACGGAAGTAATGCAGCAAATGCGTTTAGTCAAGATCGGAAAATAATTAATTGTAAATTAGAATTAATAGACCAAGGAAAATTCTTTCAAAAAAAAACGGTGCAGCTTTTGTCTGCACCGTTTAAATATAAATACTAATCTAAATTAGTATTTCAAATCTCCGTTTATCTCTCTTACAGCATCTGCTGCTTCAGCAAATTTCGCTTTCTCCTCTGCAGTGAGTGTTACCGTTACGATTTGCTCCACTCCGTTTTTACCGATAATTGCAGGAACTCCCAAGCAGATATCGCTTTGTCCATATTCACCATCCAACATTAAAGAACAAGGGATCATTTTCTTCTGGTCACAAGCAATTGCCTGAACCATAACAGAAACAGCTGCACCCGGTGCATACCAAGCCGAAGTTCCCAACAATTTAGTCAATGTTGCTCCTCCTACCTTCGTTTCTTCAACTACATAATTTTGTTTGTCAGCACTTAAGAATTCCGTTACAGGAACCCCGTTTCTTGTTGCCTTACTCAATAATGGAAGCATTCCTGTATCACTGTGTGCAGCGATCACCATACCATCTACATCAGAGATCGGACTTCCCAATGCTTCTGCCAATCTGTATTTGAAACGTGCAGAATCCAAAGCACCACCCATTCCTATAATTTTGTGTTTAGGAAGACCAGAAGTTTTGTGTACCAAATAGGCCATCGTATCCATTGGGTTGGAAACAACGATAATGATCACTTCCGGAGAATGCTTCACCAGGTTTTGAGTCACATCCTTTACGATACCTGCATTGATTCCAATCAATTCTTCACGTGTCATTCCCGGTTTTCTGGGAATACCTGAAGTGATTACGGCTACATGAGACCCTGCAGTTTTGCTATAATCTCCTGTTGTTCCAGTAATTTTCGTATCGAATCCGTTAAGTGATGCTGTTTGCATTAAATCCATTGCCTTACCTTCGGCAAATCCTTCTTTAATATCCACTAATACCACTTCCGAACAGAAGTTTTTCATTGCGATATATTCTGCACAGCTTGCTCCTACTGCTCCTGCACCTACTACCGTTACTTTCATTGCTTTATGATTAAAATGATAATTAATTCCTGTAAATTGCAACGAATTTAAGAATAAAACTTTGCTCCTGCTTCAAATTTAATATAGAAATAACGTTATTTGTAAACACACAAGTTCATGAGTTGTTCAAAAGGTTCAAAGAGTTCAAATACCAGAACTTTTGAACTTTCAAATTTGAACTTTTAAACTTTTGAACTTGATTGAAGGCAACCCTTCAATCGATCCTTCGTTATTGAGTAGAGACAGTGAAACAGAATTGGGAATTAGAAGATATAATTGAAGGCTGTAAGTCGTCCGACAGGAGGGCACAAGAGCAATTATTCAAGAAGTTTTATGGTAAAATGCTTGTTGTTTGTCAACGGTATATTCGCGATAAGGATTCTGCCCAGGAAGTTTTACAAGAAGGTTTCATTAAGGTCTTTGAACATGTTAAGGGTTACGACAAGAAAGGATCTTTTGAAGGTTGGATGAGAAGAATTATTGTGAATTGCGCAATTGATTCTATCCGAAAATCTAAAAAGGATTGGGTGCTTAGCGATAACGACAATGATTTCAAATACATTCCTGAAGAAGATCAACTCGGGGAAGATTGGGAAATCACCACGTTAAAAGCAGAAGTTGCAATGGAAGCTATCAATAAGCTTTCACCAGCTTACAAAGCCGTTTTCAACTTGTATGTGATGGAAGAATTTACGCATAAAGAAATTGCGGAGATTCTTGAAATCAGTGAAGGAACGTCGAAATCCAACTTAGCGAAAGCCAAAATGAACCTGCAGAATTATTTGAAACAAAAATTTACAAAAATTGCTCAATGAAGAACATTGACCAGCTTATAAAAAAGTCCCTTGAGAACCATGAGTTGCCTTACAATGAGGCTGCATGGGAATCAATGTCTAAAAGATTAGACGGGACTAATCCTTCTCCATTCTACCGCAAATGGTGGGTTGCAGCTTCAATTGGTACGGTACTGGTTGGTTCTGCCATCTTTTTCTCCCTGAACTCGCAATCCGGGTCATCAAAAGCTACTGAACACCATGCTCCGTTAGCAAACGAAATGAATACCACATCTCAAACGAACAAACCAACTGAAGATCGTTTGAATTCACATATTACTCCTCAAACAAACACATTAAGCGAGCATCAAAACTCCGGCAATTCAGCTGAAAAAGTTGAAGAAGGCATGAAATCCCATGTTTCCAGTGAAATTATTGAAGTGGCTTCATCAAATAATACGATTGGTAACAATCCAATTGTAAGCAATTCGCAAAGAAATGAACAGGGGAATCATGGGACTCCGTCTGAACAAAAAACTTACTTACCTGTTTCTATCCCTCAAACAAACGTCTGTGTTGGAGATGAGATTGAAATTGCAAATCCGAATGATATCCTGTCGATTTCAGTGGTTCAAAACAACCGCACACAAATAATCAAAGCAGGAAGTAAAAAAGTGATTACAGCTGCCAATGAAGGTGTGATTGAAGTATTATCAGGTAAAACGGTACAGACAATTACGGTCAACAAACCGAATGATAAATTGTACATCAGTGTCGATCCTACTTTATTGTATGAAGATGGTATACCGGCAATCCGATTCACGGTTTCCGGAAATAATGCGCCTGTTCACTGGGCTGTTGAAGGAAAAACTCCTTATGAAACAGAAAATGGAGTGCTGATTGTACACCCATACAAAAATAATGAAATCAGTGTTTCCGCATCTTCAAAAGACATGAACGGATGTACGGTTGTAGAATCGAAAATGATTCGATTATCTGAGGATTACAACCTGAATGCTCAGGAGGCAATTGATCTGAATTCAAGTGATTCACGTGTATCCACTTTCATGCCATATGCTTTGAAAGAACGTAAAACTCCTTTTGAATTATATATCTATGATGCAAAAAGCGGAAGAGTTATCTATAAAACAACGGATGCTTCTGCAGGTTGGAATGGCGTAGATAACAATACAGGTGAAGTTTTAAAAAATGGAACTGTTGTTTTATGGAAAGTACTATTAGGAAACCCGAATCCCGGAGAACCTAGAGAATATAAAGGAACAATTGTAATTAAAGCGCAATAACATATAGCTACCAGACTACTACTGGATATTGGGAAAGGAAACTTTCCCTTTTTTGTTTTAGTGCGTTTTGATACTCAGCTGCTTTCCTTGATTCAGGATAAAGTAGACGATGTTCCTCCATCCTACGAATTTTCATCAGTTCCTCAATAATCTGGTTCGTTTTGTCTGAAAAAAGTTCCTGTTTCAAGAAGTTCCAAACAAATTCTGTTGCTTGGTCCGTCGGATGAACTCCGTCCTTTTCAAAATAACGATAATCTCTCAATACATCGTTTACCAATTCGAACGCCGGAAAATAATGGGTGTACTTGTTTTTTAGCATAGAAACCAAACAAAATAATTCCGATTTTGAGCGGGAATTTTCTATTAGACCATCCCTTACATAACGAACAGGACTCACAGTAAACACCACTTCAAGTGTTGGATTCGCCTGTCTCAATTCTTTTAACACCCGTTCCCAAATAGGAAGCATTTCCACAGCCTCACTTAACTGCTTATCAAAATTCGATTGAGCTTGTTGATGACAATTCGCAACAATATTCCCTGATGATTTCAAGTGGTAACCATGTGCAGAGCCGAACGTGATTATCAAAACAGTTGCTTTCTCAAGAGAGATTTTCAGTTCTTGCAAGCGTTCTTTCATTAATTCGTCTAATCCGGAAGCATTCATAGAATATAAGGTGCTACTTGCATCGTAACTCAGAAAAACGTCTTCTTTTTGGACAAATTCGCTCCATTCTATTTTATCAAAAGCCATTAAAATCTGTTTCGCTAGAGGAACAGGATGAAAAATAACTCCCAAAGGATTATCCAGTAACTTGAAACCGGCCTTGCGGAACCAAACTGACATATTGGTAGAGAAACATGAGCCTAGTTGCACAATTGAATCTCCGTGTTGAATTTCCGGAAAAGATTCCTTTTGCCTTAAGGTTTCTGTTGAAAGATTCATTTTAATTGTGTTAACGTATGATCAAACACCTTTTTCCACCCTTTCCACTTACCGGCTTCAGCAATTGTTTCATTATGCCAGATAAAACAAAAAACACCTCCATATCTTTTTACCTCACCTACCAATTGATTGATTACTTCCAAACTTTTCTCAATGCTCAGCTTTTTGTATTCCAGCAAAGTTCCATCCATATAAGCAAAAGGGACGATACGATAATTGGGAAATGCCTCATTTGTTAATAGATCAAAGAAAGCATGTTCGTGCGCCGTTCCAGCCCGAAAACCATAATCATCTGCATATCCCATGGTATAATCTTTTTCAAATCCACGCTCCATCATTCGGCGATATGTTTTGGGCAAATTGAGTTTTAAAAAGTGTTGTCGCGATTCAATTACAGGCTTGGAAGTAATGGTTTTAATTCGTACAACTTCTTGGTTTAACTTCTCATCGGAATAATTACTGGAATAGCTTGGATGCAATCCCAAATAGCCAATAGAACTCATTTCCAAAATCAGTTTCTGATGCCTTGGATCATTCCAGGCAATATTTGTATCGTATTTTGCATAATTTCCCAAATGCCAAAAAACGCGCGTCTCCGGATATTTTTTGTAGATGGAACCAATCAATTCAAAAGAATCGTAAGGATCTTTCAGTTCGCCCTTTTGCACCGATTTTCGGGTTTGCATTCGCTCCTTGTTGTTTTTCATCAAATCTTTTCCGTTCGACAACCAGGAACGCCAGCCTTCTTTCCACTTAAAAGCGAAAGTATTATCGATATCAAAAGAAGGAATGATTCGAACACTTCTCCCCGATTCTAATTTCTTTAGATTGTCTTGTGAATATATCCGGAAGAATGCCTCTATCCAGTGTTCTACGATTTGAATATGCAACCAACCGAATTTGCTCAGGATACTTTCCTTTGCAGTGAATCTTCCGTGCTCATCCGGAAATTTGACGAGATATTCTTCGTAACGTGTCAACACATAGAAAATGGATGCCAACGGATCCGGAACACTGTCAAATTGCAAGCAGTCAACTCCTTCCCAACTTCCTTTCTCTACCTGAACGGATTCTCGGAATGTTTCTTCAAATAGCAAACTTGCCGGGTTCAAAATCAGTTCGTCTTCGAATTCCAGATTCGAATAGGAGATTTTAGTTCCTTCAAAGGATTCAAAGACATGTTTATCGTTGGTCAATTGATAATCCAAACCGTGCTCATTGAATACAAAATCCAAGGTGTAAATTAAACGAACTGAAATTTCATCAACGTAAAACAGCATTTTCAAAGAAGTTCTTGATCTGAGAAGCTAAAATAGCCATTATCTGTGATAATAAGATGATCCAGTACCGGCATTTCGATGAGTTCTCCAAATTGCTTGATCCGTCTGGTAATAATTTTATCTTCCGTGCTTGGTTTGAGCTGTCCGCTTGGGTGGTTGTGAGCCAAAATAATCCCCGAAGCAAGCAAATCCATCCCATTTTTAAAGATGATTTTGGGATCCACGTGTGTTCCGGTCGTTCCACCGATGGAAAGTTGTCTCACCTGCAAGACTTCATTCCCCCGATTTAAGTAAAGTACAAAGAACTCTTCGTGAGTCAAATCGGAAAAATAACCTTTAAGTTCTTCATATGCTTTCCCCGAACTGTCAATTCTATTTCGCTTCTTGGTCGTCGCCTCCTTTTTTCGTCTACCTAGCTCCAGGGCTGCAAGAATGCTTACTGCTTTGGAATGGCCGACACCTTTTATGCTGCACAAATGAGAAAGGCGCAATTTTCCAAATTCAAACAGGTCTCCATTTGTTAAGGAGAGTAATTCCCTAGCCAGATCCACAGCAGATCTAGTTCGACTTCCGGTTCCGATAAGGATTGCTATCAACTCGGCATCCGAGAGTGTGTGTTTGCCTTTAAGCATCATCTTTTCCCTAGGTCGGTCATCTTCTGCCCAGTTTTTAATTGCTAACTGTTTTTGATACATTATTCCATTTCCTTTCCCATGAAGGTACAAAAATAGTTTTGTTCGAAAAAGCATTCAACCCATTTTTTTCCATTTTTTTAAACATTTTACTCTTAATTTATAATCAATATAGTTAGCTTCGGATTTGACTTTAAGGTTTATTGGGATAAAGTTTTTGGAGAATAAACCGGCATGTTTTAATTTCTCGGATAGACTTAAAAATTTTATCTATGAGAAGTTCTAAGTTCAAAACGCAAAAACAGAAAAAACCGGGTGTTGAATCCAAAATGGTTCCCCAGCCCGAGGATATTCGTAAAGGATACAGGTCAAGCGGTAAACTCCTGAATAAAATTGCACTGATTACGGGTGGTGACAGTGGAATAGGAAGAAGTGTTGCATTGCATTATGCGCTTGAAGGCGCCCATGTTGCAATTGTTTATCTTTCTGAAAAAAAGGATGCAAAGGAAACCAAAGAGCTTGTTGAAGCCCAAAACAGGAAATGCCTGCTTATAAAGGGAGATCTTTCCGATGAGAAATTCTGTAAAAAGTGTATTGATTCCACTCTCAAAGAATTCGGCGGAATTAATATCCTGGTCAATAATGCCGGAACTCATTTTTCAGAAGAAGATGTTACAAAAATTACAACCGAGCATCTGAAAAAAACGTTCGAGACGAATATTTATCCCTTGTTCCATATGGTGAAAGCGGCACTTCCCCATCTTTCAAAAGGAGATTGTATCATCAATACTTCTTCTGTCACTGCTTATCGCGGAAGTGAACATTTATTGGACTATTCAAGTACAAAGGGAGCGATTTCAACTTTTACAAAATCACTTTCTACGATGCTTGCAAAAAAAGGGATTCGCGTAAACGGTGTAGCTCCCGGCCCGATATGGACACCACTCATCGTTTCCAGTTTCGATAAGCTGGATGATTTCGGAAAAGACACTCCTTTGGGTCGAGCGGGTCAACCATCTGAAGTTGCTCCGGCATATGTGTTTCTCGCTTCACAAGACAGCAGTTACATCACAGGGCAAGTTATCCATGTAAATGGCGGAGAGATAGTAGGTAGTTAAACAATTATTAATCAAAAACATTAGCAGCGTGAAACAGAAAAAATCCGGCAAGCATTTTTTTGAAAAATTTGCTTCGAAAGCATCCAAAGCTGTAGGAAGCTCATACGCTTTTACTACGGCTCTTATAATCGTTATCGTTTGGGCAGTCAGCGGTCCCTTTTTCGATTTTTCAGAGACCTGGCAATTGGTAATCAACACAGGAACTACGATTATCACTTTTTTAATGGTCTTCCTGATTCAAAAATCCCAAAACAAGGATTCATTGGCAATACAGCTCAAGCTGAACGAGTTGGTCGCTTCCAATAATAAGTCAAGCAACCGGCTTGTGGATATTGAAAGTATGACTGAGGAAGAAATGTTGATTGTCCAAAAATATTACCAGAAACTCAGTGAGCTGTCCGATAAAGAGGAACCCCTAAAAACGTCCCATTCGATTGAAGAAGCAAATCTGGACCATCAGGAAAAATATACTCCTACAGCCAAAAAACCGGTTAAGGGCGGGACGACAGCAAAAAAGCAACAACAAAGCACAACTGCGAAAAAACACCCGTAACCAGAAAACCAAAAGCAACTTGATATATCTGGTGAAACCTGTAATTCACTTGTGAATTGTTTATAAATGAACAGGCAAAAAGTAATCCCAAGAAACTTTCAGCTTAAATTTGCAGCAACTATGATAAAAATAGAAATGAAACATTGGATTACAATTTGCGCTTGTTCTGTATTATTGCTTCAAGCTTGTGGACAAAATGCAGAAGGAACAAAAATGGAAACTCAAAAAGAAGAACGAAAAGTTCCTCAGCTTCCCAAGATAAAACACACTTTCAAACTGGCGGATTATTTAAGTGATAACCCGGATTTGGATAAGGATGTGGAAGATTTATTCAGAACTCTGGATGACACTGCTATTGTCGCTCAATTGATTATGCCTGCGGTCGGAAGACTTGGAAATACTCCCCAATCCATTAAGGCACTGATTGGAAAACGTGCAATTGGTGGTGTTCTAATGTTGAACGGGACCAAAACTGAGTTTACGACCTGGATCAAGGAATTCAATGAATTGAATGGGAAGAATGGAAACCCCGGATTTTTATATAGCGCGGATGCCGAACCTAGTTTGTTCAATCGTAAAATCTCAGGTTCTTCGGTGGTAAAGAAAGCAAATGAAATCACTTCTCTTGCAGAAGTAAATCAATGTGCGGATACCATCGCAGCTACTTTAAAAGCTATCGGGATCAATTACAACTTCGCACCGGTTGTGGATTTGGCAAAAAACGGAACCGTTGGATATCGTGGTTTCGCAAAAGTGGAAGCAAACAATGTTCCGTGGTCGAATGCTTTTATCGCTCGTATGCAGGAACAAGGCATCATTGCTACTGCAAAACATTTCCCCGGACACGGATTGGTTTCCGGAGATACTCACAAATCGTTGCAGGCAATTGACGGCGAGCTGAAAGAAGTTGCAACCTACCCTGGTCTGATTGAAAAAGGAGTATTGAGTATCATGATCGGACATTTAGCGGTTGTGAACAATCCGAAATACAATACAAATGGACTTCCCGCCACTTGCTCAAAGGTGATTATCACGGACCTTCTTCGTAAGGAACTTGGTTTCAAAGGATTGGTTGTAACCGATGCGATGAACATGGGTGGAGTTACGGCTGTAAAAGGAAACAGTGTGAAAGCGATTGAAGCCGGAGTGGACATCTTGTTAATGCCATTGGATTGTATGAAATCTCATGGTGAGATCCTGGCAAAATACCGTTCGGACGCGGCTTTCAAAACAATTGTAGATACTGCGGCAAAACGTGTACTTCGTATGAAATTATGCGCCGGAGCAATTAAATAAACTCATCAATTTTAACATTTGAGACCGATTTTGAATGGAATCGGTCTTTTTTTTGTCCAATTCAATTTTGGCACTACTTTTACAGCGCTACTGAAAACTTATAACTTGTATGAAAACGATTATTACGCTTGTTGCCTTGTTGGCTTGTCAGGTCATTTACGGACAAATCCTACACCAAACGGTTCGTGAAGATAAAACACACGAATATTGGTTTTCCCTTGATCAGTTTCAAAAACCATTGAATTACGCCATTGAGATCACTCATTTGGGTGGAAATATCAATCGCCTGACGGGAAAGATAACCGGCAACAAGAAAAACGGAGTAATTGCAATCACAGACGTTAAAGGCAAAGCACTGTTCGAAAAGACGTTGGGTTCGGAACTGAACTTTGAATTTGCCACCGACCAAAAGGAAATCATCATTGAGTTTTCAGTGGATGGATTTGTCACTTATTCGAAAAAGGTTAATGCCGAAACACTTTCCGTGCTCGTATTGAAATTGCAGCCGGAATCACAGGATGAAGTTTACCAGATCAATGCTCAAAAAGAATTATCGACAACCGAATTGGATACCATCATGCAATGTGTGAACAATTGTGTTCAGTACAATGTCAATAAGGATGTTACTTCTTGTGGAAAAAAAGGTGAATTCACAATCAGTGTTCAGCTTTAGTAGAACTCAATTAGTGCAGTTCCAACAAGAGAGATCAAATAGAATAAACTACCTTCGTATTCTTTAATTTGCTTTTTTAATAAAGAGTCATGCAGGAATCGGTCAGATTAAACAAATTCATTAGTGATAGTGGTTACTGTTCGCGCAGGGAAGCCGACAAATATATTGAACAGGGTTCCGTATTCATCAACGGTACACGTGCAATTATCGGTACACAAGTAAAACCGAGAGATACCGTCGTTGTGAACGGACATACCATTCAACGAAAAGATCAGGAAGACGATTTATATATTGCGCTGAATAAACCGAAAGGGATTACTTCCACCACAGAAAAAGGAGTTGAAGATAACATTGTGGACTACATTGGTCATCCGAGACGTATTTTTCCAATCGGAAGACTGGATAAAGACTCACAAGGACTAATTTTCCTGACCACGAATGGCGACATCGTAAACAAGATCTTGCGAGCCGGGAATCAGCACCAAAAAGAATACATCGTAACTGTTGATAAGCCTATTACTGCCGATTTTGTTGAACGTATGGCTGCGGGCGTTCCTATTCTGGGTGTGGTCACTAAAAAATGTGTAGTCGAACAACTTTCATCCAATGTTTTCAAGATTATTCTCGTTCAGGGGTTGAATCGCCAGATTAGAAGAATGTGTGAATATTTCGGATATAATGTGACCAAACTGGAACGAACACGTATCATGAACATCGAACTGAAAGGGATTCCTTTAGGTGAATGGCGTGAATTGACGGATGCCGAAATGCGAATCCTGAATGAATTGCTAAAAGATTCTACCGGGGAAGCTGAGAAACCAAAAAGCAAACCCAATGCGGCTAAGAAGAAAGCACCCATTCAGCAAAAGAAAAATTCATCCGAAAAACCACGTGCTTTTGGAAACAAACCTGGTGGAAACAGTAAAAACGGTGGGAAATCAGGCAACTTTAGAGGAAAGAAAACTACTTCAAGAGGAAGAAAATAGTATTCAACATTAAAGGTACCTAAGGAGCAAAGAAGAATCATCTTTCCAAACGAAAACGGGGCACTCCTTCGAATACCCCGTTCCAAATTATTTATCAATTCTTTAGTTGGTTGTTCTCAACCAGTAATCAAATTTGTTTTTTGAAGTTCCATTCGGTTCAATCTTGAATGACGGTCGTTCATAAAGTGTCATTTCAACTGTCAATTCCAACAGTACTTCATCCCTAGCGACCAATAGTGTGCATTTTTCACCTTCACCAAGGCTTCCAACGTAACTTTCCACTGCGCTGTTATCCACACGCATATTATCTGCCGCAATAATCTCATCTCCAACACTTAATCCAGCTGTCTCAGCGGCACTTCCCGCTCTGATTCCTTTCACCATGCAATTTCCACCTTCCTGTGAAAGTGACGCACCGAAAGAAGTAACCGGTTTTCCGACATAGTTCACATCTAATCCGATTTTCCCAAATACTTCTTTGTAATTCGGTATTTCCGTTCCATTTACATACTTATCAAAGAAGAAATCCATGCCCTGACCCAAGAATTTCTCCAAGGATTCCTGGAATTCAATTTCGGTGAATCCACGGTTCTTCTTAATGTAGAATTCTTCATACAGATATTGCATGAAATGATCCAAGGACTTTGTACCATTGAATTTGTCTATGATCATCGCATCCAGGTAAGCTCCCAAAATAGCACCTCTTGAATAATAAGTCATGGTCGTATTTGCACTGTTCTCATTTGGGCGATATCCTTTTATCCACGCATCATAACTTGAATGCGCAACCGGTTGAACACGTGAACCAACAGAGCCTTCTACATAATTCAAGGTTCCCAATAGTTTTCTCAAGTATTCGTCTTTCGTATAATATCCGGCTCTTACCAACAATAATTCATCATAATACGAAGTGAATCCTTCCATCACCCAAAGCAATGAAGTATAGTTTTCCTCATCGTAGTTAAACGGCCCTAATTGAATCGGACGAATGCGTTTCACATTCCACAAATGGAAATATTCATGTGCAACCAAGGATAAGAAATCTTTGTAAGCTCCCCCGTAAGTCCAGCGATTGACACTTAGAACACAGGAATTGGCATGTTCCAAACCTCCTTGACCGTTCACTACATTGTGAATGATGAATGTATAATTTTTATTAGGATTTTTCCCGGCAAACACTTCATTCTCCGATTTGACAATACGAGCCATATCTACTTTCAGCTCATCGATATCGTAATTTCCAGCTCCGTAAATCGCCACTTTGTGCTTAGTCTCCCCAACTGTAAAATCAAAAACTTCCTGGTTTCCGATTTCAAAAGGGGAATCAACCAATACATCATAATTTGGAAACTGGAAGGTCTGTGCTCCTTCACCCGATTTTTGCTCGGATGCTTTTTCCAAAGGTGTTGTGATGACTTTAAAATCCTTGTACGGATAGACTGTTACTTCTCCCGCCTTGTCCTTATGTCCATCCAAATAACAGAATACTCCCGAATTTGAAACAAAACCATGTGTCAGATCCAAAAAACTGGTACGGACGGATAATTCGAACGCATATACTTCATACTGAACGCGAACCTTTTTTGATTTTCCGGTTGTAATCTTCCATGCGTTCTTTGAAGTTTTTCCAACTTTCAATTCTCCACCTTTTTCATCAAAGGCACGAACCAAGTTCACGTTTTTCGAAAACTCTCTTACCAGATACGACCCCGGAGCCCAAACAGGCATCTTAACAGTCAGATCTCCCGCTTTGAATTCAGAAATTTCCATTTCCACCTCAAAATAATGATTTTGCGGTTTGGACATTCGCAATGCATACTGGATTTTCTGAGCGTTGATTATTCCTGCCAATCCAAGTGATAATAAAAGTAATATTGGTTTCATTGACTTATTTTAGTTTAGCCAAATATACTTCTTTCCAACTAAATTCATCATTTTCTAATCCTTGTTAACAGCAATTTGACATGTGATTTACATTGTAGCAAAAAGAAGACCTGAATTTTGTATCATGAAAAAATCGTTGGTGGTAGTCCTTGGTGGATTTGGTTTGGTGTTGTTGATTTTTGCTTCTTTATCTTGGTACTTTAATCAGAAAATACATGAAAAACAGGCATTACTTGTTAAATTAGACAATCTTTCCACTCAGGTTCAAGATCATAAGGATTGGATGGAACACCTTGCCAACCAGAAATTTTGGTATGACTCCATTGCCAAAAAAGAGTATGAATACCGCAGGAAAAACAGTTACAGTCACGAGTTGATCCGACAGGATCTAACAGAAGTATTCTCCTCAGACAAAGTGGTCGAACGGGAATTATTGTTGACTCTTGATGAGCTCTTGCTCACAGAAGACCGTATTCTGAATGACATTGCACAAATCGGATTCAAGGAATATGGATATATTGGAAAAATGCGTGAAGTCATTCATCAAGTTGAGGAAACATTTCCCCGGTTTGATCAACAGATTTTAAGCCTGCGCAGACATGAGAAGGATTACATCATGCGGAACGACGAAAATTATGCTATATCCTTGCACAAAGAAATTGAGAATTGGCAGGCTCGTGGAAATTGTCCTCCGGAACTCATCCGGTACCTGCAGTATTTTGATTCCGTGAGAAGCCGAATGCAAATCCTGTTTGCAATCCCCAACCGGAACCATTATTCGAATTGGTCATTAAACATCGCAAATATCCAGTCCAATTTACGTCGTTTCAGAGGCGAGTTTATCCGTGAATCCTATACGCTATCGAATGATTCACTAACCATGCAATATATTATATCCGGTATTGCATTCCTGGCACTGATTCTTGGAAGCGTGTACATTGTGAGAAATATCACCATTCAGGTCAGCAGGCTACAACGCAGTATGAACGAGTTCATTTCTTCCAACTACCAGGACTTTGAAAGTATTTCCCCGCAACTGCCTAAAAACGAGATTGGACAGATCAGTATCCAATTTCTGAAAATGGCCCGGAAAATCAAATGGGATGTTCATTTACTGGAAGATCGCGTATCCAGAAGAACCAATGCATTACACGAGAAAAATCTCCAATTGGAAAAACAGCATACGGAAATGATGGACAGTTTACGCTATGCACAAAAATTGCAGGAATCCTTATTGGTATCCAGAAAGCACCTGGCACAGCATTTCGAACAGGTTCATGTACATTACGCTCCGAAAAATCTGGTTGGGGGAGATTTCTACTGGATGAAAAGCTTCCGTGAAAATGGCTCTGAAAAAATACTTTTTGCATTGGCAGATTGTACAGGACATGGTGTTCCTGGTGCCCTATTGAGCGTTCTCGGAATGAATACCTTGGACGAATTGTTTGCAGATGGAGTCCGAAAACCGAATGAATTACTCGATTCCTTACGCAAAACCATTCTTCGTCGAATCAGCTCTGAGGAAGAACAACGAATGGACGGGATGGACATTGCCATTTTTTGTCTGGACAAAAGAAGTCGTGAATTGCATTTCTCAGGTGCTCAGATGCCACTTTGGATTGTACGGAACTCCGAAGTCATTGAATTGAACGGAGAACGCGTTCCAATCGGCTTTACTTATGTAAACCATCTGGAGTTCAAGCTGCAGCAAATCATTTTGGAAGAAGAGGATAAACTAGTATTTTTCACAGATGGAATGGTTGATCAATTTGGAATGGAATCGAACAAAAAATTCGGAAAGAAACAACTCCGTTACCTGTTGTCACGTTCTTCCAATCAAAATGGAAGCGTATTATACAATCGCCTGATGAATCAGTTTTCATTTTGGAAGGGTGAAGGCGAACAAACGGATGACTGTACGTTTATGATCCTGGAACCAAAGTTTGTAAAGATTAGAACTTCGAAGATCGAGTTACCGGTTTCGAATGGAAAAGTGGAGGTTTAGCAGTCGATTTTATATTATCCGATTTTTCAGTTTTAAAAAATCAAACAATTAATAATCAAATAATTAACATCAGATCTGTTCGCTTTTTTGCGAACACTAAAATTTTAAAATTCTCAAATTTCACAGAACGAAAAATTCAGCATTAAGTATACTATTGGATCATTCCAGGATCAAAATGAAATGAAAAAGCCCTCGTATCAACCGGGTTCTCAAACAAATCGGGATAGTATTGTTTCATTTCCCGGTGCATTAATCCGAAAGGTATATCCCCGAATTCTCCATAAAAATGCAAGTATTCCATAAATTGGGTATTCTCCACATAAGCCTGGAACAAGGAGTCTTCCCTTCCATCCCACTCCAACAAAGGAACTCCACTCAGTTTACAGATCCGTGGATCAAAAGCCGGTGTACATTTACTCCATTTTCCTTCAACCCAAACTTCTACATACCCATGAAAGACGATCTCATCACGTTTGAGATAGGTTTTCAGCTTCTCTACACCGATGTGATTTTTAACGATTCCAAAACCCAACCTCGCAGGAAAACCAAACGCCCGAAAGCAGGCACATGCTAAAAGCGCCTTTTCAACACACCAGGCCCGCTTTTTTGAAACGATGACACTTGCCTTTAAAAAATCCGGGCGCAAATCCAAGTGATACGGATCGTACAAAAATGAATCGCGAACCGTTTCATAAATTGCTACAACCTGTTGAACAGAATCAGGATAAACGGGAATTGTTTGAATGAATTCCCTGACTTCCGGACTGGAATAATCCATTTGTGGAGTTTCCAATAGGAATTCTTCCCAATTTACCTTCTGTTTTTGCGCATTCATTCTGCGAAATTAGTTAAATTCGTTGAGTGACGGATTCTGAAAAAAAACATTCATTTCGCGAGGAATTTGAGGCTCACCTTGAAAGTCCGATTCCTATTTTGTCCCGGTTACGCAATGTGATTTTCGGGAAGGAATCTCCCGACACTTATACTCAAATCAGTTTTTACCTCGG
Source organism: uncultured Fluviicola sp. (assembly GCA_965650135.1). Lineage (GTDB taxonomy): Bacteria > Bacteroidota > Bacteroidia > Flavobacteriales_D > Crocinitomicaceae > Fluviicola. The sequence continues at coordinate 59,455 of CBFGNC010000019.1, forward strand.
AGTTATTATTTGGACTATTTTTTTAGTCTGGATTATTTTGGGCTACATGGTTCTTACGAGCACGGATTGGATTGAACAAGAAAAGGGATTGAACGTCCATTCACTTATTGAACAGCGAGGTGAAGCTCTCGGATTTGTTGGAGCGGACTTTCAAAACAATCTGATCACTTTTTATAATGTGGCATTGATTGCATGGATTGGTCTCTTTATTGGTTTAGTACTTCAATGGCGAAAGAACGCGTATTTCATTTATTTTGTGTGGGCGGCGGCAACAACTTACTTGCTTAGTATGTGGTTTCTATTGGGATTTTCCTATTGGTACAATGACACAACTACTTTTGATAAGATCGCATTCTTTCTGCTCGTCGGACATTCCAGTCTTTATTATTATTTCCTGAACCGGGAAATCCGTGGTGAAAAAACCAACTTCTTTGGAATCGACGAAGATCTTTAACAACTAGTATATTAGTTTATTTAGTTCCTTTATTAATTTTTCAACTAATTCAATAGGTGAATTTCGTTCATTCGGCATAATCAATTTTGCTTGTTTGTAGAAGTGGACCCGCTGACTCAAAAGATCTTCCACAAAAGGATGAAATTCCGAATCATTTAGCTCCTTCAGCAAAGGCCTTAATTGTTTTTCATTTTTCAAACGCTTAATCAAGGTCAACAAGCTTGTATTCAAATAAATAACTAATCCTGACTCATGCATTAATTCAAGAGCTCCTTTCAACGTTGGGAGACCTCCTCCAACTGCGATTACAGCAGGTTCTGTCGATTTTAACCGCTTCAGGAAATTCATTTCCATTTCACGAAAAGCAACCTCACCATCGGTCGAGAAAATATCAGTAATACTTCTTCCTTCAAGCTTTTCAATTACTTTATCCGAATCAATGAAAGGAAGGTTCAATCGCTCTGCAAGTAATTCACCTACAGTTGATTTACCGCTTCCCATGAAACCGATCAGGAAAATGTGTTGTTCCTTATCTTTGCGTTCTTCCATTCTTTGCGGTAAAATTTAGTGAATCAATCTTCTTACTTTCAAGTCTTTAAGTGCCTTTTCCAGTCTGATCAGATCTTCTTCTGAATTGAAAGCATTGATGGAAAATCGAACATATGTTTGCCCATTTTGAACCATTACCGGAATCTCGATCTTATATTCGGAATAAAGGATATTCTTCAATTCAATCGGGTTTTCACAGCGAACAGGAATACTTCCCAATTGACCAATGAATTCATCTGTAACCGGAGCCAACGGTTTGGAATCAACCGAATCACATAATCGGGGGAGCCATTTCTGCACTATTTTCCGGCAACCTTCTGCTACTCCCCACCAATCATTCCATTTCATGAAATCAATAGCTTTCGGAATTGTCAGGTATGCAGAAAAATCACGTGTCCCATTGAACTGATGATAATCCAAAAACTGCGAATTACTTGGAAAATCTGCTTTATAACCCCAACTCACAACCAACGGATCCAATGCTTGCTGAAGCTCTCTTTTAACATACAGGAAGCTCGAACCTTTGGGTGTCAACATCCATTTATGACATGCTCCCGTGTAGAAATCCGGATTCAACTCCGTTAAGTTCAAATGAATCTGTCCCGGAACATGTGCCCCGTCGATGAAAACCATTAATCCTCTTTTCTTAGCTTCGATACAAATCTCTTCTACAGGCAGAATAAGCCCCGTAGCTGAAGTTATTTGTGAAATAAACACCAATCGTGTTTTGTCGCTGAACCCTTTCCAAAAATCATTTAAAAACGCTTCTTTTGAAGTCAAGGGTAAGGAGATTGCCTGTCTGACATACTTTGCTCCTTTCTCCTCGCAGTAAAAATCCCAGGTTCTATCACAAGCTCCATACTCAATGTCCGTGCTTAACACCTCATCTCCGGGTTTTAAATCCAATGAACGGGCAACGATATTCACTGCATAAGTTGGATTCGGAACAAATACCAGGTCATCCGAATGACATGACACATATTCACCCAGGCGAATCCGGCTCTCTTTAAGATAAGCAGGTCCTGTATTCACAATGAATTGAACAGGTTCATATTCCAATTCACGCTGAAAACGCTGATATTCATTAAAAATCGGTATTGGGCAAGCCCCAAAAGAACCGAAATTCAAGAATGCAATATCTGCGCGAAGCAGAAAGGCTTCTTTTAAATTACTGTAAACGCCATTTTCCTCCATCGTCATTCCCTACTTTTGAATTCTAAATTTTGTATTCCCTTAGTGTTTTTCCCAAATCTGCACCAATTCCACCAAAGTGTCCACTGCTTTTTGCATATCCTGGATGCTCACGTACTCATGTCGGCTGTGAATTGCCATTTCACCTGTAAAAATATTCGGGCAAGGTAAGCCCATGAATGACATACGCGAACCATCTGTTCCTCCTCTGATGATTGCCGGTTTTGGCGTAATCCCGGCATTCTTCATCGCTTCTATTGCATAATCCGTCACAAAAGGAACATCCTTGATGATCTCTTTCATGTTCCGGTATTGTTCTGTAACTTTTGATGTATAAGTTGCACCCGGAAACTGGGCAATAATTTCTTTCAGAATCTCTTCCAAACGCGTTTCGTATTCTGACAATTTAGCTGTCACGTGATCACGGATAATAAAACTCACTGTCACTTCTTCCAAACCTCCGGAAATAGCTGTCGGGTGAACAAATCCTTCCCGGTCTCTTGTACTCTCCGGAGACCATTCATCCTTTGGCAAAGCATCAATAAAAGCACCTGCAACTTTCATTGCATGAACCATTTTTCCTTTTGCGTATCCAGGATGTGCACTTACACCTGTAATGACAAAAGTCATTGCGTCCGCTGAAAAGGATTCATCTTCAATTGATCCCAATTCCGCAGAATCCAGGGTATATCCATAGTCAGCACCCAGTTTTTGCATATCCAACTGCTCTACTCCTCTTCCAACTTCTTCATCAGGAGTGAACAGAATGCGGATTTTTCCGTGGGGAATTTCTTTCTTTTTCATTAATTGTTCTGCCAGATCCATGATAATGGCAACGCCTGCCTTATCATCAGCTCCCAAAAGTGTCAATCCTGAAGCGGTAACCAAGTCATCACCGATTTTTTCCTTCAAATACGGATGTTTCTCTGTCATGATAACTTGTGTCGGATCATCCGGAAGTGTAATCGGAGCTCCGGTATAACTGCGGTGAATAATCGGTTTCACATTTGTTCCTGAACAATCGGGTGCGGTATCCATGTGTGAACAAAAACAAATCGTTGGAATATTCGCTTTCCCGGAAGTAGCAGGAATTGTAGCGTAAACATACCCCCACTGATCAGCTTCAGCATCTTCGATTCCCAATGCTTTCAACTCTTTTACCAATAAATGGGAAAGATCCTTTTGCTTTTCACTGGAAGGAAAGGAAGTTGAGTTTGGATCTGCTGTCGTATCGATTTGCACGTAGCGAACAAAGCGTTCTTCTACCGAATATGGGGCGTTTTTCATTTGAATACAATTTTTTCTAAAATTAGGAGATTTTTAAGACTCAAGACTATAGGATGGATACTTTAGCTAGGATTCTATCCTATATCTCTGATATTAAGTCTTTAATCTGCATACAATTCTATTTTGTTCTTTCATCATTCTTAGTAATTTTAGCCAAACGAATTGTATGAAATCGACTCTTCAACTACTCATTGGTTTATCCATTTTATTTACTTCAACAAGTTGTCAAAGTGCGTACAATGACACTTTAAGAAAATTGAGAGAAACCCAATTCCCAACTTTCGAAGAAATTTACACCCACGTCAACAAGCAGATCACTTCTCCGGGAGAAGGCTGCCAGTTTGGATTAGCGAAAACTGCAGATGGATATTACCTGAAGATAACTCCATACAAGGAAAATAAATTTCAGGCTCCCAAATTCGTAAAGGCATGGAGTGCTGAATCCAAGAAATATCTGACGCTTCAAATCGATGAATATTTATCCGGATCTTACAGTAGTGAACCTTATACCGGCGGATTGGAATCTGTCCGATTTCAAGAACAGCAATTCAATTTAAGCTACCTATATGGTTATCCTAACTTTACAAGTGAACTGATAGAATTATTGAATGACCAAGAAGATCTCAGTTCAAAAGAACTCGAAATGCTTGCAAGAGCTTACTCAAACGAAGCTTGTGATTACATTCATCCGAATCAGACAGGTATTGAAATCACAGCTACAAAAGATTTATCGAATCCCGGATATGAAAAAATAGCTGAAAGCAGGATTTCCTCTTTTTTGAAATTGGCTGAAAAAAGTCTGGCGTGTTACAGAAAAATCGAAAAGCAGTATCCGGCATATAAAACCATCATTTTTGATAATCTGAGTCTCAAGATCAACCACGATATCATGAATTACTATCATATTCTGAGCTCAGTGAAAGAAACCGAATTGGCAAAGGGAATGCTGAAAACTGCTCATTATGAAAATGGCGCCATTGAATACGCAAAGGAACTCTTGGTCAATTGCGCTGAAAATGGGGTTTTAATCACTTCCGGTGATTCGGACACCTTTCCGCTTTGGTATGTCCAGGAAGTTTTGAATTACCGCAAAGATGTGATTGTAATCAACTATTCATTGCTTCAAGCTCCCTGGTATTTCGACTTTATTAAGAACACTACTTCCATCAAATCCACTCTTTCAACCAAGGAATATGAATTCTATTCACGTTCCTATGTTATCATGAACACAGCGGAAAAAGCGATTACTTACGAGGAATGGATGAATGAATTAAAATTGAGCAAAACTCCTAACCCGGATAAGGTCGACGAAATGCAGACATGGGAAGACATGCCAAAATCCTCTAACAAATTCAAACTGAATATTCAAGGAACCCCTGTAAATTTTGCTGTGAATCAAGGTTATCTGCTTGGAGTTGACATTTGCTTTTTCGATCTGATTTATGCCAACGAGGATCGCACTTTTTATTCTTCCTCTCCAGCTTCTTTTTTCAATTCTCCATTAAAGAATCATTTGGTAAAACGAAATCTGATTTATGAACTGACATCCGCTGAAATTGACCGATTCTCCGATAAACAAACCGTTTCTTATTTGGATCAAGCGATTCGCGCCAACCGGATCAATTACAATTCTTCAAACCACCTACTCACCGAAAACATCCTCTGCTCCAGATTATTTGATTGGGCTTATTTGGAACAAGATCAGATTGAAGCGAATAAATCCGTTTTCCAGCTCTTTATAAAACAGATCAATATTCAAAAATACCTGGATAGAAACGATTATGAATTCATTCAAGCATACACCGCTGCATTATGGACTATGGACCAAAAGAAAGCTCAGATTTTCATGGATAGTTATGCAGGAAAAGCACTGGAATCAATCGAATCCGTTGACAATCAAAAAATCTGCTCCGAAAAAGATGCGGAAAGGCTGAAAATCATTTTTGAAGTATATTACAGACGCCCGACAACAGGATCAACCGATCCGGGAATTGAATCAGCATTAGATAAAAAAGTCATTCTATCTCTGAAAGACAAAGTAAACACCTTATGCGATAACCCGCTAAACACCAGGAACCTGAGTTGGACATTAGATATTCTGAAACACATAAAAGAGGAATTGAAATACCGTTAACGGTTTCCACCAGCCAATTGAAGAAGCTCTTCTTTTTTGACAATAAAGATTTTTCGTGTTTGTGTATCGATCAAACCCTCTTCCTTGAGTTCTTTAAGTAATCGGATCAATGTTTCCGTTGCTGTACCGACAAAGTTGGCTAAATCCTCCCTGGATAGATTGATAGGTTCATCGTCGTAAATATCTGCCAGGATCATAAGGGAATAAGCCAGGCGTTCACGTACTGTTTTTTGAGCGAGGTTGGTGATAAAAATAGCGCGTTCCCCTAATTCTTTGGACAATTCCTTGATCAGGGAATTCCTTAAACTGGCATGTGTATCCAGCATGTTTAAAAAATCATCTTTGGCGACAAAACAAATATTGGAATCCTCCAATGTGGATGCAGATAATTTATACGGATCTCCACTTAACATTGCCCGGAAACCAATCACTTCTCCAGCCTTGGCAATGTGCACGATCTGCTCCTTTCCCTCATCCCCCAAAGCATAGATTTTCACTTTGCCGTGATTCACGCAATAGACTCCTCTCGGAAAGCTCCCTTCTACGAAAATGGTTTGATTTTTTTTGTAAAACTGACAGGATTTATGATGATCCAGGTCTTTCACATCGAGCTCACTCAAATGTGCAAACATACTGTTCGACCGAACTGCACACGCTTCGCAATTTACATGCTTATGCGACTTTTCTACCATCAGATTAGTTTATCCTTAATTCAAGTAACAAAAGTACTCTTTTTCATCGATTCCCTGAAAGGTGATGCACATCATTTTTTCAAGAAAATCAGCTCTCTACCTTTGTCAAAATCAAAGAATGGAATGAATGCTAAAGCCTTGATTCAAAAATACAATCAGCAGGGACCAAGATACACTTCCTATCCACCGGTTCCATTTTGGAAAATCAACCACTGGGAAAAGTCCGACTGGATTGAAACGATCAGGAAAGGACAACAATTACCGGATGGAACAGCTATTTCAATTTATGTCCATCTGCCCTATTGTGAATCACTTTGTACATTCTGCGGCTGTCACAAATACATTACAACCAATCATTCGGTTGAACATGGATACATTGATTCTGTCCTGAAAGAATGGAAATTCATCGCCAGTCATCTTGCAGCGAATACTTCAATTGCTGAAATTCATTTAGGTGGCGGAACTCCTACCTTCTTTGCTCCAAACGAGCTCAAGCGACTCATTGATGGCCTGATAAGTTACTTTCCCCTTTCTCCGAATGCTGAAATGGGTTTTGAAGCACACCCTAATTCCACTTCAAGTGCTCATTTGGATGTTTTATACCAATCGGGGTTCCGACGGGTCAGTTTTGGAATCCAGGATTACGATCATTTGGTTCAACAAGCAATTCACCGCATTCAATCCCTTGAACAAGTTTCAAAATGCCATCAGGAAGCTAAGCAATCAGGATATACGAGTATTTCGCATGATCTGGTATTTGGATTGCCTAAACAAACGTTGTCAGGCTTTGAAAAAACGGTCAGACAAACCATTGAATTCAAACCCGATCGTCTTTCACTTTACTCTTACGCTCATGTTCCTTGGGTGAAAGGAACCGGTCAGCGGGGATACGATGAAAATGACTTACCTACTCCGGAAGAAAAACGGGCTCTGTATGAAATGGCAAAAGAACTTTTCCTGGAAGCAGGTTATCTGGAAATTGCAATGGACCACTTTGCACTTCCGGAAGATGAATTGGCAAAAGCACATTCTTCAGGAATATTACATCGAAATTTCATGGGGTACACAACCAATAACACCAAGGTTTTAATCGGATTAGGAATGTCAGCTATTTCAGACACTTGGTTCGGGTATGCTCAAAATGAAAAGGATTTGAAAAGCTATCAGAAACGAATCGAAGAAAATGACAATGCCTGGGAGAAAGGACATTTGTTATCAGCTCAGGATCTCGAAATACGAAAACATATCAATGAACTAATGTGTCAGTTTGAAACTGAGATACCAACAGATAGCCACATGGAGTTCGAAAAAATGACCCAACAACTGATTCCTATGATTGAGGATGGATTGGTTGAAATAACCGGAAGAAAAGTCAAGGTTACAAAAATGGGGGAACCTTTTGTGCGAAACGTCTGTATGGCGTTTGACCCTTATCTGAACGCTCCCATTTCAAAACCAACCTTCAGCATGACCATCTAAGTTCAAGCATATGATATCCGAAGAAACAAGCGAACTGATCTGTTTTCATTGCCATGAACCCGCAGCACATGAACTAATCCGATATGATAACCATATTTTCTGCTGCAATGCCTGTAAACAGGTCTATCAATTGCTTTCAGAACACGAATTGGGTGCATACTATTCCGATAAGTCGGTAAATGGGATCAAACCAAATAAACTTTCGAAAAAGACTTTCGAAGTTTTGGATGATCCGACAATCAGGAAGGATTACATTGATTTTCAAGAGGGAACGACCGTGAAAATAACCTTGCACCTTCCCCAGATCCATTGTGCAAGTTGTATTTATTTGTTGGAACACTTATCCAAACTGAATCCGGGAATCCTCCATTCACTTGTCAATTTTCCCAAAAGACAATGCAGTATTATTGTCGACGAATCAAAAATTGCCTTATCAGAATTGGCTTCACTTTTGACCAAGATCGGATATGAACCAAATTTCACCAAAGCGGAGTCACGAAAATCGAATATAAACAAACGTCTTCTTTTCCAATTGGGATTTGCCGGATTTGCATTCGGAAGTATCATGTTATGGAGCTTTCCGGAATATTTGGGAATCGATCAGACTTATAAAGGATTCCGGGATTTGAGTGCGTACTTGTCTTTCGTGGTTTCTCTCCCGGTTCTATTCTTTTCTGCCCGGGATTTCTTCCTGTCGGCAATCGGTGCCATCCGAATCAGATCACTGAATCTCGACATCCCGATCGCAATCGGGATCCTCGCATTGTATTTCCGCAGCTGTTATGCTATCTTTTCTAATGAAGGTCCCGGGTACATGGATTCATTCGCTGCTTTTATCTTTTTTCTGCTCATCGGAAAATGGTTCCAGGGAAAAACGTATCAATGGCTATCGTTTGAACGTGATTTCAAAGCATACTTCCCTATTGCAGTAATCCGGAAAAAGGGAACAAAAACAAGCCTTTGTCCGATTGATGAATTAATTGTCGGCGACGAAATTCAAATCCGCAATGAAGAAATCATTCCATGTGACAGCGTTTTGCTATCAGAAAAAGCAACCATCGACTATAGTTTTGTAACCGGAGAATCTGATTGGGTTGAAAAGAAAGAGGGCGACCTCATCTTCGCCGGAGGAAAAATCTGTGGAGAATCCGTGGAACTATCAGTTCTGAAAATCAGCTCCAGAAGTGACCTCACACAATTATGGAATGAACAAAACACCAAGCAAAAACCGATTACTTTCCAATCCAGGCAAGATCGGATTTCCCGTTACTTCATTGCAGCAGTACTTTTTATTGCAACAGGAGCTGCGATAGCTTGGGCTTTCATTGATCCCCGACAAATCCCTGAAATTGTCACCGCAGTTCTGATTGTGGCATGTCCTTGTGCATTGGCCTTATCCGTTCCATTTACCTATGGAAATATGATGCGAAAGCTGGGGCTGAAGGGTTTCTATCTAAGAAACACGCATATTATTGAGCGGATCCAGCAATGCACACGGATTGTTTTTGATAAAACAGGAACCTTGACTGAACAAGACACTAAAAATGTGGTTTACCAGGGAGAAGCGCTGACACTGGAACAAATAGAGGAAGTCTATGGAATGACCAAACATGCGACACATCCCTACGCAATCGCCATTCATAATTGGGTTAAACAAACCATGCATTTCAGAGAAATCCGATTGAATCCAATTGAATATGCAGGATTGGGAATTATATCCGGGAAAGGATTAAAATTAGGATCTGCCATTTTTGTGGGGACCAATGAATCAGGACATACCGAATCCTGTTCCTACCTGGCAAACGATGAAGGTGTCCTGGGAAAATTCATCTTCCAATCCACTTTAAGAAGCGGACTTTCCGATTGTATCAAACAATTAGGAGAAAAATACCAATTGTCCGTTATTTCAGGAGATTCCGGACGCGACCTAAAAATAATCCGTCCCTTCTTCCCTGAAAACACAGAATTTCTTTTTGAGCAAAGTCCGCTGGACAAAAAAAGATTCATTGACCGCTTACAAACATCCGGAGAGCGGGTGTTAATGATTGGAGACGGATTAAATGATGCCGGCGCGCTTAACAGTGCATTCGTCGGATTGGCCTTATCGGAAAATCTGGTTCGGTTCACTCCTTCATCGGATGCTATTTTGCAGGCAAACCACTTACAATATCTACCTGAATATATCGATTACATTCATCAAGGAAAGAACTACCTGAAGATCAGTTTTGCATTTTCGCTGATGTATAACCTTACAGGAATCGGTTTTGCTGTTTCAGGTGCACTCACACCGTTTGTTGCGACGATCCTTATGCCTTTGAGCTCTATCACAGTTGTCGGGTTGGCTACTTTCCTTACTTTGCGTAAAAAACTTCCTTCCCTCCACAATGATTCAGTTACAGCTGAATAAAATCAACATGCAACAAATCCTGGATATAGCGCAGCTTTTTGCGTTCCACTGCCTCTACCAAACTCAAGGAAATTCCTCTTTTTCCTGCTCTGGCGGTTCTACCGCTCCGATGAGTGTAATAATCGGGGTCATCCGGTAGTTGGTAGTGAACCACAAATGCCAGATCGGGAAAATCCATTCCACGCGCAGCAATATCGGAAGCTACCAGATATTGCGTCTGCTCCTGTGAAAACATACGCATGGCCTTTTCACGCTCCTTCGGGAACATCTCCCCATAGATTTCTGTCACCTTCTTTTCATGCGTTCGCAGAAAACGCGCAACATGTTCTACATCACCTTTGGTTCTGCAAAAGATGATTCCACGCCCTTTTTTCATGCTTCCAAGAAATTCCAGCAGCATCATCGGTTTATCTTCTTTCTGGCATTCGATGTATTGATGTTCGATCATCGGGTTCATCACCTTTTTTGTTGCAATGATCGCTTGTGGAGCATCCATATGCAATGTCTTCTTGATCCATTTGGTCAATTCACCATGAATTGTTGCAGAAAACAGCCATTTTTTATGAAAATCATTGGTTTCACCCAAAATCTTATCGATTTCCTTCATGAAACCTTTTGCGTACAATTCATCCGCCTCATCCAAAACAATCGTTTTCACACGTCTCAATGAAACCGCTTTCATACGCACCAATTCCAACAATCTTCCCGGAGTTGCCACCAAAACCTGTGTCGGGCGCTGCAAATTCCGTTTTTGCTCATCAATATCGTCTCCCTTCACAATAGACTGAATGAAGAATTTATCCAGGTTTTTAGAAAGTTTGAATAATGTTTTGGCAGTTTGAACAACCAATTCACGCGTAGGAACCAAAACAACTGCCTGCACATCCTTATCCTTTGCATCAATACGTTGAAGCAATGGAACACCATATGCAATCGTTTTCCCGGATCCTGTATGAGCTTGTCCTACATAATCCTGATGCTTTTCAATCAGATACTTCCAGGCATGTTCCTGAATCGGAGTCGGTTTTAAAAAACCCAATTCCTCTAAACGACTTAAGATTTTTGGATTAATCGGTGAATTTGTCTTCATAGTACAAAGGTAGTCAGAACAATTGAGATGAATGATTCCTCCCAAAAGAGCATCTTTTCAAAACATGATATAAATCACCTTTTGGGGTTACTTAAATCATGTTTTTTGTTCCGTTAAGTGGTGTTCTTTGCCCTATGGGAATGATCTACATAATGCTAATTGTAAGTCTCTGTCTGGCAGTGTTTTTCTTAGTCATCTTTCTTTGGGCAACAAAGACCGGTCAGTATGATGACGACTATTCTCCGAGCGTTCGTATCCTTTACGAAGACGAATCAACTACAAATGAAACAAATCAAAACAACGATGGAAATACAAACAATCAAGTACGACAATAGGATTGTCAAATATTTTGCATTCGCAACAATCCTTTGGGCGGTCATTGGAATGCTGGTCGGATTAATCGCAGCCTTGGAACTAGCCTTCCCTGAATTTTTCAACGATTACCTCGGGTTTCGTTACATCTCCTTCGGAAGGATTCGACCATTACATACGAATGCGGTGATTTTCGCCTTTGTAGGAAATGGAATTTTCATGGGAATTTATTATTCCCTGCAACGCTTACTAAAAGTAAGGATGTGGAGTGATAAACTGAGTTACCTGAATTTTTGGGGTTGGCAATTTATCATTGTCTGCGCGGTTTTAACCTTACCCTTCGGAATCACCAGTAGTAAGGAATATGCAGAACTGGAATGGTGGATCGATATCCTAATTGCCTTAATCTGGGTTGTTTTCGGATGGAATATGTTTGCAACCATCCTCGTCCGGAATGTAAAACACTTGTATGTTGCCATCTGGTTCTACATCGCAACCTTTGTAACTGTTGCCATATTGCACATTTTCAACTCATTCGAACTTCCTATTTCTTTTCTGAAAAGTTATTCCTGGTATGCCGGAGTCCAAGATGCATTGGTTCAATGGTGGTACGGGCACAACGCCGTTGCCTTCTTTCTTACCACTCCTTATCTCGGTTTGATGTATTACTTCGTTCCGAAAGCAGCGAATAGACCGGTTTACTCCTACAGGTTATCAATCATCCATTTCTGGGCACTCATTTTTATCTATATCTGGGCCGGACCTCACCATTTATTATACTCTTCCCTTCCCGATTGGGCACAAAGTTTAGGAGTTGTTTTCTCCGTCATGCTAATTGCACCGTCATGGGGAGGAATGTTGAATGGACTTCTAACACTTCGTGGTGCGTGGGACAGAGTGCGTGATGATGTGATGCTCAAATTCATGGTCGTTGCTTTGACTTGCTATGGTATGGCTACCTTTGAAGGTCCACTCTTATCGTTGAAATCTGTCAATATGATTTCTCATTTTACCGACTGGACTATTGCCCACGTACACGTTGGGGGATTAGGTTGGAACGGGATGATGACATTTGGATTGATCTATTGGTTGATGCCAAGAATGTTCAAAACACAATTGTACTCCAGAAAGTTGGCAAACCAACATTTTTGGATTGCCACATTAGGAATCATCCTATACGCAGTTCCAATGTATATAGCAGGATTCATGCAAGGTCTTAGCTGGCAGCATTTCAATCCGGACGGAACATTGGTGAATAAAGATTTCTTAGAGATTGTAATCGACATGAAACCTTATTACATCCTTAGATCCATTGGAGGATTGCTATACATTATCGGAGCGTTAATGCTGGTTTACAACGTAATCAAAACGGTAAGAGCAGGTTCATTTGAAGCAAATGAAGAAGTGGAAGTTGCAATTGAAAGAGCACATCCATCCAAAGGAAAAGAATACTGGCACCGCAGTATAGAAGGAAAACCGGTTCGTTTCATGCTTGTGAGCATCATTGTGGTGGCAATCGGTGGTTTAGCTGAAATTATTCCGACTATCGCCGTAAAATCCAATATTCCAACAATCAGCAGTGTGAAACCTTATTCTCCACTCGAATTGGAAGGACGGGATATCTACATCCGCGAAGGATGTAACAACTGTCACTCACAAATGATCCGGCCATTGCGTTTTGAAACAGCACGTTACGCACCGACACCCGAAAGTGGAGGATACACCAAAGCAGGTGAACATGTATATGACCATCCATTCCTTTGGGGTTCCAAACGAACAGGCCCGGATTTGGCAAGAGAAGGTGGTTTACGTGGAAACTTATGGCATTACAAACACATGATTGATCCGAAAGCCTTGTCACCGGGTACGGTCATGCCAGCTTATTCCTGGTTGAAAGATGACAATTTGAACACGAGCTTACTGGAGAAAAAGATCGAAGCCATGCAAACCATGGGAGTACCATATCCAAAAGGATATTCCAAAAAAGCAAAAGCGGATTTGGATGAACAGGCAATCAAGATTGCAACCGACATTGTGGAAAACACCCCGAAAATAGCATTGAACGGCCAGGATAAGAATACAAAAATCAATGAATTGAAACAAAAAGAAATCATTGCATTGATTGCCTACCTGCAACGCATGGGTACAGATATTAAAGTAAAACAATCTAAATAAGGAGTGAAATGTTACGATTTATTAAACATCATTTAGCAACAGAGTCGGGAGCAGAATTTTACGGAATCTTCTCACTCATGGTTTTCGTACTCTTTTTCCTCGTGGTCCTAATCCGTATCTCCAAGATGAAAAAATCGACTATCGAGGAACTTAGCAATATTCCTTTAGCTACTGAAGAATCAACTATTGAAAATAAAATACCATGAGAATCAGACAACTACTTACACTAGCTGCATTGTTCCTGGCAACAATGGCTAACAGTCAAGGAGAAGCTTTATTCAAGGCTAAATGCAATACCTGTCACGCCGTGGACAAAAACTCAACGGGTCCTTGGTTGAAAGGAGTAAAAACAAAATGGACAGATGCCGGCGAAGGACCATTACTATATGAATGGGTTCGAAACTCCGGTAGCTTGATTGCAGGAGGGAAAAGCAAAATGGCCCTCGCCATTAAGGATTTTTCGGGATCAGAAATGCCTCCGCAACAGGCAACGAATGAGGAAGTAGATCAGATATTGGATTATATCGATAATTATGCCCCTCCTGTGGATCCGACAGTAATAGGAGATCCGACAGCCCAGAAAGAAGTGGAACTTCTTCCCGATTATAAAGGAAACTTAACCGTCTTTTATGCTTTGGGAACTTTGATGGTCATCCTACTTTTTGCGATTATCCTGATGAGCAACTCCATCCTTACATTCGTAAAATCAGATCTTTTCAAAAAGAAATTGAGAGATCAAGAAAATCTAACCAAGATCCTGGTTATTCTTATCACGCTTGGAGCCAGCTTCATGCCAGGTTATTCTTATGGAATGAGCACTCCTGACCCGACTAATCCGGCAGAGGCATCTTATCCTTGGTTATTGGTCGAAAAGGTAGATCTGTATATCCTGATTGGAATCAATCTGGTTCTGTTATTGGTTGTACTTTATCTGAAAGGACTTTTCAATGATTTCTATTACATGGTATATCCCCGTAAAGTCAAAGTTGCAAAACCGAAACAAAAACGTGCAGTGAAGATTTTGGTGGATTCTGTTCCGATCGAAGATGAAAGCAGCATCCTGATGGATCATGAATATGACGGAATCCGGGAATTGGATAACAACCTTCCTCCTTGGTGGGTTTGGGGATTCTACATGACAATCATATTTGCCTTTGTGTACCTTTTATACTATCACGTATTTGATGGAAATACTCAAAAAAAGGAATACGACATCTCGATAATGAAAGCTCAAAAGGAGGTTGATGCCTACCTGAAAGATGCGGCAATGAATGTCGACGAAAGCAATGTGACGCTACTGAGTGACCCGGCTGCTCTTAATTCCGGAAAACAGGTTTTCGAAGCCAATTGCAAAGTTTGCCATAAAGACGGAAGTGGAGATATCGGACCAAACCTGACAGATAAATTCTGGCTGTATGGAAACGATATCAAAACAGTGTTCGGAACGGTTAAAAACGGAACATCAAACGGAATGCCCGAGCATGCTTCCAAGCTAAATCCTGTTCAACTTCAAGAAGTTGCCTCTTTTGTGTTAAGCCTGAAATACATACCCGGAAAAGAACCACAAGGAAAAGAATTTCCTGTAAAATAACGAAAGTGCCTGCCTGCGGGCGGGCATTTTTCATATCTAAACGAAAATGGAAGAAGAATTCAGAGATCATATTGCCACTGTCAATGAACAGGGAAAACGCGTCTGGGTGTATCCTAAAAAACCGAAAGGAAAGTTCACCAATCGCAGAAAATGGGTTAGCTACTCCTTATTGATTTTCTTATTAACAGCTCCGTTCATAAAAATCAATGGCGATCAACTCATCGAAATAAACATCCTGGAACGCAAATTCTCGCTGTTCGGAGCAACATTTTGGCCACAAGACCTGTACCTGTTCGCCATCATGCTCATTATCTTCATCGTCTTTGTCATCTTATTCACCATTATTTACGGACGCTTGTTTTGTGGTTGGTTTTGTCCGCAGACCATCTTCATGGAATTTGTCTTCCGTAAGATCGAATATTGGATCGATGGCGATTGGACACAACAAAAAGCCTTGGACAAGCAACCATGGAATGCACAAAAATGGGGAAAGCGCATTTTGAAACATACCCTATTCTGGCTGATCTCATTTGTCATTGCGAATATATTCCTCGCTTATATCATCGGAAGTGATGCGTTGTTCAAAATAATAATGGAGCCCATTCGGCAACATATCGGAGGATTGACTTCCATCGGAATCTTCACCACGCTATTCTATTTTGTATTTGCCCGTTTACGTGAACAGGTCTGTACGACAATTTGTCCTTATGGGCGTTTGCAAGGTGTCTTGCTCGATCAAAATTCAATGGTGGTCGCTTATGATTATGTGCGTGGAGAAGAACGTGGCAAATTCAGAAAAGGAGAAGACAGACCGGCAGCAAAAAAAGGAGATTGTATTGATTGCGCGCAATGTGTGCACGTGTGTCCGACAGGAATCGATATCCGTAACGGGACACAGTTGGAATGTGTTAACTGCACTGCATGTATCGACGCGTGTGACTCAATGATGGAAGGTGTAGGATTGGAAAAAGGATTGATTCGATTCGTATCTGAAAACGGAATAAAAAACCGGACGCGTTTCCAATGGACCAGAAGGGTTGTTTCCTATACAATTCTATTAGTTGTGCTTATTGGAATCTGGGTTACCATGCTTGTCATGCGGGAAGATTTCTCCACTACGATTATGCGCCAACGAGGATCGACATATCAGGTCACGCAGGAAAAAGATATCAGTAATATTTTTGAAATTGACCTGACCAACAAAACGAAAGATCATTTTCATGTCAAATTAATCTCTGCCGATCCTGCTGTGAAATTGGAATTGGCGAACGATTCGCTGGAGCTACCGGGACAAAAACATATCCGGGAGCGCTTCCTGGCACGTTTCCCCTATTCTTTTATTGCAAAAGGAACAAGGAAATTAGATATCATCGTCATGGGAAATGGGAAAGAAATAGACCGGGTACACATTAAGGTGATCGGACCAAGTTTTTAGTGGTTAGACTAAAACTATTGAACTATTGAACTATTGAACTATTGAACTATTGAACTAT
>CBFGNC010000020.1:0-64033 GCA_965650135.1 uncultured Fluviicola sp.
TTACTAACTCAATACCATTATCTTTAATTCTTGGAATCCATTCTGCACCTTTTCCAGTTGGATCAATTAATCGCAATGGAGTACCTACAATTATGTGATGGGTAATCCATTGCGATTAATTGGTCCAACTGGAAAAGGTCCTACGGATTGGTTTTATAACCCTCAAACAGGAAACGTAATTTATATAAAAGGTCAATCGACAGTAAAACAAGAAGATTTAGACAAAATAGAATCTCCTTACAAACCATCTGATTATTTGCGATTGGGTGACGATAATATGTTTGGATCAACAGTTTCAAATGGTGCGACTTCAAATGTATTAGATAAAGATATACACTTGATTGAAAACCCTGCTGAATTTATGTATGACCATGGCTATCATCGTGCTCAAATGGTTTCCGTTATTGAAAAAGAGTCGACTCAAGGAGGATCTTTTGGAGCAGGTGAAAATATTAAGCATACGCAATATTCAATGGATCAATCAAAAACAGAACCTTCTTTTAGGTATGCAAAAGAAAGTGAAATGGATGTGCGAATGAATCAGACTCAAAAAATTGATTATTATACTTTCAGTCATGTGATGACAATAAAATATGATTATCTTAAACCTTATGGAGGGACTGTAACAAATGGTGCATTCAATCAGGATATAGGAACAGTATTGGATCTTTTTGGTTTGGAAGAAGAAACTAGAGATTTTCTGGAAAAAATGATTAAAGCTTATGCAACAGTTGAAAATAAAAAATAAAAAAGCTTATGAATAGATTACAAGTATTTTCGTTACCATTATTAGCATTAGCATGTTCCTGCTCTATTTCGCAAGAAAAATTGGGGAAACTACCCGATCAAAAGTATTATAATGAATTTAAAGGTGAATATCCAAAGGATTTTACAAGCCATTTTCCGGATACCGTTTACAATCCTATATTTGCGCTGATTAATAATAAGGATTCCTCTCGCAACAATGTCGGATTTGTTTTAATAGAATCTGACGTTGATTCTGAGCGGATTAAAAGAATCGAAAAAACTTTCGGTAATAATTTTCAATATCACGTTAAGTACTCATTTGATAATTCTTTTGTTGTCAATCGATTTAAAAATATTAGTGCAAATAATATTGATTCTTTAAAACTTGCTGCTCCAGTTTTCTTTGATGTATCTAAATATTCGAAAAGTTACCCTATACCGAATTTCAGGGATTATTTTTTTTCGGATAATCCTCAGTTGCAAATCGATGAAACATTTGAAATTTATGTTTTAGATTCAAAAAATGGAAATTTGTATCCGAAATTTGTTTCAAAAAAAGATATACAAATGCCAGAACCTTGGGAGAATGGTTATTCTAAGGGTATAGCAATTAGCAAAAAGAAGAAAATAGCTGCTTATTGGGGTATTATGTGGTAGAAACTAACCACGCAGGAAATGTACATCAAAGACGCACTGGGCAGGGATCTGAGCATTGTTAAATTTACGACTACGGGAAGTACCACTACTTCTGCTACGGAATATTTTGTGCATGGCACAGACCGCGTGGCACGAGTAACAGTTGGAACAAATATCCCCTTGGCAAAAATTAAACCAGATGAAGTAACCTATTTCTTATATGATCATTTGGCAAATACCCGTGTTGCTTTCATGACAGATTCACTGAGTGTTCCCTTGATTGTGAATGCACTGGATTACTATTCTTACGGAAAGATCTTGCGGGAATATGACAATGGTGCTGGTGATCGTTATCTGACTACCGGACATGAACGCGACAAAGCTACTGGTTTGGATTATCGGGGTGCGAGGTATTACGATAGTGATGTGGCGAGGTTCCTGAGTTTGGATCCATTGGCAGCAAAATATCCATCATTTTCGTCTTATAATTATGTAATGGCAAATCCAATCCGATTAACTGACCCAGATGGTAGATCAACAAAAGATCTTATTGTAACAACAATGGCAGGAGAAGAATTATTTACATTAGATGACGGAAAAACAGAAAAAACTAAAATTACAGCGAAGGCATTATATAAAAAGGGAGTTCAGTGGTTTGAGCCGTTAGCAAATAATTATATGGCACTTAAAAGTAAGAGCTCGACAATTGGTTCAACCGCTGCATTAAAACATTTTTCCTGGGGAGATATTACATCCTTTGCTAGTGAGGATCTATATTTATGGCAATATCAGCAGGGATATGCAGGAGATTGGAAAAAGTCTGAAGATGGGGCTGATGGTGATTTTATAGTAACGGTTGGTGGTGATCCCTATTGGGCTGATGCTGTTGGTCAAATTCCATTTGCAATTGATGCATACACAGACTTTTTAGTGTCTGGAAAAGATTTTGAAAAAGCGGTCTACAGCACTGTATATACAGGAGAAAAATATGGTAGTGGTGAGTTGGTCGGAGGAACAGCAGATTTTTCTAATTCGTATGATAATTACATGATTTTAAGAGGGGCTTTGTGGGCTGCACACAATCATAAATTAGTTGATGGAAAGGCTGTTAGAAATGATATTACTACTAGGGTAGAAATAAGTAAACCAATTAGCGTGTTTTATGCAAAAAAATACTTATCAAATCTAAAATAATAATTATGACGAGTTTAAATAGAATCTTACTTTTTTTTGGAATATGGCTGCTCCAACTCATTTTCTACATTAGTTTTTACGAATTGGGATATACAATTTGGGAATCTCTAGGTAATGAGATTAGAAATAATTTAGGTTGGGGAATTACAATTTATTTCTCGCTTTATGTTTTTATAGTATTGAGTTTAATTAATTCAATACTATTTACTATTAGTGTTAGGAGAAAATGGCTTTTTATATTGATTTTGTTTGTTATTTATGAAATATTTTTCGGATCAAATTACTTTCACTCACCATTTAGATTTTTACTATTAAGTTCCAGTGTTTTGATTTCATTTATTATTCCGTCTTTTATATTGTTTTTTTTGAGAAGAAAAGAGGAACCCACAAAGTAACTTCCGCTCAAACCACGCAGGAAATGTACATCAAGGACGCACTGGGAAGGGATCTGAGTATTGTAAAATTCATTACGGATGGAAGTACGACTTCCAGTACGGGATACTTTGTGTATGGCACAGACCGTGTGGCGCGTGTAACAGTTGGAACAACTACTCCGTTGGCTAAGATCCTACCCGACGAAGCAACTTATTTCTTGTACGACCATTTGGGGAATACCCGTGTTGCGTTCATGGTAGACGGAAGTACTGTGCCTGTGCCTTTGATCGTGAATGCGCTGGACTATTATTCTTACGGGAAAATCCTCCGGGAATACGACAATGGGGCTGGAGATCGTTATTTGACAACGGGACACGAACGCGATAAAGAAACAGGATCGGATTATAGAGGTGCACGCTACTACGACTCAGACATAGCAAGATTCCTGAGTTTGGATCCTTTGGCTGCTAAATACCCAATGTTTTCTGCTTATAGCTATGTCGGAGGCATGCCAACAATAGCTGTTGACCCAAATGGAAAAGATATAGTAATAATAGTAAATAAGACGAATGCAGCTACTGCAAATCCTGGACATACGATGATTGGCGTAACAGAATATGATGAAAGCGGTGTAGCGACAGGTAAAATGATGATTTACGATTTGCATCCAGATCATTATCCAAGTGATAATCGTCCAGTTGATGGAAATATTCATTATACGGTTATCAATGCGGATGAAGTGAAACAATTTGCCGAAGGAAGAGGGGATGAATATATTCTTTTGGGAACAACTCAAGAACAAGATGTAAAGAGTATGAAATTTTTGACTGCTATAGGAAAGGCAGTTAATGATAAAAAAATGAAATATAAGGCAGATACATTCAATTGCACCTCATTAGCAACTGAAACATTAGAAAAAATTGTTTACCCCGATGAAGAATTAGGACAAACAACATTAGAAGGACCCTTATTTTCTTCGTTTACGGTTGACGCCCCTAATCAATTATATAACGATTTGATGAATAAATCTGAAGTAAAAGAAAAAAGTACAAATAAAAAATTCAATGAGAAAGCTGCACAAGAATTTTTGGATTCGCAAATTAAATAATGTAAATGTTGCGATTTGGATAGTATTTATATTTTTCCTTGTTTTTTCATGCCAAAATACTGGTTATTATGAAATTAGTAAAGAAAAAACGTCAACTAATCAAAAAACAGCTCTAATGACTGTTCGAAAACACTTATATTCTGGTAATGTAGGAAATGTCGATTTATACGTTCAAACACTTGACTGTAATCTTTTTTCCTATAGTATTGGTCGAAAAAGAGATACATTAACGACTAAACGAATAACATGTAAAGAAATGGAAGAGGCAACACAAAAGATTTGGTCAGCCATGGATCGAATTGCGAAAAGTAAGGGGGTTGCTCGAGATTCTGTTCAAAAAGTATTTTATATGAAAACTTTTTTGAGTACAGATAAAAAATATGCATCCGTGCAAGTTGACTCTGCTAGTATTTACAATCTATATCTGGACAATTATAAACAATGGAAAATTTTTAGAAGGAGTGATTGGAGCAATTGTGGAAAGTGTTTAGAGGATACATTAGGGAAAACGATAGAGTAATTAAAGTATATATCTCATAACCGGGCATGAACGCGACAAAGCTACTGGTTTGGATTATCGGGGTGCAAGGTATTATGATGGTGATGTGGCGAGGTTCCTGAGTTTGGATCCATTGGCAGCAAAATATCCGGCGCTTTCTGCATATAATTATGTTGGTGGAAATCCAATTATTTTTGTTGATTCTGATGGAAAATATTTTAAACTACCAGATAATTTTGTTCGTCCAACCGTAAGTGCTTTTCAAGCTTGGTATACTGCTGTTTCAGGTGATGCTTCTATCACCTTTATGGCTGGTGGGACTGGTAATTTAGAATTCGCGGGAACACCACAAGAAAAGGAAAAGATGAAACTTAAAGCTGAAAAAATCATTGCCAGATTTGGACCAGGAGGAACTCAGTATAAGACGGCTACAGATGAAGAAAAGAAAACTGCACTATTTTTAATAGACTTTTTAAGTCCAAACGAAGCAGATATACCTTATACTGCAAATACAAATAATGAAAAAGATTATGAGGATCTTAAACCAAAAGAAAAAGCGGGAGTAGATAGTAAGGTTAAGGAGAAGCAGGTTAATGCAATAGAAAAAGAATACACAAATAAAGTTGTTCCTCCACCCCCAGCAGCTCCTGCTGGAGGTGGTGCTGCAAAAAAAGCTGCCCCAGCTCCACTTGAGAAAAAGGATAAAAAAAGTACAAAGCCACAATCAAATACAGGAGCTCCTTCTAATCCTGATGAAATTTATAAGAGCGAGGGTGTTAAAAAATAATATATTTAAATAATTGATAATGAGCAAAATATACAATATAGAAATTTTACTCTTTTTTGTTTTCTTTGTCTGTTTGGGATACAGTCAAACCATAAATAATAATTTATTGGGAAAAAGAAATATTCCCTTTCTTGAGACATCCTCAATATATCAACCAGTTAGAGTTAAAGAGTCTGTAGGAGAGTATTTATTTATTTTGTCAACTCCAGTAGTAAAGCAAAATGAAGCGTTTATTTTGGATATCCCTACAAGAAGACCCTTTTCAAGAGTTGAACAAATGGAGCTAAAGAATATTACAATTCCAGATTCGACATTTTTTGTAGCATTTGGAATTTTTACTTTGCTTTCAAAAGAAATGGAACAAGGAGATGTATTACCGATGGTTAGTTTTGAAATAAGCAATATGCCTAAAATTGGAGATAGTGCACTATTCGAGTTTAGTATTATCAGAGATAATTCGGATGGAACTGAGTTTTCTCCCGAGGTTTATTTTTCAAAATCCATTGAATTTAGAGATGGAATGATTCAAGGGTTTAAAAAGTTTGAACCGGCTGGGAAACTACAGTTAGTCAAAAAATCTCACCATTTGTATTATGGCTATTATAAGATTTTAGTAACAAAAGAAATGGTAGGAAAAGAATGGATTCATTTAGTTATACCCTATACAGGCGATTTGTCTTATCCTTTTGCGAAAGGTTTAATAGCTCCATTTTCATTAATAGAATTAAATGAAAAACCACGACAAATCAATTCAGAGAATGTTTCTTCTTTACGTTTTGATTTGTTTTCAAGCACTTTGTCTATCATCGATAGTGAAAAGCTCAAAAGTTGGACTAAATCAAATCAAGGCGCTTCGAAAGTGCAAATAAGTTCAGCTTTGACGAATTCTGGCAATAAAGAGAATGCTGTTTTTTTAGCGTATTTGCGAATGGAGGCTGTTCTCAAAAAGTTAGTTGAGAATGGTATTTCTGTCGAGAAAATTGAAGTGGTTTCACCTCAATTTAAGGATGGACAAAACGAAGAATTAAATAGAACGGTTCAAGTGAGATTTTTATAACCTTACTTAAGAATCGGTTTTTATTTTTAATTGAATCTTCCATTCAAACCACGCAAGAAATGTACATCAAGGACGCACTGGGAAGGGATCTGAGTATTGTAAAATTCATTACGGATGGAAGTACGACTTCCAGTATGGAATACTTTGTATATGGTACAGACCGCGTGGCGCGCGTTACAACAGGTTCTTCGGGTTCTATTCCTTCACGGATCTACTTCGATGAAGCAACTTATTTCTTATATGATCATTTGGGAAATACCCGTGTTGCGTTTATGGTAAACGGGAGCAATGTACCATTGATAGTGAATGCGCTGGATTACTATTCTTACGGAAAAATCCTCCGGGAATACGACAACGGGGCTGGAGATCGTTATCTCACAACCGGGCATGAGCGCGATAAAGAGACTGGATTGGATTACAGAGGTGCGAGGTATTACGATAGTGATGTGGCGCGGTTTTTAAGTTTGGATCCAATGGCAAGTAAATACCCAGCACTTTCGGCTTATGTTTATGTGGCTAATAATCCTGTAATTTTGGTTGATGAAGACGGACAAGAGGTTAAGTACTCCATACTAATCGCTAATGCCATGGCAGCGAGAGGAGAGGCGCATGGATATACTACTAATGTGGTTGCTAATCCTAATAAACCTGGTGATTATGGTGTGAGTTATTCAAAGACTGTGAATGGAAAATTTTCCAGTGGAACTCAATATGAAGGAAAGTTTACAGGTATTGCTGATATTGGGCGAAGAAATCTCAGTTTAGCTCTCGAAGCGAAATTTAGAAATAATTCTGCTGATTTGTATTCTGCTGCGAGTAATGTTAATACTGTTATAGGAACTGCCGCAAATGGCTTGGAACTCTCCAGTTCTTCATTCAGGTTGACAAACGGAATCAAGAACGGTTCTAAATTTAGTCCAAAAGTATATGCGAGTGGTTGGGGTGGAGGTAGCCGGGCTAGTATTAGTACATATAAAACAGCAAGCCTTGGAGGTTTCATTGGAAAGTTATCTTTTGGTTTGGGTGCCATATTGGATATTCGAGGAGCGTTAATTTATAAAGACAATCCAGATTCTCCTGATGCAGTGCATCCTGTTAAAGCTGCAGTGAATACCGGAGTGGGGGCGTTTGCTTTGGAATTAAATCCAATTGCTGGAATCGTTTACACAGGAGTTGATGCTCTTTACCCTGGAGGTTGGGTAGGATTGGGCAATGATCAGGATCGGTTAAATAAGGAAAATAAGGCAATTAATCCGGAGTGGCAACTTTGGCCAGGTGCAATGAAACAATAATGTTATGAAGCTGAACAAAATATATCCTTACTTGTTTTACAAATTATACCGATGGTATGAAAATCGTTCCTTTGCTTGGCTTAGCGACTGGAAGGCAAGTTTTGTAATAATTGTACTTGAAATTTGGATCATTGTTTCTTTTCTTATCTATTATAAATTATTCTTTAATCCAGAAGCAGATATAATTGGAAAAGAGATAATATGGGGTGGGATGGTTCTTGCTCTATCGTTGATTGACTATTTGGTTTTTCATACCCGAAATCAATGGAAAAATTACGTTAAGGAATTTGATCGATTATCAACAAGAACGAATAGAATAGGTGGATGGATAGTTTTTGGAGTAATTACTTTGATCACTGTTAATTTTATTTTTTCTTTTTATCTATACTACCAGACTTGATTGATGGAGAGGTTAAAAAAAGCATATTACTATCTTTTTTACAAATTATACAGATGGTACGAAAGTGTGGGGTCATTTGCTTTCTGGAGTGATTGGAAAGCATCTTTTAGTGTAGATGTTTTACTTTACTTCATTATAATTTCGATTTTTTTATACTACAAAGTTCTTTTTAATCGATACGTTCATCTAAGCGGTAATAATCTTGACGCGATAATCCTTGTAGTAATAGTAGCGGGCACTAATTATTTTATTTTCCACAGCCGAAATCAATGGAAAAATATCGTGAAAGAATTTGATCAGTTGCCAAAGAAAAAAAATAGAATCGGAGGTTGTTTGGTAACTGGTTTTGTTCTTTTGGTAATTGCAAATCTTGTTTTTGCATTTTACTTATTGAGTCAAATTGATTGGGCGAAATACAGATGAAAATGAATAAAATATCTATAGTATTAATGTTGCTACAACTCCCATTATTAGAATGCTCAAATCAAAAAACAGATACAATTAGTATTAATACATCTCAAGAATTTAAGAATAGATTTGCCGCTGACGGGAAAAATAATTTTGCTTGGGTGATTAAGTAACTTTCGCTCAAACCATGCAGGAAATGTGTGTCAAAGACACCCGATGAATCGCGTCCCTATTGTTTTTTATAAACCTTCCCATCCACTTTCATGAACCAGGAACCTCCTTGTTCGTAAGGCTCTGCGTTCAGGTTAAATGTTCTTGGCGTTTGTGAATTCAACCGGATGATGGTGCGTTGCTGATTGATTTCGGACTTGCCGGTCAATTTTGCGGTGCAGGAACACAGGTTCGCATCACAGGTGTCGCTGCAATCCACCTGGTAGGTTCCCATTGTTCCGGAAAAAGTCAATTCATCACCCACAAATTTTTGCAAATCCGGATTGTATTGCGTCTCACTATACCAGGTTCCTTCAAAATCCTTGTTGTATTTTAAAAGTGGTTTGTTGCAAGCAGCCAGTACCAGGAGTGTTGCAGTAAGGAAGAGTGTTTTTTTCATTATATTCAGTAATTTACTATTTATTAGACTTCAGATGAAAGACAAAAGACCTTAGACGGAAACCGTCTTACGTCTTTTGTCTTTGAGTCTCTATTTTTTTCTCGCTTGTAATTCAAATAATTCATCACGCAAACGTGCAGCTTCAATGAAATCGAGGTCTTTAGCCGCTTTTTCCATCTGTTTGCGTTTCGCAACGATCGCTTTTTCCAATTCTTCCGGGTCTTTGTAATTGACTGTCGGCTCAGCTGCAAACAACCCGGTTCCCGGTTCATAAGGTGTATAACTTGCTTTTTGTGCACGTGTTTCAGGATCTCCATCCGCCACCTTGGTAGATTTCAAGATCACTTCTTTCGACTTGTTCAAAGCGGTAGGAACAAGTCCGTGTTCTTCGTTGTATGCAATTTGCATGGCTCTTCTGCGTTCGGTCTCCGAAATGGTACGTGCCATGGAATCCGTCATTTTATCAGCATACATGATTACCCGTCCGTTTACATTCCGTGCTGCACGACCAACGGTTTGAACCAATGAGCGTTCATTCCGGAGAAACCCTTCCTTGTCTGCATCGATAATCGCCACCAAACTCACTTCGGGTAGATCCAATCCTTCCCGAAGCAGGTTTACCCCGATCAAAACGTCAAATTCGCCCAAACGCAATTGGCGCAGGATTTCAACCCGCTCGATCGTATCGATATCCGAGTGGATATAACGGCAGGCAATTCCCAGTTTGTCCAGGTATTTCTGCAATTCTTCTGCCATGCGTTTGGTCAGTGTCGTTACCAAAGTCCGCTCATCCTTTTCGATGCGGACCTGCATTTCCTCAATCAGGTCGTCTATCTGGTTCAGGCTCGGCCGGACTTCTATAATCGGATCCAACAATCCGGTTGGCCGGATCAACTGTTCCACCACAACTCCTTCCGATTGCTCCAATTCGTAATCTGCCGGTGTTGCAGAAACATACACAATCTGACTGATCAGGGATTGAAACTCGTCGAACATCAGGGGGCGGTTGTCCATCGCGGCCTGGATCCGGAAACCGTAATCCACCAGGTTGATTTTACGCGCCCGGTCTCCACCGTACATGGCACGGATTTGCGGCATGGTCACATGGCTTTCATCTACGATCATCAAATAATCATCCGGAAAGTAATCCAAGAGGCAGAAAGGTCGTGTGCCGGGTTCGCGTTGATCAAAATAGCGTGAATAATTCTCGATTCCCGAACAATAACCCAATTCGCGCATCATTTCCATGTCGTAAGAGGTCCGTTCTTCCAAACGTTTTGCTTCCAGTATCTTTCCTTCCCGTTTGAAATTCTCAACCTGGATAACCATGTCTTCACCGATCTGGTCGATTGCCCTGCGGGTAGTTGCCGGACTGGAAACGAAAATGTTTGCGGGATAAATATTGATTTCCTGGAAGACTTCTATTTCCGAATTGTTTTCAGGATCGATGGTTCGGATGCGTTCGATCTCATCTCCCCAGAATTCCACACGCAAAGCGTAATCCGCATAGGCGAGGTGAATATCGATCGTGTCACCTTTTACCCGGAAAGTTCCGCGTTTGAATTCGGCTTCCGTCCTGGAATACAGGTTTTCTACCAGGCGAAGCAAAAACTTGTTTCTTGGAAACAGTTGCCCCACGTGGATGGGAATGATCGAATTTGCAAATTCATTTGGATTTCCGATACCGTAAATACAACTCACGGAAGCAATGACAATCACATCCCGTCGGCCGGAAAGCAATGCAGATGTGGCTGAGAGCCTCAACTTTTCAATTTCATCGTTGATCTGCAAATCCTTTTCGATGTATGTATCCGTAACGGGCAGGTAAGCTTCCGGCTGATAATAATCGTAATAACTCACGAAATATTCCACGGCATTATTCGGGAAGAATTGCTTGAATTCTCCGTAAAGTTGTGCGGCAAGGGTCTTGTTATGTGAGAGAATCAAGGTTGGTTTTTCCACCTGTTGAATCACATTGGCCATGGTGAATGTCTTCCCGCTACCGGTTACACCCAATAAGGTTTGTGCGAAATGCCCATCGCGAATTCCGCTAACCAATTGTTCGATTGCTACCGGTTGATCGCCGGTCGGTTTAAAATCAGAAGTGAGTTGGAAATCCATAATAACAAATATAAGGAATTACGAATTCCTAAATACGAATTCCGAATGCGGAAGTTGCCACTAATTCTTCGTCTCTCTCTTATCTTTGATTTTAAAGAGATTTTAAGAAAACCTTTTCAATTCTCAATTTTCCCTTTTTAATTTAATCCTATCTTTGCAATTCGTTCCAAAACATACAAATCAATACGTAAAGTCCTATGATGAAACAATTCCAAGAATTTGCAACAATGATGACAGAGCATCCTTTGAATGCGATTTTATTGATTCTTGGAATTTTACTGCTTGAGATCATTTTATCTTTCGACAATGCTGCAGTGCTTGCAACTATGGTAAAAGATCTTCCCAAAGAGCAACAATCGAAGGCATTAAAATATGGGATACTTGGGGCATATGTCTTTCGGGGAATTGCATTGGTCCTGGTGGAATCGATCCTAAGCATCTGGTGGTTCAAACCAATCGGTGGAGCTTACCTGATTTACATGGCGGTAAAGCATTTTGCTGCAAAAAGCATCCAGGCGGAAATTGATGAAGAAGTCCAGGAAACAAAGAAAAGTTTCATTTACCGCTCAACAGTCGGAGTGATTGGGATCTTTTGGTCTACCGTTTTGGCAGTTGAATTTATGGATATCGTGTTTTCAATCGACAATATCTTTGCGGTCGTAGCTTATTCGGATAATGTCGTTTTAATCTGTATTGGTGTATTTATAGGGATTTTAGCCATGCGTTACGTGGCAAAGTATTTCGTGATTCTGATGGAGAAATATCCCTTCCTGGAAAATTCGGCCTTTTTGGTGATTGGAATCCTGGGAGTGAAATTGTGCCTGGCACTGCTTGTACATT
The DNA here is from genome assembly GCA_965650135.1 of uncultured Fluviicola sp. Taxonomy (GTDB): domain Bacteria; phylum Bacteroidota; class Bacteroidia; order Flavobacteriales_D; family Crocinitomicaceae; genus Fluviicola. Next base: position 12,075 of record CBFGNC010000020.1, read on the forward strand.
TTGTACCTTCAACCGAATGGATCGAATCGGAGCAATTCGATTTATGTATTTCCGGTTTGACTCTCGCAATCTTTGTTATTCCAATTCTTCTATTCCGGGTAAAGAACAAAAGAGATCAGGAATAATTTCTTTTTTTTTGTCAAGTAAAACCAACCATTTGCTAAACCGGATCAACCATCCAAACTGAAAACTACATTTCTAATTGGTTATCTTTTCGTTAAATGCCGGAATGTAAACGGAATTGTCATACATTTGCCGCAACTAATTTATAACTTACATTAAAATGAAAAAGATTTTTTATTCTACCCTTAGTATTGCTTTATTGGCAGTTTCTATTTCTTCTTGTGGTAAATCAAGCAAAGGTAAAATGGCTAATGAGTGGAAAGTAACTGAAATGAGCAGTAGCTCTACAGATACTCAGTCGAATGGTGACAAAACTGTTACTACAACAACAGCGACAGAAACAAGTGCTACTACGACGACAGCAACTACTTCCGGAAGTTCAACTACAACCACAACAAGTACTGCTACAATTGCGGCTAATAACATGACTATTGACAAAGATGGGACATGGAGCTGGGATCAAGATTACACGATTGTGAATGGCCTGGTTAGTCAAAATACCAAAACTACTAAAAGCGGTACTTGGTCTTTTGTTTCTAAAACTAAAGGGGATGATTTCAAAAAGAACGAGCGTGTAGTTTTCAACGTATTGTCTGATAACTCCACAGTTGTTTATACTGCCGGGTCATCAAGCACCACATCAACTTCAGGAGATACTTATTTAACTGGAGAAAATACAATGATTTATACGATTAAAGATTCTAAGAAAGATGAATTGAAGTTAGAAAGAGAAGGTTCAAATACATCTTCTTCCGGAAGCTCATCATCTTCGTATGTTTCTAGTGAGACAATCACGTTGTCTGCGAAATAAGAATTAGCTTCGGCTACATTGAAAAGGGATTTGCTGCGGTGAATCCCTTTTTTTATACGTGAATTTTCAGGGAAATCAGCAAGTAAACGTGTTGATCAATCTGATCCGTTCACTTAACCGGGAGAGCAGTAATTCGTATTTTTCAAATGATGACATATGGCGTTTATTTCCTTCAGACCGGAAATGGAAAAAAGAAATGGTTTTGAATAAAGTGATTGTAAAGTAAGATTTTGATTCCTTTTTTCGATAACTTTATTCCATTCACAACTTAACAGCTAATGAAAAGAATTTCTTTTTACACCTGCATCGCCCTTGTAACCATCGGAATAACTTCTTGTGTGAAAAAGAGCGAAGAAACAATAGCAAATGCTTGGAGAGTCGCCAATTATTACGAAGAAACAACCCATCCAGATGGTTCTACGAGTACTTTTTCCAACGGTGATTCGCCTTACAGTCCAAATGAGTTAATAATCGATAAGGATGGCACTTGGACCTGGAACAGACATTATAGCAGTACAATCACTATTTTCGGGGGATCTATCCTATTGTCAATTAAAACATCTGAGACTCAGAAGGGAACCTGGGCTTTTGTTAAAGTCATAGCAGGAGATAATTTGGCAAAAAACGATCGTTTATTGTTCAATACCTTATCTAAATCAACTGTTAATTCGCAAACCGGGGGCGGAGGCAATCCTAATTTCCCGGATACGACTACATCCAGTTCAGAGACTTATGCGACTGGAGAAAATAAGCTTGTTTATACGATTACAAAGTTTGATGAAAAAACCATGTGGATGGAATCGGAAAGTTCAGATACCAATTCTTCTGGTGGCGTGTCAACCAAAAAGACAAGATTTGTGTTGGGAATAAACTAATGAAAATAAGCATGAAGAGTTAACTCTTCATGCTTATTTTGGTTTTCTAACAGATCGGTAAATGAAACTGATAAATGAAATAATAGCTTATTCCGACTACAAGTAAAATCGCTATACCAATAGTAACCAGAATTCTTTTTTTCACGGATAATAGGCTTAATTCAATCCACCTCTTACATACGAACTGAACTGATCGCTGAATGTGGTTCCGTTTTCAAGTTCTGATTTGCTTAATTTATTACTTTCAACCAATCCCCACAACACAAATTCCTTCAGGAAATGCTTTTCACCTGCAACCACTTTGGGTTGGTATTTCTGGATCAAGGCTTCTAATGGAGCGATAGAATCCAATTGAGCATGATAAGTCTTGTCGTCAGCATCTTCAGAAAGTACAAATTCGTCCTGTTCGAAGAACCAATCAACGATAGCCTGGTAAGGACCGCTTTCTCCCGGTTTTTCCAATTTCTCCACTTTCGGGAAGTAACTTTCGAACAAGGTCTTTACGGCTCTGCCGATCAATTGTTCAGCAACATAAGTGCTGCCTTCCTGTTCGCCTTCGTAAACCAATTCCATTTTCCCTGTCAGCGCAGGAATGATTCCTGAAAAATCCGCCAAACGAACACTGGTCTTTGGGTTCTTACTTTTCAAACCACGCAATTCGGCAGCACTTACCAGGTTTTCAAAAGCTGAAATGCTCATACGTGCGCTCACACCGCTTTTCACGTCGATGTATTCGCTGTCACGTGCCTCGAACCCGATTTGTTCAATCAGGTCCATTGCCAGACTCGGAACGGAGATGTTTTCTTTTTGATCACCTTCCAATTTTGCTTCCTGTTCGGTGATTGTCCGTGCAATCCGGATTGTTTCCGGGTAATGTGTCAGGATCTGGGAACCGATCCGGTCTTTCAAAGGAGTTACAATACTTCCCCTGTTCGTATAGTCTTCCGGATTCGCTGTAAATACAAATTGAATATCCAATGGGAAGCGCAATTGGAATCCGCGGATTTGAATATCACCTTCCTGGAGGATATTGAACAGAGCTACCTGGATACGTGCTTGCAGGTCGGGTAACTCATTGATTACGAAAATACAACGATTTGCACGTGGGATCATTCCAAAATGGATCACACGCTCGTCTGCGTAAGACAATTTCATATTTGCAGCCTTGATCGGATCCACGTCTCCGATAAGATCGGCAATAGTTACATCCGGTGTTGCCAATTTTTCAGCAAACCGGTCATCCCGGTGAACCCAGGAAATAGGTGTTTCATCTCCTTTTTCGGCAATCAGGTCTTTCGCATAACGGGAAAGTGGGCTCAAGGGATCGTCATTCACTTCCGAACCCTGAACGATCGGCATCCATTCGTCCAGTAAATTGACCATCAAACGAGCCAACCGGGTTTTCGCCTGACCGCGTAGTCCGAGTAAATTGATGTTGTGTTTTGCTAAAATAGCACGTTCCAATTCCGGAATCACGGTATTTTCATATCCATGAATCCCTTCGAAAGGTTGTTTTCCTGTTTTTAGTGCCTCCATCAAATTCGAACGCAATTCTTCCTTAACGCTTTTTGTCTGGTATCCTGAGGCCTTTAATTCGCCTAATGTGTTGATTTTTTTCATACGTTTTGTCTGTGTTTTAAGAATTGATAATTTAAAATGGAAAATTGAAAAAGGGTCGACATTTAAAAACTTTTCCATTTTCCATTCTCACTTTTCAATTACCCTCTGATTCGTTTAATCCGGTTTGCCTGGTAATCTTCAAAAATCATTTGTCCCAATCCCTGGATTCCGGTGTAGAATGCTTTTCCCTGGTTTGCAGCTGTGAATCGTTGGATAAATTGTTGTAAATACGGATCCTGTGCAATCATGAATGTGGTGATCGGAATGTGTAATTTCCGGGCCTGTTGCGCTGTTGTATAACATTTGTCGACGATGTACTTATCCAAACCATTTGAGTTCATATAATAAGATCCGTCGGGTTCGATAACACAACTTGGCTTCCCATCCGTAATCATGAAAATCTGCTTGTTGGTATTGCGTTTTCTGCGCAGCAAGTCCATGGCCAATTCCAAACCCGCAACGGTATTGGTGTGATATGGACCAACCTGCAAATAGGGAAGTTCTTTTGCTTCGATTGCCCAGGCATCATCGCCAAATACTAGAATATCGAGTGTATCTTTGGGATAACGTGTTTTAATCAGTTCAGCAAGAGCCATGGCTACTTTTTTGGCCGGAGTGATACGGTCTTCTCCGTATAAGATCATACTGTGACTGATGTCGATCATCAACACAGTGCTCATCTGTGCTTTATAGAAACTTTCCTCAACTACCAAATCCCGTTCGTGAAGCTGGAATTCGCCCGGTCCATTGTTGATCTGGGCATTCCGCAAGCTTTCTGTCATAGAAATTTTTTCCAGGCCGTCTCCAAAATTGAATTGTCGGTAATCGCCTGTTTGTTCATCTCCGTTTCCACTGTGTTTGGTCCGGTGATTTCCTACGCCGCTTTTCTTCAGGTTGCCGAAAATCTGTTCCAGGGCATGCTGGCGAATGGCGAGTTCCGTTTTGGCTGTAATAGCTGTTCCGCTTCCCTCATCTCCTGTTTTATCCCGGATGTAATTCTTTTTGCGGAGTTCCTCGATGAAATCATCAATGGTGTAATCAGCTGTGGTAAGCTCGTATTCCTTGTCTAGGACACGCAACCAATCAATAGCTTCGTCGAAATCTCCTGAAGTATGCGTGATCAATTCCTTGAAAATCTCGAAGAGCCGATCAAAAGGTGATTGCTCCGGAGCGGAATAGGGTGTAAATACAAATCCTTTGCGCATGATGTTGTTTGTTTAGTTGTTGATTGACCGTTAGTTGGATGAAATGTCCGGTCAAATTGTGATTGGATGAACCTTGTACTTTTGAACGAATAAAGGTAAGTGATTAAATCGATTTTGTGACAGCTTGGAAAGCTTAAAATGTGTTAAAACAAGGAGTCAGTTTAGAATTGTATAAGATGTGTTTTTACCGCAAAGAGACAGAGATCGCAAAGTTTAAAAAAACAAAACCCCGGTAAACAATTGTTCATCGGGGTTTTATGCGTGTTGACAATTTTTTAAAATGTCAACCTGAACGTATTTTTTTTATTAGTTCTTCACGACCTTTAGCAAAGCCATTTGTCCTCCACGGTAAACACGCAGGAAGAACGTATTGGATTCATATGCCGAAAGGTTCAATTCCGTTTGAAACGTATTCGGTTCTGTAGTTTCCAATACTTTTCCAAGTATGTCGATCAATTCTACACGTTCTATCACTGTTCCCGAAGAAGCAACAGTCACTTTTCCATTTGTAGGAACCGGGTAAACACTCAACTCAGCAGCCGATGATTCATCGAGTCCTGCAAATTGAATATCCACACAGTTTGAAGTATCAATACATCCGTAAACATTGTCCTGGACAATAATTGCGTAAGTTCCTCCGTGTGTTGGTTCAAAAATGACATCCGTTTCTCCCGGGATGATGGACATATCGGAACAATTAACCCACTGAGCGGACATGTCAACCAGTACTCCGGCAGTAAGTATGTTTCCTGATGAAAAGATCGAAGACATGACATTGTGAATGGTAACCGTCATTTGATCACTTGCAAAACATCCATTGGTATCTATTCCCGTAACTGAGTATATGCCGTTTAAAGGTGCGATTGGCATACCATTGATTACCCCGTTGTTCCAGCTATATGTTTGTGCACCTGTTGCTGAAAAGATATGTGGTACACCCTGGCAAAGGTCCAGGTCAGGTCCTGCAGAAACAATTGGTGTCGGATTAACGGTAACTGTGATCGTGTCGCTTTTAATACATCCGTTGGTATCTGTTCCAGTTACAATATAGGTTGCATTACCTGCAGGTTCGAAAGGAATATTATCTGTTACTCCACTGTTCCATACATACGTATCAGCACCTTGTCCTGTTAATGTGATATCATTTCCTTCACACACATCGAAATCTGCACCTGCATTGACATTGGGAAGCTGATTTACAGTTACGGTTACCGTGTCATTAGCAATACAACCGATGGAATCGGTACCTGTTACTACGTAAGTTGTTGTAACGGTTGCTTCGAACGCTACGCTATCTGTGACACTGTTGTTCCAGGTAAAGCTTTCCGCACCGGTACCATAAAGTAACACTTCATCCTCTGAACATACTACCATCGGTGCGTTTGCAGTTACAGGAGGAATGGAAACCATAACTTCCAGTGTATCAGCCAATGTGGAAGGACACCCAGGAACTGTAGCAGAAACGGTATAAGTTGTTGTAGCAGTTGGTGCTGCAGGAATGGATGCTGTAGTTTCTCCGGTACCCCAAGTAAGCGTAGCTCCGGGTTGGTTAGCTATAGCATAATGGATTCTTCCGTTCCATACCCGTGGTTGATAAACAGCTCCTGTATTTGCTGTAAATGGGTATTCCATACCACCTCCTTCCAGGAAAGTGATGTTTGCATCACTACTGTAAACGTTTCCGACATTGGTTCCATTCGAATAGTTCAAACTAACAGCAGACGTATTCGATGTTACATAGAATGCATACGTTTGACCAGCCGGTATAGTCACGTTCACAGGTACTGCAACGGCTGAGAATCCGCCGGTGTAAGGGGTAGCGGCAGAACCAATATATGTCCATGCTGAAGGCGTATTGGCAAACCCGTTCCATGTACCAGCTTTGTAATACACCTCGATGGTTGTATTTCCCATTGGGGAAGCATCGAATGAAAGAATGGTTACTGCATTTGTTGCAACGATGTCGAACATGTTACCACGGTGGTTGTTTCCGGCAGTATTCGAAGCATCCATAAAGTTATCGGGACCGTTTGCAATAGCATTCAGGGTAATGTTGTCTCCGGAGCATATAAGGGCATCTGAGGCACTGATCACGGCTGCACAAGGTTGTGCATAGGCTTTAAAACCCAAAAAGGTAAACGCAAGAAAAATTAAGTGTAGTCTTTTCATCATAAATAGTGATTTAAAAATTCGGGCGAAGGTAGTGTTTTTATACTGAATCAATGCATTTTCGGTTTAAAAAAAGAAAATTAGGGGTTTCCCCTGAAATTGTAATTTATTGTTTTTCAGTGCTTTCTTCTAATGATACAGATTGTCAGGATAAAAAACGGAGCTAAAGCTGCCAGGAACATCCCGTAATGATAGACGACCCGTGAAAGGAGGAAAATACTTCCGAAAAAAACAAGAATATACCCGATTGCGAGATGGATATTGCTGCGTTTATGATAATCCAAAAAGATTAAAAAAGGACAAAGCAGGGATATTAGTGTTATGACGATCATTGTCAGACTAAAATACGATTTTGTATTTAAGAATCGGATCAGATTTCCGATATTTCAGAACTAATTTCAGCAAAATGACAAAATTCAAAGACTTCAATTTTAAACTGGCTGTTATCCAGGAATTGATGTACAGCAAGAAACTCCTTCAACCTGCTTTTGATGTGAAAACGTTTGTTGGTCCTGAAAAGTGGCAGAAAATTAACAAGGCGATGCATCCTTCGAAAGCGGTTCCGGGGGTGAAAAAATTTTTCAGGGATCTGGAGATTCCGCAGGAATTGTTGGACCAGGTTGAGATTCTGGATCAAAATTACCACCAGGCATATCACCAGGTAACACCTTATTGGGATGGGGAAGGTGATGAATTCAATATCACTTCAACGGAAGATGTGAAATGGCTTCCGAATCTGAAGAAAGTGATTCTGCTTTATGATCGCGAACAGAAAATGGTTGGTGAATTTCAGGCGAAGGGGATAGAAGCGCGGTATTTATAATTACGAATTCACCGGTTTAAACCATTCTTTCTGCAAATTGATGTTCCATAAATTCAGCTAAAGTGCTGGCTCCTGAAATTTCTTTGGTCTCGTGATCCCAATCTACTGTTGCATAAGAGTTTTCGGTTGGCTCAGCTTTATAGAAGTTCTGAGAATTCCCCGCTCCGTCCTCACAAAAGGGTAATAAGTCGAAAAAAGTATAGTCCACTTCCCATGCGACTACATATTCTTCCAAAAAGGTCAGGGATGTTTCCAGGGAACTTGCATTCGGAATACAGTCTGTGATTGCGTTTTTGAGGACACTTTTCAAATCGCCGAAAATGCTGTGAACGGAATACAATTCCTGTAAATCCTTAGGCATTTTCCAGCCTGTGTCCAAAAGTGCTTTAGGTAATCCGGCATTTTGCTCCGGTTGGCATCCTCCCAAAAAGTCATAGTAACTATTGTTGTTGTAATCTTTGCCTTGATAGGCATAAACCATGTACCATTTCTTGTCTTCGAAAATCACGAAAAGGTCTTTGGTGTATTCTTTCAAGACTTCAACAAAGGAAATCGGGAAAGCTGCCCAGACCTTCTGAATAAAGTCGGAGATCTGTAATTCGCGCAGTTCGTGCCACGGACAGTCTTTAGGAATAGCGTGATAATGCATGATCTCCAAACTTCGTTTGGTTTCGGAATCTACATAAACCCGGGTTTCGCAGTCGATCAGGAGCATGAGCCCGTCCCGACCGTATTTTTTCACCAAGTCTGTCTGAGTTTTGTACAATCCGCACAATTGCTCCGAAAAGTCCAGCTCTTGATTGCTGAAAGCAGTGTCGAGGGTTTTCAGAAGTTCCACTTGTTCTTTTGGGGCTATTCTGATATTTGGTAGCATGTTATAGAAAATGGGTTTTAATATTCTTTGAAATAGAGATGGCAAAAACGAAAAGTTGGTTGCATGAAAGCAGAACTAATTTCACATTGAAAATGAATCAATAAGTGATTAGCTTTTTTTGAAAAACTGATTGATTGGACTTAGTAATTGTGAGAAATAGAACTCCAATAGGGTAATGGTTTAGATCAATACTGGTGTTTTCGGATGTGATATCTGCCGAAAACAGGACTTGCCCCAAAGCATTTTGAATACAATATGAAGATTGCTCCAACTGAGGATTTTCGATACGAATAGTTGCGTTTTTTTCCTGCTGTGTAACATCAATACCGTATGGATTTTCGTATTCCTCGGTACTCAGATAATCAGGCCCTGTAGTCAATCCATAGATGGCGGTTCCAGGCCAAAGTTGTGGACAAACCATTGAAGTTGCACCTGTATTCAGGTTGAGAATCCGTAAATCTGCACTTGTAGAAATGTAAGCCTCATCGGGATTCAAGGATTGATGCTTGGTTATTCCATAAGGGTTTGGGGGCAATCCTCCGATTTCAGAAATTAAAAATGGATTGGTTTGGACTTTTATGAGTTTGTTAGTGCCAGTATCAAGGACGGAAATATAAAAAACATTATTATATATTTCTAGATCACCCACCGTGTAGTAACCTCCTAAAGATCCTAAATTACTAACTGACCCGGTGGAAGGAATTGCTTTGGTCAAATAATCGCCAGAGGCATATAAATTTCCATTCTCATCGCCTGTCAAACCTGTTATATTGCCGTCACTTAGACCTTCAAGGTTTGTTGAAACTGCTGTGCCTGATAAGAAATCTATTCTCCGTATAAAATTGGCATTGGAAACGTATAATTCGTTATTGGCGAAAGCAATATCATTGAACCCTTCGCCAATTTGATAAGCTGATAATAATGTTTCATAACTGCAATTGCCCGGGTCAATTCGTATAATGGATCCGTCATTGGTAATTGCATAGATGCTTGTTTGAGAAAAAACATGCATGTTCGCTAAAAGAAATAATAAAGTGAAAAAGGTAAGTCGGATCATTTCTTGATTGATTTAGGAATGTTTATTCAGCTAATATAAGGAATCTGCCAATGAATCCCTTCAATACCTTATTCTGTCGCCATTTTTTGTTCTTTGTCCGAAACCATTATTTTGGGACCAACCGTAGGAACTGCAGTCTTTGGAGGACAATTGATTCGGATAATACATCCACAGTAAGAATCTCCATAATTGACCGGAAGCCCTCCAGTAATTACCGATACTTCTTCCGTAGCTGTTTTGGGAAGCAGTCTGGAACCGCGAACTTTTATTCCGTCAATGTAGAAATCAGCTTGCCCTCTTACATGGATTGCGGTATCGGAAACGGAAGTTTGGGTAAAGGAATTGGTTATTGTCAACAAGAATAGAACGGAATACAAAATGGTTTTCATAAGCAATTGTTTTGCATAGAGATGTCTGGGTTCATCTATTTCCATAAGACTTGGAATTATTCGATTATTTTTAGAACTAATTTTGAGCTTGTATGAAGAGAAATATAATTGTCTTACTGGTTATTGTTGGATCAATCTGGTTAGGTCTGCGCATTTTTGGTTGGTATAAAAGCAATCATGTGATGAGTAATGAAGCTGTTTTCGAAATGTATATGGATGTTTCTGAAGAAAGTCTTCAAGTCTATTTTGAAAAGGGAATTTATGATCCTGAACAGCATCAGATTATTTGTAAGCTTCCAACCTCAAGCGAAGGATTCAAGCCTAATTTTGTGTACGTAAATACAGATGTTTCGGGAATCAATTGTAAACAGGAATTTGATAAAACCCTGCATGTGAAATACGAGAGCTATGAGTTGAATCAAAACAGTTTCAGACTATTTCTTGTAAAGAAAACAGGGGTTCCTTTAGTTGTTTTTAACGAAAGTACTTTTGCTTCGAGTATTGTTGCAACGGCTGAATTGGGAAATTACTATAAAAAAGGAAAGATCAATCGCTTGTATATTTCAAAAGATGGGGTGAAAGATTATTGCGATTGATCTGGAAATAAGCTCACTCCATCAGTTTTTGGGTTTCTTCAATCAAAGATCGTATCAATTCGTCCGCTTTCCTGTGTTTAAGGATCGGCGCAATCTGGCCACTCCAAAATAAGACCAGTTCGTGCTTGTCTTTTGCTAAAGCGGCTTTGCGTAACGACGACATGAAAGCTGTCTGAAGCGGGAAAGGAAGAATATCCGTTTCGTTTCCCATTACTTCTTTTGCAAGCTGAGTAGTGATTCCTCTTCCCAGTCTTCCGGTATAAGCTCGTGTCAAAATGGTTTGTTTCGCTGCGTCTGAAAATAAGGCTGCGCGATGTTCCGGCAAAGCTCCCGATTCTTCCGTTGCCAAAAAAGCGGTTCCGATCTGTACCGCATCTGCACCTAAAGCGAAAGCTGCAGCGATTCCTTTTCCATTGGCAATTCCACCCGCTGTAATGACGGGAAGTTTCACTTTTTCCCGGATCAATTGAGTCAATACAAAACTTCCGGTGGTCGATAATTCTGCCGGTTCCAAAAAAGAGGGGCGATGACCGCCAGCTTCAAATCCGGATGCTACAATGGCATCGACACCCGCATTTTCAAGCGCAATGGCTTCGTCCAACGTAGTTGCATTGCCAACCAATAGGATTCCCCTTTTTCGTGCTTCTTCCAAAATGTCCTGAGAAGGAATTCCGAATACAAAACTGAAGACTTTGGGTCTAACGTCCAAAATAACCTGAACCTGGTTTTCGAATCGGGTTTTGAAATCGGGCTTTGGGGGAAGTTCCACACCAAGTTCATCGAAATAGGGTTTGAATAAGGTTTTGGTTCGTTCAAATTGTTCGTCGCTGACACTTCCATTCTTTGCGTCCGTATCTGAAACCCATAGATTCAAATTGTACGGTTTGTCCGTGAGTTTTTTGATGCGTTTATCAATTCCGTAGATTTCTTCCGGGGAAATGCTATAGGCACCGTAACCTCCTAAACCACCAAGGTTTGAAACAGTCGAGACCAATTCGGGTGTCGATAAACCACCTCCGAATGGTCCTTGCAAAATGGGATATTTAATTCCCATCAATTCCGTTGCTTTTGTCTTGTACCACATACTAATGAATTTAAATAATTAATCAGTTACGTTGGTGAGGGTTTTATTAACGATCAGCCATTTTCCACCCACTTCATGGAGTGTTAGAAAGTTGTAGTAATTGAAGGCATACATTTTTACATGTAATTTAGCGATTGCTATTGAATTGATTACATCTATTGAACGAATTTCTGTGTCAAAGGGTTGACCCGAATCATTCGGACTTACTCGATTTGCGACACCACTCAGATACTCATTCCGGGTCTTGGCATAATCTACGCCATTGACATCTCCGAAAAGAAGTGCGTCTTTGTGGAAGGTTTGACCCAACAGAACGGTGTCGCCAAATTGGATTCCTTTAAAGTATTGATTGATTACTGCTGTAATGGCCTCTTTGTTATTTATTGTTTCCATGGTTGTAAATTTTAGTTGTTGTTTGGGTATTTCAGAGACGTGAGGCGCCACGTCCCTGAAACAAAATGCCCATATGATTAGTATTAATTTCATGTGACTATTTTTTGTCGGCGGTAATTCCCTGTTCCCGTAGCACAGAGACTTGTTCTCCTCCATAACCCCAGTTATCGGTATCGATTTCTCGAATCACTACATGGGTGAGATTCGGATCTTTATTCAGGATGTTTGTAACGACATCGCTTACCTGTTGAATGAGTGCTCGTTTTTGTTCACGGGTAACGCCTTCACGCGTTAGTTCTATATTGATGACCGGCATGACTGTTCAGATTAAGCCTGGGCTGTGAGGTTGAAATTCAAATCAAAATTGTTGTAAATCAGGTTGTCTCCCAGGTTGGTGAAGAAATTCCCGGAACGGAAACGGATACCGTATTTTGTGCGGTCGATAGTTATTTTTCCTGATGCATGAGCAGTGTCACCAGAATGACTTACCTGCATGTCAAAATTAGTCGGATGTGTGATCCCTTTGATTGTCAAATCTCCTGTTACATGATAAGATCCGTTTTCGCGTGGTTCAACTTGTATCACTTCCAAGCTTGCTTCAGGAAATTGCTCCGAGCTGAAAAAATCATCCGAAGCGAGATGTCCGGCGAATTGTGCATTGGTTTCGGGGTCAGTAATGTCTATAATCTTGATGGATCTTGTGTCGATTACGAAACGTCCACCATTCAGGGTGTTTCCGTCGAATTGCAATTCCCCTGATTTCAGGTCAATTGTTCCATTGTGGGCACCGGTTACTTTTCTTCCGACCCATTCCACTTTGCTTTTTGCAGCATTGATTTCAAATTGTGTTTTCATGTTATTTGTTTTTGAATTAATAACACAAAGTTGAGGAGGAAATCGGGCACGATTGTGTGACCTATGTCACAATCGGAAAACGGGCCTGGAAATGTGATTCAGATCACTTTTCTGAGTTGTACAGACGACTCAGCGTTTCTCGTGAAACACCTAAATATGCTGCAATGAGCTGTTTTGGAACCAGGTTGTAGAGTTGAGGATATAGGGATAACAATTCTTCGTAACGGTGTTTCGTGTCGTTATTCATAAAGGAAAGCAGGCGTTTTTGAGTCGCAACATATCCCTTATTTGTGCGCCATCGAAAGAAATGTTCCATCGCATGGATCTCCGAGCAGAGCTTTTCCCGATCTTCATTCGAAAGGGCAAGAACAGTCGCATCCGTAATGCAATCCACATTAATCTTTGCCTTTTCACCGCTGTATAAAGCTTCAAAATCGGAAGCCCACCAAGTAGGCATGGAGAATTGTAGGATGAACATTTTAACTTCTTCATTGATATAAAAGGATTTGAGACATCCTTCCACTACAAAATACTCCTGATTCGTTTTTTCACCTGCAGAGATGATCGTTTGTCCTTTAGTGAAATGTTGTTCTTTGAAATGCGAAAAGATGTATTCGAATTGCTCATCCGAAAGTGTAACTGTTTTTGAAATGTGTTTTTTGAGCAATTCGTGCGCATTCATAGAGACTAAAATACTACTTTTAGTTACTTCAAATTTACATTTATATGAAACAGCTTATCTTTCTTTCCCTTTTAACACTTGTTTCTTTCCAGGCTCTTTCCCAGAAGCAGGAAGTTCCTTATGGCTCGAATAAAGCGGTAGGTAAGTTTATGAAGATCAATGGGGTGAACCTGTACTATGAGATTTATGGAAAAGGTGAACCGATCCTCCTGATTCATGGAAACAGCACCGGGATCAAAGGCTGGTCGGCACAGATCTCTCATTTTTCCAGGAAATACCAGGTCATTGCTGTTGATTGCCGTGGTCGCGGAAATTCTGAATTGGGGAATGATTCACTGACGTATCTGCAGCAGGCAGACGATTTAGCTAAATTACTCAAGGAACTGAAGCTGGAAAAAGTGACTGTAGTTGGAAAAAGTGATGGTGGAATCATCGGATTATTAATGGCCATTCATTATCCCAAATCAATGAAGCAATTGGTCGCTTACGGTGCAAATGCGGAGCCGGATGGTTTGTTCCCTGAATCAGTAAAAGAAATTCACGAGGAACGCGCAAAAGCAGATCAGATGCTGACGAAAGGGGATACTACCAAGAACTGGAAACTCGAACAACAGAAATACCGTATGATGGAATTTCAACCACATATTACAGCACAAGATTTGAAGAAAATCACCATTCCTGTTTTGGTGATGTCCTGTGACCGGGATTTAATCCGGGAGGAACATACTTTTTGGATCTACAAGAACATTCCATCTGCAAACCTGAGTATTTCTCCCGGAGAAGTTCACAAAATGCCGACCTTGAATCCGCGCCTGTTCAATTCCATAGTGCTTGAATGGATTTCGGAGCCGTTCAAGGGGGAAGAGGTGCGGTTTAAGTGATTTGTGCGCACTTCGAAAAATAGAAGATGAAGATAATTTAAGAAGTTAGTCCAAACCACCCTCCAATTCCAAAAACCTGCGTAGTACCTGGTTCTCACGTTCGGCTAAAGTTCCCGAAACCTGGATGATCTCTATCTCAAAATCGTCAATCCATTCTTCCAGCAAGTCATTCACTTTTTTCCGGAGTTCCGGAAATTCGCTCTCCGGGCAGCCGATCAGGTCCGGGTTTTCAATTGGAACAAACACCAGCAGATCGATATCTGCCATGGCTTCCATCACCTTGGTATAGAAATTTTGAGAAGCTTTGGCTCCGCCTATCACATACATGTAGGCAAAAAGATCCAGCGGACATCTGTCGAAAATCATATCCGGCTCATCGATGGAACAGTTTTCAATTGCATGATCTAACTGGATTGAAAAATCTTCCAGGATGGGTGTTCCGGAAAAGGAATATCCTTTTTCTTCCAGTTCAACATAAGGTTCGCGTACGTAGATATAATCGCGTAAAGAAGCGTGAAGTTTCTCTGCAAGTGTGGTTTTTCCAACCAAGTGAGCGCCTGTTATAGCAATATTCATGGGATAAAGATAGTAACTACAGAATGAGAAACGGTCCGCCTTAGCAGAGAGATTTTTTTTGGTGGGATTTTTAAAAGAAGTGTTTAATTGTTAAAAAATGTCCAGGCTAAAGATCTTTTATCCGATTTAATGGTATATTTCTTCTATCCATTTTCGGCGTGCATAACATGGGTTTGTGTGGTCGTATAATGAACATGTAATTGATAGGTATGTGTTTTTCAGCGAGTGCAAGTTTTATAGCGGGGGCAGTTTTAGCAGTTGCCGGAGCCGTTTCCGTTAGTCAGGTCCGTAAACCTGTTCATTTGGTTTTTGCTGTTATCCCACTATTTTTTGCCATTCAGCAGATTTGTGAAGGATTCGTCTGGCTTTCTTTATCCGATCCGGATTTCGTCAGGTGGCATATAGTTGCGAAGTATTCCTTTTTGATTTTCGCGCAGATCATCTGGCCGTTCTTTATCCCGCTTGGATTCCTGCTCATCGAACCGAATCCCAAACGACGGAAAATCATCCTGTATTTTCTTTTTGCCGGAATTGCGTGTTCAATCATATTGACTGGGCGCCTGCTTTTCTATTCGGCTGTGGCACAGATTGACGGATGTCACATTTCCTATGAGATCGGTGATTTTAAACTGATGCAAATCGTGACGGGGGTTTTATATATCTCCGCAATCGTAGTGGCTCCTTTCTTTTCCAGCTGGAAAAATGGAATTATCCTGGCTGCAGTGAATGTGGTTTCACTGCTTATTACCCAGGCGTTCTACGAAGCATACCTAGTGTCCGTATGGTGCTTTTTTGCAGCAGTACAAAGCGTATTGGTTATTTTGGTCATGCGGGAAATCAAGCGTACCTCGAAGTTCGGAAATTTGGCCAAAAAATATGAGCGGGGATCGTTTGATGTGGAATAAACATTCAATTTTATTCGGTTTCTGTTTCCCTTCCCGTTTTGATGAAGGGCCATTCTCCATTTCGCCTGGCCTTAATGAAATAAACAATGGTTCCGGCAGCAATTACTCCAATACCTGCCAAGATCATATTCAAACCGGTAGAAAACAGGATTCCGGCCCAAAGGATAATAGCAAGATATACGGGAAGAGGAAACAGGGGCATTTTCCAGGTGAAAAACTGTTTCCCACGTGCTTTGTGAAGCAGGATCAACCCGATTGCCTGTCCGATGAACTGGACCAGGATCCGCATGGCGAGAATCGCACTGATCACATCGCTGAGCCGGAACAATAAACTGAAAACAAATCCCAATCCACCGAGGAATAACAAGGAAATATGCGGGAACTGTTTGGTTGGATGCAATTTGGCAAATACCTTGAAAAAAGCTCCATCCGCTGCTGCTGCGTAAGGAATCCGGCTGTAACCCAATGTGGCAGAGAATAAAGAGGCAAAAGCTACCCAAAGGATCAGACAGGTTACGATAATCGCTGCTGTGCTACCAGCCAGGCGTTCCATGAACAGGCTGATGACGAATTCACTGTCTTTGGCTTCATTCCAAGGAACAACACTTGTAACACTGATGTTCATCGCCAGGTAAAGAATTGAAATTCCGGCTATCGAAAGAAACATGCTTCGCGGAATATTGCGTGTCGGATTTTTAATTTCGCCTCCCAAATGACAAACATTGTAATATCCCAGGTAGCTGTAAACCGTTTTGACACTGGCAAAACCAAGAGCAGAAATGAACGCATAGTTTACTGTCAATCCGTCATTCATGTGTTTCACAGGACCTAAAAAATTCCCGTGGGAAATTCCTCCGGCAACTATCCATAGAATAGTGAAAATCACACCGACCCAAAGAAACACGCTGATCTTCCCGATAGTTTCAATTTTCCGATAGAGTAAGAGTACGATCAGGATCACCACGCTTCCACTGACAGCTTTGGCGGCAATGGTATTCAAAGGGATGAGGTAAGAGAAATAGGCTGAAAATCCGATAGCTGCGGAGGCAATCACCAGAGGTGCCTGAATCATTGTTTGCCAAACGAATAAAAAACTCATGAGACCACCCGCCTTACCATAAGCCTCTTTCAGGAAATTGTAAGATCCTCCGGCTTTTGGAAATGCAGCGCCGAGTTCACTCCACACCATCGCATCCACGAAAGACAGCAAAGCACCGGCAAGCCAGGCGTAAAGAAAATAAGGCCCGTTCATCATCGTAATGATCATCGGTAGGGTGATGAATGGCCCGATCCCGACCATATCGATCATGTTTATTGCGGTGGCTTGCGCAAGCCCTAATCGTCTTTCCAACATCTTGTAAAATTACGAATTCCCGATTACGAATTCCGGATGATGGAAAGAAAGTTTCTTGTTGAAAATTGGTGTAAAACGCGCTCTATAGTTACTTAATAGTCGGGTAATCCTCTCATGATCCATTAAGTATGGTCAAACTGATTTAAAAGATGAGAATGAAATTTTATGATTTTGTTCGATGAACAGTTCCGTAAAGGAAATGCACATTTAAAATAATAAATTTGCCCTTTTTGGGTGAAAGATTTACCTTTTGAAAAAATTCGAAACCATGAAACTATCATCATCTTTACTACAAGCCATCACGTTGGGCGTTTCTGTTGCAACCATCTCTGCTGCAACCACTTCTTGTGAAAAACAAGACATCAGAAAGAAAAAGGAGCAGGTCAATGATAACCGATCAAGTGGCTCCGATTCAACTGCCACTCATTGTGAACCGTGCCCGGCTTGTGGAATGGGATAAAATCCATTCGGGGGTTTCCTGCAATCTTGATAATCAGCTTTTACAAGCTACCTTACCTTTGTTTGCTTCTGAAAAAGTAGAAGCAATCGAATGGTCTTTCGATACTTTATACAAGGTCCGCGATATTCCGGGTTGGTTTGTTGAGTTGCTTCAAGCATTCGGAGACGAAGGAAGGCTTATTGGCCATGGTGTCTACTTTTCACTTTTTTCCGGGAAATGGACTGCCGAGCAACAGCGCTGGCTCGATCATTTGCGCAAGGTTTCTGAAAATTTCAGGTTCGATCATATCACAGAGCATTTTGGCTTCCTGACCGGAGAGGATTTCCATAAAGGGGCTCCGATTTCCGTTCCTTATACTTCCGAAACCCTGAATATAGGAATTGATCGTCTACAGCGTATCCAGGAAGTGTGTTCTTGTCCGGTGGGACTTGAAAACCTGGCATTTTCCTATTCTTTGGATGAAGTACAACGTCACGGGGAATTTTTGGAACGCTTGATAGAACCTGTCAACGGATTCATTATTCTCGATCTGCACAATTTGTATTGTCAGTTGGCGAATTTTTCACTGGATTTTGAAACACTGATTCAAGCTTATCCGCTCGACCGTGTGCGTGAAATTCATATTTCGGGTGGAAGTTGGGAGTCATCCGGAGTTCTCCCGGAGCGAACAATACGCAGAGATACACATGATGATGCAGTTCCGGAAGCTGTTTTTGAATTGCTGAGAAAAACATTGCCTTTATGTAAAAATCTGAAATTTGTAATCCTGGAACAACTGGGAATTGCGCTTTATACTCCAGAAAGTCAACGCCAATTTCAAGTGGATTTCAAACGGATGCAGGCGATTGTCCAGGACTTCAATGAGCAAAGTTCATCCGGTTCAGTTACTGATTTTTTACCAATAGAATTCATTTCACTGAACGAACCGGTTCCCGAATCTCCGACATTGTATCAACAGCAACTTGAATTGTCCTCGATTTTGGAACGTGCATCAAATTATGAAGAAGCACACCGCTTATTAAGTAATTCTTCGTTGGCTGATTCGGCATGGAAAACTGAAAACTGGTCGCCCTATATGCTGGAAACGGCGCTGAGAATTGCACAGAAGTGGAAGCAAGGGTGGTGAAAAATTGTATTCTGTTTATCTTTCTCATTTTGAAAGACTCAGAGTTCAGTCCATCCATCTTTAGTGTAATTCGAAGAAGCTTTTAATTCTGTTCGCTTACGTAAGTTCTCTAAAGATTCATCAGGAAATTTAAAGTCCGGATTTTTAAGTGAGAGATTTCCACCTTCTCTTTGTCCATTAACAAGAAAAGTAGTAATGGTACACTCATATCCACAAAATGATTGGCAGTATCTGGGGATCCATTTTGTTTTTACTTCAGTAATTTTATAGTGATCTTTTTTTTCGATAGTGATCAGTAAATCGAACTCGGAAGTAATCTCATCCGGGAATGAAAAACCTCTTCTATATTTGGGATCATCCCGATAATGACTTGTGTTTAATACTTTAAAAGTCTTTATTAAACTGTCGAAATGAGAGTTTTTGACATATGTTTGAACTGTTATTGTATCAAATCGGTGGCTTTGATAACCGTCTGTGTTGGCCGGGAAAGCTGACCAGCTAACATTTTCACAAGGTTCAGCCGGAGGACCTGGAACTTGAAAGCTGGGTTTCACTCTTGGTGTATGAGGATGCCCTTTACAGGATACAAAAAATAGCCCGCAGATAAGGAAGATAAATAGATAGTTTTTCATTAACCGGTTGTACAAATGAAATAGGATATTGTTCAAAAGTTCGTGCTACCTGCTTTTTTTCGTTACCATCTATCACGAACCATTTATGAAAAGGATAAAAAGCGTAAGTCCAAAAAAGGGCAAAAACGTAAAGCAGCAGGTAACACACGTTATTACTTATTTTCATAATAAGAATACCTGCGAACAATGGAATAAACGCTATGTAAAAGCTATTTGCTCTGTCCTATTTGATTTTGAAAATCGTAAAGGAAATCAAAAAGGAGACAACTTTCGTCATCTCCTTTTCAATAACTGTTTTAATGCCTATCACGTGTTGTAACGCTGATCGATCATCGAAAGTAGCGCTTTCTCTTATTCCTTCACGAATCGCTCGCGGTGAATGTTGCCTTCTTTTGTAGTGACTTCAATAATATAAGCTCCCTGATCCAACTTACCTATACTTAGAGTAATTGCATTCACTGTACGCTCACTTGCTTTTTGTGAAAGTACCTGGGTTAAAGTCAGGAAGTTAAGTCATTCACTATTACGAGTCAAATGGGAAAACGTTAAATGTGGTTTTCCTGTAGAATATAGCACAAAAGAAATGTTGAAAGTTAGATAACTCAATTTTATGTGATAAAAAGTTACATTTTATAACTAAAAGCCCGGTTAGCTTTCTTCAACCCCAAAAGATTTTTAATGGAATGACTTAATTTCCTCTTCGCTTCTGTTCTTTGACGATTTTATCGATTTCCGCTGTCATTTCCATTGTAAGATCGTTCCAATCGGTGAAGAATTCATTTACTGTTCCCGGTTCATTCACTGAGTTTTTCTCTGTAATTCCTTCCACATATCGGAAGCGGTCTACGGGACTTGGATGCGTGTCCTGTTCACTCGTTTTTCGATTGAGTGATTTTTCCACTTCACTATCAATGTCGGATTCGATTGAAAGGTTTGTCAATTCGTACAGATTATTGTAGGAACGTTTCTGTTCTTCTGCCTGATCGATTTCTGCTTTTGCCAGTGTACCGAATTCAATGGATCGTCGAACAACAAAGGTTAATCCATTGCGGAATGACTGCGCACCATAGGTTTGTGCTGCAACGCGGTCAGCAAGCACTTCCTGCAAACGTGTTGCACCCGCAGAAATACGTGTAAAAATGAAATGGTAGAATTTCAAAAACAAAAAGGCAATGCTCCACCATGTGGCATTTCCGCTGTTATAAAGTGCGATGTAATAATTGGTCATATCACGTTGTACACGCATTGCAACTCCACCGCCGGCGGTATCGCGATTGGCAAAATGTCCGTACTCATGTGCAAGAATAGCTCTGAAATCGTTTTTCTGAAAATCCTTTAAAACGGCTGTTCCCAAAATAAGTACGCGCTTACTGTTATCACTCATTTTATCACGCAATGAACCAATTTCATACACTGCCAAATCCGTCTCCGGCGTGATTCGAATTTCATCGATAGGCCGTGTATTCAAATCTTTCGCAACCAACCGGGTCAAGGCAAATAATTCTGGTGCTTCCGATTCATTTAACAGTCTTCCGGGTTCCTGCAAACGTGCCCGCACCAGTAAGGATTTCAATAGCGCAAAGATAGTTCCACCAACAACTATCACAACAATGATGATGAGTTTAAAGGCTATGATACCTGCGGAAAGCATCCCGAATAGAAGCCCGCCGCCAATGGCCAAAACCAGAACCACGATGATAGGCAGCGAAATGTAGTAGTAGAACCCTGCAACATTGATCAGGACCTTGTATACTTTTCTTAGTTTGGAACTTGTTTGCAGATTATTGTTTTTGATTTGTTGTTCAATGGAACGTAAAGTAATCATGGACAAGATCATTCCGAACAGGTAAAGAAGTACGATACCGGTTATCCAGGTAATGACGATCCAAAAAAGAATACCGAGGTAACTCCATGCAGTACTTTCTGTCAACGGAGGATCTGAATTGGTTGATTCGTATTGCGCATTGGTTGCTAAAAACAGCGTCATATCCGCATCCGGAAGTCCCAATTTATTTGCAATCCTGATTTCACTGGCTGCCTTTTTCTTATTACCGTCGTTTGCAGCCAGGATAGCGGCATAATAATGGGAGATCATTTGATCCTTGAAGTTAGCCATCAAAAAATTGGTTCCTTCACGAAATTGTGTAAGATCGTTTCCCTGGAGCCCGATTTGCGCGAGCATTAAATAATAGTCGGGATCGGTTTTGGATTCAGGAAGTAACTTTATTTCTTTCAGCAGTGTATTTGCACGCGCGATATCAATCGCATTGTTTCCGGGTAAACTTTGCCCTTGTCCAGCTAAACAGGAGACCAGGGTGATAAGATTGGCATAGGACCGGTTTATTTCAACTGCTTTTTCACAAAGAGCCAAGCCCTCAGCGTGTTGTCCAAGCGAGTTTTTTATATTCCCCAAACGTCGCACAACGTGGTCAAAAAGAGGTTCTTGCTGATAAACGATGGAATAGAGACTATCTGCAAGAATATAATCACCGTTGTCCATTGCAATAGTTGCTTGCTTGAATTCATCGACATATTCCGGAGCGATAGATTGAAGCTGTTTTTCAATTGCCTGTTCTTTAATTGAGTCGCGTTTTTGTCCGACAACTGTACTTGAGAAAAGCAATACGATGAGTGCGAGGAAGGTGGTAATGTGTTTCATAAAAAGGTTGCATGATAAATTCCACCACGAAAATAAGGTATTTAGAAATAAATAAGGACATGTTGGAACAGTAATTTTCTTATGATAGGGAAAGAGGAACTATTCGTTCAGAAGTCAAACCGGTTATAAGTTGAACACTTTTCCAATACTCTGTCAGTGATTGGTAATTAATTCCATTTTCCCCGTATTTTCAACTTATCCGGATTCCGCACATAGAGTAGCCGGGTGATTTCCTGACCTTCCAGTTCAACATACTGCATCGAATCCAGTTCGTTGGTAGTCCGGTTGAAAATGAGTACCGCCGGCCTTCCATTGACGAATGCGGATTGGTACTCGAATTGATTCTGTTGTGCTTCCGGGAGCTGAGTAACTCCTATCAGGAATTTCAATACTTTCTCCAAACCGAAAAGCGGTTTTAAGGCAGCTGCCCGTTTGCCTCCACCGTCGTTGAAAAGCTCAATATCTTTACGCAGCAAGGAATCCAGTTCGGAGCGGTCCTGACCATGAAGGGCAATCAAAAAAGCCTGGGTGAATTTCCGTTGTTTTTCAGGATCGACTTGAAGCGGTTTGCTTCTTCCCAGTTTTTCGTGGGCGCGATGCAGTAACTGCCGGCAATTTTCAGCAGAAAAGCCTGTAATATCTGCAATGGATTGATACTCTTCTGAAAAACTTTCACGCAGGATAAAAACCGCCCGCTCATTGGGGTTCAACCGTTCCAGCAAGAAGAGCATTCCGTATTCAAGAGTTGGAACAGGTTCCGGCTCCAAAGTGATATAGGGTTCCGGAAGCCACATTCCAACGTAGTTTTCCCGGCTTTTGCGAAGATCGTTCAAGCGGTTGATACTTTGGTTCACGGCGATACGTGCCAGGTACGCTTTTGTCTCATGAACTTCTTTAGCCGACAGCCACTTTTCAAAAACGTCCTGCACAATATCTTCCGCTTCTTCGACCATTCCCAGCATGTTATAGGAAATGCTGAATATGTAGGGACGAAGCGCTAGTATTTCTTTTGTCAATTCCATGGAAAAACAAACTTATGAGTTTTGTGGGAAAGAAGAAAACTTACCCGACTCTTTGTCTTGCAATGTCGCAAAGCATATCCGAATGGATATTCAACCCGATGTTGCCGATGTTGTAGAAAAATTCGCTCGACACCAACCAGATAATTTCGCAAATGGAGCGCTCATCGTAATGCTTTGCGAGCTGATCAAAAAGCTCTTTTTCCATTTTGCGGTCTTGTGCAAGCATGGTGACAAAATCCAGCAATACGCGTTCTTTTTCGGAGAACAGCGGACTGGACTCGTAATCGTGCAATGCATCAAATTTTTTCTGGTTCATGAACGAAACAATCGTTTGTGCACGCCCGATATCCATGCAGAATTTACACACATTGATCCGGGCCACCTGCTCACGGACCAGCATGATGGTTTCTGCCGGTAGCAGCAATTTTTTATCCAGTTTTGAAATTTTCCCGGAAAAACTTCCGAAACTCACGGGAAGTCGCACTGCCAGCACTTTCAATGGTGTAATGACCTTGCCGAAGCGTTTGCGGGTCAGATAATAGATCAGCTTCCAAAGAAGGCCTTTGGGTTTCTCGATCGGTAAAAGAAAGGGAGTATCCATATGTTTTTTATACCAAAGACAGGGAAGAGGGTGTTTTGTGACAGAAAGGATGAAAAAAAAATAATTATTCCGTTTGATTCGACATTTAAAGGCAACAAATCCACCCAAGATAATCACCCGGTCGGAATACTATTTGCTTGAAAATCACTCTTAATCGTCGAGATACTGTTTCGTTGTTGAAACGCGTTTTACATAGATATTTGCATTTTTCTGGATAACGAACTCACTCATTCCCACGTGAGTCGGGTTCCCCGGATTCCAGTCATAGGTATAACCGAGTTGTGTCCACGGATACTGATCATAGAGTTGGCAAGCATAATAGCGACTAATCCGGCTTTCATTAATCCAGTTGATGTAATCCGAAGGTGTATTAGCCGGAAAGCAGGTAGAACAGGATTTGTCGTTAATCTCACTGTCTGGACACGGACGGAAAAGATCCGAAAATTTTACCCAAAACTCTACGAAATAGTTGTAATTGGTTCCCGAAGGAGGCAATCCCAATAATTGCTTGAGACGCAGGTTAGTATCGGCTACATTCTGCTGGTGAAACCAGTTTTTCAGTTGAGGAGACGTTGTCACCCAAATCTGATACGGTCCGGTATTGTAAAGCGAGTCGCCGCCATTCGGATAGTAAGAAACACTTTTCCAGGTCACAACGAGCAAATAATTCTCACCGTTAAAGGTTTTCCATACAAGGTTAGGGTTTTGAGACGTGATTGCTACCAGGTTGGTATCAATTTTTGACGAATCGGGATAAACAGCTGTGCTCATGGCGTTGCGATAGAGCGTTCGAAGGTTTTGGGCATTTAAGGATGCTGTAAGTAACAAGCTGGCGCAAAGTAGCAAGCCGAATAGTGGATTTTTTTTCATGTGAATAGTGTTTGTACTGATTAAAGGTATCTAATTTTTTTACTTGCACGACAAGATCTCAGGCAAATGTCAGCAAATACCCCAGTAGGGAACCACCCAAAACAATGAATACGCTATTTACTCTTTTAACCCCGAATGTAATTCCTATACTGAGTATTCCGATTAAGACGGTCCTCCAATCTGAAACAGTGTCTTTTCCCAACTCAAAACAGATTGCAAGAATGATAGCAACGGAAGCAACATTGACCGCATCAAGAAAGGAAGCAAAAAGAATAGAACTCCGCATTTTTTTCACCAAGGGATTCAACAATGCAACAAACACGAACGATGGAAGGAAAATCCCGATGGTCGAAACAATAGCTCCGGAAAAACCATTGATCTGATATCCTAAAAAAGTCACCGCTGAAAAGACGGGCCCGGGAGTGAATTGTCCGACGGCGATCGCATCAGTTAACTCCTGACGGGAAAGCATTCCGGTTGCGACCAGTTCCGTATCCAAAAAAGCGAAAAGAACGTACCCGCTTCCATACAGGATTGCCCCGATTTTTAAGAAAATCCAGAATAATTGCAAGTTGATGGAAGAAGCAAGAAGTTTACCTGATAATGGCAAAACCAATGCAGGAAAACCATTTTTGCGGATACTATCTATGTCGGTATTGCGAAACCAGGTAATCCACAGTCCAATAAATCCGGCTCCAAAAAGCAGGTAAATTTCATTGATACCAACCAGTGAGAGTACCAATACCACTATTCCGATCAACGCCAATTCAATGGTTTTTATGGATTTTTTTGCCAACGGAAAAACTGCTCCCAAAATGATTGCGATAATTGCCGGCTGAATACCATATATGAATGGCTTCACTTCAGGCAAATGACCAAATCCCTTGTACAACCAGGCAAACACACCGGTAATAACTACTGCCGGAAGAATAAAACAAAGTCCTGCAACAAGTAATCCTTTCCATCCTGCTTTTTCGTAGCCTATGTGGATGGCCATTTCCGTACTGTTGGGTCCCGGAATCAGGTTGGTTGCCCCGACCAGATCCAGGAAATGTTGCTCAGTAAACCATTTTCTTTTTCGTACAACCTCTTCCTGCATCATGGAAATATGCGCTGCCGGACCGCCGAATCCAATAAATCCGAGTTTAAGGAATAACCCGGTAACCTCTTTCAGACTATTTT
This sequence comes from uncultured Fluviicola sp., assembly GCA_965650135.1. Taxonomy (GTDB): domain Bacteria; phylum Bacteroidota; class Bacteroidia; order Flavobacteriales_D; family Crocinitomicaceae; genus Fluviicola. The sequence continues at coordinate 37,899 of CBFGNC010000020.1, forward strand.
CCTTTTTCATGTTTTAACAGATTTCTCAGCTACGGTTACCTCATCGGAATGAAAGTTTTCAAAATCTAAAATTAAAGCATTTATGGAAATACTGCTGTAAAGGGAAATCCTGCATATAGGACTATATATTGGGCGTGAACCGGGAAAGATCATAGATTCCCAGGGATTTTTCGATGCCGGCAACTTTGTTGACCATTGTATCAAAACCGTCTTCACCGAAAAGCCGGTGTTCGTTCTTTTCAAACTCTTCACCCAGGCTATCGTATTCGTTTTTGGAAACAAGCTTCCTGAACGCCGGGAACAAAACGGTATCCTCTCGTGCTTCATGCGGATTATACATCGTGTTGAAGGCAAGCAACAGTCGGATCAATCGCTCGTTTTCAGCCTCTGTGCGACGAATCCGGCGGCTAATTTCCCCGATTTCATCTGTGATCTTTCTTCCTGCCTGGTGCTGCTGAAAGAGGATGTCCACGAGATCGGTCAATTGGTTCGCCTTCTTAAAGCGTGGAAACAAATAATCTTCCTCCTGCTTTTCGTGATAATCCTCGATAAATGTCCGGATGAGATCCGAACTGTTTACAAGAGCTTCTATCGGAAAAGATTCGTTGTTAGCCAGATGAAGTCTGCAGGTATCGTAAACCAGCAGGATGCGTTTAAGAACACCGTGCTCCTGCATCAGATCTTCCGGTGGAGAGACTTCCTTCTCGCTTTGTTCTTTCTCTTCTTCTTCACCGGTACAGCTATTCAATAATCCAATTCCGGCAATACCGCCAAGCACGGCCAATTTCACTCCGTTGCCGATAAATTGTCTTCGGTCGGATCCGGAATTGCCGTGAGCCTCGTCGGAATGAAACGTATTTTCATTTGATCCCATAATACAGCTTTTAACTATTGGTACTTTACAATTTAGTGTATTTACCTGTATATTACAATCTACGCTCTCCAATATGTGCGAAATCTGAGCTTGTGCGGCGTGTGAGAAAAAAGAACTGCTACCGAAATTTTTTATAAATTTTGACTGGAATAGTCATAATCTTAAGCTTATATGTTTAAACAAAAAAGCACCGGTTTCCCGATGCTTTCTCTATAGTTGTTTGTTGATCGTATTATTCTACGATGATCTTACTTGTTTGAACAATCTCTCCACGGTTATTTTTCAAGTTGATGAAATAAATCCCAGATTGAGTAATTCCCTGTAAGTTGATTGAAGTTTCCTGGTTATTGATTGGCGCAGTGTAAATAACTTGTCCCAAAGTGTTTGAAAGCAATAAGTTGTACCCAGTACCGATGATTCCGTTTTCAGATACAACTGTGATGTAATCTTTAGCCGGAACAGGATATACCATAAATTGGTCAACTGCTTGCAAATCTTCAAGTCCCAATGCATTCAGGTTCACAACGTAACACTGGTTGTTCGAACCGTTTCCGGTTGTAACGTTCCCTCCGGAATAAAGAATTTTTCCATTAGGCAAACGGTTTACGGTATAATCATTTGCTGTGATGATATTTACAGGAGTCGTTCCAGGGTATCCCCATGTGTTAGTCGACGGATTGAATTGTTGTAATGCTTTTCTATCGGTAGAAAATAAATCCCCGATACCGTAAATAAGTACGCTTCCGTCAGTAAGGTTGACCATGTCACAAGCACTTGCGTATTGTCCCATATCACCTGCAGCAGTAAATGTATTTGCAACCGGGTCAAAAACTTCCGATGTTTTCGTGAAATTACCACCTGCTACCAAAACTTTTCCGTTTGTCATCAAGATGGCTGTTGGAGCTGTTCTAGAAAGTGTCATTGGGTTGGCTGTTGGGGTCCAAGTACCTGTTGCAACGTTGTAAATTTCAGCAGCAGCCGTACCACCACCGACGATCAATACGTTTCCATTTGGAAGTTTCACTGCATCAAACCAACCATTCGGATCCGTATTCAAACTTCCTGTAGTGGACCATGTATTTGTTGCTTGATCGTATAATTCACATGTTCCTGTATAATCACCACCAACAACCAATACTTTTCCGTTGTTTAGAGTAATTGCTTTAGAAGCTGAACGTGCTTCCGCCATACTATCTGCGTAACTCCATGTTCCGGTTGCTACATTGTAAATTTCACATGAAGCGAATTCGTTCTGGTCTGCATCTCTACCACCCATTACCAATACATTTCCGTTGGAAAGTACTACTGAAGCCGGAACCCGACGGTTTTTAGCCATACTCCCTGTCGCACTCCATGTTCCGCCGTTGTACAATTCAGCTGTTTTGTGAACTACATAAGAGTTTACGTTTCCGTTGTCTCCGCCAAATACAAGAATTTTTCCATTTGCAAGAGTTGCAGAACCGTGAGATACACGTTGAGCAGACATGCTACCGGTAGATGAAATAAGTTGTGCATTCAAAGTGACACAACATACCAGTGATAATAAAAAAGTAATGTTTCTTTTCATAGAAATTGATTTAAACTAGTTAGTCCTACTCGTAAGGCTTTTCGGTTCCGCCATTTTTGTTTTGAGTGATAAAAGTACTTTTTTGTGAGATTTATGGATAGATAGATGGTGTTAAATTATGTTATTTCGAGAACTAGGAGCGTGAGTATTGAGAGATGCGCACAAAAAAATAACTGGACTTACCTAGGAAGTCGAGCTACAGATGAACTTGTCGGAATAAACTTCTCGTCCAGTCGGAATGAAATGAAAAAAAAGCTGTCTTTTGGACAGCCTCTAAACCTATTTCTTCAGGTAGCTTATTCATGGTTATTTCTACAGGCAGTTGATATTCACGAATATTTATCGGATGAGGTTGTTTTCAGGACTGGGTAAACTTCCCCTCCTGGTAAGTTAGTATGAGATTATAAATATTGTTTGGGAATACAAGAATGAGTTTTGGATCGGTAGATGATTCACTCAGAATAGTGCCTGTTGCAATATTTTCCGAACAAGCGATATAATAGATCGGCGTGACGTCGAACTGTTGTTGGGTATTAGGAATTGCTTGGGTAAGGAAGGTTGCAACTCCAGACATACCTATACCAACTCCGAATTTATTGTCAGGAACTGTGAATTTGGTAGTGACTTGCATTCCTGGAATATTGGCTTGTACAAGATCACTGAAATTGGGAGTATCATCATCAATTGAAAACGTTATCGCTGTTTCGGGGGCTGCATTTTCCATTCCCTGGGCATCAAAAACAACAGGAGGTTGAACTGAACCATAGCCTTGCCAAAAATAGCTGTAGGTCTCCTCCCATGTGAAAGTGAAGCTTCCATTCCCGGGTACTTTATATTCACTGACGCACCAGGCAAGTGACGTGATTCCGGAAAGCTGATCGGGAGATCGTTGGAAGAAGTAGAAATACAAGTTTTCATCAGAGAGATTGATGCATTTAACTGAATAGACGGGAAGTGTATCTGTCTGGCTAGTTGATTTTAATCTGTTTACGTAACTGGTTTCCTGGACATTCATGTTAGCGTGTTGAGCGGCAACGAGTAGACCACTTTTAGTGAATAATCGAAACAATACCGGCACTAAGTACCGGTATTGTTTCATTGACAAAATCATTCTGATCATTGTTGAAGAACAAAGTTCAAGGTGCCATCTAAAATATACGATTTGCTTGTTTCACCTTCAGCAAAAACAACTGGAGTCGCTTTGCTGAGAAATTCACCCGATACAGCTACACCAACCTTGGAATCAGTCGTACACAGGTAGTAGGTTGGATGCGTGTCAAACTCGTAAGTTCCGTTGGGTTTTCCCTGCATCGCAAAAGTGGGTGTTCCATTCATATAAACAGAAATACTCATGTTTGCAGCTTCCCCTACGGTAAACGAGGAATCTGTAAGGACATCCATAGATCCATTAGGAATAGCAGAATTGTTAAACGGTCCGGCACTTTCAAAATCATCGTTGGAATAGGACACGGTCATGTAGTTTGCACCTGATGGATCTGGTTCAACAGATATGGGTGTACCACCTGACGTCCAAAGCACGCCCGGTACCAATGGCTGAGGAGTTGTACCCCAATTCAGAGCCCAGTCGATTTCCCAGGAGAAAGTATTGTTGTTACCTTCATTGATGTTTTTGGCTGCCCATATAAGTGGTAACCCGCCATCCAGATTCGGATAACTTTGAAAAATAGCGATGTTCTCACTTGCACCGCTTTGATTTGTAATACTGATTGAATAGTTCATGTTGTTATTTTTAATAATTAATAATTAGGTTTATTGGAGTTTACAACCATTTCACTCTTTCCGGCCGGAACGAAGAATAACAAGGAGTTTACTACAACTTTTAAACAAACTCTTTCGCTTTTCCCTGCCCGCTACACCTTTAATAATCTTCATGGAATAAGCTTCCTAAGCGTGGTGTCTTTTCGGCAGGAATTGTGATCCTGTTTGTGATTCAAAGTTGCGAACAACTCACAGATCTGCAGCCATAGAAAACTACGGTTTTATCAAAACAGTTAAAAGCAAGGGGAGAGGCGGTACAGGTGTTTTTATCTGCTTTTACCGATCAGTAGTTTTCATCCTAAAAAATCCGGATGCACATTTCTACATTTGTAGACATGGAGCTGATACCATTTCAAACAGAGCGGAAACCGAAAAGCTAAAGAGTAGGATTTATCATGTAATGAAACAATGTGTATGTTCATAAAAACAATTATCCCGGACAGGTCGGATTAGAACTTCCCGGTTAACAGGAAGCATACAATCCAATTTTCCGAATTCGAATATCAATTGTGAAAGTCGATTTATAAACCTTGCACCGATTTTACTGAAAGCACAACCAATTGAAAAAATATTCCTATTTTGAAGCAAGAAAACAATACGGGGATTACCCGAAATGATAGACTACATTTACTGCATCCAAAGTACATTCAGTACACTTGACCCGCTATTCGTTCGTCTTGAAGATCGACCCTTTTAATCTTTAAAAAGCAATAACTATGAATACCTCTACATTATCTGTGGGTGACACTAGTCCCACTATCCTGACTAAATTCAGCCAATCCATTCTTAATTGGAATAGTGCGCTGGATCATGTCGACACGCTTAAAGAAAAATTTAAAGACTGCCTGGGATTCGATATCCCTAAAGAATTCATTGCTCAGATCACCGGAGAATTCGTTCATGTTTATCTGGGGCTTGATGACAACGAATTGTTGATGTTTTTCCTCATCGATAGCGCAAAAGACAACAAAGCAACCCTCTTATCCGATTCGTATCCTCCAAGTGAAGAATGGCCTATTTTTGATATTTATGCAAACTATGGTTCGCCGGATTCAAATGTAGTTTCAGATCAACTCGATGAACCCGAAGCTGCACGACGTATAGCTAACTGGGATCTCAATTACCAGAACTGGATCGATGAAATGTGCAGGGATGAAAAACCAATTTTTCAGGCATGGAAAATACGGAAGGATGATTTGGGTCAAAATATCGCAGACTACTCAGCCCGCTTCGCACTCGTTATTACTGATCAAGGTTGTACACCGGATTTGGTCATTGTATGTAAGGATACATATACTGCTAAGAATGGGAATGTCGTTCACAATACGTATTACGATCTTGTACGACCGGTTCCCCCATTCAAGGTTGTGGAAATGCCAGCTTTCTACTTACTCATGTATTCTCTCGCAAGTCGTTAATGGGATTTTATGAGTTGCTGGATTACCTGACTTGGCTTTCCCCGGTGGCTTTGTTCATCGGGGCTATGATAGGTTGTCTTCGTTTTGCTTCGCTCGAAAATCCTTACCGCATCCTCGTGGGATACCTTCTGTTCGAATTATGCATTGATATTGCAAGCCGGATCATCAGCTGGAATGGAAGCAGTAACTTAATCGTGATCCCATTTATGAACTTCGCTGAACTCTTGTTATTCCTGGGTATTTATTCCATGTGGCTCAGTAAGAAGATCATACCGTTTATGGTACTTGCACTGGTGGTTTTCGTTGTCTTTTTTGCACGTGAAGTCCAGGAAATCCGGATGCTTCCGATAGGAGATATGCAAACTTACACCGGCATACTTGAAGCGTTCTTCATCGTTATCTTTGCACTTCTACAATTTATGTACAGCCTGAAATATCCCGAACAGATGAACTGGCAGCGCTTCTCATTCAATGCAGTAGTACTCTTCTATTTTTCGATGAAGCTGCTGTTTTCGATTCCGCTGAACTTTTTGGTTAATGAAGATTCGGGTCTCTCTCTGCTCTTCTGGTTTGCCTATCTCTTTATTACCTTGTTCTTTTACAGTTACCTTATTCTTACATTATGGAAAAATGGCAGGACTCCGGCGTAATTGCCAACTGGATCACGATAGCAGTGCTTTTTGTTGTTGTACTCGTCGGCTTTCTGATCCTGTTCGTATACGTCAGTGTGCGACGTATGATCCACACCCGTCTTAAAGAAGCTAGCGATAAACTACAGTATGAGAAGGGTTTGCTTGAAAACAGCATTGTTATACAGGAACGGGAGCGTGATCGGATTGCATCTGATCTCCATGACGAGCTGATAGGAAAGCTACTTGTTGCGCAGCTCCAGAATATGTCCAGGGATAGTCAGACGGTTCTTGATGAACTGTTGACCGATTGTATTTCCATAGCGCGGCGCGTATCACATGACTTGTCACCACCAATGTCCGAACACCTTTCACTGGCGGATCTGGTCTGTGAAGTCCTTGCACCCTGGAAACAGGTTATGACTATTGACTTCCGGTGCGATGTACGCCACGTTCCCGATCTACCCAATCACGTGAAGATACAGTTCATGCGCGTCGTGCAGGAGTGGGTATCCAACATTGTGAAACATGCCAAGGCCACTACCATTCAGGTACATTACCGTCATTCCGAGCGTGGATTTTCATTCAGCATCCGCGACAACGGAAAAGGATTCGATACTGCAGCTGCCACTGCCGGTTTGGGATTGAAGAACATCGAAATGCGAATGCATTATCTCGGCGGGAATTACCGTTTGCGTTCTGAAAACGAAATGGGTACATCAGCATTATTTATTCTCTCTCATTCCATAAAAGCAAACCATGACAGATCAAATTAGAATTGCAATTACCGATGATGATCTCTTGGTACTGAATCTCTTACGGGACTTCATAGGTTCCCAACCCGGTATTACAGTGCAACTGACTACCGAAAGCGGGGAAGAATTGCTTGCTGCCCTGCGGGAATGCGATTTACTTCCCGACTTATTGCTGGTAGACCTGAAGATGAAAGCCTTGAATGGAATCGAAATTACCCAGATTCTAAAACTCGAATATCCATCAATCCGCGTGATGGTCATCTCCTCACACTACAAAAGCGCGTTCATAGGATTCATGGTCAAAACAGGTGTAGCAGCATTTTTTCCTAAAGGGATATCGCCGTTGCAACTCGTGGAGTTAATCCGTAAGGTACACGCACAAGGATACTATTTTACCGAAGAACAGATGGAGGTCCTTCGCGAACAACTGTCTCATAAGGCACCTTCTCCTCCAGTAGATATGGATCATACCTTATCAACCCGTGAAATGGAGATCGTTCAGCTAATCTGTCAGCAGAAAACGGCCAAAGAAATAGCAGACTTGCTATTCCTGTCTCAAAGCACAGTCGAAGGACACAAGAACAACATTTTTGCGAAAACCGGAGCAAAGAATCTGGCCGGGCTGGTAATTTACGCGATACAACATGGAATCATCGATCCGGATTCGCTACCGGTGATTTGAAAGTGAAGTTGACCTAAAGTATAAAAGTCATAACAATTCAAAGTTCGAACCGGAAATTAAATCCAAATTCTTGAAAATCATCTTAGTAGATGGAGTGTTCCCGATTTCGATTCGGACTCACTCTCGAAAAGATAATAGTATACTCCTTCAGTACATTCCTTACCGTCAGAGGTTTTTCCGTCCCATGAAAAAGGCAGATCAGAGTGGAAAACAGTATTTCCCCATCGGTTCACAATAGTTATCGACCCTTCTTTATTTCCGGTACCCCAGGTAAACAAATCATTTTTTTGGTCTCCGTTTGGCGAGAATATGTTTGGAAATTCAGCGATATATTCAGGTGGTATCAAATCTTCCGGACCGGAAGTAAGACCGTATATCCCGAAAACTGAGTTACAAACAGGAAGAACGAATCCGTTGCTAAGATTAATAGAATAGATGTTCGTTAAATCTGTAACGTAGAGCTCTCCAGGATTCTGTGGTGATTTTACCAGGCCGTAGGAAGAATTAGGAATGCTTGTGAAAACTGAAAAGGAGAATGGGTTCGTCTGCACCTTTAACAAATAACTCCCTCCATTATCATGCGCTGTAATATAAAGGATCCCGTTTACATATTCTACATCGCCGGAGGTATAGTATGGATATAACGAGCCGATCACTTCCAGGGTGTTGGTAAAAATGGTGTATTTGGATAGTTGTGAACCCGCTATATAAAGATGACCGTTCTCATCACCGGCAAGTCCATTTATATCAAGCATTGTTGCGCTGACCAATTTCACAGAACCATTTTCAGGATTAATGGAACAAATGCTGGAGCTGAGTGAACAGTATAGTACACCTTGTTCCCAGGCAATATCCGAAATAGGTGTGCCCGGATCCGGATTCAGGTCTTCTGCGTTTAAGATGACTTCAGAGGAACATGCGTCCGCAGAAATTTTCACTACATTTTTATCGTCTGTTATCCCGTAAATGGCTTGTGCATGTGTTACTACGGAGAGCACAAAAGTGATTAAAAATAAAATCAACGCGGCTGGTTTCATTATAACTTATATTTCTTTTGAAAACGGGTAGAAAGATGAAATGGTTGGTAAATTTTTCCGCCATTCTTCCTTCCACAAAAAGTCGGCATCTTTTTTACGCATGACTAAACTTACCAACGAAGTTCTCGCTAGAACTTTTGTCTGTACGCCACCGTTCCCACATATTGTTTTGGAGTGTAGAATTGTATTTCCATGAAATACTTCGTTCATCGAACTGAATTATTGCATATGTTTCTTCCGAACCTTTGCTGCTTTGGACATAACTTTTGTTTTCAATGCTTAGTTAAGATCTACGAAAAAACATCGATTACGAGTGCTTAATTTTTTTTACTATTGAAAATCACAACCTTTTTTAGGATTTGAAATAGACTAAAGCTTGAAAAGCGCTATATTCGCAAGCGTTTAGAACGCAATACCGCGCATGTGGTGAAATTGGTAGACACGCCATCTTGAGGGGGTGGTTTCCTATGGATGTGCTGGTTCGAGTCCAGTCATGCGCACAACGAGGGAGATAACGGAAGTTATCTCCTTTTTTATTTTGTTAGGACTGGACGAGAAGTTTATGCCGACAAGTCGAATGCGTTCGTGATTTGACTCCATGATAATTATTTACCTTCATCAAGTTTTGATGAGCATACGGCTAGAAATTTCTTGCCCAATTCGGTAATTCTGAACCCGAAATCTTCTATATCATATTCTGCTTCTATCGTATAGTATTTTTCCATAAGACCACCGAAACTCACATCATGATTCCCCCCAATCAAGAGTTCAGGTATGTATATTTTTGGTGGAGTTTGTTTTATAAGTTTCAACCTTTCTAGATTATCGCTGGAATCGATACTAACATAAAATCCACTTTGCTGATTCTCGTCATATTCTTTGAATAAAATTCGGTATTCATCGCTCGAAGAATGATAACCTGATTCTGTAGTTTCACTTTCTCTTAACTTATCCAATTTTTCCCTTTTTGATGTTAGTAAATCCTCATTCTCCTTAAGTGATAACAATTCTTCATAATCCTCTTTGGAAATTTGACTTAATATAGAAGGGAAAATATGTTGATTAAAATTTTCTTCTATATTCAACATATTTACAAGCATATTAACCCACAAATCTCTCATTGATTCATCCTCCTCTAATGAGGCGCCTTCTAAAAGTGGTATAATTACTTTAATAGGAATATTCTTTATTGGAATATTATGTTTTTCGGCTCTAGCTTTTGCTCTTTCAAGAATCCCTAATGAAAGACGAAATCTGACGGCTTGTATTTGATCAGAAAGTGTTTTTCCAATTTGATCAGCCGCAGGACCGAAAATTTTGATCATTAACTCAGATAGTGGTTCTTTTTGTTCCATAAAGTAAATTTATCATGAAGAAAGCTCTTGTTTCCTAAAGATCATTCAAGTAAAACTAAAATACCAAAATTCTCATAAAAAATCGAATAAAGACCTTTGAAACGAATAGGTAATGAAAATCTATAATCTATTTCCGGTTCTCGTTCCGGACCGAATTGTGCACAACGAGAAGGGAGATAACGGAAGTTATCTCCTGTTTGTTTTATTCTTATTTTTACTCTATTAACCCCTTAATCTTTAGAGTGATGTTTAAATATACTATCTGCGAACCCCTAAATCCGAATATTCTCGAAAAAGGATTTATTAGTAAAGAAGATTTTATTCAGGTTTTAAATGAATTCCCATGGCTGGATATGTTAAATGAACAAACTGCTGCTGATGAATCCAGTATCTGCTATTCCCCTTCATTAGAATTAGTTAATACAAATTCTAATCATGGACTGGCCATATCCATTATTGAACCAAATCAATTCTATATCTTTTATAAACGTCCCAAAATGATTACTAAGCGTAAATGGTTTAAGTCTGTAGAGATTTTTGAACCTGATTATCTTAGTGAGCGTCTTAACCAAACAGAGAAAGATATGAGAGATGCCTTTAACGCTCTTTTAAATAATGATTTAACAGAACTCGAATCACGTTGGGGATAAAGTATAGAAGTATTTATCCGGTTCTATTTTGAATCGAATTGCATATAAAAAGGAATGAGGAACGGTATGACTATGAAGCTTCTCATTTTTCTTTTCTAATCATTTATTCTCAATCTGAAAATTGCGGTTTCCCGCAAAATAAAATACCGTATTTATACGCTTGATGTTTTCCGAAAAAAATGCGTGATTCGCACATCATTAATTTGGAAACGAAACTATTCACAATGTATAATTTTCGAAATACCATCAAATATCTATTATCATTTAGCTATAAATTCTAAAATTCTGCGAACATGGAGACAAAATCAAAAAGAGAGATCGCTCGTGAAAATTTAAATATCGGAGCAAATAAAAAAATCATTATAAGTATTGACGGTGGTGGAATGCGAGGCATATTTACCATTCAGTTATTAAAAAAGCTGGAAGAGCTGGCAGGATCTCCTATTTACGAATGGGCGGATATGATTGCAGGAACTTCAACAGGAGCAATTATCGGTGGTCTGATTACCAAGAAAAAGACTGCGGTGGAAATTGAATCTTTATACGAACAATTGGTATCTAAAGTATTTACATCCAGAAGCCTTCTGGCAAGCAGGTTTTATAACCCGCCTGCATTCGACAAAATAAATTATCGAAAGCTATTAAAAACAATAGTGGGAGACGATACCCTCAAAAATGCAAACGATGAATCGGGCTTGGACATGCTTTTTACTTCAAAAGATATTTCTGCAGGTGAAGAAACTTTTTTTACGTGCTTTAAAGTTGGAAACGAAACAAAAGGAACGTACCAGGATGTTTTGCTACGAGGCGTTATGGAAGCAACAATGTCGGCCCCAACGTACTTTGCTCCTTTTGAACGATTTGTTGACGGAGGTACCACGAGTTATAACAATCCGGTTGGTGCAGCCGTGCTGGAAGCTGTTGTTTACAATGGAAAAGGGAAATATCATATAAATGAGTTAGCGGTTTTCAGTTTTGGTACATCCACATTATTCCGGTTTGTTGATGCAAAGGATGTTGAGAATCCCAAAGGGCCAGATGCTTTGTTTTGGTTAAACTATGTAATGGATGAAGCAAGCAAAGACGCAAGCGAAATGCAGGTGGATATGTTGCGCAGTCCGCTTTTGGACGGTCTTGATTTCAGAAGGTATCAATTGTCTCTTGACGAGGAAGCTATAAAAAAATTACCCGACTTATCATTAGAGTCGGTACCTCATGAAATGGCAGATTGGATACATCAACTATCAAACGAAGAACTATCTAAAATCGATATGTCTGACGTAACAAAATTCCCTCTCATGAAAGTTTTAGGAGAAGCTGTAGCAGAGCATATTTGTCCACCTTCAGAAGCAAATAAACCACTGAACGAGAGGAAGGCCAATTGGTTTAGAAGAGATTTAATAGATCCGGAAACGGGAAGGGGGGAGTTAGTAACTGCCCACGGTGATAAAGTAGCTAATCTGAGCCATCTTTCAAACCCCGCCTGGATCGATAGTCGAAATACTAAATAATGCGGTTCAGCTTTTGAACTGACTTGCGCACACGATAAGGGAGTTAACGGAAGTTAGCTCCTTCTTTTATTCTACTTCACCCGCAAATCCAGAATTTTCTCTTCTCCGATGAACGCCTCCAGGTGATCTCCGATTGCTACCGGACCCACTCCAGCCGGAGTTCCGGTGAAGATCAGATCGCCTGTTTTGAGGGTAACGTATTGGGAAACAAATGCAATGATCCGGTCAATGGAGAAAATCATGTCTGCTGAATGTCCTTTCTGAACGGTTTCCCCGTTTTTATTCAAGCTGAAATGGAAATCAGCCAGGTTCACGGAATTGACCGGGATGAAGTGCGTTCCCATCGGGGCGCTGTTATCAAATGCTTTCGCTTTTTCCCACGGAAGGCTTTTTGCTTTGCATTGTTCCTGTAAATCGCGCGCTGTGAAGTCGATTCCCAATGAGATTTCATCGTAGTAATCCTTGGCAAATTTCTCCTGGATGTTTTTTCCCACTTTTTTGATTTTCACGACGACCTCACATTCGTAGTGCAGGTCTTTCGTAAAGTCAGGAATATAAAAATCGTTTCCTGCAGGCAGATAGGCCGTATCCGGTTTCATAAAAAAAACGGGTTCGCTGGGAAGCGGATTATTCAATTCTTTTGCGTGATCTGCATAGTTTCTCCCGATACAAATGATTTTCATTTTTTTAAATTGAAAATGGACAATTGAGAATTGAAAAGTAAGTTTGAATAGTTAAAGAAGTGATGTCAGTGAAGCAACACTTTCCCCTCTTTTCAATTTTAGATTTTCAATTATCCATTGAATTACTTTTTAAATTTATTCTGAAGCGCCGCCAATTTGTCCTCTATACTTAAACCGGAGTTTTCGCCTTCGCGTTTTTCACGACGCTTCTGCTTGATGCGTTCCATTTCTTCACGCAGCAGTTGTTTGGTGAATAGGGGGAAGTCTGCATCCATCATCCAGCCAAAATATCCCGGTTCGGATTCTGCAACTTCTTCGACCGTTTTTCCCCTGTGCTTTCCAAAGTTATAAGTCACCTGGCCGTCTTTTGTTTTTCCCAATCTTCCTGCGAAATCATGCCATTCCTGGTTTCCCTGACGGGAAAAGTCGGACAGTTCGGGAATGGATCTAGCCAGATCCGGATAGCGCTCCAATTGTGCTTTGAACACGTCGAGGGTAACTTGTGTATCGTATAAGGCGTTGTGTGCATTTTCCATCGATCCTTTGCAATAGAACTGGTAAGCTGCCGCCAAGGTGCGTTGTTCCATCTTGTGAAAGATATTCTGAACATCGATGAACCGGCGCTCATTGATCTTGAACCCGTGACCGATCCGAAGGAACTCTTCCGCTAAAACGGGAATATCGAACTTGTTTGAGTTGTATCCTCCCAGGTCTGCATCATCGATGAATGCAGCGATCTCGTCTGCCAATTCCCCGAAAGTAGGTTCTCCGGCAACCATTTCGTCCGTAATCCCGGTAATTTGAGCCGATTCAGCCGTAATCGGAATCGTAGGATTAACGCGTTTGCAATATTCACTCTGTTCTCCGCTTGGAGTGATTTTAATCAAAGCAATTTCAATGATTCGGTCTTTCGCTACATCCAGTCCTGTTGTTTCCAAGTCCAGCATGACAAAATTCCGAGTGAGTGATAAATTCATAATGCAAAAAGTTATACCTCAAAGATGGGGAAAATGTGGGGAAGTTTGATAATTGATAATTGAAAATGTAAAATTGAAAAGGAAGAAAATACTTTTTAAGGCAGATACCTGTTCATTACCAGGATGAAAATCCCATCTTTTCAATTCTCCATTTTACATTCTCCATTAAATAATTGATACAAAAAAAAACCGGCTTCTCTTTCGATAACCGGCTTTATATAAAATAATCTATTTTCTTATTTCACAATAATGAACTCAGTTCTACGATTCAACTGATGTCCTTTTTCTTTCTCATCCCAGCTTGGCATGTTGTTGATTTGAGCATCAGATACTTTCAGTTTCGTTTCACCATATCCTTTTCCGGAAATCCTGTTAGCAGCGATTCCTTTGGAGACGATATAGCGGGCAGAAGCTTTTGCACGTTGATCGGATAATTTGATATTGTATTCGTCCTTACCACGGCTATCCGTGTGAGAACCCAATTCGATATTGATTCCCGGATTTTTCTTCATGATATCGACAATCTTATCCAATTCTTTCGCAGCATCCGGGCGGATATCCCATTTGTTGTAATCAAAGTAAATTGGATTCACGTTCAAACCGATGTCTGTTCCCACTTCATTTTTAGCCAATGACCGGTCGATTCGGATTTCAGAATTGTCATCTAAGGTGATAGGAGAATCGTATGTCATTGTCACATATCCTGCTTTTTCCAATGTCAAGGCAAATTCTACGTTGTCACCTTTCTTCATACCACCAAGTGTGTCGGTCTTGTAAGCTCCGGCAGTATTCGTTGAAGATTGGGACAGTTTTTCTCCTGTTTTCTTGTTCACCAGGCTGATTGCAACACCCGTCAGTTTTTCTTTCGTCTTACTATCCGTAATTGTTCCAACTACGTAGTAAGGTTTCACCATCATTTGCTTGTCGAGATCCAACCAGAATTCGCGGTAAACTTCCGAGTATTCCTTGTTACATTCGGTTTTGAATTTCTCGTTATAGAAGTTCTTTTTCCCGTCTTTTTCGTAAGAGAATGTCAAGTCGTATTCTTTACAAGGTTCCAAAGCATTCATGAATACTCCATCACGCAAACGAGGGAATAATTTACGGTCATACGGGTTGTCGCAATTCAGACATCTCAATGTTACGGATACATCTTCCGGAAGCGGTTTGTTTCCGATCACGTTGATTTTCCCGTTCAATACAGCGATATTTTTCACCCCTAAATAGTTGTTCTTGATCTCGTAGATATCTTTTTCTCCTTTACCGTCAGCACGAAGAGAAGTCATGTATCCGGTCAAACCGTCAACTGTAGTGGTGTAGAAAATATCATCACACGTGGAGTTGATAGGGGAACCTAAATTCATTGCCGGTCCCCATTGACCTTTACTGTCAATTGTAGACATGAAGATGTCAAACCCCCCCATACTTTTATTTCCATTGCTTGAAAAGTAAAGGGTGCTGTTATCGATAGAAACGAATGGAGATTCTTCTTCCATCGGCCCGTTGATGTTTGGTCCTGCATTTACAGGATCTCCCCAAGAACCGTCTTTTTGTTTGATACTGTAATAGATATCACGCCCTCCGTAACCACCTTTGCGGTTCGATACGAAATACATCCGTTGTCCGTCAGGAGTGACCGTAGCATGAGTTTCCCAATCGTTGGTATTGATTTTCTTATCATCCAGGTGAGTGACCAATTGGAATTTATTGGTAGAGAAATCGGAATAGAAGATGTCCCCGTTTCCTTTGGTGTCCTGGTATACATACACGCGTCGCTCATCCGGGCTTACCGCTAAAGTTGCTTCATTTTGCAAGGAGTCACAGAACTCTAATTTGATCGGGTCCATCCAGGTCGAATCGAAATCGCGGTATGAAACATAAATATCTTCCGGGTACTGGTTATTTCTTGGGTCTAATCCTTTGTCGGATGCTCCCGTAGGCCATCTTCTTCTGGAAGTGTAATACAAGGCAGAACCATCCAATGAAATCACCGGAGAAAATTCCGGGTTAGCGGTATTCACCGAACTTCCCATGTTTTTCAAATAAACATTTTTAGGTTTGGCCATTTCGGCACGTGCGATTTTACATTGCTCCAAATACAGCTTTGCAAAGAATACGTTGTTTGATTTTGCAATTGAATTGGTGAGGAACTTGTTGTAAAACTCTTCCGCTTTATCAATGTTTCCTGCCGCATGGTAGCATTTTCCCATTTCGAAATAAGAATCAACAGGAGCTGCTGTTTCTTTGGTATTGAACGGATCGTATTTTTTGTCCGTTTTCAATACCGCTTTTTCCAGGTAAGGAGTGGCCTTTACGAAATCCGTAGCCATTTCCAAATAGATAAATCCACGGCGGTAATTGTAGTTAGAACTCGTTGGTTGGAATTCAAGTAATTTGTCAACGATCATTCCGGCTTGGTAATAATAGCCTTCCTGGATCATGATTGCACTTTCCATTACCAGTTCGGATTCCGAACCGCTGTTAATCAATTCCATAACGCGCTTGGTATCATATTGTCCAAAGGACAAGAACGGACACAAGAGAGTTAGTAAAATAGTAGATTTCAGTAATTTCATTGTAGTATAAATTAAGAAAGACCCACCTCTTTCAGTTTAAGTTGGTGGGTCTTACGCGTTTTTTATTTTTTAGTTACAACTAATATCATTAAAATTCTCTATTGATATCAAATTGTTCCAAATAGTCGGCTACCCGTTTTACAAACTGACCTCCCAAAGAACCATCAACTACGCGGTGGTCATAAGAATGGGATAAGAACATTTTGTGACGGATACCAATAAAGTCTCCTTCCGGTGTTTCAATAACTGCAGGCATTTTGCGGATTGCTCCTAAAGCAAGAATCGCAACTTGTGGTTGGTTGATGATAGGAGTTCCCATCACGTTTCCAAATGTTCCCACGTTCGTTACAGTATATGTTCCGCCTTGGATATCTTCCGGCTTCAATTTGTTGTCGCGTGCAGCTCTTGCCAATTCGTTTACGGATTTTGCAATTCCTGTCAGGTTCATGCGGTCTGCATTCTTGATAACAGGAACAATCAGGTTTCCTGAAGGAAGTGCCGTTGCCATCCCGATATTGATATCCTTGCGTTTGATGATCTGAGTTCCTGAAAGGGAAACATTCACCATTGGGAAATCCTTGATTGCTTTCACGATCGCTTCCATGAAGATAGGAGTGAACGTCAGGTTTTCACCTTCGCGTTTTTCAAATTCCTTCTTCATTTTGTTTCTCCAGTTTACGATATTCGTAACATCTGCTTCAACAAAAGAAGTTACGTGAGGAGAAACGTGTTTGGACATCACCATGTGCTCGGCGATCAGCTTACGCATACGGTCCATCTCGATAATCTCATCTCCAGGATTGGCAAGAACAACCGGTTCCTTGATGTTACCCAAGAACGAAGATCCACCTGAGACAACCGCAGGAGCAGCCCCGTTTGATGCAGCCGGTGCAGAAACAGCAGGTTTCGGTTGAGCAGCAGTTGTTGCCGCAGCTCCGTCTCCACGTGTTTCAATGTATGAAAGGATGTCTTTTTTTGTCACTCTTCCGCCCATACCAGTTCCGCTAAGGGTGTCAATCTCTGACATGGAAATATTTTCTTTTTGTGCGATGCTTCTTACAAGCGGAGAAATGAATTTTCCATTTCCACTGCTTTTCTCAAGAGTAACTCCTCCGTTTGAAACAACTGCTTGTGCCTGGGTTACTGTATCAGCAACAGCCGCTACCGCAGCAGGTTCAGCTTTTGACGCAACCGGTGCAGCATCTCCATCTGTAGAGATAATCGCAATTACATCACCAACTTGAGCAACCTGATCCTTTTCAAATAATTTTTGAACCAAAACTCCAGCAGCTTCTGAAGGTAATTCGTTATCAACTTTATCAGTTGCAACTTCTACCAAAGGTTCATCCATTGCTACGGAATCACCAACTTCTTTTAACCAATTGGTAATGGTAGCTTCTGTAACGCTTTCTCCCATTTTTGGAAGACGAATTTCAATTTGTGCCATATAACGACTAAGAATTCTCGATTAATTTTGTACAAAAATAACGGAAAAAATAGGATTTTCACCAATGGTTTCTATTGATCCAATTTTTTCCAGGCTTTCCATAAAATCTGAATGTCACGGAAGACCGAATATTCGCGTGCATACAGCAAATCCAGTTTGGATTTAAGATTTTCGTCCAAGCCGCTTAAATGGTCGGTTGGAGTGAGGATTCCCTTCTTGATTTTGGGTAATTGCTTGTTGGATAAGTTACTTTGCTCGTTGTATGAAACAAGCGTTTTTCTTCCACTGATCAATTTGAAAACATTTCCCAGGAATTGGAACTTGTTTTTGTAAAACCAGCAAATCAGTGGAGAAGTGAGCAGAAGAACCAACCCAACGATGAAATCAAACAATCTTTTTTGGCGTCTTTTTGCAGGCTGACTGATCGCATTGATTTCCAGGATGTATAAATCACCCGCAGTTTCAATGGAATTTGATCCGATCAGGTATTGACTGTCGGGTTGTGCAATTTTATAATCAACCGAACCATCCGGAATGGCGGTCATCCAATGGATAATTTCAGCGGCACTTAGATCTTTCGCACAAAAAATGATTTCGTCAATCGCGTGGACACGTACAATTTGTTCCAATTGGTTGATGGAACCCAAGGCATCTTTTCCATGCTCTTCGTCGAGCGAAACGGGAATGATCTGCGCTATTTTGGGTTGTGTCTGATGCAATAAGTGTGAAACGCGTTCAAATTCTTCGGGTGAACCGATAATGGCGAAATTGGCGTGTTTGCGGCCATTGATCGTAAACCGTTTTCCAATTGCCAAATGCAGGATAGATCGCGAAAGAATATAATACGCAATAATCCAAAGGGCACCGAGAAGGATAAAAAGTCGTGAAAATTGCCATTCCTTTGGAAAGAGTGCATACAGTATCAAAATGAATGCAGTTCCGACAGTTCCACCCAAAAAGAACTTCTTGAATGTGATAGGCTGATCGTATCCGCCTTGCAGCGCCACAGAAGACATCCAGATAAATGTGTAGAACAGGATCAGAATACTGGTACTCTGTTCGGGAAAATCAATTTGAGCCTGCTGCCAGTAATTCGTCAACGCAAATAATCCCAGTAACAGGTACAAGGTATCAAAAACAGGAAGCGTGATCTTCCGGATGAAGCGCATCCCAATTGCCAATCCGGCCCTGAAATAAATGGCGGAATTGATCAGGAATGAAAACAGGCGTGCATTCTTTTGAGAAAAGTGCTTCCGGGCAAAAATGACCATCGCGCGGTAAAAAACGAACACGTAGTTTACCGAACTTTTTTTGGTGCTTTCTCCTTTGTAATGAATGATTCGCGTTTCGGGGAAATACACATTGGTGTAACCTCCCTTTATAATCCGGTAGGAAAGATCGATGTCTTCGCCATACATGAAAAATGCTTCGTCCAGCAAACCAACCTTATCTAACGCTTCCTTCCGCATGAGCATGAATGCACCGGAAAGAATTTCTATCTCATTGGTTTCGAATTCGGATAAATAACCCAAGTGGTATTTCCCGAAGAGTTTGGATTTCGGAAAGATGCGTGAAATACCGAAGATTTTGTAGAACGCAACTGCAGGAGTTGGCAATCCTCTTTTCGATTCGGGGAGGAAAACTCCTTTCCCGTCCACCATCCGGACTCCCAATCCACCTACTTTCGGATGTTCGTCCATGTATTTGACCACTTTGAAAAGCGTATCTTCTTCAATGACCGTATCCGGATTCAAAAGCAGTTGGTAATCGCATTGGGAGATTTCCATCGCCTGGTTATTTGCTTTGGAAAACCCTTTATTGTCTTTATTGGCGATGATGTGAACCCATGGAAATTTCTCCCGGACCATTTCAACAGAACCATCGACGGAATTATTATCGACGACCCAAACTTCTGCAGGTTCCTGTTTCATTGCTTCAGAAACAGAATTGAGGCATTGCTCCAGGAAAAAGACAACATTGTAGTTGACTATGATAACAGCAATTTTTGGAGCAGGATGAGTCACAATAATGGTTGTGTATTTAAATTATTTTACGGCAATACAAGAAATCTCGATCGGTACGTTCATCGGCAATTTGGAAACTTGTACGGTTTCCCTCGCCGGAGGCACGTCCTGAAAGTATGATCCATAAACGGCATTCATCTCGGGAAATTGTCCTAAGTCTATCATAAAAACGCTGCATTTTACAACATTGTTCAATGTCATCCCGGCTTCTTTCAATAGTGTTTCAATGTTTTTCAGGATGCGATGGGTAGCTTCTTCAATGGATGCAACTTCCAATTCGCCCGTAAAGGGATTCATTGGAATCTGACCGCTCACATAAACAGTGTCTCCACTAACAATTGCCTGACTATATGGTCCGATCGGAGCAGGTGCTCCCGGAATTTGAATTGCTTTTTTCATCGCTTCTTTTTTGCAAGTTTACTAAATTTGGTGCACATGCGGTTTTTATTAGTAGATAACTTCGATTCCTTTACCTATAACATTGTTCATTATCTGGAACAGTGCGATGTGACCGTTGATGTGCTTACCAACTTGGATGTGGATTGTTTGTCTCTTTCGAATTACCAGGCTGTTGTTCTTTCTCCGGGGCCGGGTTTACCTCCTCAAGCAGGAAAATTGATGGAAGTGGTGGACGCAGCATTTGAAAAACGAATCCCGATTCTAGGGGTTTGCCTGGGAATGCAAGCATTGGCAATTCATGCAGGAGATACTTTGTACAACCAGGAAGTGGTGAAACACGGATTGGCTGAAGAGATCCAGTTGATTAAAACCGATTCGCTTTTTTACACGGGAGTCCCCGAGCGTTTTGAGGTAGGCTTGTATCATTCTTGGGCCGTAAAGTTGAATGAGAATTCTCCTAATGTTCCAACAGCAACTTCGGAAAGTGAAGTATTGATGTCGATGGAAATTGCGGAAAGAAAAATCTATGCAGTCCAATTTCACCCGGAAAGTATTTTGACACCAATGGGTTTAAAGATGATTCGGAATTTTGTGGAGATTGTGAAAAGCTAATCTGTCCATCTCTCGATATATTCCGCACACGTCCGAGATAGGCATTAAAATCCCATTAGAATTGCAATGCAGCGCATAACTTCCTATGCAATCATAATAAAAAGTACTATATTGGGGTAAAATTCGAAACTATGAAATGGATCACCACATCGTTATTTTTGTTGTTTTTTGTAGTTGCCAAAGCACAATCGTGTTTGGGAGTCTGGGTTACAATTGACGATAAGACAGGGAAGAAAAAATCTAAAGTGGAGCTTTACAAGAAGGATGAAAAGCTGTATGGTAAAATCACTTACCTGTATCCACGTGAAGGAAGAGAAGACAATCCGAAATGTAAGAAATGTACGGATGACCGTAAAGATCAACCCTTGGTTGGTTTGCAGATTGTCCGTGGATTGAAATGGGATGGTGGAGAATGGGAAGACGGTACGATCGTGGATCCTGAAAACGGAAAAGTTTATACTTGTGCAATCTGGATCGATCGCGATGATTTCACCAAGTTACATGTAAGAGGATATGTCGGACCCTTTTACCGAACGCAGACCTGGATGAGAAGTACGGACTAAACTCTGAAAATAAGTTGTTATTGGACACAAAAAACCCCGTAGCAGAATTCACATTCGCTACGGGGTTTTTTATTTCATTTAATGTCTTAAGCAGCTTTCTTTTGGCAGCAAGTACCTCCTGATTTTTCACCAGTGCAAGTACCTTTTTTGCTTTTTTTCTTCTTACCTTTTTTATCGTCATGTTTAACGATAGAAACCGGTGTATTGTTAGATGCAGCGTATACTGTAGCGCTTACAGAACCTACGAACATCAATAATGTCAATGCAACAAATGCTTTTTTCATGATACAACGTTTTAATTTGCTTAAAAATACAATTAATATTAGAATGAGCCAAGCTTCGTTAACTTAGCTTTAACATCCTGGTCGATTTTAACATCTAATTTCGTGCCAAGAGGTAAAAATACATCCACGCGCGACCCGAATTTGATGAAACCAAATTCTTGTCCTGTTTCCGCGATCTGCCCTTCTTTTGTATAATAACAGATTCTTCTGGCAACCGCTCCTGCAATTTGTCTGAACAGGACTTCCTGCCCGGATGAATGCTGAACCACTACCGTACTTCGTTCATTATCTGTAGAACTTTTCGGATGCCAGGCAACCAAAAACAATCCTTTATGGTATTTCACATATTTCACCAATCCACTGATTGGGAAGTAATTGGCATGTACATTTAAGGGAGACATGAAAATGGAAACCTGGATCCGGCGGTCTTTGAAGTATTCTGTTTCCTCCACTTCTTCAATTACGACCACTTTTCCATCCGCCGGACATAAAATATCCGAATCAGTGAATGAAAAGGTGCGTTTTGGAATCCTGAAAAATTGAACCACCAAATAAAGCATTACCAATGCTCCGGCAGACAATAACAGGAATAACCAAAGCCAGTCTGTTTTCGTGTACAGCCAGTAATTTCCCCATTGGATCAATCCCAAAATAATTACTGCAATAATGATCGTAGTTGTTCCTTCCCTGTGAAGTGTCATGTTCTGATATTAACTGATGATGAGCGCCAAAAGTACATATAAAACGGGAGCTACAAAAAGCATCGCGTCAATTCGATCCAGAATACCACCATGCCCCGGAAGAATATTTCCGGAATCTTTAATGTTGATCGAACGTTTCAATTTACTTTCGAATAAGTCACCGAGTGTGGATAAAATGCTTGCTAAAACGGATACTCCGACAATAGCAATTGCATTTGCCTGTGTGAATTCGTTTACAAAATAAAGGATGGCCAGCATCACGATAGCAGCTCCGACCATTCCACCGATGAATCCTCCACGGGTTTTTTTCGGTGAAACACTTGGAATCAATGGCGTCTTTCCGAATAACCGTCCGAATACATAAGCCAAAGTGTCGTTCAGATAAATCGGTAAAAGGACAATCAATAACAATTGTTTTGTATCTCCGCTGGAGAAGGTATATGCACAGGCCAGAACCCACATGGGTAAGAGCGGATAAAAGAAATTGAAAAGAAAGGTATTCTTAAAGACGAAATCAATTTTTTCCTTCTTGAAAATCCAATAACTCATCACCAGGATACTGAGAATCACAATTCCCCAAAGAATGAAAATGAGTGGTGTCTGGATGATAAAGTCCCAAACCGGATTAAAAAGCAAGGGGTAAAATTGTGTCGCAGTCTGGATCAGTAGCGGCATAAAGAAAGCGGTCACCAATAAAAGAGCCGGTAATTTCAAGGCGTTTTTGAAAGAGCTTTTCTTGCTCATTTCGAATAACTCATGGGTTCCCAACATCGTGAATACGTAGAAAACCAAGTTCAGGATATTTCCTCCATGCCGTACGTCGTAGACAAAGGGAGTGAAAACTACCATCAAAAATAAAGCCCCGAAAACGGAGCGTATCAATACATCTTTCATCTTAAAAAAATATCCCGAAGTATTGCAAATGATTACTCCGGGATCTTTATTATCTGTTAGTTATTCTTCTGAGTTCGTTGCACTGTTATCCAACGGTTCAATAGTCGGATTAATTATGTTCGACTCTGAATTTGTAAGGTCATTCGTAGCTGTGTCCTCCGAAGTGAAGTTTACCTCTGAATCTTCATTTGGTGGAGTATTCACTGCTCTGTTTTCTTCTTCTTCCGAAATCCACAATCTTTTTCCGAATATCTCTTCCAGATCTTCTTTGAAAATAACTTCTTTGTCCAAAAGCTTGTCTGCCAAAGCAGTCAGCTTGTCCTTGTTTTCGGAAAGAATTTTCAATGCTCTCTGGTATTGTGCTTCAATCAACTTACTTGCCTCTTCGTCAATGATACGCGCTGTATCCTCCGAATACGGTTTTGTAAAGGAATCACGACCTTGTGAATCGTAGAATGAAATATTTCCGACCCGGTCATTCAGTCCGTAAATGGATACCATTGCGTAAGCTTGTTTGGTTACTTTTTCCAAGTCGCTCAAAGCACCTGTGGAAATCTGTCCGAACATCAATTGCTCCGCTGCACGACCACCTAATGCGGAACACATATCATCCAGGATTTGTTCTGTAGTGGTGATTTGTCTTTCTTCCGGCAAATACCAAGCTGCACCTAATGAGCGTCCACGCGGTACAATAGTCACTTTCACCAAAGGATGTGCATGTTCCAATAACCAGGAAGTGGTAGCGTGACCGGCTTCGTGGAATGCAATTGCACGTTTTTCTCCTTTTGTAATGATTTTATTTTTCTTTTCCAATCCGCCGATAATCCGGTCGACCGCATCCAGGAAATCTTGTTTTTCAACAAACTTCTTGTTTTTACGTGCGGCGATCAAGGCAGCTTCGTTACATAAGTTCGCGATATCAGCTCCGGAGAAACCAGGTGTTTGTTTGCTCAAGAAATCAATATCCATGTTTTTGTCCAGTTTCAACGGTTTCAAATGCACCTGGAAAATTTCCTTGCGCTCATTCAAATCCGGCATATCTACGTAGATCTGACGATCAAAACGACCTGCACGCATCAAAGCTGCATCCAATACATCTGCACGGTTCGTTGCTGCCAGGATAATCACCCCGGAGTTTGTTCCGAAACCATCCATCTCTGTCAATAACTGGTTCAATGTATTCTCGCGCTCGTCATTCGAGTTGAAACCATTGTTTTTACCTCTTGCACGACCGATCGCATCAATCTCATCAATGAAGATGATTGCAGGCGCTTTTTCTTTTGCCTGGCGGAACAAGTCACGTACACGAGATGCACCGACCCCAACAAACATTTCCACGAAATCGGATCCTGAAAGTGAGAAAAACGGAACTTTTGCTTCACCGGCAACAGCTTTTGCCAATAATGTCTTACCAGTTCCCGGAGGGCCTACCAATAAGGCACCTTTTGGAATTTTCGCTCCAAGTTCCGTATAGCGTTGCGGGCTTCTCAAGAATTCCACAATCTCCTGAATTTCTTCTTTGGCACCTTCCAAACCGGCAACATCCTTAAAAGTGATGTTGGTGGATTTTCCTTTTTCGTATACCTGGGCACGTGATTTACCGATGTTGAAGATCTGTCCTCCTGCGCCACCGCCACCGCCAGACATACGACGCATAACGAATACCCAGATCAAAATGATGATCAGGATAGGTAAAAGGAACCCGATAATCGAACTGAAGTAATTCACTTCTTCAACCGGTGGAGCCGAAAGAGCCGGTTTTCCTTTGGCAACCAGGCGCTCATTGATCTCATCCAGTTTTGTTTCGAAATTTCCGGCATCTACAATGTCAATAGAGAAAG
The DNA here is from genome assembly GCA_965650135.1 of uncultured Fluviicola sp. GTDB lineage: Bacteria > Bacteroidota > Bacteroidia > Flavobacteriales_D > Crocinitomicaceae > Fluviicola. Next base: position 63,157 of record CBFGNC010000020.1, read on the forward strand.
CTGGAGCACTTTTTTGGGTGAAGCCATTGCTTTTCTTTTCAAGAGCAGCCTTCAGGTATTTCAATTCCCCTTTCGGATTTGCTTTTACGAATTTTTCGCCTTTTTCGTTCAATTTGAAGTCGACACGTTGGCGATTCACGATTCGTACATCAGCGATCATACTTGAATCTGCCAATGAATAGAATGTTTGAATGCTGCGCAACTGTGTGTCCGAAGATCCGTTGTAATAAGCCGCAACGATAATTCCAAGGACTATTACTGCATAAATCCAGTATATCGCATAAGGATTCTTCTTCGGTTTGTTTGATGGATTGTTATTTTCAGCCATAATAGAGTTAATTCAAATTTGGAATATCTGTTCTGATAGCATCAGACCATAAATCCTCCAATTCATAAAAATGTCTTGCATCCTTGTAGAAAATATGAGCAACAACGCTCACATAGTCCAATAAAACCCACTCAGAAGTTGTCTTACCTTCCTGATGCCAAGGTTTCTCTTGCAATTCTTTTCGTGTGTGTCTGGTAACTGTAGAAGCAATACCATCCACTTGCACGCTGGATTCACCGGAGCAAATGACAAAAAAGTCTGTAACTGCACTTGAAATGTTTCGTAGGTCTAATACAACGATGTCTTTCGCTTTGTTTTCTTGCATACCTTCAACGATAGCGTCACAAAGTACTTTAGAATCTATGTCGTTTTTTAATTTATACATTCGTAAATTTGTAAGTACAAATCTAAGCATTTATTAGCTTGATTTGTGTGATTGTTAAATGCAAATACTTGTTAATAAAACATGATTGGTCAACAAATTATCCAATTACATGAGGTGGACTCTACCAACAATTATGCTGCCAAGTTACTTTCAGAGGGTAAATT
>CBFGNC010000021.1:0-53720 GCA_965650135.1 uncultured Fluviicola sp.
AAAAAACAATAGGGCTGCGATTAATCGCAGCCCTATTGTTTTTTGATGAATTAGTATTAATTCCCTTTAATCTCAAATTCCGTTCTACGATTTTGTTGTTTTCCGTCTTCCGAGTTATTGGAAGCAATCGGTTTGGATGAACCATAGCCTTTTGCAACCATTCTGTTTGCAGCGATTCCTTTTTGAGTCAGGTAAGCTACAACTGCTTCGGCACGTTGTTGTGAAAGCGTTTCATTCAGAGTTGCGGAACCGGTATTGTCCGTATGTCCGGAAATCTCAATTTTCAACTTCGGAACATCTTTCATTAATTGGACCAATCGTTCCATTTCTGCATTCGATTCAGGTCGAAGTGTTGCTTTATTCACATCAAAGAAAATATTGCGAAGCGCGATCTTCGATCCGATTGTAATGTTTTTCAATTCAATCACTTTGTTCACCAAGTTGTCATCAGCACCCGTCGGAATATCGAAATTCTCGGAATGGAACAGGTATCCGTCAGCTTTTACGGCGATACCATAGTTCTTCCCGGAATTCAAGGTAATGATGAATTTCCCTGTTGCCGAATTGGTCGTGAATGTCTCAATTACTTTTCCTGTTGCGTTATCAGTGATGTCGATTTGAGCCTCAACCGGTTTTCTTGATATCGCATCGATAGTAATCCCTTTAAATACGGTCAAACTTTTTTTCTTTACCTCCACAGATTTCTCAATCGTGTGATCTTTTATCGGCATTACAACACTTGCAAGCAAGTAATCTTCTGTTTCCAGAATAGGTTTCTTCTCTTGTCCCCAGAAAGTGACTTTATAAATATCATATCCACCTTTTCCACCTGCTCTGTTTGAAGAGATGTAAGCAAATTTACCATTTGCAGTAGATGCGAAGAAGAAATCATCGTATGGACTGTTGATGGGGTATCCCATATTCACCGGTGTTGTCCACTGCCCCTGTACTTTCTTGGAAAGGAAAATATCATATCCTCCCATTCCATCATGTCCCTCTGATGCAATAAACATGCTTTCGCCATCAATGTGGATATAAATCGGTCCATCATTGAATTTGGAATTCACTCCTGTAAGCATTGTTGCAATCATGAAATCCTGTTTCATTTTGTTTTGCATTCCTGAGAACATGACTTCTGAACCTGTTTCACGTACGTCGTTGTCCCTGCTGAAATAGATTTTCCATCCATCTTCATTGTAAGAAGCGTAACGTTCATTGTTTTTATCGGTACTAATGAATATGCTGAGGATTTTAGGATCTGACCATTCATTTCCCTTCAGTTTGGATTCATAAATATCTGTTTGTCCTCCTGCATCACGATGCAATAACATTTTCGTACCATCGTAAGAAAGGCAATTGGAGATATCATCGTTGTTAGAGTTAATCGGTCCCGTAAGTTTGGTAGGAGTTGACCAACCGTTATCCAAAAGTGAAGAAGAGTAAATATCATAATCATAAACTCCCAATGCATTCGGTTCGTGACTGTTCGGTCTATTGGAGCTTAGAATCATTTCTGAACCATCCGTTGATATGGAAGGTGCGATTTCATCCCGATCCGTATTTAAAGAAGGCACATTGTCTATCCAGCAACGAACGGGAGATGCTTCGAATTTTTTAGCCGTCACACATTGCTTTTTGCGCTGATTCACAAACTTCATGAAGTTATCCGCTTTCTTGTATTCTGTTTCAAAAGTCGTATAATACTTGGAAGCTTCATCGTATTTTCCTTCCAATTGAGAAGCATATCCTAAATAGAAATTCAGGAAAGGATCACATTTCGGATCCAATGTCTGTGCTTTTTTGATGAACTCGATACAAGCGACAGGGTTTGTTGAATTGGCGTAACAAACTCCGATCTTATAATTGATCAGTGCATTGTTCGGATTGAATTTTTGTGCTTTTTCAAATTCTTTCAAGGCGCTTTTGAAATTCGTTCCAAAATCCTGGACTGCGAAAACAGCTTCCATTCCAACCTTGTAGAACTCGTCTCCTTTATCGATTGCAGTAGTTGCAGCCTTCAATCCTTCTTTGTCGTCTTTAAAGTTTGCAGATTTGAAATCTACATTTTGTCCGAATAGATTTGTCGTTAAACCAATAACGACTAGGGTCAATAATTTTTTCATCGTTTTGATTTTAATTGCTGCAGTTTCCTGAATGACACGTTTTTCCCTCTGTTGATCCCAGATCACTTGCTTTTTTCCAATCACTGCAAGCTTCTTCCATTTTTCGAAGCATTTCACGGGCCATTCCTCTGTTTACATAAGCAGAAGCGTAGTTCGGGTCGATATTGATTGCTTTTGAAGCCAATTCTTCTGCTTTCTTAAAATCTTTTCTTTTGAAATAAATCCCGGATAAATTGGAAGCTGCAGGTGCATATTTCGGGTTGATTTGCATTGCTTTTTCAAAATCTTTGATGGCATCATCCAAACTTCCTTTTTCAAGAAGTGTAACTCCTCGATTATTGTAAGCCAAAAAGAAATTGACATCTACTGAAATCGCTCTGTTGAATGCAATCAAAGCACCGGAATAATCTTTCATTTTCTTTTTAGTGGTCCCTACATTGTTCAATACGAAGGCAAGATTTGGATTTTTCCGAAGTGCCGCTTCGTAATCTTCAATTGCTTTCGGATAATTTTCCAACATGCGGTAACAACTTCCCCGGTCGTTATAAGCCATTGGACTGGCAGCATCCAATTCGATGCTTTTTGTAAAGTACTTGATTGCAGCGTTGTAATCTTGTTGCAAGAATTTTAAAGTTCCGTAGTTGTAGTACGCTTTTGGATTGTTTGCATCCAGTTTGATTGATTCATCGTAGTCTTTTTCAGCTTTCAGATAATCCGACAAACCTTGATATCCTCTTCCTCTTTGGAAATACGCTTTCGAATACCCTTTTTGTTTTCCGATTAATGTAGTGAAAGTAGCCACCGCTTCCATATACATTTCGGCTTCGTTTTCCGCAACTCCCTTATTGTAATAGGCAGCTGTAAAATTAGGGTCTGATGCGATGGATTTGTTAAAGGAGGTTATCGCTTCTTTGAAGTTCTTTTGGGTAAAGAGCTCAATTCCCTTGTTGTACGCTTCTTGACTTGCCGCAATTGCTGCGTTACTTTGATTCAATTTGGTAATTGAATCACGGTACCTTATTTCCGCGGGTGTCATACTTTCCACTTGAGAGAAAGTCATAAAACTACAGAATAGCATTCCGGCCACCACTGAGATGGATTTTTTCATAGCTTGTAATTTGGTTTAGGGTGTTGAATTTAATAAAATATAATCCTGGTGAAGTCAATACTTATCAACAGTGCGAAGAACCTTTTAACAGAATCCGAATCACAAAGAATATTCCGTAAATTCGTATTCGAATAATTGAAAAGAAGTTAAACTAAGGATTTAATGATAACAAACGAAGCATATATAGTAGCTGGTGTAAGAACGGCTATCGGAAATTTTGGAGGAACTCTTGCCCCTGTGAGAGCTGATGATTTGGCTGCACACGTTTTAGCCGCATTGTTGAAAAAAGTTCCGACTCTGGACCCAAGTGCAATAGAAGATGTGATTTTGGGGTGTGCAAATCAAGCCGGTGAAGACAATCGGAATGTTGCCCGAATGGCATTGTTGTTGGCAGGATACCCGATTTCTGTCGGAGGAGAAACTGTGAATCGATTGTGTGCATCCGGAATGTCTGCTGCTGTAAATGCAGCGAGAGCTATCCAGGCTGGTGCCGGAGATATCTATGTAGCGGGAGGAGTGGAACATATGACGAGAGGACCTTGGGTCCTGTCCAAATCTTCAACTCCTTTTGGAAGAGACCAGCAATTGTATGATTCGTCCTTCGGATGGAGATTTATCAATCCGAAGATGGAAGAATTATACGGAGCAGACGCTATGGGAATGACTGCCGAGAATTTGGCTGAGATGCACGGAATATCAAGAGAAGATCAGGATAAATTCGCTGTTTGGTCTCAGGAAAAAGCGGTCATTGCGCAAAATGCGGGGATTTTAGCTCAAGAAATTATAAGCTTATCCATTCCTAGAAAAAAACAAGATCCGTTGGTTTTTGATAAAGATGAATTCATGAGACCCGGAACAACCCTGGAAACTTTGGGAGCCTTAAAACCTGCTTTCAGGAAAAGCGGTTCGGTAACAGCCGGAAATGCATCCGGATTGAATGATGCGGCGGCGGCTTTATTGCTGGCATCCGATCAAGGATTGAAAAATCACGGGCTGAAACCGATTGCACGTATTGTTTCTGCCGCTGTTTCGGGTGTTGAACCACGTATTATGGGAATCGGACCGGTAGAAGCTTCCAGGAAAGCGCTGGAACGAGCCGGATTGACTTTAGGCCAAATGGATGTACTGGAACTGAATGAGGCATTTGCAGCCCAAGTCCTTGCCTGTACGAGAACGATGGGATTGGATGACCGTGATCCGCGAATTAATCCGAATGGAGGAGCAATCGCTTTAGGACACCCGCTTGGAATGTCCGGATCGCGGATCTTACTTGCAGCGGCAAATCAATTGCAACGAACAGGTGGGAAATATGCTCTAGTGACGATGTGTATCGGAGTAGGACAAGGCTACGCTACCGTCATTGAACGGGTTTAATTCCAACCAATGTAGAATTTTTGTATCTCTATCATACCATGAAAAAACTCCTATTTTTGCTCTGTATCGGTCTTGCTTTTGCTTCTTGTAAGAAGCGCGATAAAGCCGTTTGGGATACTGATTGGCAAGTTCCGCTTGTACATGATAGTCTGACGATGTCCAACCTGGTTGCGGATTCCTTGCTGACGGTCGTGTCCGGGAATTATGTATTGGATGTGAATTCCTCCTTGTTCGAGTTTCGCTTAAGTGATTTTGTTGCGCTGCCGGATACCAGTGTTCAGAACATATTTAATATGGCCTTGAATATCACTGCCGCTCCGGGAACTTCATTTGTAAATAATGTTGAGGAACACGTGATCAATGTCGGGGATGTGCAATTGAAGAAAATTCGCGTAAAGCAGGGAGGTATTGTATTGAAAGTATTCAACCCGATTGCGACAAAGACTTTTTTCACCATTCAATTACCCGGAGTTACAAAGAACGGGGTTGTTCTGGCGCAAGATTTTGTGGCACCGGCGGGTACACAAAGCAATCCGGGGGTAGCTACCGGATTCGTCGATTTAAGCGGTTATGAATTGGATCTGACCGGAGAGTCGGGAACTTCTTATAACCGGATTCAATCCAGGATGCAAGTAAAATCAGATCCTGATGGACCAACCGTGAGTGTCCTTACAACAGACAACATCATTTTTGAATTCAAAATGAACGATGTTCAACTGGATTATGCGCGTGGTTATTTTGGAAATGAATTGGTATCGGATACCGTATATGCCCAAATCGATGCGATGGACAATATTACGACCGGATTACTGGATGTGGATGCCATGACTTTTAACCTGACGATTGAAAACGGATTGAAAGTCAATGGGAAATTCAAGATCAACTCACTTAAAAATATCAATGCAGCCGGAAGTTCGGTGTCATTGACTCATCCGAATATCGGTACCTGGAATACGATCAGTGCCGCTACCGGGTCAAATGGAAATATCACTCCAAGTAATACGACCTTAAGTTTCACTCCGGGAAACAGTAATTTCGAACAATATGTGGAAAATCACGGTGCAAAGAACGAATTGAGTTTTCAACTTCAAATGAACCCGTGGGGAAATGTATCTGGAGGCTGGGATGAGATTTATGATGCGCATCCCTTGCGTGTCAAATTGGATGGAATGTTTCCCTTGAATGTAGGATTAAGTGACTTGATTTTCCAGGATACCTTCGCCCTTAGTTTAGTGAACGATGCGAATAAGACGAATGTAAAATCCGGGCAGATTTGGGTGAATGCCATGAATGCTTTCCCATTTGAAGGGAACCTGGAACTTCATTTGTTAAATGCAAATTACCAGGAAGTTGCAATGGTTTCAGGAACAAGTGCCATTGAATCCAGCATTTTTGGTTCCGTTGTTAACGGGATAATGCAGAAGAAGAGCGTGGTTTATTTCCCTGTTTCGGAAACAGTTTGTGACGATATAGGCCAGGTCAAATATTGCATGATCAAGCTCAAATTGAATACGTATGATGCAAATGGTGTAAATACCCAGGTTCCAATTCCTGCTAATGCATTTTTCAAGTTTAAACTTGGTGCTAATCTAACCCTTGAAAATCACTTGTAATGAACAAAATTGTTTTAGCATCGCTCACCTTTTTCATAGCGGGAAGCACACTTTTTGGTCAAACCACATTTCCCGCTTTCAGAGACAGTTCATTACAAAGCAATCGTTTGCTGTTCAGCGGGAATCTTGATATTACCGGAACTTCCTTACGGAAGGAATTTGTAAATACCTTGGCATTTGGCGGAACCATCGATTCGGAGATGAAGGATCGGACCTTGAAATCGCACCGGGCAAATAATCGCATTGGAGTTTTTGGATCCGGCGAAGTGACCTATGTTTCCGGTGCAGGCAATTTATTCAAATCAGGGAAATATTCCTGGTTGGTAAAAGGAGGCTATTATGTCGTAGGAAATATAAACTATACCAAGGATGCATTCAAGCTGACTTTTTACGGGAACAGTTATTTAGGGGCAGACACTGCAAACCTGACTGGGACACGTATTTCCGGAATGCAATTCCAAAAAGCAGGTTTTGGATTTTATCACAAGAAAACGGGAAGTTCCCTGACTTTGAATGTAGTGAATGTTCAAAATCAGCTGGGTGGATATATCCGGAATGGAAAATTATCCCAGGATGCTAATATGGATTCGATCAGTTTGCGCTTAAATGGGGACATGACCTATTCGACCGGTAAGAATTTTAGTAAAGGAATCGGATTTGCCATAGATTTTGACTATTATTTGAAAGTTCCGTGGTTGAAAGATTCGGCTACTTTCCTGTTTAGTGTTCAGAATTTGGGAGCAGCTTATATGTTCAAATCACAATCGCGCTATAATGTGGATTCAACTTACCGATACAGTGGATTTACCTTGAATCAGATTAAGAATAGTGGAAATTTGTTCGGTGATAATTTCTCGCTTCTGGATTCCTTGAATGTAGAAAAGAAAGAAGTGAAGCGATGGGTAATGGTTCCTGCATTTATCCAGATCATGAAGTTGGTAGACGTTTCTTCGGCGAAGAAACTCCAAAGCTTCTTCGGAATTCGCTTTTATCCGACAATCGGAATTGTCCCTACAGGTTTTGCCGGGTTGTTTTATCGTTTTGTACCACGTGTTTCGGTTTCTGCTAATGTGGCTTTCGGAGGATCCTCGATTGTACGGGGAGGTTTGATGCTTGGGTATCATGGGAATAAGATCGGAATTCAACTGGGTACGGATGATATCTATGGTTTGGTATCTAAAAAAGGGTTTGGTCAATCAGCATTAATTCGTTTGTCATGGTTATTCTAAGAGTTTTATTGGTTTCGTTTTTGTTCCTTTTTTCTTTGGAATCCCAAGGACAAATTGCATTCTACCGTGTATTCGGTGGGAAAGGTTATGATAAAGCTGAAGGTGTAGCACAATTGCCCGACAGCAGTTATATTGTTACAGGATCGTCATCCAGTTTTGAAGACGCTCCTTCCCAGGCTTTTTTATTGAAGTTGGACAAACAAGGTTTTCATGTTTGGTCGAAGGAATACGGCGGCTCCGAGTTTGAAGAGGGAAGAAGAGTCCTTTTCGTACCAAATTACGGTTACTATATTGTAGGTACATCTTCCAGTAATGGAACGGGAGGATTTGATGGTTATGTGGTATTCACGGATTTGAGTGGAAATAAGCAATGGGAAAAATGGTATGACAATGGTGCCTGGGAGCGATTCCATGATGCAATTCTGCTACCTGACACCAGTATTGTAATGTTGGGTGAAACCAACGCGAACCAGGAACAGGTGGAAGATCAGTACTTCATTCGGATAGATAAAGATGGAAATGAAATCTGGAGTTTCCAGTCCGGTGGTGTTGGAGTGGATTATTTCAACAAAGCCGTCCTGGTGACTGATAGCACATTTGCTGTTGTCGGAACCGGATACCTGGCAGATTCCTTGAAATCGAAAGGATACATCGGTTATTACCACATAGATGGTTCGTTGCTTTGGGATACTTTGACAGGCAGTAACGGGGAATATATCTTGAATGACATCCAACTGGTTTCGAATGAACTGAAATGTGTTGGGCAAAGTTTGAAGACCGGTAAAACAGATACCGATAATTACCATATTTTTCTGAGCGTTGGCGGCAGTTTAATTGTAACGGACGATAACTATATGGCAAATCCGAGCAGGTATGTCGGGTTTGTAAATTACACCGCTGCTCCGGGTAACAAGTATTTTGTGATAACTCAAGGTAATGATCCGCAGTATTCCTATCCGAATGGAGAAGATTTTGTAATTAACCGGTTTGCTGTAGGATTCTTTTGGGATGGGTATGGAGCCGGGTATAATGCTGTCGGACAAGATCAAGTCAATCACATCATTCAAACCAATGACGGGTATGCAGTACTTGTCGGTTATCATTCAGATCCCGGATTCAGTACAGGAGGAAGTTCACTTTTTATTGTGAAACTTGGTAATGACAATGCTTTTCCGCCTAGCGGAACACCTGTTGTTTTTAGTATTTTGACAGTGGAAGAACTGGTAAACAACGCGGATATCTCCATTTATCCGAATCCATTTACCGAATCCATCCAAATCGATGCGTCCGGCGGGTTAGAATTTATTGAAGTACTCGACTTGACAGGCAAACAAGTTTATACTTCCGGCTCACCGATTTCTTCCATTGAAACTGCTTCCTGGGAAAAGGGAACTTACATCCTGCGTTGTCAATCCAATGGAATTTGGTATTCACGGAAGTTGATGAAGCTGTGAAATTACCTATGGATATGATATGTTCCTGAAGACATTTCTAAAACCATCTTTCTTGATTTTACCAATGAAAGTATATGTGCTATTACTAGTAATCTGGTTATTTGCATCTTGTCAATCAGAAAATAAGCAGCAAATTGATTCAGAAATTGATGCAATCATTAAAGAATATAACAATTCGTCAATGTATGAGTTTCTGCCTTATTTTTCAGCAGATATAGCAACAATATTAACGGATTCAAGGAAAATTTTATCAATAAGGTGCGAAAATGGAAATTTAACTAAAACCGATGAATCCGGAACTTTCAGTGATTTTGAATTGAAGCAGGCGATGAATACGTTCAATTTTTGCAGAAAATTCGAAATTTATAGTATTACCAAATATCCGGAATATGAAATGATAGAAACTTCTTTGAAGGAAATTAGTAATAATAAATCCGGAGCTAAAACAATTAACATTGTATTGATGAGGAAAAACATATCTATAGATAGTATTAGACAATTCGAAAATGAAAAATACCGCTTGTTTAAAAAAAATATCTATCTGTTGGGGACGAATAAATATAAAGATTATAACACTTCCGGCATATATAACTGCATTGGCAAGCTGTCCAGACACTTCTGAATCAGATCTGTACCTAAGATACCTTGATAATTGAACCGTTTAGATTTCACAATTCTCAATTTCTCCTACCTTTACCACGTGCAAAACACAATCCTTCATCCCAAAGATTCTCTCTCCTTAACCTGTTCCCGGTCTGGCACCTGCTGTCATGGAAACTGCGTGCGGCTCAATCCGTGGGAATTGATGTGTTTGGCGCAGGCTAAAGGAATGTCTTCGAAAGAATTCCGAAAGAAACATACTCAGTCAGCTGGAACCGTTTTGCAGTTCAACGGAAGGCCCAATCACACGGGGAAATCTTCCTGTGGTTTGTATGAAGATGGAAAGGGATGCGGCGTGCATCCGTCACGGCCATTGGCTTGTCGCTTGTTTCCTTTGGGCCGGCAGATCCAAAACGGAACAGCTCAATACATGCACGAGGGTACGGAGTTTCCGTGTTTGAAAGAATGCCCGGAAGTACTCGACTTGCCCAAGTTAACCGTTGAAGATTACCTGGCAGGGCAGGAGACCGCTGCTTTTGAACAGGCGCAGGACGCGTACATGGAAATGATGCAGAACCTGGCGGATATTTCCTTCGAATTGCTGCTCGACACCAGCTTGTCGGAATCTGGTGATACCCAAACGCTTGCTTCCTGGCGGAGGTTGGGCGTGATGGATATCACTGCTCTGAGCAATCGGATTCCTGCAGAATGGTTAGATGCTTTGATGATTCCTGACTTGGAAGAACAGCCCGACGAGGTGCTGGATTTCGTTCAGGCTCACCAGGAAATCCTGGATATTAAAATCCAGGAACTCTCTGAAAATCTTTCAAACCTTGATGCGATTCGCGAATCAGCTATATTGCTAATGGCACTGGCCTTATTCTTAGCCCATGCGATCGGCGCCGATGCAAAAGGTTTATCCGAACACTGGATCGAGATTGCCAAAAGCCACGGCGCACGGGAGTAGGTTACTTAAGCTAGTTTCCACCAATTACGATCACGATCTTGATATAATTTTCTGCGTGAATAAAATTTAGATGATTTTTCAATAAGTAGAACGTGCGTCGGTGGACATCATTCCCGGCAGACGGTAAATAAAATCAGGAGAAACGTAGCTTTCAATGAAAAAGCGCTTGCGTTTCAGGTCCTGACCTGTCACTTTTTCGCTTGAAACAAGTTTGTCCGGATTTTATTCGTCTGACAATGAATGATGTCTTAAAAGCATTTTGCTTCCTTTTTTGCTTTGGAAAAAGGAAGAAGGAAAAGGAATAGATCACTGGATCGAGATTACCAAAAGCCATGGCGGTATATCGGGAAAAAGAATTATTTAGATATTTGGATAAAATGACCAGGAAGAAAAGAATATTGATCACTTTGACGGTAACTATTTTGTTATTGGTCGGATTTCTACTGTACCGTTGGATTTCCTATCCTTTACTTCATGTAGAGTACAATGGGAAAATAACTGATTATCATTTTGATATCAAAGGATATAGTGAATTTGAGATAGATCATAAAGACATTCATTATCAAATGCATTACTTGGATTGTGATTTAAAAATAGGCGATTCGATGGTCAAGAAAATGGATGAGACTTATATTTATCACTATAGAAATGGAAAATTAATAGGTAAGTATAGTAGTATTATGGGATACAGGTACGCTTGGTAATGTATTACGGAAATTATGATTGGTAGTATTCCAAATCTGTATCTGATTCTTGTTTTTATGAAATCTAAAGAGATTGTCTGGTTTTTCAGAGGTTAAGCCTGGAAATTAAATTAGTATGAAGCTATTAGAATATATAGAGTTTTGCCTAAACGAGTGGCCTGATGAAATTAATATGGAAGGGGCATATGACTTAACGAATAATCTTTATTTCTTTCCAAATCTTATACAAGTTCATGATGTCTTACAGGAAAAAGATTACGATTATTTTTGGGGTGTGGTGACCTATGAAATTTTTAAATACAATTTTAGAAAATTGCGGGAATTATTTGATAGTAATGATTTTTCCAGTTTCAGGAAAGCGGAAATTGATCGAATTTTGTTGAAGGATAATATTCTAAAAGAGGTTGAGAAAATAAATGAAAGTGAATTATTTGATCGCTTAAAGCAATTTGATTGAAATTTCCAATCTTTCTTAAAAAATAAAAATTCCCTTGTCCGATTTCCTACCTTTAAAAGGAAGCAGCCGGAACCTGGAACCAGGAATTTAAATGGAAAGGCCATGGATAAGTTTTTGAATGAATGCATCGAAGAATTGGGAAGCGAAAAGGAAATATACGATGAAGAACGGTCGGTTGCGGCCTTCAATCAATTCCTGGAAACATTCAGTTTCGCCCTGACCGAGATCAATTGGGAGAAATATCCCGATCACAAAATGATTTCCAGGATGAAAGATTTGGAAAGCCTCGATTTGGGGGCATGCTTTATATTTTGGAACGACCGTACCTTACCGGTTGTCAAAACAACTTTCGAACAGGCTCTAAAGTGTCAGAAAAAAATTGCTGCACTTTCCTTATTCACTTGGATTGTCGGTGCAAACTATGATTGGGCACTCGAATTCCACTCTGACGGAAGTGTTCGTTTTACCTTCGCGGCATAGGATTTACTGACAATCACCCACTTGAGATAAGGTTTGTTTTCTGCGATCACTCAATTAGAATATTTTAACTTCTTCCCTCGAAAAATTGAATTAACTTCTTTCCTATTAAACTTATCCTTACTAACTGGGTTTGCACTTATTGCCATCACAATTAAAATTAATTGCCATGGAGAAAAAACAAACACCAATGAGCCGGAAAGAACGCAAGAAAGCGATGACTCCGGAAGAACGAAAAAAACGCAGAAGGAAACGCCGGATCATTTGGGGATCAATTCTCGCTGCACTCATCATTTTCAGGCTCTTCTTGCCTTATATCGTTTTACATTACGTAAACGGAAAGTTGGCGAATCTCGAAGAATACTACGGTCATGTGGATGATATCGATATCCATCTTTATCGCGGTGCTTATGAGATCAAGGATATTCGGATCCTGAAAAAAGTGGATAAAGGCGTCAAAAAGGATACGATCCCATTCTTCAAATCTCCTTCAATTGATCTGTCTATTGAATGGAGGGCTATTTTCCATGGAGCAATAGTGGGTGAAATCAGTGTGGAGGAACCGGTGATCAACTTTGTGAAAGACAAGCACAAGGGAGAAGACGTGAAAGCCGATACGGCAGATTTCGCACAATTGGTGGATGATCTGATGCCTGTAACCATCAACCGTTTTGATATCCACAACGGGCAGGTGCATTTCCGTGATCTGGAGGCAAAACCGAAACTGGATATTGCAATGAAAAACATCAACATAACAGCCACCAATCTCACGAATGTAACGGATAGCAAGGAATTGCTTCCCGCCACCTTGAAAGCAATGGCAGAGGCCTATGATGGGAAGTTTGTTCTGAATGCGAAGTTTGACGGACTGGCGAAAGTCCCGACATTTGATATGAATGTTTCCTTGAATGGCTTGAATCTCGTATTGTTGAATGATATGCTCCGGGAATACGGCAACTTCGATGTGAAGAAAGGAACCTTCAGCCTGTATGGTGAGTTCGCAGCGAAGGAAGGGAAATTCGGAGGTTATGTGAAACCGTTTTTACGGGACCTGGATGTGGTTCAATGGAATAAGGAAGAGGGTAATTTTAAACAGATCCTTTGGGAAACATTGGTTGGCAGTGCAGCAGAAGTTCTTCAGAACCAGAAAAAGGAACAGCTTGCAACCAAAATCCAGATCGATGGAAGATTTGATAATGCGCATCTGAATAAATGGCGGGCTATCAGTTATGTACTGCGGAATGCATTCTTGCATGCACTTCGCCCTTCGTTGGACAACTCTATCAGTATCAATAATTTGGAGGAAGGCGGTAAGAAAACCTTCCTGGAAAAGATTTTCGGGGGAGATCCGAAAAAGAAAGAAGCACGGAAAGAGAAGCGTGCTAAACGAAAAAGTGAACGAAAAAAGAAAAAATGACACTAAAATTTCGATTTAGACACGTCTTGTTGATCCTGCTGTTGGGAATAATCGGCTATGCCATTTATTTTTTAATCCAGCGACACAAACTACTGAACATGGTTCTTCCGGAAGTGAAGGAAATAACATTAATAAAGGCAGATATCCATTCGGATACCGCTTTTGTCGAGGTGAACATGATCGTGGAGAACAAGGCTCCATATGAAATGAATATTGACAGCATTGTCTGTGATTTATCCCTCGGTGGAACCAAATTGCTATCGGTCAGTCAATATGTGGGATTGCGTCAGCAAAGCGGGGAATCTGATTCCGTGAAGTTTTCCGTCAACATCCCGATCAGTCATACGCGAAATAAGATAATGAGCCTGCAGGACCAGGATTCGACCGGTATTGTCATTGAAGCAACTATCGTTTATTCAGGACTCAAAGTACCTTTTATCAAAAGTAAAAAGATCGAGGTGCCTGTTCCTCCCAAATTCAAGGTGCTTAGAACGGATAAAAAAGTCAAGTTGTTCAAAAAGGATATCCAGGCACAGCTTTATTTAAGTATCATCAACGAGGGGAAAAATTTGTCATTGGATTTACATGATCTGCAGTATCGGATCACCATCAGCAACGATCTGGCTTCCAAAGGAAAATTCCCGATGGACGTTTCCATTCGTCCGCAGTCATCTCAGGTATTGAAACTTCCCCTGGACCTTAAGATGAAACATCCGCTTGGAACGATCTTTAAAGTGATGGGGGACAAAGACCGGGTTCCATTTCATTTGATGCTGAGCGGTTATATGGATGCCGGGAAAATGAAACGGATCCCAACGGTTATATACGCTTCCGGGTATATGGAATTGGTGAATGAACAAAAGAAAAAAGCGGAGAAGAAAAAGGAGCGGGGACAGAAGAAGGATCAACGGCAGGACAAACGCGAAGATAAGAAAGAACAGCGACAGGAAAAGCGAGAAGAACGAAGGAGTGACTGATCCAAAGCTCTAGCCACGAATGCACGAATTAGGAGCTCGGCTAACACGCTCGTCATTTTCACCACACAAACGCCTCTTCGTGGAACCAATTATCGTGAACACGCAATGTCTGCTCAATGATATCTCTCACACATCCCTTTCCACCTGAATAAGGGGATTGATAATGTGAAATGTGTTTGATTTCAATGGCGGAATCCTGTGGACAAGCGGCCATCCCAACCAGTTGCATCACTTGGTAATCGGGTAGGTCATCACCCATATACAAGACTTCGCTGTCTTTGAATTGGTGTTTTTGTTTCAGTTCTCCGTAAACCCGTACCTTATCGGAAGAACGCAAATGAACTTCCGTAACACCCAAATGCAGCAGACTGTTCTTCACATCTTCCGAGTTTCCGCCCGTGATGATGAATACTTTGTATCCTTTTTTGACCGCATACTGAATAGCATATCCGTCTTTTGAATTTAATCCGCGCAATAACTCTCCGTGATAAGGAAAAACAATTCCGTTTGTCAAGACACCATCAATATCAAAAATAAACGTAGAAATGTCATTCAATCGTTCTTTGTAGCTAATCATATTATTTGTGGTGTTTGATGATACTCTTTGTCAATGTCTGATAGATATTTCTCTGATCCGGTGCCAATAATTCCAAATGCTTGTTGATCGTGCTTTGATCGTTTCTCACTGCAGGGCCCGTCATAATATCGTGTGGATTATTCGTTTGAATTTTCTCCATGGTTTGATTGATCAATGGTTTTAACCAATCAAATTCAATTTGATGTTCGTCACAATAATGTGCTGCCAGATCGATGATGTGATTGGTAAAATTATTGGCAAACACTGCGGCAACATGCAAGTACTGACGCTTGTCTTCCGATAGTTGGATTGCATTCCCACTGAATTCTTTCGCCAGTTTCATCAGGAAATCATTGAACCCGGGATCTTTTGCTTCTATGAAGAGGGGTAATCCTTCCCAATGAATACTTTGATCCGATTTGAAACTTTGCAAAGGGTAGAAAGTGCCGATCGGGTATTTTGTTTCCAGGTGATTCAGGTTGACTGTTCCGGAAACTGAAACCACTGGTGCATATTTTGAAACGAGTCGGATCATCTCCAGCATCGTATTGTCATTTACCGCGCAAAATACCAGGTCAAAGTCGATGAATTCCTTGAAATCGTTTGTGAATTGAACATTCTTCACATTCATGGAAGCAGGCAGATTGTTCCCTGAACGCGAGTAAACTGTTACATGTGAATACCCTAAGTCAATCAGGCGTTGGAGAAAATGAACTCCGACATTTCCCATTCCGACAATTCCAATTTTTAATTTTTGGCTCATAGATCAAAGTTATCATTTTTATTACGTTTTTTTTGACCAATACCTCAAAAAGTGTTCGGTGGACAGGGAATTCCAAAAGACTTAAAGCTTATCCGGTTTTGAGTGCCATAGAATGGAAACCGTATAAGTATTCAAGAGCTGGAAAAGTTAAAAAGTTGACTTGAAAACTATTTTTTTTTATATATGCAAAAAGCACAGCGATTGTTGTGTTGATCACTATTTTATAACATTATAAAAAACTGAATTATGAAACGAATGAAACTTCAGCTTGTTTTGTGTGCCCTTTTTTGTCTGCTAGGCACTCATTGGATTTATGCTCAATCGGTTAGTGCGAATTGTTTGCCACCTACCGGAGCCACCTGTAAATACGATCAGTCTTCTAACTCGGTTACGTTAAACTGGAGTCCCGTATTGGGAGCAACTGGATACACGGTATATTTGTATGTCGGAGATCCGATGTGCTGTCCGAATTATGGCGGCCCTTCTTCCAGCGTGTTACTTCCAACGGGAGGTACTTCAATGACTATTCCGTTGTCAGCTTATCCTTGTTTTTCCTGGAGTGTCCGAAGCGAATGCGGCCCCAATTCTTCCAGCGCATACACTATTCAGCAGTGCATGTGTGTAGATAATCAGCGTCCATGCAGTACGTTTGACGGTAGTTCACCTGCCGGAAATTGGGTAGCTTCCGGGGTAACAACCAATTACACAGATGTAAATCCACTGGATGGAACGAATTGTTTGACCATCGGAGACCTTTCCGGATCTTCCTGGATGAGCAATTCGGTCGATTACACCAATCTGGGACAAAGTTACCTGGGACAATGCCTTTGTTTCGATGTACAATTGGTTTATGCCTACGCCGGTGGTGGTGGACTTCCTTATAACCCGAAAATCTATCTTTCGGATGGAGTGAACACCATTATGTTTGTAGCTAATGTTGGGTTAAATCCTGGTGACGGTTGGGTAACTGTATGTGCGCCGATTGCACATTGTGCCGGAGGAGTACCGCCAAGCAACGCAGATGGAACCTGGGCATTCGCTACACCGGGAATGACTTGTGCTGATTTTGATAACGTGATTGATAACGGGACTACCATTTCAATCACACCGGAAGTGAACAGCTCTCCTTCGGAAATCAAACATTATGACAACATTTGTGTAAGGGATTGTCGCGTAGGCTGCAATAGTAATTTCACTTTGTATACTGCAATCAGTTCATCTACGGGAATGACTACTGCTTCTGTTGTATTGGATGTTACAAACCCGACTTCTACGTATATTGTTGATTGGGGCGATGGAACGTCATCCGGAATCGGCGGCCATACCTATAGTTCTTACGGTTCTTACGTGGTGTGTGTTACCGAAATTACAGCTGAGCAGGAAGTATGCCGTACATGTATCAGATTCTGTTTTGATAAGGCTCAGGTAAGCACAGAACCCAATCCGAAATCTATAACTCCTTCAAAAGGGTTCTCAATCAGGGATCTTGAACGAATAGCGGACGAGGAACTGAAAATGGTTCAGGTACAGGAAGGGTACACCGTTTTACCGAATCCTGCTAAAGATTACATCCTGGTGCATACGGAACTTTCCAAAGAAGAAACGGTTTCTCTTGAACTGGTTGACATGGGAGGTAAAGTGCTTGCTGGTAAATCCGGAATTTACGAACGAGGAGGACAAAAAATAGAATTGGATACCAAGCACGTATCAAATGGAATCTATATTCTGAAAGTACGGATCGGTGACGTAGAGCGGTCTTCTCAGGTATCTATCGTTAAATAAATTTATTAATCGGAAAAAACAAAATAGGTACGCGATGTATGGCGTACCTATCGTTTATAATATGAAAATGGCGGTTCAATTGAACCGCCATTTTTTTATTTTCCGTGACATTGTTTGTATTTCTTTCCGCTTCCGCAAGGACAAGGATCGTTTCGGCCTATTTTAGGTTCTGTTGAAACGATCGGTTGTTGTTTCTCGCGCTGTGGTGCTGAATTGCGCATCGCTTCATCATATCCTTCGCTTCCGCTGAAACGAGGCATCTCAGTGCTGGATGAAGTGGATTCGATTTGGGCTTTTTCATAGTTGTTTTGAGCAACTTCCTTGTTCGTAGTCTTAATGTCATCCAATTGGTCTCTCGGAACATCTGCTTTTACCAAAAACTCCACTGTTTCATTGCTCAAACGCGCATTCATTGCTTTAAACAATTCAAATGACTCCAATTTGTAGATCAACAACGGATCTTTTTGTTCGTAAACCGCTTGCTGAACAGAAGTACGCAAATCATCCATTTCACGTAAATGTTCTTTCCACTCATTGTCAATCATTCCCAATACGATGTTTCGCTCCAATGCACTTGGAACAGAAGCTCCGTTTGATTCATAAGCTTCTTTCAAACTTACAACCAAAGGCATTGTTTTCACACCGTCAGTAATAATGAATTGAATATTCTGATATTGAGACATCGTTTCGAAAACATGCTTGATCTGTGGCATGGAAATTTCAGCCAAACGTGCATTCTTGTTGTTGTAATGCTCCATTACGCCATCGTACAGGTCATTTACAAGGTCGTCGTATTTTGCTGATTTGAATTGTTCTTCAGAAACAGGAGAATCGATACCGATGATACGGATCATATCGATATTGAAGTCTTCGTAAGAACCTCCCTGGTGTCTTGTCACCAATCCTTCGATCACATCGTAGAACATGTTTGAAACATCCACTCCCAAACGATCACCGAATAGGGCATTGTGACGTTTCTTGTAAATTGCTTTACGTTGTGCATTCATTACGTCATCGTATTCCAATAAACGTTTACGAACACCAAAGTTGTTTTCTTCCACTTTTTTCTGAGCACGCTCGATGGATTTGGAAACCATTCCGTGTTGAATCACTTCTCCTTCTTTCAATCCCAAACGGTCCATGATTTTCGCAATACGTTCCGAACCGAATTTACGCATCAAATCGTCTTCTAATGAAACGTAGAAACTGGATGTACCGGGATCTCCCTGGCGACCCGCACGACCGCGCAACTGTCTGTCCACCCGACGGGAATCGTGTCTTTCAGTACCGATGATCGCCAAACCTCCGGCTTCCTTCACACCTTCACCCAATTTGATATCGGTACCACGACCAGCCATATTCGTTGCGATCGTTACAGCTCCTGCTTTACCGGCATTTGCTACAATTTCTGCTTCTTTCTGGTGGTATTTCGCGTTCAATACCTGGTGAGGAATGTTGCGCATTTTCAACATACGACTCAATAACTCGGAAATCTCAACGGTTGTTGTACCAACCAATACAGGTCTTCCGGCTTCAACCAATTTGTTTACTTCTTCAATAACCGCAGCATATTTTTCACGTGCAGTTTTGAAAACCATATCGTTGTCATCTTTACGTGTAATCGGACGATTGGTAGGAACTACCACCACATCCAATTTGTAAATGTCCCAGAATTCTTTCGCTTCCGTTTCAGCAGTACCCGTCATACCAGCCAATTTGTGGTACATACGGAAGTAATTTTGAAGGGTAACGGTTGCGTATGTCTGAGTAGCAGCTTCAACTGTCACATTTTCTTTTGCTTCAATCGCCTGGTGCAATCCGTCAGAATAACGACGGCCTTCCATGATACGACCGGTTTGCTCATCCACAATCTTGATCTTGTTTTCCATGATCACATATTCCACTTCTTTCTCGAAAAGGGTATATGCTTTCAATAATTGGGAAACAGAGTGGATACGTTCTGATTTGATCGTGTAATCACGGATCAACACTTCTTTTTTATCTGCAAACTCTTCTTTCTCCAGGTTTTGTTTTTGCAAGCGGGTAATTTCAGTTGAAATATCCGGCATTACGAAGAAGTTGCGGTCTTCATTTCCTGAAATCAGGTCAATTCCTTTTTCAGTTAATTCAACCGTGTTTTGTTTCTCATCGATCACGAAAAATAACTCCACGTCGATCTTCTTCATCTGCTTTCCTTGCTCAGCCATGAATTGGTTCTCGACTTTTTGCAAGTGAGATTTGATTCCCGGTTCAGATAAGAATTTATGCAGTGCCTTGTTTTTCGGCAAACCTCTGTGAGCACGTAATAAGGCAATCCCACCTTGTTCCAATGCTGTTTTCTGATCCAATCCTTCAACAGTTCCACCGTTAATGACAGTCAACAATTTCTTAGCATCAGCCAAAGCCTGGTTTACGTATTTACGTTGTTCTTCAACGATCAATTCTACGCGTGGCTTCAATTCGTGAAACTCGTGTTGGTCTCCTTTTGGAGTCGGACCGGAAATGATCAAAGGTGTACGTGCGTCATCAATTAAAACTGAATCGACCTCATCGACAATTGCAAAGTGATGTTTGCGTTGAACCAAATCTTCCACAGCACTAGCCATGTTATCACGCAGGTAATCGAAACCGAATTCATTGTTCGTCCCGAATGTGATGTCGGCCATGTAGGCGGTTCTGCGTGATTCCGAGTTTGGTTGGTGCTTGTCGATACAATCCACTGTCAGACCGTGGAATTGGTACAAAGGTCCCATCCATTCCGAGTCACGTTTTGCCAGGTAATCATTCACTGTTACAACGTGAACTCCTTTACCGGAAATAGCATTCAAATAAACAGGAAGGGTCGCAACCAATGTTTTACCTTCACCGGTTTGCATTTCAGCGATATTTCCTCTGTGCAATACAGCTCCACCCATCAACTGAACATCGTAATGAACCATTACCCATTCAACTGCAGCACCTGCTGCTGTCCACTTATTGCTCCAGATCGCCTTGTCACCTTCAATGGTAATTCCATCTTTTTTGGTAGCAAGTTCTTTATCCAATTCTGTTGCAGTAACTGTTAGTTGACCATTCGTTGCCCAACGTTTTGCAGTTTCTTTTACTACAGCAAATGCTTCCGGTAGAATTTCCTCCAATACCTTTTCAATGATTACATTGACTTCTTTCTCTTTTGCATCGATGCTTTCGTAGATTGCTTCTTTTTGATGCAAAGGCATATTGATATCATTTGCTTTCAGGGTTAGGTCGGCAATTTCTGCCTCCAAACCTGAAATAGCGTCTTGAACCCGTTGTTTAAACTTAGTTGTTCTACCACGTAATGCGTCGTCAGAATCGGTTTGTACACTAGCGTATATGTCATTAACTTGTTGAATGACAGGTTGATATTTTTTTTGGTCAGTAGCTGACTTATCGCCTAAAATTTTCTTTAAAATTCCTCCTAACATGGTGTTTATTATAAATCGAAGCCAAAAATAATGAAATTCCCGACGCTTCTTTGATTAATGCATGCTCTCTGTCATAAATTATTCCAAAAGTTGTTAAACTGACAGATTGTCCTGATTGGTGTTTCGTTGTCAGTTAGTTTGTTGGAAACAAATTCAAAATGTCGGTATTGCATGTCGCGAATATGCCTTATCTTTGCAGGCATGCAAGAAATGATCCTTATCCTTGATTTCGGCTCCCAATACACCCAGCTTATTGCGCGCCGAGTTCGTGAATTGAATGTATATTGTGAAATCCATCCGTGGAATAAAGTTCCTGATTTGGGAACACATATAAAAGGTGTGATTTTGTCCGGAAGTCCTTTTTCAACAAGAGACCCCGAATCTCCAAAACCTGATTTAAGTGCAATTAAAGGAAAGTTTCCTTTGCTTGGTGTCTGTTTCGGAGCTCAATATATGGCTCAGCAATTCGGCGGGGAAGTGCTTCCTTCAACGATTCGCGAATATGGTCGTGCAAATCTTTCTTTTGTAGATAATTCAAGTGAACTGGTGACAGGAATGTCTATGGGGTCGCAGGTTTGGATGAGTCACGGTGATACGATTAAGCATGTTCCCGATTCCTATCAGATTATTGCTTCTACAAAAGATGTAGCCGTTGCAGGTTATGCAATCAAAGGGGAAACAACTTACGGGATTCAATTTCACCCGGAAGTGTACCATTCCCTGGAAGGTGCAATCCTATTAAAGAATTTTATTGTCGGAATTTGCGGATGTTCCCAAAATTGGACTCCGGATTCCTTCGTAGATACTACGGTTGCTGAATTAAAAGAGAAACTCGGAAACGATAAAGTGATCCTTGGTTTATCAGGTGGAGTGGATTCTTCCGTTGCAGCAATGATTTTACATCGTGCGATAGGGTCGAACCTGCACTGTATTTTTGTGGATAACGGATTGCTGCGCAAAAATGAGTTTGAATCCGTTTTGGAAAGCTATAAAGGATTAGGATTGAATGTGAAAGGAGTCGACGCTACTGCAGATTTCTATCAAGCACTTTCCGGAGTTACGGATCCCGAATTAAAACGCAAAGCAATCGGAAAAGTATTTGTCGATGTGTTTGATTCCGAATCGAAACTGGTGACAGATGCAAAATGGTTGGGACAAGGAACGATTTATCCGGACGTGATTGAATCTGTTTCCGTCAATGGCGGGCCTTCACAAACGATCAAATCGCATCACAACGTGGGTGGTTTACCTGATTATATGAAATTACAAGTGGTGGAACCTTTGAGATTGTTATTCAAGGACGAGGTGAGACGTGTCGGCAGATCATTGGATTTGCCGGAGAATATTTTGAACAGACATCCTTTCCCGGGTCCGGGCCTTGGAATCCGTATCCTGGGTGAAGTGACCGCAGAAAAAGTGCGTATCCTGCAAGAAGTAGATGCAATCTTTATCGACGGATTGAAAGAGCATGGTTTATACAACGATGTATGGCAAGCCGGGGCAATTTTCTTACCGATTCAATCGGTAGGAGTGATGGGAGATGAACGGACTTACGAGAATGCAGTTGCTTTGAGAGCCGTTAGTTCTACGGATGGTATGACAGCAGACTGGTGTCATTTGCCTTATGAGTTTTTAGCCTTGATTTCCAATAAGATCATTAACCAGGTGAAAGGGATCAACCGGGTAACCTACGATATCAGTTCCAAACCGCCGGCAACCATCGAATGGGAATAAGGTTGGCATAACTCTTGGATTAAAGAACCATTATTTTTAAGATATGAAGTACTTCGTTTTAATTTGTGTACTCGCTTTTTCAAAAGGAATACTTGCCCAGGTCGATACAAAAGATTGGGTGTATGAATATTCCAATGGGAAAAAATATGCGGTTCATATTGCGCAACCAGGAAACACCTTGTGGGGAATTCATACAACTTACAATGTTCCTGTGGACGATATCGTTGCTGCGAATCCCGGAATTGAAAAAGGAGTGAAGGAAGGTTATCGTTACCTGATTCCACTTGGAGGAGCCGATATGAAAGTTGTGAGCGGTACAATTGTTCGCGAGCATATCGTTGAAAAGGGAGAGACAGCTTTTTCAATTGCCAAGAAATACAATTGTTCCGTAGATGATCTGTTGAAATACAATCCTGGAATCGACAAAGGATTGAAAGTGGGACAGGTGTTGAAAGTAATTATCGCACCTACCGGTGACACCATTCCACCGAAGCAGGCAGACAAACCGGTTGTAAGCACTCCGGCAATTACATTTACAGATACGGTTTTGGTATACGAAGTAAAAGCAAGTGAAACGCTTTACACGATTTCGAAACGCTTCATGGTTCCTGTAAACGATCTGCAAAAATTCAACAACCTGAAATCGACCAATATCAAAGCAGGAGATATCATTCGGGTTCCTTTGAAAAAAGAAAATTTAAAACCGGTTCCGGTACGCGAAGTACAGCCCAAAGAAGAAATTCGAAAAGTGGATCAGGACCTGATCTTCAAATCGAAATCGAAATACAACATTGCCGTATTGCTTAGTTTCGGGTTGAATGATAAATCAGCAAATACAGCCTTGAAGAACCTGGCTACCGAATTCTACATGGGAGTCGAATTGGCTGCGGATTCATTGGAGAAGTTAGGTTTTGATGCGACCATCAAGATCATTGATATTCCTCTTGACTCCATTGGAATAATGAAAGTTTTGAATACCTCTGAAATGAAAGGGATGGATTTGATTTTCGGTCCCTTAGTTCCTCAAAGTGCGGATATCGTCGGAAGATGGTGTGGACAGCAAAAGATCCGGATGGTTTGCCCTTCTGCCTGCAACAGTTCCTTATTGAAAAACAATCCGTATATCTACGCTTCTGTTGCTACGGATATGACACAACAGGAGATTTTAGCGAAATACACGATTGATAAGTATAAAACTGCCCAGATCATATTGATCAATCCCGGAAATTCGAAAGACCAGGAATTGTTCGATGCCTATCGAAAACGGTTTATTGAACTTTCCAAGAAGAATGGAAATGTGAAACTGATAGAGGCAAAACTGTCCGACTTCACAACCTTTATCCGGAAAAGTGGAGAATCGGTTGTTGTATTTCCTTCAAGGGATAAAGGAAGTGTCCTGAGCTTCATCAATACTTTGCATAAAGCAGTGGGGAAATCACCTAACGCAGATGTAACAGTGTTCGGATTGAAGGAGTGGAGTGGATTTGACGATATCGCAGGATATTACAAAACAAAATATAAGATCACCTGGGCTTCTTCCAGTGATTTGAATTACTCATTGCCGGAAACACAGGTTTTACTTCGTCTCTATCGCTCAAAATACCGGGCAGATATGAATAAGGCCGGTGCACATGGATTTGATGTGGTTTACTACTTCACGAAAACCTTATTGATGAAAGAAGATGTTTCCAATGAAGTGATCAATGCGTTTGACCTGAAATCAGTTGAAACCGGTGGAGGATATGAGAATCAATCGTGTTTTATTCTGAAACATGAGGATTATGAATTAATTCGGGTAGGAGTTTTCTATGAATAAGGAGACAATCGGACAGGAATTTCGTGCATTGCAGTTGTTTATCTGCAATGAATTGGAACGTATTGATGGTACCGGGAAGTTCTCGGAAGATGCGTGGAACCGTGCTGAAGGTGGAGGAGGTAAAACAAGAACCATCCGCAACGGCTCATTGATCGAGAAAGGCGGAGTTGCTTTTTCGGAAGTACACGGACCTGTTTCTGAAGAGATGAAAACCCAATTGAAGTTGGATGGCAATCACTTCTACGCAACCGGGGTGTCTATCGTATTACATCCCAACAATCCGCATGTTCCGATTATCCATATGAATGTACGTTATTTCGAACTCGACAATGGTATTCATTGGTTCGGAGGAGGAATTGACCTTACTCCGCATTATGTGATCCACGAACAGGCAATGGCTTTCCATCACAAATTGAGAGCGGTTTGTAATAAATACGACGAATCGTTTTATCCCAAGTTCAAAGAATGGGCAGATGAATACTTTTATTTGCCACATCGATTGGAAACACGGGGTATTGGTGGAATTTTCTTCGACCATCTGAACAATCACTTCCAGTTGAACAAAGAACAGATCTTCCGTTTTTGTGTTGATCTAGGGGAAAGTTTTCCGTTCCTGTATGAAGAACAAGCTGATTTAGGTCGAAACAAACCGTTTACAGAAGCTGAAAAGCAATGGATGAATTACCGCCGCGGACGTTATGCGGAGTTCAACCTGGCCTTCGACAGAGGAACCAAATTCGGCTTATATTCAGGAGGAAGAACAGAATCGATCCTGATGAGCATGCCTCCGATTGCAGAGTGGGAATACAATTACCAACCTGTAACCGATTCTTTGGAAGCGCAGACTCTCGCTTATCTGAAGGAAAAACACAGTTATATTTAAAGACTTAAGATGAAAGACAATAGACTTAAGACGTAATTCTAGTCTTTGGTCTTACATCTTTAGTCTTTGATTTCTTCTCAATTATCCATTTTCAATTGTTTCTGTTTTAAAACTAAAGTTTTCTTACATTCTTTGTAAATATCTTTAAGATTCCTTCAATACCTGTTATTTTTAACAAAACGAATTTAATTTGAAGGCAACTATCGGTTCATTCTTCCGTAACTTTGATGTATCAATTTAATAATTGAATTAAATGATTGTGAAGAAAAATTATGCTAAACTGATTTTAGTCAGTTTGTGTCTGTTATGTAATGTTGTTTATTCTCAAACGCAACCTGCCTGTCCCAATGCCAATTTCTCTCAGGGAGGTTTTAATAATTGGAATGGTTTTACCGGCGATTATACAAATCCTTTTGCCGTTCCGGGAATAGTTAGTGGTAGACACACAATAATCAGTACCGCCGGAGTCGATCCTTATACCTGTGGTGGATTACAAATTTTGCCTCCTGGCGTTTTTGTGGTTGCGCGCGTTGGAAATAGTGCGACAAACGCAGAGGCTGAGGCGATCAGATACACCATGCCAATTACTGTGGATAATTCATTGTTGATTTATAAATATGCAGCAGTTCTCGAAAATCCTACGGGTCACTTACCAAACGAACAGCCCCGATTGAGTATCAAGGTATTGGACCAAGCGGGAAATGAAATCGGAGGTGCATGCGGTGTTTATGATGTGTATGGTGGACAACCGGGACAAAATTTCCAGGTTTGTGGTGATGTTACCTGGTTGAATTGGTCAACGGCGGCCTTGGATTTGTCTGCATTTTTAGGGCAAACCATTCAGATTGAATTTGCTACCAGGGATTGCAGTCTTTCAGGACATTTCGGATATGCATATGTTACCATGAGCTGCCAACCACTGAAACTGACGGTCCAATATTGCCAGGGAAGTAATGCGGCAACATTGACAGCCCCAACCGGATTCAGCAGTTATTTATGGAATACAGGTGCCACAACTCCTTCCATTACAATTCCAAGTCCTGCAACAGGAACGACTTATTCTTGTCAACTTACAACTTTGACGAATACAGGTTCATGTTCCGTTTCAGTTGATGTGGAAGTTGAGCCGACCATCGTTCTTCCGGATTATACGTATTCTCAAAACTGCGGGCAGCTCAATGTCCAGTTCACGAATACTTCAACAGTAAACAATAATGTCATTATTGCCAACCTTTGGAATTTCGGGGACGGTACAACATCCACTCAGTCAAGCCCGAATCACACGTTTGCTGTGCCGGGTGTTTATGATGTGCGCTTGGTTTCCTATGAAACAACAGGTTGCAGGGATACGATGATTAAACAGGTTACAGTCAAATCGATCCCAACTGCAGATTTCACTGTTCCCAATTCGTGCGTTTTTGCTCCTGTTACGGTCAGCAATACGTCTACAGACCTGATTAATCAGGCCATGACTTATTCCTGGGATTTCGGTGATGGAACCCCACTGGAAACTGCAGCCAATCCGACACATATTTATCAGTCTCCCGGTACATTCACGATTACTTTGATCGCAATGAATGCCGACAGCTGTACGCATACCCGTGTACGGAATATTACTGTCAATCCTTTGCCTCCGGTAGAAGCGGGAGCTGACCAGCAACTTTGTCCCTACACTCCGATGACACTTAACGGTTCGGGAGCTGTTTCTTATACCTGGAACAATGGTGCAGTAAACGGAACACCATTCATTCCGTCGGTTGATGGAAAGTACATTGTAAACGGAACAGACGCAAACGGTTGTATCAATAAAGATTCGCTACTGGTGACATTCTTGCCGGCACCGATTGTTTCTGCAGGTGCAGACGTAACTGTTTGTGAAAATACTTCGGTTACATTTACAGGAACAGGAGCCGCAACAACGTACACATGGGATAACGGAATCACAGACGGACAAGCATATGTTCCGGCTGTCGGTACCTATACAATTGTCTTGCATGGATATGATGCTTCCAATTGTTTTGGATTGGATACGGTTATCCTGTTGGTTAATCCTTTACCGATTGTAAATGCAGGTCCTGATCAAATAATTTGTACAGGCGCATCAGCTACTTTAGCCGGTTCAGGTGCAATGACCTATGCCTGGGACAATGGAATTACGGACAATGTTCCTTTTTCTCCGACAAGCACCTTGACTTATACGGTTACAGGGACTTCTGCTGCAGGATGTGATAATACGGACCAGGTGATTGTTTCTATTGAAACACCGATTACCATCCAGGTAGCAACAACTTCAGATCCGGCTTGTGAGCCTCATACGGCGATGCTGATCAATAATTCAACCGGAACACCAAGTGCCAATACCCAATGGGTTTTCGGAGATGGAAATACACTGTCAAGTTTGAATGATACGGTAACAAATCTGTACGAAAACCAAGGTTGTTACGATGTGACTGTTACCTCCACAACTGCATTGGGTTGTGTGTGGTCGCAAAGTTATCCGAGCTTCATTTGTGTTTATCCCAACCCGGTTGCAAATTTCACTGCAAATCCGGGAGTGATTTCCGTGATTTCTCCTGAATCGAATATGGTGAATTCCTCAACCGGTGCTGTGCAGTATATCTGGGACTTTGGTGATGGAACGGAAATTTCAAATGATTTTAGTCCGACCCACACATTTGTAGTGGAACCGGAACAAAATTTCCAGGTGACACTTGTTGCAATTACGGAGCATGGTTGTGTAGATTCGATTACGAAGATCATATTAATGGAAAAAGGTGTAATTTTGTATGTACCCAATTCGTTCACGCCGGATGGGAATCAATTCAATCCTGTTTTCTTACCGATAGTAACATCAGGAGTGGATAAGAATCAATACAAATTGGAAGTCTTCAACAGATGGGGAGAATTGGTTTTCGAAACCACGGATACTCTTGAAGGTTGGGACGGTACATATAAGGGAATTGCTTGTAAAGAGGGGATGTATTCGTGGAAAATCACGTATAAGACCTCTTCAAGTGATGAAAAACGGGAGCAATTAGGACACGTGAGTATTCAACGTTAATACTTGTTGCCACTTTAACAAATTCGATTATTTGTTACTAATAAAATTCAAACCCAAAAAGAAAGGGAGTCCATTCAGGCTCCCTTTCTTCTTTTTATCTCTTCCTTGATCAGTTTCAATTCTCTTCCTGTTTGTCCTTTTACCGATGTGTTTTCATCTGCCCGTCTGAACAGATAAGGGATTACCTCTTTCACCGGACCATAAGGAACATATTTTGCCACATTGAATCCCTCTGAAGCCAAAGTGTAGGAAATATGATCGCTCATTCCCAATAATTGGGCGAACCAGATGCGTTTATTGGATTTGTCAATCCCTTTTGATTCAATCAAACTTGCCAGATAGGCTGAAGAATCTTCGTTGTGAGAACCAGCACACAGGGACATATGAGTCAAAATTTCGGGTTTAACTAAAAACTCCAAAGCTTTGTTGTAATCTGTGTCGCAGGTTGCCTTATCCGGTTGAATAGGAGAAGGGTAGTTGTTTTCCGCTGCTCTTTTTCTTTCTTTCTCCATATAAGCACCACGTACGAGTTTTACACCGTATTGGATATTTTCAGCTTTTGCCCAGGTAATACTGTTCATCAAGAACTCCAGGCGATCATGACGGTACATTTGAACCGTATTGAATACAATTGCGTGTTCCTTGTTGTACTTCAGCATCATTTCATGCGTGATGCGATCAATTACATCTTGAATCCAGCTTTCTTCCGCATCGATAAAAACGGGAACAGATGCCTCAAATGCTTCTTTGCAAATGCGGTTCACGCGTTCCACCGTTTCATGATATTCCTTCAAATCACTTTCCGAAATACCTTCAGTTCCATTGTTTGTAAGCTCCAACAGACTGAATCTGGAGATTCCTGTAACCTTGAAAACTGCGAACGGAATTCCGGGATTTCCCTTTGCCTTATGGATTGTTGCGATAATTTCTTTCGTTGTATACTCGAAATCTTCCGCACTGGTTTTTCCTTCCACTGAATAGTCCAAAATAGTTCCGACATGGTTTTTCCACATCGTGTCTATGGTTGAAGTACATTCTTCAATGGTCTCTCCACCACAGAATTGCTCAAAGATGGTTGCTTTGATCATTCCTTTTATTGGAAGTCCTATATTTAATCCGAAACGTGCAAGTCCTTTCCCTGTTTTAACCAAAAACGGGCTGGCCATGACCGAAAATAAAAAATGTGCTCTTTTCAAATCCTTGTTGGACTTGTGTTTAAACGCAATTTCCGTGTTATTAAAAGATATCATGAGGCAAAATTAATCGCTTTCATGTATTTTTGTTCACCTTTAAACTGAATTTATTTGTTACATCATTGAAATTAATGCTTTGAAAAAAATTAAATGTAATTCATATACGGTGGAAGTGGGTAATCTGGAGCTTTCATCTTTCCCGAAATTGCTCGAGGAAACTTATAAGGATGTGCGGAAGGTTATTATTGTCGATGAGAATACACATGATTTTTGTTTGGAATACTTATTAACCGCTTTTCCGACTTTGGAAGATGCCGAAGTCATTCTATTGCCTACCGGAGAAGAGAACAAAGTGATGGAAGTCTGTTTCCAGGTATTGGAAGCACTTTCGGATTACGGGATTGTTCGTTCGGATCTGATCATTACGCTGGGTGGTGGAGTTGTAAGTGACATGGGAGGATTTATCGCTTCAATCTATAAAAGAGGTTTGCCGTGTATTCACATTCCAACTTCCCTGTTGGGAATGGTGGATGCGTCTATCGGGGGGAAGACGGGGATTGATTTGGGTAATTTTAAGAATCAGATAGGTACTTTTTATGATCCTGTAACTGTTTTTGTTGATCAACGTTTCCTGGCAACTTTACCTGAAGAAGAGTGGCGAAGTGGTTTTGCAGAAGTGTTGAAACATGCTTTGATTTCAGATAAGAAAGAATGGGACAGATTAATAGCCAGTAAGCAGGATGAATTGTTTTCAGAAGAAAATGTCGCCAAACTTCTTGAGAAATCGATTGCAATCAAGGCTAAGGTCGTGAATGAAGACCCGAATGAAAAAGGAATCCGCAAATCGCTGAACTTCGGTCACACGATCGGTCATGCGATTGAAGGATATTATCTGGATTTGAACCCAATTTCACACGGGAATTGTGTCGCACTTGGAATCATTGCGGAAGCTTTTTTATCGAATGAGAAAGGAACACTCGAAACCGAGGAGCTGAATGAGATCGTGCAAGTGATGATGGCTTTATATCCTTGTCCGGAAGATCTGTTGACAGGAGTCGGTATCATGCTTGAGTTAATGAAGAATGATAAGAAGAATGACCAACAAGGTGTAAGAACGTGCTTTTTGGATAAAATCGGAGGATGCTCGTGGAATCATCTGATCAGTGAAAACGATATTAAAGCGGCGTTGAATTATTTGTATCAATCGTATTATAAAAATTAATTACGAATTAAATGAATTGACAACTTGTTTTACAGTGAGATAAGTGGTGTTATTTAAAGTTGGTGACGTAATATTGCGGAATTACCTTTGATGACAGTTAGATTAGCCACAATTAGGAATTATTTCTTCAACGCCAACAACTGTGATTTGATTTTTTCCAGTTTGTCAATCAGCACCTCGTTCTGATTGCCTTCCGAATGAGCTTTTTCACCTGATTTCAAAGCTTTTTTTGCTCCATCAAGCGTATAACCTTGTTCCTTTACCAGTTGGTAAATCTTGTTAAAATGCTCAATGTCCTTTACTGTGAATAAGCGATTTCCTTTTTTGTTTTTTTTAGGTTGGATTACAGTGAATTCTTTCTCCCAAAACCTTATCAGCGAAGTGTTTACATCAAATATGGCAGCGACCTCCCCAATGGAGTAATACAACTTGGTTAATACGATATTATCTAATTTGCTCAAGACCAATCATTTTGATTTTGTGAAAATAATGATAATTTTGCACCGTCAGAAATATTATGTCCTTAAAAACTTACATATTTTCGATAGCTGTGCTTCTTGTGAGCAACGTGCTTCAGGCACAAACAGCTACAGGTTCTTTACCTCAAAAGAGTCAGGTGTCTTCTGACACCCTGATGAAGCAAGCCAATTCATCTGCTTCGCAAGCAATCGCTTCTAACGATTCAGCTCCTAAAATCAATAAACAGGTAGAAGAAATCATTCAATTCGCAAAGAAATTTTTAGGAACACCGTATCATTATGCTGGTTCTACACCTTCAGGTTTTGATTGCAGTGGATTCATCTACTACGTCATGGGGAACTTCGGAATGCGTTTATCCCGATCCAGCCCGGGAATTGCTGAATTTGGAAAAACTGTGAAGCTTTCAGAACTGCAACCTGGAGATCTGATGTTCTTTAAAGGGAGAAATACCGGCTCTTCCGGAGTTGGACACGTTGCAATGGTAGTCGAAGTGAAAGCAGGTGTTATCAAGTTCATTCACAGTTCCACTTCCCGAGGTGTGATCATTGACACATTCAATAACAGTGGTTATTATGTTCCGCGCTATCTAAAAGCAAAACGTCTGGATTACGGAGGCATCGCTCCAAAGAACTAGTGTCTTGATTTCACCGTCTTCAGGTGCCAAAGCAGGTAAATGATGCAAAGAAATGCCATTCCTGCTCCAAATAAAAACACGTTCCAGATAGATTCCAGGTTATTCCGGTACCAGATATTGGTAGTTAAAGCTCCACTGAGAATCCCAAATTCAAGTGCAATAAACATGGTTCCGGTTCCACGGCCTCTCCTGGTTTTCGGCGATAAGTCTGCTGTCCATGCAAAAATGGTAGGAGAGATAATTCCGGTTGCGACCCCGAAAATAATAGAAGCGATGTAATACCAGGTTTCGGTGGTGGCCATCCCGATAAGGATCATCGAAACACACAAGATCACCATTCCAACAACCAAGGTTTGCCTTCTTCCATAAGTATCGGATACCTTTCCGGTTACGAGGCGAATGAGAATAGTTGCCAACACATAAAAAATGAAAAAAGCTCCTTTGTTTCCAATATGCAAATGGTCCGAAATGTCGGGAGACAGAACCAGGATTATACCGGAACACATGGCGGATAAGAACATGACAACGGCAACAGGAATGACACTTGGTTCAATGATTTCATCCGACTTGATACGGAGATGATCCCACTGGAATTTAGTTGTCTTTGCCAATGTTTCCTTTACGTTGAAATACAGGATATAAGACAAGGCAGTGAACAGGGCGGCAGTGAAAAACAAGGCTTCCCGGTTTCCAATTTCCACGATAAAGCTTGAAAGCCCTTGTCCGATTCCCATCCCGATCGAGATAAAAGTTCCCCAAAGCCCCATCCCGAAGCCACGCTTGTCTTCAGGAAGTATATCGGTAATCAATGCGGTGGCACCGGTTGGGTAAAACCCGACACTGAATCCATGCAGAAAACGCAATACGAGTAAAAACCACGCAGCGAAGGCAAACGAATAAAGTGAACAGACCACAACAGAAATCAGCAATCCAATCAACATAACTTTTTTGCGCCCGATAATGTCGGAGAGTTTTCCTGAAAACGGTCTTGTAAAACCTGCAGAGATAGTGAACAAAGCAATGATCAATCCTTTTAGATTGGGAGAACCAAGATCGGTCAGAAAGGCATTCATTTCCGGAATCACAATATTGTAACTCGTTGTGAAAAGAAGCATGGAAAAGCTTAACTTCCAGAAATTGGATCCGTATGTTTTCAAGATGAGACAAAAATAGGCAAACTCTTTTGGTTAAAGGGAGAATCCGGATTTAAAAAACGGTCACTTCTCCTAAATTATTTCCGCTCTGACGTTTGTCATAATTTTGTCTTCAAAAGCAAGGCTGCACTAACGCTTGCCATATCAAAAGCTACGCTTTTTCTTCTTATTTTTGATAAAAAGAACAAATGATAAAAGAAGCCACATTAGGTGCAGGATGTTTTTGGTGCATTGAGGCATGTTATAAAGATATGAAGGGAGTTGTTTCGGTGACTTCCGGTTATGCGGGCGGACACGTGGATAAGCCTACCTACAAACAGATTTGTGATGGAAATACAGGTCATGCAGAAGTGGCGCGCGTAGTTTATGACGATTCCATTGTTTCATTTGATGAATTGCTGGAAGTATTTTGGTTTGTCCATGATCCGACACAGTTAAACAGACAAGGCAATGATATCGGGACACAATACCGATCGGTGATTTTCTTTCATGATGAAGAGCAAAAGGAAAAAGCGCTGGCTTATAAAGCGAAACTAACTTCGGAACATGTTTGGGAGAATCCGATTGTCACGGAGATTTCACCGATTTCCAATTACTTCCCGGCGGAAGATTACCATCAGAATTATCTGGAATTGAATCCGGGTAATGCTTATTGTCAGGCGGTGGTGAGACCGAAATATGAGAAATTCAAAAAAGTGTTTGCGGATAGGTTGAAATAAAGACTTGAGATAAAAGACTATAGACGTAAGACTCAGATCTATCTTTCGTCTTTTGTCTATAGTCTAAAGTCTTTCTTTTTTACAATTCGTCATCATCAGTTGGAGGAGGACTTGTGGGTTTTGTTCCCTTTCCACCTTTCGATCCCTGCTTTTCAGCGTGTTTCGCTTGCATTTTTTCGCGTTTTTCTTTTTCCCAAGCTTCATACTTTGTGTATTGGTCGCTTGTAAGAACTTCCTTATACTGCACATTGCGTGAATTTTGATTTTCTTTCAACTGAGCCATTTTTTGTTCTCTTGTCAAAGCTGTATTATCACGGATCGCATCGTTTTTCTGAGCAATTCCCAAATTGATGTCGTGGATTTTAGTTGTTTGACTATCATCCAGACCCAGTTTCGTCTTCATTTTCTGAGACGAATTTGTTGCCCGTTCTTCTGCGGGTTTACGTTCTCTCTTTTCGTGTTGTTGAGCGATTGCTGTTCCGCCAACTACCATTGCTAATGCTAAAATAAGTGTCTTCATTCTAAATTATTTTATGATTATTACCGATAAGACACAAATTGTGCCGATTGGTTTAATGGAATGAATATTATTGTACTTTCGATTTCAGATGATGCGTAAACTCCTTTTCATAGCATATGTTGCAAGTCTTTGCTCAGCTTGTTCCGTGATCACTTCCACCCGAACCAAAGGACGGGAAGTATTCATGAACCACAAACATCTTTCTGCCGTCCCGTTTGAGTTGTACTACGATTCTACCATTACAAAAATCTCCCTGTTCGGAAATCAAATTACGGAACTTGACAGTGAGCTCGTCAATCTCTCGAATTTAGAGGTGCTTTACCTTGGACGTAATCAAATGAAATCATTCCCGAAAGCAATCTGCGGTTTAAAGAACCTAAAAGTGCTTAGCTTGGCTTATAACGACATTGATTCTATTCCGGATTGTATTTGCAGACTCCAAAACCTGGAACGCCTGTTTCTTTCGAATAATAAATTGGTACATGTTTCGGATTCCTTGGGTAGTTTAAAAAAACTGGAACAATTGGATTTGAACCGGAATTCGATCCAGCTGCTCCCCGAAGATCTGGGATATCTGTCATCCATGCAATTCATGGACCTGAGCTTCAATAATCTGAGTAAACTTCCGGATTCCATGCAATTCATGAGAGGATTGAGGGAATTGAATCTGCAATATGCCGGTGCTTTGTTGCGCGTTCCCGAATCGGCTTGTACCTTGCGCATGCTTGAAAAAATAAAAGCAGATCCATCTATTGTTTTTCCCATATGCTTTTTATCTCAGCAAACCAACCGATTGGTTATATACATCGAGCCTTAATTCCTTCCCCAGAAATAAAACAAGACGAAATCATAGCTTGCATGTGCGGCAATACAAAACCACAATCCTTGTTCACCTGAAATGGCATAGCTGAGAACCAGGATAAACAAACAAACGAGTAATCCGTACTTGGTAGTATCCAGATCCCGCGGATTGATGTAGCCATGAATTGCAACAAAAGCAATACTTGCCAAAACAGGGTGCAACCATTGTTGTACAGCGATCCGGAACAGAATTTCTTCCCCAAACCCAGCACAAAGTGACAGGAATAAAATATCAACGATATTTAATCGAAGAGACCTGATAAGTTGGTGCTGAACTGAAAAACTCTTCCGGGCAGTTTCGGTGTTGGTGAAAATGAGCATCAGAATTCCGAAGGCGATCCCGTATTCGATTCCGATTCCGGTCCAAACATTTGCGATATGATCCAATTGAAGAAAATCACTTATTTCAGGCATTCCACACAGGAGCCAGCCAAGAGGAGCCATCAATAAAGTGGCAAATCCCAATAAGTAAACTTTCCATTTTGACATCCTATGTCAGTTTGGTAATAATGGATTGATGATCCGGATACTGTTTCATTAATGCTTCGGAAGTGAATAACTCAAAGTCTGCGAAATCAAAGCCGGGAGCAACCGCACAGGAAACGAATGCATACCCTTCATCGTTTTTCAAATGGGAACCGAAAATGGTAAGAGCCGGAACTACGTGGAACGGAACTTCATTTTGAGTGAGATTCAGACCGAGTTCAATGACTTCATGCTTTCCGTCGGGTAAAATGCTATGAACAAGTAGAGGAGAACCCTCATGAAAATACCAACATTCGTCTGATTGGATGCGGTGAAACCTGGAGATGCTGTTTCCGGTAATCAGGAAATAAATACTGGTGAGAAGCTGTCGGTCTTTTCCCGGAATGAATTGAGAAGAACGATAATTTTCAGTATAAAAGCCACCTTCGGGATGACTTTTTAAATTGAATTTCTCAATAATTTCTTTTGCTCTTTGCGGAATTTCCATTTATTCTATAATCGGTTTGTTCGGAGGATCCTTCTTCTTTCTGGGAGTCGGGATGAAATACCTGAAATCAATGGTGAAATAACCTGCAGAAAGGGGTTTGTAAGCAAATAATTGGTTGGATGTTCCACTCTGTCTAAGAATGGAGACACCAAAAAGTGGTGGTTTGAACGGAACCTTGGCACCAAAACCCAAAAAGAACGTTCCTGCCTTTTCTGTCCGGTATTCAAAACCAACCCCGGCATTAAAAGCAAAGTAAGTACTCGCTGTTCTTCTTCCTTGAATGAAAATAGCTTTTTTTGCTTCAGGAAGCATGGAATCCTGAACGTCTGATGGATAGTGCGTGATTGACACACCAAGCGAAGCATCTGCAAACCATTTCTCAGTCATTTTAACATAAAAAAGCGCGTTGATAGGAATGTCGTAGTTTATAAATGCTAATTTTTTACTATCGTAAATATTTGAATCCGGAATCGAAATTCCCACATTGTAGATCCGTCTAACTTGAGAAATTCCTGTTTCGATACTAATGTTCTTTGATAATCCGATTCGGATAGTTGCACCAAAGGTGTATCCCCATTTATTATGGAAATCAGTGGTCATGGAACCGGTACTATCCAAAAATTCGGTGTGAACTGCACCGATAAAGTTATTTGGGATAACGGGAGCCGCAACAATCCCAAAATAAGATGGGAACCGTTCCTTTTTTCGTTTTTGTCCGTAGGAAACCAGCGAAAAAGCACAAATAATTAAGATAAATATGGATTTCAGCATGTACTTTCTCTTTCTACTATTAACGCGTTTTGTTTTTAACTGGTTGGTAGACTAACGTCTATTTGATCAAGTTATTGTTTCCACTCAGTTAGGTATTCAATCGGTTTTCGCTGACCTTTTGGCCATTCGATTGCCGGATATCCGAGGTAAAACAGACCAACACAACGCTGTCCCATCTTCAATCCCAAAAACTCATTGAACCGTTCGGATTTCATAATTCCCGGAGTAGACCAAAATCCACCTATTCCTTGGGCTGTTGCCGTCAAATGCATATTCTGAACTGCACATGAAATGGCCGCAAAATCATCTTCTTCCGAGATTCGGGTATCTTCAGCGCGGTCCAGTATGATTGCAACTACTGCACTTGCCATTTTGGGTCTGCTCATCAATTTACCCAGTTTGCTGTCCACTTGTTTCTCTTTCGGGATTTCAGCAAGATAAATACTTCCTAAGGATTCAGACAATTCGTTTAGGGCATTGTTCTGGAATACGATAAACCTCCAAGGTTGGGTCATTCCATGTGTAGGAGCCCAAACAGCATTGTTCAGCAGCAATTCGATTTGCTCTTTGTGAATTTTTCGGGTACTGTATTGTTCCGGGTAAATGGTTCTTCGATCACGAATAATCGCTGTTACTTCACTTAGATTGTAACGCATTCTTTATTTTTTTTGTAAAAATAACTCGAATTCGCGAATAACACTAGTTCTATTTAGCGATCTGACCCATTTCCTTCTTTAAGTGCTTTTTGAATCAAAAAGAAGGTTTTGTCTATTGTATCGTAGGAACCGTTTGGAATAGGTCCTAATGCCGGAGCGTTCACAACGTAGCCAAAAGGATCAATGAGCACGTAATAAGGATAGTTTACAACATTGTAGTTCTTGAAAATGGAATTGCTTTCCTTGCTGGAAATGACTTTCCAAGGCAATTCATTCTTTAGTTTAGCTAGATCAACAGCCGGATTTTCTTTGTAAACCATCACAAAGTTGATGTTCTCTTTGTAACGTTCATAGATCGGTTTCAGGAGGTTCATCTGTTTCATATTGTCCAGACTGGTCGGGTCGACGAAAAAAAGGTAGAAATATTTTTTTTGGAAGCTTGGAAGGGCCAGGTCCTTGTCCCCATCTTTCAGTAAAAAATCGGGCGCTTTGGCTCCCTGGCTCAATTCTGTCAATCGGAAATGCAAATTCTGGGCAATGATCTTGTTTTCCGGAAATAATGCAAACCGGGCAACACTATCTATAATTGTCAGGATATTGGTTTGGGGATAATCTTTCTCATAAAAGCACTCGGAAAGTGTTTTCAGCATGATCAGTTCCCGCAGTTTATATTGTTTGGACAAAGTATATTCCTTGGAAAGCGCGCGGTTGATTGCACTCGGGCTTGATTTCAATATACCCAGATACACTTGGTTATTGATTTCCGAATTGATGCGCGGCAGAAGCTTCTCATAGAAATGAGTGATGTAGTCCATGTAGACTTCATTTTGATAATAGGTCGGAATGGACTTGATATAAAAATCATACTTTTCATATTGATTCCGGTTCCCTGTAAAACGCAAATCATCCAGTTTGGCAATGGAGTATCTTCTGTGATAGTTGAAATACCGATCAGTCGTATCTGAGTTATAGTATTTTTCAACCGCCATTTTAAAGGTATCCAATCGGGCAACAAAAAACTTGGAATCTGCATTGTGTTTGGTATAATAGGTCGCAACAAACTCATCATTCCATCGGTTGAATTCCAAAATCTTGTAATTGATATCTTCTTTTCCAAGATTGAAAAAAATCAACTCCACGAAGTTTCCTGAAGGATTATAAGCGTCGTATTTGTTCTTTTCCTGGAATAAAACCTCGTATTTACCCGCTGGATTTGCAAACATACTCGATTTGTTATTTCCCGATTTCAGGATCAGTTTACGCGTTTCATCCAGGTTGAAAACGAGACTGAAAGTGCTATCCGCTTTTACAGTTGAAGATGCAATTCGTTCCTCCCTCATGGTAATGAAGTCGGAAATCTGATAAACTTCTATTTCTTTCCCGACATAGGCAGGTGCGTACCCATTGATTTCGGTCAGGGATTGACCATGTAGTTGTAAGGATGCAATGGAAATGAAAAAAAGGATGAGATATCTGTTCATGTCTAATTAACGAGCTGTTCGAAATTTGTTACATACTTATCAATTTTCCCGCCATTTTTGTAGATCTCGCGAATAATCGTTGCATTGATTGCAAAAAGGGAAGTGTCGGGAATCAGAAAGACTGTTTCTATTTCTGTCATCGAACGGTT
Organism: uncultured Fluviicola sp.; assembly: GCA_965650135.1. Classification (GTDB taxonomy): domain Bacteria; phylum Bacteroidota; class Bacteroidia; order Flavobacteriales_D; family Crocinitomicaceae; genus Fluviicola. Next base: position 39,376 of record CBFGNC010000021.1, read on the forward strand.
CATCAATGCGATCGGAACTTCGTAATTAAAGTCTTTGACATCTCTCAAACCACGTAAAATAAAGTTGCATCCTTCATCCTGGCACATTTCTACAGTCAGTTTTTCGTAAGTGATCACGCGAATTTTCGATTCACCTTCGAAGCAACTTCGGATATGTTTCAGCCTGTTTTCTAATGAAAATAAATAGCTCTTAGTTGAATTTATTCCAACGGCAATAACTATTTCGTCAAACAAAGCAAGGCCTTTTCGGATGATGTCTTCATGACCTTTAGTGAATGGATCGAATGATCCGGGGAAGCATGCACTTTTTTTCATGTCATTCAAATTGAAAGAAACTGAAGTAAACATTACCGAAGTTTCGTGTTTCTAAATAACCACTTTCTTGCGTCAAATCCGTTTGTTTTCCATGTTCGATCAAACAAATTCCTCCAGGATTCAATAATTTCCGTTCGCGGATGATTTGGACAAGTGTATCGTGAAATGTGAGATCGTAAGGTGGATCTGCAAAGATCAGATCAAATGTATCAGGGCAATTATCCAGGTAACCACGCACCTCATTTTTAACAATGTGCCATTCATCTTCTATTCCCAGTTCTTTCTTGAGTTTATACATGAACTTGATACAAACGGGGTGCTTATCCACAGAAGTCACATCTCCGGCTTCCCGTGAAAGGAATTCCAGTGAAATATTTCCAGTTCCGGCACAGAGATCCAGGATATTGAGATTGACCAGGCTATACCTGTTTTCCAGTACATTGAAGATTCCTTCTTTCGCAAAATCCGTTGTGGGTCTTGAAGGGAAACTTTTCGGAGGACTGAACCTCCTGGCTTTGTAGATACCTCTAACTATACGCACAATGTCTGATATTGAAGATGATTGGAACTTTGTATTTCGATTTTGGACTGTTCAAACAACTTGATTTTTTTTAAATGTGTTTCCAGGCGTTTTTGAATACTTTCAGTTTGCTCGCCCGTACCATGAATGAACAATTCATTTTTCGATTCGATTTTAAGCTGTGTGAAAACAGTCGCTAAGTGATAAACGATATCTTCTTCGCTTTGATATTCCTGGATGCTGGTATGTGCAATGTTTCCGTCTTTCCGGACCACAAAAGAAAATTGTTCTTCGTGAATGACCAAATGACTTCTTAACGGAATCAATGAACCTGTAGTCAGATGGCGGAGAATATGCGCTATTTCGTGTTGTATGACAATTCGGGGAGCCTTCAGGATGAGGACGGATTTCACCCACATCGGAAGCTGGTAAATGATTACCGAACTCCATTCAGGCAGACGATTGTAATCCACATCGCTTTTTGAAATGGGCTTGTGGACAGTGTATTGCAATAATGTTTCGGGTGTCGAGGCAGCGAATAAGGAATTCGGGACCAAACAGAATTCCTGTGCAAAATAAGAACATGAAAAATTTTCGAATCGATCCAGGTTCCCGATTTTTTCAATGACTTGCGTCAATACTTCTTTGTAACCGACATCTGTTCTTTTTGTACAATTTGCTTTTTCCAATAGCCGGGTTTCACTTCCTGTTAATTGGAATGCTGCAATGCTTTGTTGAGTAATTTCTATAATTAACTGCACAAACTCGTTTTGTACAAAGATAGGAAGAAAAAGCAATCAGCTACTGATGATTGATCGCAGAGGATATTTCCCGCAGAGGGCGCTGATGAACGCAGAGAATGAGAATCGGATAATTCGGCATTCGTAATTCGGCATTCGCAATTAGAATACGTAATTTTGGTTTATGAGTTTACCGTCTTTCCAGGAGGAATGTTATCAGTTAATCTGTTCTTTTTTTGGTCATATACCGAATGCGGAGCAGGAATTGCTCATACGTCACCTTTCTGAATTTACTTTTGAGGTGGAAAACCCGTCTTGTTTTATCCTGAAAGGATATGCCGGAACAGGGAAAACAAGTATTCTTGGGGCTTATATTCAGGCATTGAATGTCCTGAAGCGTAAAACGGTATTGATGGCTCCAACCGGAAGAGCAGCAAAAGTACTTTCATTAAGGTCTAAGATGCTCGCCACCACCATTCATAAACGAATCTATTTCACGGGAACCGGTCCGGATGGAACAGTGAAATTGCAATTGGCACCAAATAAATCCAGGAACACAATTTTCATCATCGATGAGGCTTCCATGATCGGGGATTATTCCCTTCAGTCAGACGGTAGTGTTTCGAGAAATTTATTGGAAGATGTATTCGAATATGCATTGAGCGGAGAGAATTGTAAATTGATCTTATTGGGAGATGAGGGACAACTTCCCCCGGTTGGTTCGGATGAAAGTCCTGCCTTAAGCACGGCTTATATGAGTCAACACTTTCCTTTGGTACATTTTACGATTTATGGATTGACATCCGTAGTAAGACAGCGAACCGATTCCGGGATTTTGGAGAATGCTACACGTATTCGGCAAGCCCAGGTGGATGAAACAGTACCTCAGTTGGATCTACATTCCTTCCAGGATGTGAAAGCTGTTCCGGGTGATGAACTGATAGAGAAAATAGAATCTTCCTATAGCAATTATGGGGCAGATGAGGTGATGATCGTGACCCGATCGAACAAACGGGCCAATTTGTATAATCAACACATACGGAACCGCATTTTAATGATGGAAGAGGAGTTGTGTGGCGGAGATCTGCTGATGGTTGTAAAGAACAATTATTTTTGGTTGGATCCGCTCAGTTCTGCCGGATTCATTGCAAATGGTGAATTGATAAAAGTTCACCGCATTCGACGCATCGAAGAATTGTATGGTGTCCGGTTCGCACATTTGGAAATTTCCCTGATCGACTACCCGGATCTGGATCGTTTTGAGGCCATTGCTTTCATGGAAACCCTGACTATAGAGCAACCGAACCTGGATCGTGGTTTTCTGAAAAATCTCTTCTTCGAGATCGAAAAGGATTTCATGCATGAACACAATAAGCAAAAGCGTTACCAGGAAATCATGAAATCGCCTTACTTCAATGCATTGCAAATTAAATTTGCCTATGCTGTGACCTGTCATAAATCGCAGGGAGGACAATGGTCTGCCGTATTTGTGGATCATGGTTACCTGGAATTCGAACAGGTTGATTTCTCTTTTTTACGTTGGTTGTATACTGCTGTAACACGTGCAAGCGAACAATTGTATACGGTTAATTTGATGGAAGAGCTTATTGATAATTCCTGATTACGAGTGCCGAATTCCGAATTAGAAATACACTATTACACTTGTGAGAAGTTGTGTTTTTAGGAATTGAATGAGGGAGTACTGGAGAGCCTAAAATAGTCTTTCATTCGTAATTAGAAACTCGGAATTCAGTCTGCCGGAAGGAGGACGGCGTATTCCTTGAATGCATATTTTTTAATCGACTTGGCATCGGAAGTGGTGTTTTGACCTTCCACTTTCAGCACTCCTGCAATCGGATATTTATCTTTTACCATATTGGGATAAGTAAATTTTGCGCGCAACAAGTGAATGGAGTAATTACTGTTTTGATCGTCTTCATAAATCCGGATAATGTAAAATACCTCATTCTTTTTGGAAACAACCTTATGTTCCATATATGCCATCTTTTTTACCTGGAGGTACCTGGATTGCGGAGAAACGGGTTTCAGGTAAAAATACGTTTCCATGAATGGGTTGATGTGCGTCTCATTGTAGTTTTCTCCCTTGATTGAAATCCGGCTTCTATGATGTGTCGAGTTATCAATGTTAAACTTGAATGGGAACTCCAACCTGATCTTTTCCCAACGACCCTTTACCAGGTTGAACCGACTTAACCGGCCAATGGTCAGAATGATAATCGTCCCGGAAAAAACAAGGGAAATAACGATGGACTGAATACTCCATTCCAGGGTGTGGTCCAGTAAAGTCAATAAGAATTGTGCAATAAAAATGATACTGTAATAGATAAGCAACCGCTTAAAAACGAAAGAAGAATCGAGTAGTTCCTTGTAACTGAAATAAGGAGAATTGTTGATGGAGTTATTCAGGATAACAGAGAAAACGGAGATAGTTACGAAGAAATAAAGTGTGGTGAAGATCCAACCGATCTGTTGTAAAGGAGGATACATCAGGAAGAAATCGTAGATTCCGTGAGCCAATGCAGCTAACAAAAAACAGATAACCACTGTCAGGAAAGAATTTTTCTCCCGTTTAAACCTGAACAGGATCAATCCATAAGCAATGATTGAAGTATCGAACATGTGCCCGACGGTTGATAGAATTGCCCGTCCATTAATGATTTCAGGACCACTTCTGCTAAAATACATGACATGCTCAACTGCGGAGAATCCAAGTGCACATACGGATACATACATCAGGTAATCGATCGGTTCTTTCAGGTGCGATCTGAACAACAGAAAGAACAAGAGGAATGCGAAAATCTTGGAAAATTCTTCCAGCATTCCGACTTGAATGGTGGCATAAACCAGATCATTGAAGAGGTTTCCATTGATCAGGAGGCTGGAACCACTTAGTAAATACTGATGAACTCCAAAAACAATGAATACGGAGCTTCCTCCCAATATAAATGCCGTAACAACATGAAACAGGCTATTCTTGTTGTGAACATCGATCAGGCGAAAATAGTCAACCCAAATCCAGGCAATAAACAATGAAATAAGCGAGTAGGTGAGGACTAAAAGCATTTATTTTCTATTTAGCAGATCCTGCCATTTGAATGAAGTAGGTCCACAACTTATTTTTACTCCGTCCAATTGCTTGTTTAAACGATCAATTACAATTTTGGCGTCTTCTCTGCTCAAATATGTTCCTGCAAGCACATTCAATTCCGCTTTCAATTTTTGAATGACTGTTGCAGTCCGTAAAGCAGACAAATAATCATTCCCGCTTAAATGGTATTTATTCAATTCGGTCTGAATGGATTCATCATTGGATTTCAGATTGGTCTTCACCGGATCGGTAAATGTGTTGATTTCCAACAGGATTCCCCGGTTCAGGAAAATGTTGACCTGTGTTGAACGCAAACGAAGATTGGAAGAATCCATTTTAGCTTTCATTCGTTCCTGGTCTGTTCCGCCCTGGTAAGCGTTCCATTCTGTCCTGTCAGTTGCCCTTACGACCAGTGTACCGTTCCATTTTCCAACTCCTTGTCCGCGACTGATAACCTCAAAAGGCAGTTTTTTGTCAAGAAGTGCTTCGAAAAATTGCCTGATCGAAACACTGTCCGAAGCATGGAACAATTGGTCGTTCAGGTTCCATTTATTGGATTCGAATTGGTCTACCAGGTTCAGTTGGACGCGTGCATCGAATCCCGGTTTTGAATCTACGAGGTTCACATGCAACATCACTTCATCTGCATTGTCCGAAAGTGGTCCGTCGGGAATTGCGATCAGGCGAACCTCAAAAGGTGTTTTCAGACTGTCTGCCTTGAATGTAAACTCTTGCGTGTACAAATCGAAGGTGGAAGAGTCAGAGAAGGTATAGAGTCCGTCTTTTTCGGTATACTCGACCCAATGATAACCCATGGCAGCTTTATAGTTATCCAATCTTCTTTGATAAATCGCCAAAAGATCAATAGCTGCTTTTTTTTCGATTTCCAGTTCTGCAATGATCCTTTTGTAACGTTCATATTCGCCATACAGATAAACAATACCAGTTTGCTCTTTTCTGCGTGATTTCTTATCGGAATCTGTCTTTGGTTGCGCTTTGAATTCACCACCGGTTGTTTTTTTCAGTGCTTTCTTTTTTGCTCTTTTCACGGAAGCGGGAACTTTCGAACTGGTGGTGATTGTTCCCTGGGTCATGTCCGAATACTTGTGTTCGTCCTCGTTGATTTTCTTTTCAGTCTCGTCTTTTTTTCGCTTAGCTGTCTCGATGTCATAATCGTAACCCCTTTTACCATAGATCTTATCCCATAGCTTGGCGACCTTGTCCTTTTCCAGCTCATTGACTACTGCCTGAAAAGTTTTCCCATCACTGTAAGTTGAATCAGGGGAAAGGAAACGTGTATCATTCGATCCGAACAGGTGATAAGATTGCCCGTTTCGCTCAATTACAACAGTTGTCTGCTTTTTCGTATTGTATCCCCAAACATCAAAATGGAGTTGTGTCAACCTGTTTTCACCAACTGTTTCAAAATCGATTACAGGCATTCGGATGGGTTCCAGCGACGTCTTATTTCTTTTGGAGGCTTCGATGATCTTTGCATCATAAGGGAAAAGCCCGATTGCTTTCGGAAGACCTTTATTCCATTTTCCATTTTCGTCCTTTTCACGTTCATTTAGTAATCCGGAAGTTTCCGAACCGTCACCAGCGGCAATCAGTACATTTTTAAATGTAGTTGCTGTGCCTCCCAATTGAAGGAAAATCTCGTAAGCCCTCTTTTCGACATAGGCATTTGTAGCATAATTCATGGCTTCAATTGTTGCCAGTTGATCATCTACCGTTAAAAAGTTGAAAGTCGCCAACATGGCTGCTTTGTCATTGAAACTGAGTCCCGGATTCAAAACTGCAAATAGTTTCTTTTGAATTTCGAGGTTCCCGTTTTCGTTTTTCATGGCAGAAGGAGGGAGCTTTGATTTCAGGATGGCCTCGAACTGGTTGTATTGGGTTTTGTACCTTTCCAGATCATTTTCTGATTCACGGGATGCCAAAAGCATCTTGTTCAGTTCCCAAAGTGCCATTTTATTCGCTGCTTCTGCGATAATCCCTTTGGGAGATTTTTCGATTTCTCCTTTTCGGATAAACAGTGAATTCGGATTGTTGATGATGTAACTTTCAATAGAATCGTAATTCAATTCCTTGTTCATCAAACGAACCTGTGGTCCCGAGTATTCAAAATAGCGTCCGATGCTGTTGTCCAAAATGGGACTTTTTTTGACAATGTGGAAAAGGTATGCGCGGTCTTCTGCTGTAAAATCAGTTGCTCCCTGACTAAAGGAAACAAGGCTTACAAATGAGATCAAAAGGGTGTAAACGTATTTCATTCGCTGTATTATGGAATCCAAATATCTTAATAATTGTTTCGACTAAAATACGTAACAGAAATATTTGTTAACAAAAAACCCCGGTGATAAATGCCGGGGTCTGTTTTTTAATGATTAATGATCAAAGGCATTCGTTCATGAATTTCCAGATCACTATTGATTTCAATATAGTAAACTCCGTTCGAGTAAGCATTCAGATCAAATTCGAGTGTAAAGATTCCTGGGTAGGATTCGTTGAACACCATTTTTCCTTGTGCATCGTAAATGATGATCTGATCCATCGGAGTTCCGGTAGAGATTACCTTGAATTGTCCGTTGTTCGGATTCGGGAATAAAGAGAAATAAGTTTCTTCTTTTTCGTCGATTCCTGCACAGTCATTTACATCAATAGTAGTTTGAGCATTGGCAGAACAATCATTCACATCCACATATGTATAAGTTACAATAGATGATCCGATACCTGCAGTTCCGGGGCTGAAGATATTATTTGAAATACCATTCCCTGTATAAGTACCACCGGCCGGCAAACCATTCGACATGGTAAACGGAGCAGCGTAGCTACACAATGGTTGGAACGGATTGACAGTCACAATCGGATTTGAATTGACAACTACAGGAACTACCACTGAAGAGGATGAACAACCATAAACGTTCTGAACAGACACCCAGTAATTTCCGGAAGCAGTTACTTGTAATACCTGACCGATATATCCTGTTGACCAAGTATTTGTCCCGGTTCCTGAAGTGAAGAGGAATAATTCTTCGCCTTCACAAATGGTTGTTGGTCCACTTGGAGTGATAATCGGTGTAGCCGGTGCCGGATTTACGTTTACTACAACTGGTGCTGAAGATTGTGACGGACAACCTGTCTGATTACCAACAACCGAGTAAGAACCGGAAGTAGTTACAACAATTGATTGTGTCGTAGCTCCTGTAGACCAGGTGCTGTTAGGATCCGATGACGTCAATGTCACACTGGAACCATCACAAATAGTTGTCGAACCGGATGCTGAAATATTCGGTATGGAAGATACCGGGATGACTGTTACGGTCATTGGACTACTTGTTCCTGTACATCCGTTGACGTTTGTATAAGTTACCGTATAATTTCCGCTGACAGTTGCATTGATACTTTGAGATACCCCTCCTGATGACCAGGTATTCCCGCTTGTGTATGAAGATGTAAGTGTTACGAATGATCCTTGACAGATTGTTGTTGCCCCACCCGCAGTGATAGAAGGAGGTGCCGGATTTGATAAAACATTCACGACTACCGGAGCGGAAGATGCGGAAGCACAACCATTTCCATCAACATAAATCACACTGTAGACACCACTTACGCTTGTCGTAATACTTGGAGTCATTGCCGAAGTAGACCAAGAGTTTCCGGTTGCGTAAGAAGATGTCAATGTCACCGAGCCACCTGCACAGAATGTTGTTGGTCCGCTTGCCGTGATAACCGGAGCGGCAGGAATTGAATTGACTGTTACCGTAACCGGTGTTGATGGCGAAGATACACAACCGTTTACATCTGTGTATGTAACAGAATAAGTTCCGTTGCTGCTTACAGTTACTGCATTTGCAGTTGATCCGCTTGACCAAAGATTACCTGATGCATAAGAAGAACTCAACATCACTGAACCACCGGAACAGAATGAGGTAGGTCCATTCGGACTGATAACCGGAGCTGTTGGAATCGGGTTAACCGTTACAACCGTTGTTGGTGATGCAGGTGAGACACAACCGTTTCCATCTGTTACGGTAACGAAGAAATTCCCTGCAGCTGAAACGGTAATTGATTGGGTGTTCTCTCCTGATGACCATAAATTACCCCCTGTAGAGGAAGAAGTCAAGGTTACTGAGCTACCTGCACAAATTGATTCTGTTGTTCCTGTCACAATTGTTGGGGCAGGAGGCAGGGAATTAACGGTTACTATTTTTGGAGCAGAGGTTCCTGAACTACATCCGTTTGTGATGACTTGTACCAGGAAGGTTCCTGAAGAACTTACTGTAATTGATTGTGTAGTTGCTCCATTAGACCAGAAGTTATTACTTGCAGAAGAAGAAGTCAATACGACACTACCACCAGCACAGAATGTCGTAGGACCGCTGGCCGTAATAGTTGGAACTGCTGGAATTGCGTTTACTGTAACGTTTACAGGAATTGAAGCACTTGATGTACATCCCAAAACGGTTTGAGTTACCGTATAACTTCCACTTGCGTTTACAGTGATCGATTGGGTAGTTTCTGTTGTTGACCAAGTATTGCCAGAACCAGCGGAAGAAGTCAATACGACTGAACCACCTGCGCAGAAGGTAGTTGGTCCACCTGCACTAATTGTTGGCGCTGCCGGAATCGGATTAACAGTAACTGTCTGAGTTGCATTCGGACTTGTACATCCTAATGAAGTCACATTTACGGTATAGGTTCCGCTTGTGGAAACAGTAATAGATTGTGTTGTGGCACCGGTAGACCAAGTATTGCCGGAAGCAACAGAAGAAGTTAATACTACTGAACCGCCTGTACAGAATGTGGTTGGTCCGCCAGCAGTAATTGTCGGTGCAACTGGAATAGGATTTACTGTTACGTTGATGATATTTGAAGATGCCGAAGTACAAGGCCCGCTCACTATTTGTACTGAGTAAGAACCTGAAGTTGTTACAGTGATGGATTGTGTTGTTTCCCCGGTCGACCACAGGTAGGAAGCACCTACAGTTGATGTCAGAACGACCGAACCACCGTTACAGAAAGTGGTGACACCACCCGCAGAGATCGTCGGAGTAGACGGCGTCGGATTAACAGTAACGTTAGTTGAAATTGATGAACCGGATGAACATCCTGATACTATTTGTTCTACCGTATAAGAACCTGCTGTCGTTACGGTGATTGATTGCGTTGTTTCACCTGTTGACCAAAGGTTTCCACTAGGAGCGGAAGAAGTCAATACAACAGATCCACCTGAACAGAACGTCGTAGATCCGCCCGCAGTGATTGTTGGCACAGACGGAATCGGGTTTACTGTTACATTCATGACGTTTGAAGTCGCTGAAGTACAAGGACCGTTCACTATTTGTACGGAGTAAGAACCTGAAGTTGTTACTGTAATGGATTGTGTTGTTTCCCCGGTTGACCAAAGGTAGGAAGCACCGGCAGTTGATGTTAATACGACCGAACCACCTGCACAGAAAGTTGTTGTACTACCCGCAGTAATTGTAGGAGTGGCCGGAGTAGGGTTAACCAATACATCCATTGATGCAGAAGCGGCCGAAGAACAACCCGCAAGGGTTTGTGTTACCGTATAAGAACCGGTTGCTGTCACAACAATCGATTGTGTTGTTTCCCCGGTCGACCAAAGATTTCCGGTAGCAGCAGATGAAGTCAATACAAGCGATCCACCTGAGCAGAATGTTGTTGGACCTCCTGCACTAATGGTAGGGGCTGAAGGGATTGGATTAACAACGACTGCTGTTGGTGAAGCAGAACTTGTCGTACATCCGAATCCATTTGTGACAGTCACAGAATAAGATCCGGTAGTAGTTACTGTGATGGATTGTGTTGTTTCCCCGGTTGACCAAAGGTTATTGGAAGCCGCAGATGAAGTTAGTACCACATTGTTACCAGCACAAAAAGTTGTCGGACCACCTGCGGTAATTGTAGGTACCGGAGGATTAGGATTAACGGTAACTGACGTAGCAGCTGAATTCCCTGAAGCACATCCACCAGTTATTTCTTCCACGGTGTAAGAACCTGGAGTTGTTACTGTAATGGATTGCGTTGTTTCACCTGTTGACCAAACATTTCCACTGGAAGCAGAAGAAGTCAATACGACTGAACCACCTGCACAGAAAGTTGTTGAGCCACCTGCAGTAATGGTAGGAACAGAAGGAATCGGATTTACAATAACGTTAGTTGCAGTACTCATCAAACTTGTACATCCGTTTACGTCTGTAATTTGAACTGTATATGAACCGGCAGTTGTAACATTGATTGAGGCAGTTGTTGCTCCGGTTGACCATAAGTAAGACACTCCGGGATCTGATGTCAAAGTGACTGATCCACCTGTACACATAGTTGTTGGCCCACTTGCAGTGATAACTGGTGTAGTTGGAAGTGGATTAACTGTTACAGAAATTACATTACTAGGAACACTTTGACAACCTGATCCGTTTATTTCTTGTACGGAATAATTTCCGGAAGCAGTAACAACAATGGATTGAGTTGTTTGACCCGTCGACCACAGATAAGCGTTAGAATTGCTGGATGTTAAAGTTACGGAACCATCTGCACAAAAAGTAGTTGGTCCACTTGCAGAAATAGTGGGTGCCCCTGGAAGGGAATTCACCATAATATTAACCGGTGAACTTGAAGCGCTCAAACATCCGGCAGCATTCGTTACCTGAACTGTGTATGAACCGGATGCACCTACCACAATTGATTGTGTGGTTGCACCTGTTGACCAGATGTAAGATGTTCCTGCACTGGAAGTGAGTGTTACAGTATTGCCAAGACAGAAAGCAGCCGAACCACTATTAGAGATTGATGGCGTTGCAGGCAATGTGTTAACAGTAACAATTGTTGCCGCACTAGCAGTACTTAAACATCCTGTAGCATTTGTTACCTGGACAGTATAAGATCCTGAAGTTGTGACGTTGATTGAAGCAGTTGTAGCTCCGGTCGACCATAAATAAGTGTTACCCGCACTTGCAGTTAAAGTTACTGAACCTCCCGAACAGAATGTTGTTGGACCGCCCGCAGTGATTGTTGGTGCAGCTGGTAAAGCATTTACAGTAACTGTGGTTGGAGAACTTGCCGGGCTTAGACATCCTGCAGGATTCGTTACCTGAACAGTGTATGAACCTGAAGTTGTAGCACTGATTGAAGCTGTTGTGGCTCCCGTTGACCATAAATAAGTTGTTCCGGCACTTGCGGTTAATGTAACTGAACCACCTGCACAGAATGTTGTTGAACTGCCTGCAGTAATTGTTGGGGTAGCGGGTAAGGCGTTTACGGTTACTGTTGTTGGTGAACTAACTGGACTTAAACATCCGGTAGCATTTGTTACCTGAACGGTATAAGAACCGGCAGCCGTTACGATGATTGAAGCAGTTGTTTCCCCAGTCGACCATAAATAAGTTGTTCCTGCACTTGCTGTTAAGGTTACCGAACCACCTGCACAAATCGAAGTTGATCCACTTGGAGTTATTGTTGGTGTTGCAGGTAAAGCATTCACTGTAACTGAAGTAGGAGTGCTCGCCGCACTCAGACACCCTGCAGGATTTGTTACCTGAACAGTATAAGATCCTGAAGTTGTGGCAGAAATGGATGGAGTTGTAGCTCCCGTTGACCATAAATAAGTTGTTCCGGCACTTGCTGTCAATGTTACTGAGCCACCGGCACAGAACGTCGTTGATCCACCTGCCGTAATTGTCGGTGTTGCCGGAAGAGCATTAACTATTATTGTTGTTGGTGAACTGACAGGACTTGTGCATCCACCTGTTGTTACTTGGACTGTATAAGAACCGGCAGCTGTTACGCTGATAGAAGCAGTTGTAGCTCCGGTTGACCATAAGTAAGAAGTTCCGGCACTTGAAGTAAGTGTTACCGAACCACCTGCACAGAATGTTGTTGGTCCGCCGGCTGTAATTGTCGGAGCGGCAGGAGTTGTATTTACTGTAACAGTCGTTGGAGCACTTGCTGTACTCAGACATCCTGCAGGATTTGTTACCTGAACAGTATAAGATCCTGAAGTTGTAGCGCTGATAGAAGCAGTTGTAGCTCCTGTCGACCATAAATAAGTTGTTCCTGCACTTGCTGTCAATGTAACTGAACCACCTGCACAGAACGTAGTTGGTCCACCTGCAGTGATTGTCGGTGTTGCAGGAGCTGCATTTACAGTTACAACTGTAGGTGAGCTGGCTGGGCTTAAACATCCGGCAGGATTTGTTACTTGTACGGTGTAAGACCCTGAAGTTACAGCACTGATTGAAGCCGTCGTAGCTCCGGTCGACCATAAATAAGTTGTTCCGGCACTGGCAGTTAAGGTTACCGAACCATCTGCACAGAATGTTGTTGGTCCGCCAGCAGTAATCGTTGGTGCAGCAGGTAAGGCATTTACTGTTACCGTTGTTGGAGTACTTGAAGCACTTAAACAGCCCCCTGCGTTCGTTACCTGAACGGTATATGAACCGGCAGCTGTTACGTTGATCGAAGCTGTTGTAGCACCGGTTGACCATAGATAAGTTGTTCCGGCACTTGCTGTTAAGGTTACTGAACCTCCAGCACAAATCGAAGTTGATCCGCTTGGAGTGATTGTCGGTGTTGCAGGAGTTGTAGTTACTGTAACAGGTGTTGGGGCACTGGCTGCACTCAAACATCCCGCAGGGTTTGTAACCTGGACAGTATAAGATCCTGAAGTTGTTGCGGAAATGGATGAAGTTGTTGCTCCACCCGGTGACCATAAATAAGTTGTTCCTGCACTGGAAGTTAAAGTTACCGAACCACCTGAACAGAATGTAGTTGGCCCGCCAGCTGTTATTGTTGGAGTGGAGGGAAGTGCATTTACTGTTACGACAGTTGGTGTACTTGCGGTACTAAGACAACCTGCAGGATTCGTTACCTGAACAGTATAAGATCCTGAAGTTGTAGCGGAAATGGATGAAGTTGTCGCTCCCCCCGGTGACCATAAATAAGTTGTTCCTGCACTGGCAGTTAAGGTTACCGAACCACCTGCACAGAATGTAGTTGGCCCGCCAGCTGTTATTGTTGGAGTGGAGGGAAGTGCATTTACTGTTACGACAGTTGGTGTACTTGCAGCACTAAGACATCCGGCAGGATTTGTTACCTGAACGGTATAAGAACCCGATGTTGTAGCGGAAATGGATGAAGTTGTTGCTCCACCCGGTGACCACAAATAAGTTGTTCCTGCACTCGCAGTTAAAGTTACCGAACCACCTGAACAGAATGTAGTTGGCCCACCGGCTGTTATTGTTGGAGTAGAAGGAAGTGCATTCACTGTTACAACAGTAGGTGTACTTGCAGCACTAAGACAACCTGCGGGATTTGTTACCTGAACGGTGTAAGAACCCGATGTTGTAGCTGAAATGGATGAAGTCGTCGCTCCACCCGGTGACCATAAATAGGTTGTTCCGGCACTGGCAGTTAAAGTTACAGATCCACCTGCACAGAATGTAGTTGGTCCACCGGCAGTGATCGTCGGTGTTGCAGGAAGTGCATTTACAGTTACAACTGTAGGCGTACTTGCGGCACTAAGACAACCTGCGGGATTCGTTACCTGTACGGTGTAAGAACCCGATGTTGTAGCGGAAATAGATGAAGTCGTCGCTCCACCTGGTGACCATAAATAGGTTGTTCCAGCACTTGCAGT
>CBFGNC010000022.1:0-52883 GCA_965650135.1 uncultured Fluviicola sp.
CATCCGACCTTTCCTGGAATGCACAAGCCGGAAGCACCTTCGAATACGTTTTGGACCAAACAAGTACCGATCCTGCAACGGCTGGAACTCCAACAAGCGGAACCACTTTCAATGCGACTTCCTTGAATCCATTGACAACCTATTACCTGCACGTTCGTTCCGATTGTGGAAGCGGGAACTTGTCACCTTGGTCAACCATTTCATTCACGACTTTAGTAACACCGTGTGATACTACCGATGGATTGACTGCTGCGAACACCACGCACAACTCATCCGACCTTTCCTGGAATGCACAAGCCGGAAGCACCTTCGAATACGTTTTGGACCAAACAAGTACTGATCCTGCAACGGCTGGAACTCCAACAAGCGGAACTACTTTCAACGCAACTTCTTTGAATCCAATGACCACTTACTACCTACATGTTCGTTCCGATTGTGGAAGCGGAAACTTGTCGCCTTGGTCAAGCATTTCATTCACGACTTTGGTAACACCTTGTGCTGCTCCAACCGGGTTGACAGCTGCGAATACAACAGACAACTCTTCCGATCTTTCCTGGGATGTGCAAGGAAGCAATACCTTTGAATACCTCATCGATCAAGTTGCAACTGACCCGATCATTAACGGAATACCAACAACCGCAACAAGCTATAATGCGACTTCACTAAGTCCATTGACAACTTATTACTTGCATCTTCGCACCGATTGCAGTGGAACAAACTTCTCTCCTTGGGTAACCATTTCGTTTACTACCTTGGTAACGCCTTGCGCTTCACCAACCGGGTTGACAGCTGCAAATACAACCGATAATGCTTCCGATCTTTCCTGGGATGCGCAAGGAGGCAATGCCTTTGAATATGCGGTTGACCAAACAGCTACAGATCCTGCAACGGCTGGAACCGCAACTAGCGGAACCACTTTCAATGCCACATCATTGACTGCTTCTACCGTGTACTACTTGCATGTTCGCACCGACTGCGGAAGCGGAAACTTGTCTCCCTGGGCAACCATTTCATTCGCCACTTTAGCGCCACCATGTGCAGCTCCAACCGGATTGGCTGCTGCGAATACAACAGATAATGCTTCCGATCTTTCATGGAACGTGCAAGGAGGTAACGCATTTGAATACCAGGTCGACCAAACAGCTACAGATCCTGCCGCGGCCGGAACTCCGACTACGGCAAACAGTTACCATGCAACAGCTTTAAGTCCTTCGACCACGTATTACCTGCACGTTCGCACCGATTGCGGGGGTGGAAACTTCTCCGACTGGACCACGATTTCGTTCACCACCTTGGTAGCTCCTTGTGCAGCTCCAACCGGATTGACTGCTTCAAATATCGCAGGACATTCTGCAAACCTTGCATGGAACACGCAAGCAGGAGCTACGTTTGAATATGTCTTGGACCAAACAACAAGTAATCCAACAGGAAGTGGCGCTGCAACTTCAAGCACAACCTTCTCTACTTCCACTCTTGCGGGTTCCACGACCTACTATTTCCACATCCGGACGAATTGTGGAAACGGAAATTTCTCCACTTGGACAACGGTTTCATTCACGACTCTTTCCACAGCAGGAATTGAAGAACAAGAAGCTTTGAACCTGGTGGCATACCCGAATCCAACAACTGGATCGGTGACAATTTCCGGTCAGACAGAAGGAACAATTACCTTGATGAATGTAAAAGGTCAGAAGCTACTAAGCATGAACCTGGAGCAAACTCATGCGATCGATCTTTCCACGTATGAAAGCGGGTTATACTTTATCCACTTCGCTTCAGGAAACAAAACAGGGATGATTAAACTGATTAAAGAATAAATTACCAATAGAGAAGAAAAAGGACGATCTGCTAAGGCAGGTTGTTCCTTTTTTTTGAAAAACCTGTGCCCAATAGGTAGTAGTGAAAAATATGGGCAATATAGGAATCCAGTGGGTACAGGCTATCCATTGTTTGAATGATCTTTTTTATTAAATTATATAAGAAAGATTCAAACTATGCCCCTTCAAAGCAGCAAAAGCAGAAGATTAAACGGACACGATTACAGTATCGCCGGAACCTATTTTATTACCATCTGCACCAAAGACAAGCACCCATTTTTTGGCACCATCGAATCCGGGGAATTGAATCCCACAACCGCCGCAATTAACACACAAACGATCTGGAACCAAATCCCAATCCAATTTCCATTTGTGGAATTGGACGAATTTGTTGTCATGCCGGACCATATTCATGGGATCATCATTATTAACGAACAAAATCCCACAGGATTTGCCAGACCAAACAACGGGCGGTTTTGCCGGCAATCTCAACCCCATGTTTCACCAAAATTTATCCCGTATCATTCGATGGTTCAAAGGCCGCTGCACCTTTGAAATCAGAAAATCAGATCCCTTCTTTGCGTGGCAATCCAATTACTACGACCACCTTATCCGCAATACCGATTCTTATGAACGAATTTGCCGGTATATCCGAGACAATCCCAAAAATTACAGATAACCAGTGGATTCACAAACTGCGGTAAACCACATTCCGGAAATGTGGTAAATACTGAAAATGAGGGCAAACGGATCAACTAAGGATTGTTTTCTTAGATTCGCACAGAAACCTTTTTGTTACAATGAAACTATTTGCTCTTGCGCTGCTGCTATTGAGTTCCCTTTCGGGATATTCCCAGGAAGCTGTTGAACTCATCGAATCCACTATCAAACTCGGACTTTCAGAAGAAAAAGAATTCTATTTCGGTTTTGCGGAAGGGGATCAGATTGTGTTGAATGTAAACGTCGTTAAAGGCAGAAAACTTGGCGAAGTTGAAGTTGCGGAATATCCCAACACCACCCGGTTTACAGATTATGATACACGGAAAATAAATGATAAGAAATTCCAGGTTACCAAAGAAGGCATTTACAAGTTTCGTTTTTCCAATACCAGTAGACGTACCAAGATTTTCAAAATCCGAATCCAACGGATTCCATTAAATGACCAAACCAAAAATTTCAACTCCGAAGTTCTTTGGAAAACGATCACTGATACAACTTATCAAACTACCCAGGAAAGATACCTGGAAAGAACTGACACTACTTATTCCGACTTCTTCTCAGCCACACCACAAATTTCTTCCCGGAATGCGTTGAACGGAAACAATCCAAGACAACTTCTAACATTCAATCTTCCGCAAAACACCGTTGCATGGAGCTTCTACATTGGTGTTGGAAGTGAAGGGAAAGAAGAATACGACCGGGCAAGAAAAGATTTCATCAAAGCAGGATCCAAAGTGGCACTCGCAATTCCCGGATACGGACCAATGGCAGCATTGGCCTTAACTGGTGTGAACTATATGGCCGAAGTACAGGGAAAAGACAATGTGAAATACTACTTCTTAGCAAGTCCGGAGGATGCCCAGCAATTTAACGTTGGGCAACCTTTCAAGCGATACAAAGCCGGTGATGTAATTACTGAAGCATCACAAATGAAAACCCCACTTTCAGGCACGGTTTACATTGGCTTAGTGAATGATAACTCTATTGAGCCAATCCAGGTAACCGTTAAAGCAAGCGCTGTGATTGTTACAAAAGTTTATGGGATGAGGGCGAAGAAGAATATGACGTTAGTGAAACGGATGGTGGGTTATTTGGAGGGGGAGTAAATCGTGAGCTATTAATATTGGTAGAGCAAATCACAAAGAATTGAAAAGAACAAGAATAAAACAGTTAAGATTGTTTAAGTATTTACGGATGTAACAAGTTCGCAAGCATAAATGAAAATAAATAACCTAAAAATGGAAGTCTCTAAAAAACTCACAATAAGACCTGAAACCGTTGAAACAATATTTGATTATTATCAATATAAAAAACTACTTATCAATAGACGATATCAACGTAAACTAGTTTGGACAAGAGAAGAAAAAGAGGCGTTTTTGGACTCACTTTCCTTAAACCTGCCTGTTCCACTTATTTTGGCTGCAGAAGTACGTTACAAGGAGTCTAATTGCTTTGAAATTATTGATGGGATGCAAAGATTAAACGCTATCATGGCATTTATTGAAGGAGAATTTCCTTTACATGGTAATTATTTTAACTTAGATACGATTGCAAGTACCAAGGAACTAAAAGATAAAGGAACTTTAAAACAAAAAGCTCCTGTTATGGACAGGCATGCTTGTAAAATAATTGCAAGTTACCCAATTCCTTTTTCCGTAACTAGTATTGATAATGAAGATATAATTGATGATGTGTTCAAGCGAATTAACTCAAGTGGGAGGCATTTGTCTAATCAAGAACTTCGTCAAGCCGGTCTTGACAATTCATTTGGTTTTTTGGTTAGAAAGATTTCAGAATCAATAAGAGGAGATGTATCAATAACTGATAAATTGCTTTTAAATAATATGAAGACAATCTCAATAAACAATCATAATCTTTCTTACGGAATTAATATGGGTGGAATTTTTTGGAGAAAGCATAATATAGTTTCCAATGAAAATATTAGACAATCCAGAGATGAAGAAATGGTAGCTCATCTAGTTGGAGCAATATTAATAAATCCAAGGCCTGCAGCAACTGCAACAAATTTAGATAAATTTTATTCCCTCGACCATAAGAAAAACAAAATCATTTTAGATCAAGTGAAAAAACTCGGTCATGATTATATTGTCAATCTATTTCAAGCAGTCTTTGTTGAATTCAAAAAGACATTTGAATCTACTAAATCAAGCTTTTATAAAATATTATTTAAAAATGAAACAACTTATGTAAACAGGTCATTTCAGGTTGTTTTTCTTGCGTTTTATGAACTATTGGTTAAGGAGCAAAAATATATTACAAATTATATCAAATTAGCAAATTCATTGAATGGCGTAGGCGATAAATATTTAACACCAAACTCTGAATCTTTAAATTTGTCCGGCCCAAGAGACAAAGCTATAAATGCAATTAAAGGTATTTGTAGTGACTCTTTTGCTAAAAGGAAAGAAAATGATCCAGCATTGAATAATGGTGTAATAAAGTTAGAAAGTATACTCAGTGCTTCAAAAACTGAGAACACAAGTTATGATTTTAAAATCGGCACCCATCGTATACATGCTGACAATTCCTTTGATGAGAGTAGTTTTACCAAAATGCTTAAAACACTAACAGCTATTGTAAATTCTGGAAAAGAAAGTGTTGGATATGTAATTATAGGTGTTGCTGATGATGAAAAAGATAAAGAATCATACGAAAAATTTTATAAAACAAAATCTCTAAAATTTAGAGATTTCTTCATTACTGGACTTGATTCCGAGGTTAAAAATTACAAGAATCATGATGAATATAGGATGAAGCTAGAGAATATTATTAAAAATTCAGATATTTCGCCATCATCATATAAAGATCAGATATTGAATAACATTGATTATTTTACATATTATGAAAAATCCGTTTTAATAATGAAAATAGAAGCCATGGATGAACCTGCACGCTTTGAAAATAAATATTATGAAAGACATGGAACAAAAACTATTGAAGTTCCTTCAGATAAAGAAAAAAATATTTGGAGAAGATTTTTATAAACGCATATTAATAACAAACAATCGAAGAGGCGAACAGATGAACTAGCCAATTAACGTTTCTTTGTAGACTCGTCATGTGTAATTGATTAATACCAAATGAAAATAAAAAATTTTATTCCGAGCGACAATTTTAAAGCAAATGGACTTGTATTCAAAGAAATGAGGAATTTGAAACAAGTGGTTGCACTTTTTGGGAAAAATGGTTCAGGCAAATCAAGATTATTAGCACATTTACCAAATGAAATCAATACAAAAATAGACTTGATTACAAATTTTAACAACAATATAAATGGTTATTTAAGACATGCCGAAACCCAAAAATTAAATCCGAATCAAGAAGCAAGTTTTCAATCTCTAAAAGAAGAAAAAGACAAACTTCTATTAGACATGGAATATGATGATGGAGATTCATTGATCACGATAACAGGACGAAATATAATTATATATGCTCCTGACAATATGCAAGAAAGTGAATATCGCTCTGGAACATTAAATCTAGTCACCAATCCAAATTTTCAAACGGTTAAGGAAAATTGCGCTAAATTTATTAAGTCATTATGCAAGTCTGAAATAGCGCAGGAATACCATGAAAAAGTAAAAGGAAAAACACATTATTTATCCCATGAGGAAATTCAAAGTAAAAACATAAAGTTGTTCAATTTGCTTAAGGAAGTTGTTAAGGAAATCATGAACAAAACACTGGATTATTCAACAGATGAACATTTAACTCCAATTGTTACACTCGACAAAAGAATTTTAAATCCAAATGAATTGTCTGATGGAGAGAAAGAACTATTGGCGTATTGCACATTTCTTGTTTTGCAAAGACAAGACGATATTCCTAATAAAACACTTTCGTTAAAAAATAAGATTCTTCTACTTGATGAAATTGAATTATTTCTTCACCCTAAAGCGCAAATTGATTTAATTAATGGATTACGAAATTTAGTAGGAGAACATGGACAAATATGGCTTGCTACTCATTCACTTTCCATTCTTTCTGTTTTGGACAGAGATGAAATATGGTTGATGGATAATGGTGATATTATTTCACCAAGTATCGAAACTCCCAATAAAGTATTAACATCCCTTATTGGTGAAGACAATGTTGATTCATTAGAAAACTTCATATCTTCTCAATATGAATGGGCTTCAATTCAATTCGCTTTGGAAAGTTTGTTTCCGCCAGCAGTAATTCCATTTAAGGAAGATGATGTTCAACAAAATCAGGTAAAAGACAGACTCTTATCATCTTCTAAACCTGTCAAAATACTAGATTTCGGATCCGGAAAAGGTAGAATTGCACAAGAGATCTTTAGAAACAAAACCTTAGCCTCAAATATTTATTATCAACCTTTAGAAACAAATAAAGAGTTTCATCCAGAACTAAAAAACCTAACTTCACAACTACAATTAGTTAGTAATATTGATTCACATTTAGAGCGAGAGGTCTTAGACACTTATGAAAAACTGAATGAGAATCAATATCATAATTTTTTTGATTATATCTTTCTAATAAATGTATTGCACGAAATTCCATTAAACAAATGGAACCCTATTTTGAACACCTTATTAAATAGTCTAACAGAGGATGGACATATTATCATACTGGAGGACCAAGCAATTCCAAGAGGCGAAAATGCTCATGAGTATGGTTTTCTGATCTTTGACGCTGAAGAATTTAAGCTACTCTTTTCTCGTCCGAATCAACCAAAAGTTTACAAACACAAAAATCCAAAATATGCCGATAGATTAACTTGTATTGAAATACCGAAAAAGGGGAGTACCGTAACCACAGAGACTATTAATGAGGCATTAGCAAGAAAAAAAACAAATTGTAAAACGGAAATAAATAATTTAAGAACCAAACAAAATAAAACACCTAAAGATGGTAGGCAAAATAGTTTCCTAACACAACTTTACGCTAATGTAGATATGGCGTTATTTGATACTAAGTAATAAGATACAAACAAGGAATAATAATCACCCCAAAACACCCAACTCCGCATAAATCTCCTCCGCAAATTCCTTTAAAGCATCAGGAGTCTGGTATTTCTCCAAATCGTCTGCTTTCTCTACCAAAAGTTGGTAGAACTCCTTGTTTTGTTCGTTGTCTTCAATTCCCATCAAAGAGAAAATGACAGCCGAATTTCCGAGGTAATAACTCGTAGCATGAATATCCAGGTGTTCCAATACACCGATCAAACGTGAGATTTTGATGTCGTCATGGATCAGACGAACAATATTTGCTTTCATGACCATTATTTTCCATCAAATATACAAATTGTATCCAATTGAATACAGATCAGATGTATTTTATTGGATACAATTGCGCATGGACAAGAAAGAAGTATTGCTAAGACTTGGTGAACGAGTTAAAGAAATTCGAATTCAAAAGGGTATGACGCAAACTGAACTTGCAAATAAAATTGGTAAAGACCATCCAAGTATTAACAAACTTGAAAATGGAAAGGTTAATCCTAGTTACTACTTTCTATTTGAAGTTGCAAATGGTTTAGGTATTGATGTGAAAGAGTTCTTCTAGATCAGCCAAAAAAAATCTTATACGAAAGCATAAACAATGTTTTCAATCTCGACTAATTCCCCCACAAAACCCCGCACTTATCGTTCTAAACCCACAATCGCCCCCTCAAATCACCCAAAACGTCCATCAAAAGCAGCTGCGATTCTTGTTCAAGAACATAACCCGGATTTGAAAGCACCTGCAAGTCAATCAATCGCTTACGAACTTCTTTCAAGGACTCGTGAATCTCCAACGAACACGCGTGCAAGTCAATCCAAGACGCGTGAACTTGTATCAGAAGGGCGTGAAGTGTTTTCAAAGGTGCATGCACGATCAATCGGATCCACCGGAAACAACTTCGAACCGACCATTCACTCAACAAAACCACTGATTAACAGCCGTTAACAATTGTTTTGGCACGCATTTTCTTAGGCTTTATTCAGAACTTTAAAAATGAAAGTCATGAAAAAGACAACACTCAACAAGCGCAGTATGTTCGGGAGTGTGCATGCAGTGCTAACAGCAAACCAAGCCATTTGGAGCAACGTTCCGGCTTTTGCATCGGCAGTGAGCCAGTTTGAAACCATCCTCGGTATCCTCGACCGGAAACTCAGCGAACAATCCGTAGCACTAACGGGAGTTACCCGCGAAAAACAGGAACAACTAAACCGCTTATCCGAAGAGATGATCCTGGCACACAACGCGCTTTACCTCTACGGAAAAGAAACGGCAAGCGTCATTCTTCAGGAACGTAACCGCACCAATAAATCGGAATTGTTCCGCTTAACGATCGGACGGGCAAAAGTACACGGCAATGATCTGAAAAACGACTTGCTTGCTTACGGCTCCGAACTGGAAGCTTACGGGATCACCCAAACCTTTATCACGGAATTGATTGCAAAGATTGATGGTTTGCCCGAACTGATCGAATCTTCCCGCATTGCACTCTTGCGCAGAAAAGGAGCTACCAAAGCCATCGATGAAGCTGAATCGAAACTCACGGAGATTCTCCGCGACCAGATCGACCGCATGTTATTGGTATTCAAAACCGGTTATCCGCAATTCGTATCAGACTACCAGGATGCACGCACATCCATACCGAACGGTGCTCGTGAACGGGATGATGGAAATGCCGCATAATTCAGACCTGTAAGGTGCGAGCCGTCTTCGACAGCCGCACCTTTTCTTTTTCACCACTGATCCCGAATTATTTGGACAAGTTGCACTGATCAGAGCGAGCCTAATACTTGTGGTTAAAGAAAAGCATCACAAATCCACCAGGTTCATGTAATCAATCACACAGTTCATGACATCAATTTTCCGTCTCATGACAACCATGCGGTTTTCTTTGTTAAAACCTACTACATTCGTTTCACACTATTCGCTGGGAACTTTCAGACGGACGAGGCCGGTCCTGAGAAAGATCCGATCGGAGTGTGTGGCGGTTTCCGAAAAGCCAATGAGTAGGAACTAAAACATTAAAACTATTCACTATGTCAGCAGGTATTGCAAACTCGTCGGGAACTCTTCAAGTGGGTAACGGCGCACAATTTTGGGTTTATTTATCCCCACAAAACGACACTTCTAAAATGATCGGGACCTGGAAGGTAACCTTCTCCCAGGGAAACTGGAGCGGAACAATCTCCAGCGAGGATCCGACACAACAACTTCAAACACCGAACCTTTCAGGAATCTTTGATATCAAAGTGGAATTATTGAGCGGTTCCACAGGAACATGGCGCCAAATTCCGCCGCAAGCAGGAAGCAACAACGAAATCGGATGCAACAGCAATTGCGCTTCCATGGTAGGGATCGTTGCAGACAGCACCAGCCCGATGCCGGGAGCAATCAATGCGCATTTCTGGACAACCTGGGATGCCTTCTGCAAAAGAGGATAAAAACACATAAAACCAAGAAGGGGCGCGATTCATTGTGCCCCTTTGTCGTTCTTATTATCGGAAACGCATGACCGCCCCGTTTAATTTGCGTACCTTTGCCTGAATTTTTTGATAAAACTATGGAGCAGGTTGAATTCTTGGAACAAAAAGTATTTAATGATTTGAAAAACCTGAATGACGGGTTCGACGAGGCGGGCAACCTCCATTTCAATGAATGGGATTTCGCAATCGTGCTGCAACGCGCAGAATACTTCGGGATCGGGATTTATGAAGTTCAGGCATGGTTGGATGGCACTTTATACGATATCGAGGTCCACGAGCATTTCAAAAAGAAAGCCACCGATCCGTCGTGGTATAAAAAAGCGTTGATGACATTTTCGACACAACAAAAAGGACTGACGTTTACAGCATCTTATAAGGTTTCTGCAAAACTTTTGGCGAGACAATAGATCTTTCGGAATAAAAACCACATAGGTACATAGGGGACATAGGTTATTAAGTGGATTTTTATTATATTAAGTATCTACTAATTATTCCTGTTTTATGACTAAATCTTATTTAGATCAATTAACTTATGATGTAATTGGAGCAGCGATTGAAGACGGTGTTACGGTGTGATTTATATGTAGCAGGGGCTGTAGTTGTTGAATTGAAAGCCACGAAATCAATTGAACCAATATTTGAGGCTCAGCTTTTGAGTTACATGAAACTTCTGGATGCACCTAAAGGAATTCTCATAAATTTTAATTGCACAAACATCTTTCGGGAAGGTCAAAAGACCCTGGTCAACGAACTATATCGAAACCTGCGAGAATAAAAGCTATGTGATCTTCTATTTTGCTCTTAGCCTTTACAAAGCCACTTGTCTCAATTCGGATTCCCGCCGCATATGAAAAAAAGAGTTGTCTGCTTGCAGGCAACTGTGTAAATCTATGTGCCCTATGTATCTATGTGGTCAAACAAAAAAGCGACCCATCAGTTGACAGATCGCTTTAGATATTCAGTTCATGTTTTCTTACCACGTAAACAGCGGTCGTGCGCTCATCAATTTATTCACTTCCGAACGTACGGATCTGATTGTTTCTTCGTCACCGATATTCATCAATACACGATCGATCAGGTTCACGATAGCAGGAATTTCTGTTTCCTTGATTCCCCTGGAAGTGATTGCGGAAGTTCCCACACGGATTCCCGAGGTGATGAACGGAGATTCCGTATCAAATGGAACCATGTTCTTATTTACAGTAATATCTGCCAAAACCAGGTTGTTTTCAGCATCTTTTCCCGTTACTCCTTTGGAACGCAAGTCAATCAACATGCTGTGATTATCCGTTCCCCCGGAAATGATCTTGTAACCCAATTTTCTGAATTCTTCTGCCATCAATGCTGCGTTCTTCTTCACTTGGGTCATGTATGTTTTATATCCGTCGGACAATGCTTCACCGAATGCAACTGCTTTTGCAGCAATCACGTGCTCCAATGGCCCGCCTTGAATTCCCGGGAAAACCGCAGCGTCCAACAAGGCACCCATGGATTTCGGATTCCCGTTGTTCCATTTCAACCCGAACGGATTGTCGAAGTTGTTGCGCATCATGATCACACCTCCACGCGGCCCGCGCAATGTTTTGTGCGTTGTAGTGGTAACTATGTGGCAGTGATCCAATGGATCAGTCAATAATCCTGCTGCGATCAATCCTGCAGGGTGAGAAATATCTGCCAGGATCAAGGCACCAACCTCATCAGCAATCTTGCGGATGCGTGCATAATCCCAATCCCTGGAATAAGCGGAAGCACCACAAATGATCATTTTCGGTTTTTCGCGCTTGGCCACTTCTTCCATCATGTCGTAATCTACCAAACCTGTTTCCTTGCTTACACCGTAGAAATGCGGTTCATACAATTTACCGGAAAAGTTTACGGAAGATCCGTGTGTCAAATGTCCACCATGTGACAGGTCGAAACCAAGAATCTTGTCTCCCGGATTCAGGCATGCCAGGAAAACCGCTGCATTTGCCTGCGCACCGGAATGCGGCTGTACATTTGCCCAGGTTGCTCCGAATAATTTACACAAACGATCAATCGCCAGTTGCTCCACTTTATCAACCACTTCACAACCTCCGTAGTAACGCTTCCCCGGAAGTCCTTCTGCATATTTATTGGTCAAAACAGAACCCATGGCTTCCATCACCTCATCAGAGACAAAGTTCTCAGACGCAATTAATTCAATTCCATGTTCCTGACGCTGTCTTTCTGCAGCAATTAAGTCAAATACTTCCTGATCGCGTTTCATTCCTATTTTATTTTTTTGTTCTATGAATAATTAGCTTTTATCCTATAAGATCAAGTGTTTTAAGCTCATCTCTCATTAGGTTCAATAGGTTCAAGCGTTCAAAAGGATCAAATCGAACTCCTGAACTTTTAAACTTTTTGAACTTTAATTGTCGGCAAATATAGCTCGATTTACTCAAAATTCCAGCCCTTACTTACAATCGCTTAATCGAATGCAATTTATGTGAATGTACTTCATCAATCTTTCTGGTAATTCCAACGGAACTGAAATCGTCAATCCGCACATAACCATGCGCATGAATGATCTCGTCTTTGTTTATCAATAAACCCACATGGTGAATGTTTCCTGAGTCTGAAATGAAAAAGGCCAGATCTCCCGGTTCGCGGTCTTCAAAATCAATTTCCTGCCCGATTTCCACTTGCTGTGAAGCATCCCGCGGTAACTGATAACTAAAAACCCGGTGAATCTGCTGCATGAATCCCGAACAATCTATTCCGAACATGGTTTTTCCGCCCCACAAATAAGGAGCATTCAGATAAGTCATGGCAAAATCAATCAGGGAAGACGGGAACACCTCTTCGTCATTCAGGAACCGGTAGGTCGATTTACCGATGGAAAAGGTTTCTTCCGAATCCGAAGGCCTGAAAAAACCTTTGGGCAAGATCTGTCTGCCTTCAGGCCCTTCCACTACCCGGAATTCAGAATGTTCCACCATCAGGCCGTCCAGCCAGCGGGCAACTTCCTTTTCTCTCAGGTCCTGGATTTGCTTGGAATCGATCCAACCTTCATAGCCATCCATAAAGGAATGGACTTTGAGCCAGTTGTCGGCAACTTCCGTAATTTCTACGAGTTCCCCGAACAGCAATTGAGTCACTATTTCCGAGCGGTCGCTTGCTTCTGCCCGAACCGGGGCAATACTTGCTTTGCAAAATGCGTGAATTCTACTCACTTTTTAGGGAATTGCGGGTTTTTGCTCAATTTCAGAGCCTGTTCCATATGCCGGTCATTGTGATAAGCAACAAACAATAAGGCATCACCCAATCTCAGGCGCACCAATTTCGAAATGGATATCGGAACTTTCACTTTTCTCAAACTGACAGCAACTGATTTTTCAATGATATCCAAAAATTGATTTTGGCCTTCCAGTAAGGTCGCAAGTTCGTTTCCTGTCACCAATCCCGGGTTTACCGTCGGATTATACTCGCCGGGCGCGTTGAATTTGCGTTTCACATTGCGTGCATTTCCCAGTTTCATGGACATCCATGCCGATTTTCCCAAAGGAGAAGAAGAGTAATTCAACCTGGGAGAGCGAAACCGGGTCCGGTCGATCCGTTCATTCAATACCGTGTGATAAAATCGGGCGTATGCATTCAGGTGTGCAAAAATTTCAGCCAAACTCCAGGTAGAAGCGTTGGGTTTCCAATTCAATTGGTTCTCCGAATAATTTGAAAACTTCGATTTTAAATGTTGGATATTTTTCTCTGTAATTGTTGCAACTTCGTTGAAGACCCATTGAGTTGTCATAATGCCTCGAATTTATATCAAATATAACCAGAGCAAATTGATTGACAAAAGTTATACCCAAAAATGCAACCTTTTTAAACATTTTCATATCTTTCAAGTATGAAGCTATTGTTACTCATGTTCTGTGTGCTTGTTTTTGGTGGTCAATTTGTTGCCCAGGAAATAGAACATACGCATAACACACATTACGCACTGATTGAAAACAAAGGACAATGGGCTGAAAAGGTACTGTTTCAATCCAGATCCCAGGGGAGTAACATCTGGGTGCAACAGCATGGCTTCATTTACGATATCCGGGATTTATCCCTGCTGAAAAAGGCACACTTAGGCAAAATTTCGGACACCAATTTCAGTGAAATCAAAGGAATCGTATCAGCCGCTCATTTCCTCCATTCCAATGAGGTAAGCGAGATTGTCAAGGAAAAACCTTTACCTTATTATTACAACTATTTCCTGGGGAATGATTCCAGTAAATGGGCATCGGATGTGAAAAGCTACCAGGAAGTAACCCTGAAGAACTTTTACAACGGAATAGACCTGAAAGTGTTCGACACACCGGAGAAATTCAAATACGAATTGTGGTGTTCACCGGGAAGCCCGATGCAGCAGATCCAGATTGACCTGGTGAACTTTGACCAGGTAAGTATTAATAAAGCCGGCGACCTGGTTTTGAAAACAAAACTGGGAATCATTACCGAACAAAAACCGGTTGCATACCAATTATTGAACGGAAAACTGACCGAAATTTCCTGTGCCTTTAAACTGAACGGGACCATCCTTACATTCAGGCTCGGAAAGTTCGATCCACGCGCAAACATCATTATCGACCCGGTTTTAGTATTCGCGACCTATTCCGGATCACCCACAGATAACTTTGGAATGACGGCTACTTATGGCCACGACGGATCGGCTTATTCTGCCGGAACCGTTTTCGGAAATGCCTACCCGACCCCGGACAATTCCGCGTATGATGTGACATCCAATTTCACTTCCGTTACAAACGGATCTTACGGAATTACCGACGTCTACGTTTCCAAATATTCTTCAGACGGAACCACCATGCTCTGGACCACGTTCCTGGGAGGAGGAGGAACCACACAAGGAACAGAAACCGCACACAGCTTAATTTGTGATCTGAGTGACAACCTCTACATTTACGGAGCTACTTCCAGCACCGACTTCCCGATCGTGAACGGGTACCAGACAGGTCATGGCGGAGGTACACCCATGGCGAACTTTTTCTACAACGGAGTCTATTTCACCAACCAGGGAACAGATATTTACATCGCAAAAATCAGTGCAAACGGCCATAATTTATTAGCCTCCACTTACATGGGCGGTTCGTTGAATGACGGCGTTAACATCCGGAGTAATCCTGCAGTTTATTCCTCGCCCGCTCCAAGTCATATTTATGGCAGTACATCGGATTATGATTCACTAACTACCAATTACGGAGACAATTTCCGGGGCGAGATCATGTTGGACTCATTAGGCAACTGCCTGATAGCTTCGTGCAGCCGTTCCACTAATTTCCCAACCTTAAATGCATTCCAGCCGGCCATAGGCGGGCAGCAAGACGGGGTACTTTTCAAATTGAGCAGTGATTTGAGCACACTCATGTGGTCGAGTTATTTCGGGGGAAGCAACAACGATGCCTGCTACTCTGTCAAAATCGACTCCAGCTACAACGTCGTGTTCTCCGGGGGAACAACCAGTACCAATATTCCCGGAACGGCCGGTGGGCTCAACCCGAATTACCTGGGTGGAAAAGCAGACGGATTTGTCGGGAAACTAACTCCGAACGGGCAAACCTTGGTACAAAGTACCTATTTGGGAGCCAATCAATACGATCAGGCATTTTTCGTGGAGATCAACCGGAACGATGAGATTTTTGTCTTGGGCCAATCGGTGGGTGGGAATTTCCCGGTCATCAACTCGCAAAGTTACCCCGGAAGCAGCCAGTTTATCGCGAAATTAAATCCTACGCTTACTTCGATCGTAAACTCAACGGTTTTCGGGAACGGCAATCCGAGTATCAATATCTCACCGGCGGCTTTCCTGGTTGATATTTGTGGAAACATGTACGTTTCCGGATGGGGTGCAAACATTTTACAAAGCATTCCGCTCAGTGGCATGCCGGTGAGCTCCGATGCTTTCCAGCCCACTCCTGCAAACGGTTTCGACTTTTACCTCTTTGTATACAAACGGGATTTCTCCGGCTTGCTCTACGGAAGCTACCTGGGAGGAAACCAGGCCGAGGAACACGTAGACGGCGGAACTTCACGCTTCGATAAGAACGGGGTAGTTTATCAGTCCGTATGTGGTGGTTGCGGCGGTCACAGCGACTTCCCCACTTCAGCAAATGCCTGGTCGAACAACAACTTAAGCAGCAATTGCAATAACGTGGTATTTAAATTCGATTTCCAGCTTTTGCCCAAGGCAGAATTTAATCCTTCAGGTTTAGGAGGATGTGAGGATTATACCGTAACCCTGACGAACACCAGCTCGCCTTCCGATTCGTATGAATGGGATTTCGGAAACGGAACCACTTCGACCGTATTTTCACCGACAATCATCTATACGGAACCGGGAATTTATGATGTGCAATTACGCGTTACGGATTCTGTATGTTTGCTGACAGATACAACCCAGATCACAATCACCGTACTTCCGGAAATTCAACTGGCAGTTTCCAACGACACCATTTTGTGTTCATCTCTTCCCCTAACCTTTACTGCAAATTCCTATGGTACTGCAGATTATTTCATCTGGTCGTCAACCAGTCAATTTACAGACACGTTGAATGTAACAGTTGCCGATTCATTGCTGAACGTGACTCCCGGAGCAACGACAACCTATTATATCCGGGCCGGAAATGCCTATTGTTCCAAAATAGACAGTGTCACCGTTTACTTTATCGGCGGGAGTTTGTCCTTAACAGGAAACGATTCTATTTGTCTGAACGATCCGACCACATTGACTGCCTCCATCCAGATCCCGGGTGTGACTTTCAGTTATGTCTGGAGCCCCACAAGTATTCTAACTCCGACTCCACAACAAAATGTGGTCATTGCCAATCCACCCACGAGTCAATGGGTTTATGTGGATGCGAATGGCTCCAATGGCTGTTTTGACAGCGATTCCATTTACATCACAGTAGGAAATATTGCCGGAACAATCAGCGCCCAGGCCAATCCCGAATATGTCGTTCCCGGAGGAAGCAGCACCTTAACCGCTTTACCTGCAGGATATTCGTATGTTTGGTTCCCTCAAACCGGTTTATCGAATCCATACGCACAAGTAACCCAGGCAACGCCGGAACAAACCACCGTTTATACCGTAAATGTAACAGATGGCATTTGTATCAAATCAGCTTCCGTGAAAGTGAATGTGCTGGAGATTGTTTGCGACCGTACCTATGTATATGTTCCGAATGCCTTTTCACCAAACGGCGATTTGGAAAACGATGTGCTGTATGTGAGAAGTGCGGTAGCAACCAAGATTCTTTTCCGGATTTTTGACCGTTGGGGAGAAATGGTATTTGAAACCACGGACCAGGCAATCGGTTGGGACGGTACGTTCAGGGACAAACTCCTTAAACCGGATACATACGATTATTATCTGGAGGCAACTTGCGTGCAAGGAGAACAAAAAATTATCAAAGGAAATGTGACCTTGATCCGTTAAGGGGATATTAAGCATTTATTAAGTCAAATCAAGTATTCAATCGGTCAAACCATTAGAATACTCATTCCTAAAGCCTTGTGGTAGTTTTGATTCTATTTTTATAGTGTAAACTACAATCAATGTTCAAATTACTACTGACTATTCTTGCGTTTATTGCTTTTGATTTTTCGGCTTGCTCTCAACAAAATGATCTTGATGATTCCAGGAGATACATCAAAATTGTTATTGATCCTGATATCACCCCGGAAGCTCAATCAGAGATTACCAACGCATTCAAACAAATTTCCGGAGTCAAGACTTCCAGGATGGACAACACAACGGGAACATTCCTGGGAATTTATGAACCAAACGAAAATCTGGAGGAACAAACCTTCACAAACTGGTTTGTTAATCATGGATATACTATCAAGTGTTATTATGATGCCGTTTATACAGCTGGCAGTATGATAGAAATATCAAAAAATAATTGTCGCTGATCATGAGAAAATATATACTACTACTATTTTTATTCCAGGTAAGTTTGTTATTCGGGCAATCGGATAATTGTACGGGAACACCACCAACACTGACTGTTGGAACAACGTGTACCCCAACTGCCTATTCCATTCCAACATCCTTCGTTGATAATTTCAGTTCGGAGCCATCCTGCGGATACGATGATGTCGATGGATTTTTTCAATTCACTGCAACATCCACTTATACCAATGTTACCATTACAGATGCTACAGCAAATGGACCGAATCCAGGTTTAATGGTTGTTTCAGGGACTTGTGGAGGAACCCTTACTTCCCTGGGCTGTTCTCAAAGCACTGTTACCAACGGAAATAACGAAAGCGTCAGTTTCAATACGGTGATCGGTCAAGTCTACATGATTGTTATTTTTGCTACAAACGCAAGTAATACAGGTGCGCCAAATCAAGCAACCAACGGAACAGTTTGTGTTACAGAGAGTAGTTATACAGGACCTGTCGTAGCATCCGAATGTGCCAACTACGTAAACATTTGCAGCAATGCCGGTTTTCAAATTGATCCGAATGGATACGGTGCAATTAACGAAATACCGACACCCGGATCTTTCGGAAACCCGGAATACGATCCGTTTTGGGGTCCCTTAAGTCCATGGGGAGGAGGAAACATGGGTTGTTTACAAGTTGGTGAGAACAACAGTACCTGGATGGTAATCAACGTATATACTGCCGGGAACCTGGCTTTTTCTTTGGGAGCAGGAGGAGCTCAAGCCGGTTATTATGACTGGATTATGTATCCTTATACCGGACCCAGCACCTGTGGAGCAATTTCAAGTAATACCCTTGCCCCGGTAAGGTGCAACTGGAATGCGGTGAACTATGGTGGTACCGGACTGACCTCAACCTTACCTTCCGGAGGAGATTGGGGAAATTACGAACCGGTTTTATCTGTCGCTGCAAATACGCAATACATCATTTGTTTTTCGAACTATAGCTCAGTTGCAACGACAGTACCAATTGTATTTAACGGCACTGCAACTGTCGGCTGCTCCGCTTTGGGTATCAATACAAGTAATTTCATTGTCAGTGCTGATTGTGAAAATGACGCTGCGTTGATTTCCTGGGAAGCACCCTTGGAAAGTTCCAGCAGCTACCAGGTACAACGAAGTTATACTGGTGAAGCATGGGAAATTATCGGGACGGTGGGATCTCCTTCCGAATCCGATGTATCCAGCCAATTCTACACATTCAGAGATGCTATCGAAAAAGATAAACTGGTTTTTTACCGCTTGAAAGAGACTAATCCGGACCAGGTTTCGAGCTACTCAGAATTAAAGGCCGTAACCTGTAAATCGGGAATCAGTCCGAATACCTTATCTCCGAACCCTTCGTCCGAATTGACAAACCTGACCTATTATTCCAAACAAGCAGGAGTATTGCACATTTTTGATGCTGTAGGGAGATCAATCGAACAAATTTCACTGGAGAATACGAATGGCAAGATTATTTTAAAACCAATCGATGTTTCCAAGCTGCAAGCCGGAGCCTATCGTTTTGTTATCGACCTGGGAACGGAAGTCTCTTCCATTCAGTTTATTAAGAGATAAGTAAAACTAAATTAAGATTTCAATAATAAAATAGAAAAAGGAATCCTTTTTCTATTTTTCATTTAGTATCTTTAAGGATATTCTATACTCTTACTTTATGAAAAAACAATTACTCACTCTTGGTTTTCTATCAAGTCTTGTAGCATTTGGTCAAACGTTCACGGACAATTTTGATTCTTATACTGCCGGACAAAAACTATGTCCGCAAAGTGCAGGAGCATGGACAACCTGGAGCAATGCTCCCGGAGGTACGGAAGACGTACTGGTATCAAATGCTTCTTCAGCTTCAGGAAGTAATTCTTTGTATTTCTCCACATCCGCGCAAGCAGGTGGTCCGACCGACTTGGTGCGCCATTTCGGTGTATTGAATACAGGCCAGTTCGAAATGGATTTCAATATAAAGGTTGAGACCGGAAAAGCCGGTTATTTTAACTTTCAAAAATCTGCAACACTTGGCCAGGTTTGGACAATGGATTGTTTTTTCAATGACAATGGGACCATCTCCATGGTCAATCAATACGGATTGAATTTCACAGGAGCAACATACACACAAAACACCTGGTTCAATTTCAAGGTTGCTATTAACTTCAATACAAACAACTGGGAATTCTTCATCGATAATATCTCCATCGGGTCATTCGCCAATCCGGTGAACCAGATTGCAGCGATCGATATTTATCCAACGGATCAAAATACGCCATATAGCTGCGGTTATTTCATTGATGATTTCCATACCCTAATCACTCCTTACACACTTCCGGCTTTGAACGGAGCAGTGAACGGTTTGAACTTCGATCAGGGAATATTAGCTGGAAATATGGTCACTCCACAAGTGGTTGTCCGCAACTTAGGAACCACACCTATCACCTCTTTTGATCTTGCTGTCGACTACAACGGAACAATGATCAATAAAACAGTTACAGGAGTAAATATCGCTTCTTTAGCTACGACTACCATTACAATGGACAACACATTAACTATTGCAAGCGGAAACCACGCGATGGTTGCAACCGTGTCCAATGTAAACGGCGCAGGAGCGGATAATGATTCCGATGACGACTCTTTGTCTATGAATATTAATAACCCTTTAGTTCCTGCAACAGGTAAAATGGTGGTAGGAGAAGAAGGAACGGGAACTTGGTGCCAATGGTGTCCGAGAGGTGCTGTTTTCATGGATATGATGGCGACAAAATACGACCAATACTGGGCCGGGATTGCGGTACACAATGGTGACCCGATGACCAATCCGGTTTACGATGCTGGAATCGGCGGTTTGGTTTCAGGATACCCTTCAGCATTGGTTGACCGGGGGAATGTGATTGACCCATCCGAAGTTGAGGGAGATTTCCTTACACGCATCCTGGTAGCCCCGAAAGCATTGATTACAAACGGAGCAACCTGGAACTCAACTACGCGTGAATTAAAAGTATCTACTTCGGCTAATTTCCTGGCTGCAGCAAATAACAACTACAAACTTGGAATAGTCCTGACAGAAGATGAGGTAACCGGAACAACGAGCAACTATAACCAGGCGAATGCATATGCCGGTGGTGGAAACGGGCCGATGGGAGGATTTGAATCATTACCAAGCTCCGTACCTGCTGCACAAATGGTTTACGACCATGTTGCAAGAGCAATCAAGCCAAGCTTCACAGGTTATGCGAGCAGTTTCCCTGCAACGGTGAACATCGGTGAAACGTACACCATCACAGCGACATTCATTTTACCTGCTTCCTGGGATGAAACTAAAATCAATATCATCGGACTGTTATTTGACCCTGCAGGAAAAATTGACAACGCAGGGAAAGCAACTATTCCGGATGCAGTAACCAATGGATTCGTTACGGGAACCGACGTAACTGCCGGCCTGACAGATTTGAGCCAGGTTGATGATCAAGTGCAGGTTTATCCGAATCCAGCTACAACCAGTGTTTCTATCAGCTTGCAATTAGCTGAACAAAGCGATGTGACTATTTCGGTAACGGATGTATCCGGTAAAGAAATTTCAAGCAGAAATTACGGTCAATTAAATGGTTCGTCCATCATTACTATCAATACAAGCAATACGCCAGCAGGAGTTTATTTTGTGAACGTAAAAATGGACAATGCAATTGCCCAGAAAAAAGTAATCATTCAATAATTCGATCGAACCGAAAAAAGTAAGGGGGCGTCTCGCATGTGCGGGACGCCCCTACTTTTTTTTCTTATTTTTGTCGCATGAAATGGATTGGAAATAGAATCAGTTACCTCGACGATCAGAACAAAACAACTTTCGTCATAACTCCCGAACAAGTTGGAGTTGTAAAGGCATTGATCGGTGCGTGGTGCTTTATGTGGTTCGCAATAGGAGTAACAATTGCCTGGTCTTATTTCACGTTCAACTTCACCCAACAAGAAAAACTGATTCTTGGGATTTTCATGGTTTTCTGGCTGTATTACTTCGTCCGGGTGGGAAGAACATTCCTATGGATCCTTTATGGCCGCGAGTACATCAAGGTTGATAAGATATCATTGACCATCAAAACAAGTATTCGTACTTATGGGAAAGCGAAAGAATACTATTTGGAGAACATTAAAAAGGTTCGCGTTTCGGTCCCAAAAGAAAACTCCTTTCAAGCCGCATGGGAAAATTCTCCCTGGATCCGGGGAGGTGAACGTATCGAGTTTGAATACTTGGGGAAAACAATTCGTTTTGGCAGAAAGTTAAATCAGCAGGATTCGAAATTGCTTTTCCAAATCCTAACAAAACGGATTGAAGACCAGTTAAAAAAGAAGAACTAATTCCGGTATTAAATCACAATCCGAAGAACTTCTTCCCGATCCATTCCTTTTCTTAAATGTTCCAGGATGATGGGGAATTTTTCATCGATCCGCTCAGGTGTGAATCCCAATTCAATTCCCAGTCTTCGCACCAGTTTCGTTTCATTCGCATCGATATTCCCATCAATTCCCAAAAGCTGGATCAACTGGATAAAACGCTCGTATCTTTCCTCTCGCCCAACCGGTGGAATGAATGGATAATCTTCCGGGTTATTACAAATTTCCGCTACTTGCTCTTCTGTTAAGGAAAGTTTGGTTGCAATTTTTTTAAGCAATTGGTTTTCTGCGAAACTAATGTTCCCGTCAATTCGTGCCAACATGATCAGGTTTCTGAAATGACCTTTTTGCCGCGCCTGTTCGCCTGAATCGAAAATATGTGAGAATGAGCTCATGGTAGTTTATTTTATGGTTTCAAATGTTCAAATGTTCAAATGTTCAAATGTTCAAATGTTCAAATAAAATCATTATTCCTTTGAAGCCGTTTGAACTTTTATACTTTTTGAACTTGCTTATTTGCGGATCAAACTTAATGCCTTTATTTTTAGCGAGCGAATAATCAGTGTTTTTTTACCTGGATTTACAACATAAACCTGAATTTTATCCTTTGTGTGATTAATTCTTGGAAGATTATACCGAACGGACAATGTATCCAAATCCCCCACTGATTTACCCGTCGCCAACGGATATTCATTCCAGCTGTATACGTTAAATTTACTGAATGATTCAAAGTGAATAGTTGCCAAATTCAAACTGTCATTCGTCTGATAAATTACTTGGACCTCAAACATTGTTTCATCTGTTTTCAACTTCGGATAATACGGCCTTTTATCAATTAATGTACTTTTTCCTGCCGGTGCACTAATCTTCCCGGTTGCACAAAAATCAATCTGTTCAATTTTCCCAAACCCTAATTTATCTGCTTTTATCTTATCCAACCAGTTTACATCCGAACGGTCCATTTCAAGCCGGTCAACTCCATAACCCGGCATAGACAGCTTCCCGAAAATATACCAATAATGTGCCTTTGTCATTCGATCCGGATGCAGATACCCGATGGTAAACTGTTCGGATTGAAAAATGGATAACCCAAGTGCCAGGAATACAAATCCCATCATTACAAAAGCTCTTATCCGGGTTCTTCCAAGATAAGCGATTGCTAATCCTACAGGTACAATCAGCAAAGGATACAGATCTATCATTGCCCGTGACCCGAAGGATGCAGCATACCACCAACATTCCCAGGAACAAAAAATCCAAACACACAAAACGAATGTGATGAAAACACCCCAAAAAAGCTCTTTCTGCTGTTTGAACAATTGAATGAATCCGGGAACAAGTAAAATGAAAACGGGGGAATACAATAACCAACCTTTCTTGTAACTGAACAAAAAATCAAAAATATGCGGGTCAACAATGATGACTTCTTCTATATGCATGTTCAGGATGAACCAACTTCCTCCCAGGACTTTCCAATAAATCAACTGAGGTAAATTAACCAATAACCCGGCGAGGGGGAACAGGAATACCGATTTCCAATAGGCTGCTTTTGTCGGATAAATTCCTTTCAGAAGAAACAAGGGAAGGATTCCCAACAGGACATGCGTGGGGCGAATTGCAGAAATCAATCCAAGAATCAATGCGGCGGCTACCAGGTACTTTCTTTTGGATGGAAGCGCTCTCAATTTCAGTAGTGAATAGAATAGCATTCCAACCAAAGCGAATAAGTAGATATGTTGCAATTGATAAGCATGAATAGCCGTCACCCAAAAATTAGTTCCGAAATAACTAATCAATAACAACAAGGCACTAACCTGGTCTGAAAAGAATAATTTGAGAATTTTGTTCAGAAAATAGATTCCAAGGAGAATAAAAAATAGCGCATTCAGGAGATAAGCAATGTGGTAAGGCTTACTGAATCCATCTTTCGGATAGCCCAGCATTTTCGCAAATCCATGTCCGACAGTATAAGCCGGCAATTCCAAATATGCCTGCCCCATATGATAGATATCCAGCGAATTGCCATTATCCATCTGTTTTAACTGATAAGCAACCGATTCCTGACAATATTTGTTTTGAACAGCCTGAATTTCCTCCCGTTTGAAGTTTAAGTTCCGGTATTGGAACAGTTGTGTGAGATACATGTAATATCCGTAACCATCATAGGAACAAACACATGTGTCCTTACCCTTGGTAACGTTGCTTATCTTTCCTGAAAAATTCAGTGTGAATGCACTGATAATCAGAAAAACAGTAGTCTTTCGAATATTCCTCTTTAAGAATTCAAACATTCAATTGATGTTCGATAAAGTCAATCATCGTATGAATTACCTTGATATGAATTTCCTGTGCTCTATCTGCATAATTTGAAAACGGGGCGCGGATTTCCACATCACAAAGATCAGCCATCTTTCCACCGTCTTTTCCAGTAAGCCCAATGATTTTCATGCCTTTCGATTTGGCAACTTCAATGGCACGAAGCACATTTTTCGAATTTCCGGATGTTGAAATAGCCAATAGTACATCTCCATTTTGTCCGATTGCTTCCAGGTAACGCGAAAAAATAAACTCGTAGCCGTAATCATTCCCAACACAACTGATATGCGATGGATCCGAAATACTCAAAGCCGGAATCGCTTTTCTGTCATCCCGGTATCTTCCGGTCAGTTCTTCTGCAAAATGCATTGCATCGCACATCGAGCCGCCGTTTCCACACGAAATAATTTTGTTTCCCGCATGAATAGCGGAAACCATTATATTTCCTGCATCCTGAATCAACCGATGATTCTCTGCGTTGTTAAATTTTTGCAAAATTTCCAACGCTTCGTTAAAATGGTCTGCTATTTGTTTCATGCCTTTACAAATGGGATTGAATGTCAAAAATAAATAATTATTGAGTGCAGTTACCATTTTGGATAAACTTGTTATATTTGAAAATCGGAGTTGGCTCCATAACACAAAAACAACTATGAAAAATATTCTACTTGCCATTCTAACCTTAACTTTAGGATACAGCGTATCAGCACAAGATGATTGTTTTAAAAAATTGGAAGAGGCCTTTTCTAAAAGAGGCTCTTATACGGTTGCTGATGACATGCACAGAAATGTGATTGTAAGCTTTTTCACCCCTGAAGGTACTGAATGTTTAACCGGTAAGGCTCGCGTTGAGAATGGATCAGTTGTTTCCGTATTCCTTCAATACGACGATGGAACTTATTACTTGTTGGAAAAGAAATTCTACAACGCAAAAAAAACAAGCCCGGTTGTCACGAATGGTATTTCTGAAATGATTTTTACCGTAGACGGCGAAAAATTCAGAGTTGTTTTCATTGATAAATTAAAACCGAAAGCTAAATCATACAAACAGGCAAATTTACCTGATGATTTATAATCGAATAGAATTGAATTTGAAATCCCGGTTCCGCGCATGCAGGATCGGGATTTTTTTTATGCCAAAATATCCTTCTCTTCCATATTTTGTACAACGATAACATAGGTAGTTCCCGTTTCATCCAATTGAACTTCCTTTGTCCCTTCCAATTGTTCGATGAGTGTATCTATTAAAATCAATCCGAAAGAGGAATTTTCTGACTT
Source organism: uncultured Fluviicola sp. (assembly GCA_965650135.1). Lineage (GTDB taxonomy): Bacteria > Bacteroidota > Bacteroidia > Flavobacteriales_D > Crocinitomicaceae > Fluviicola. The sequence goes on from CBFGNC010000022.1 coordinate 25,951, forward strand.
CGGCTTCCATGCCCCATTGTCTGAATACGTAATTCGGAGCCTGCTCTCCTCCTCTTTTTGAATCTCTATTTTGATTCGCGCATTGGTACGATCATTAAAAGCATGTTTCAGTGAATTGGATACCAATTCGTTTACAAGCAATCCAACTGGAATCAGTGTTTTTATACCAATTTTCCCTACTTCCGTATTAATTTCATAATCAGTACTCTGCTTGGTGATGCTCAGATTCATGATTTCGTGAACCAATTCATCCAGATAGTCCCCGATCTTGATTTGAGATAAGTTTTCATTCTGATACAATTTCTGATGAATCACAGACATCGCCATAATTCGATTAATGGATTCCTGAAACAAAATCCGAAACTCCGGATTATCCACTTCCTGACTCTGCATCCTAAGAAGGCTCACAACTATCTGCAGGTTATTCTTCACGCGGTGATGAATTTCCCGGACCAGCATGGTCTTTTCCTCATTCTGAGATAGAATTCTCGTATTCTGATCCTTCACCTGCTCGTAAGATTCCAACAATTTCCTCTCGGAATAGCTGTTCAACTCCAAAAACAAATAGAACAAGTAAAAATTTATCGAAAATGCCGCTATCAACTCAATTAACAAGGAGATCTTTTCATATATGGTAAGCTCTTTCAGTATCAGAATCTGGTTATTTAAGTCGTGAAAAATAAATATCCCGATTACGCTGATAGAGGAAAATAACAATACATATCCCAATTTGCGTCCTAATGTGAAAAATGCCAGGAATACTACTGTCATCAACCATAGTACATCAACTAAGTGAATCCTACTGTGGTAAACCATCAAGGAAAACGCTACAATGATGTAACCACATATCGAATAAATATAAAAGACCAATAAATAATTTTTGTTATTCGACTTCATGATGACCAGGCAGATAGCGCTTATCACCGTAGCCACAGCCATCATACTGAAGCTTTCCATCGATTCAAAATAACGTGTATAGGAAAGGATACCAAAGGTGCATAAAAACATAAGAGACATGCGAAAAGCAAGCTTTACACGCAACTCTTCAAGGTACGTTATGACTTCTCCGGGAATTGTATCTGATTCTAGATTTTTTAACATATAGCAGTATGAATCGAATATACAAGTTTTTTCCAATTTACCAAGAGAAATTGCAACTCAATTCTAAATATGTATTTTCGTGCTACGATGAAACAAGTAGCTTGGATTACGGGTGCTTCTTCCGGAATTGGAGAAGAAATCTGCAGACAACTTGCTCGGAAAGGCTTCAAACTGATCCTGTCGAGCCGCAGTGAAGAGAAACTTCTCGCATTAAAAAAGGAACTTCCGGATGCGGAAGAACACTTGATTGTACCTCTGGATCTGGAACACTCCGGGCATTTTACCGAACTGGTTAAACAAACATTGGAACAGACAAAACGGATCGACTATCTGTATAATTGCGGAGGTTTGAGCCAACGTGCCGAAGCAAGTGAAACTTCACTCGAAGTGGATCGGCGCATCATGGAAATCAATTATTTCGGAACCGTGGCACTTACAAAAGCTGTTTTACCATACATGCAGGCCCAAAAATCCGGTCATATCATTGCCATTTCAAGTATTGCCGGGAAATTCGGTTTTTACCTGCGTTCTGCGTACAGTGCGAGTAAACATGCGATTCAGGGTTTCTTTGAAAGTTTGCTTTTGGAAGAGGCAAAAAACCACATTTCGGTTACCATTGCTTATCCGGGGAAAATAAACACACCGATTTCCATGAGTGCACTTGGAAAAGACGGAAGCGCACATGGAGAAATGGATCACAACCAAGCAACCGGTATGCCCGTTGAAGAATGTGTATCAATCCTTCTAAAAGCGGTTGATAAGAAGAAAAAAGAAGTTCTGATCGGTAATAAGGAAATAAACGCAGTTACACTGAAACGCTTCTTTCCCCGGTTATTTTGGAAAATTATTGCAAAGCAAAGTGCTACTTAGACTTAAGACATTAGACAAAAGACCATAGACCTGAATTTGAAAAAGAAACAAGTCTTTGGTCTCTAATCTTTTGTCTTTTAAGTCTATATAATTCCCTTCTCCATCAAAAACACGGCAACATTCGTTTCAATGCGCTTATTGATATTGGAAGTATCTCCTTTTTCAAATGAATTTCCTGTAATTTTCTCGTAAAGCTCAATGTAGCGTTCCGTAATCGTATCTACAAAAGAATCCGGCATATCCGGCATTACTTGGCCTTCCAAACCTTGAAATCCATTTTCTATCAGCCATTGCCGCACGAATTCTTTCGAAAGCTGGCGTTGATTTTCACCTTTTGCCTGACGCTCCTCATAACCATCTGCATAGAAATAACGTGATGAATCGGGTGTGTGAATCTCATCAATCAGGATCACTTCACCATTTCTGATCCCGAATTCATACTTCGTATCCACCAAAATCAATCCTCTTTCTGCTGCCATTTCTGTCCCGCGTTGAAATAATGCACGTGTGTAACCTTCCATTTTTTCGTAAATATCCTGAGGAACGATTCCATTTTTCAAAATATCTTCTCTTGAAATATCTTCATCGTGTCCTTCGTCTGCTTTAGTAGCAGGAGTGATGATCGGTTCCGGGAAACGGTCATTTTCCTTCATTCCCTCAGGAAGAGCAACGCCACATAAGACACGTTTACCTGCTGCATATTCCCTTGCGGAATGTCCTGCCAGATATCCACGGATCACCATTTCAACACGTACCGGCTCACAAGCATAACCTACCGCAACGGATGGATCCGGTGTTCCGATCAACCAATTTGGAACGATGTCCCGAGTTGCCTCTAAAAACATGGTAGCAACTTGGTTAAGGACCTGACCTTTAAATGGAATTCCTTTAGGTAAAATGTGGTCGAACGCAGAAATTCGATCGGTGGCAACCATTACCATGATATCCTTATCAATGGTATACACTTCACGTACTTTTCCCCGGTATACATTGGTTTGTTTCGGAAATTTAAAATTGGTGCTCGTAATTGTTTCGTTCAACATAATTTACAAATTTGGAACTCGTTATTTTTTTCTCGATTTTGATTTTTCTTCTTCCTCTTCCTTCTCCTTCTCAAATCGTTTTGCTTTTTCAATTGCTTCTGCCTTATCAAATGCGTCAATGATCCGTTTCACCAAGGAATGTCGAATCACGTCGCTTTGTGTCAATCGGATAATCTCTATTTCCTCAACGTCGTTCAGAATATCCAATGCATAAGACAATCCCGATTTTTGGCGATGTGGCAAATCCACCTGCGACATATCTCCCGTTATCACGAACTGGGCAGTTTGTCCCATACGTGTCAGGAACATTTTCATTTGCATCACGGTCGCATTCTGAGCTTCATCCAAAATTACAAACGCCTTGTCCAACGTTCTCCCACGCATGAATGCCAAAGGTGCGATCTCGATGATCCCAAATTCCAACATATCCGCCAATTTCTCCGGCGGGATCATATCCCGTAACGCATCGTACAAAGGCATCAGGTACGGATCCAGCTTCTCCTTCAAATCTCCCGGAAGGAATCCCAGGTTCTCTCCAGCTTCGACAGCGGGTCTTGTAAGTACGATCCGCTTCACCTCCTTTGCCTTCAATGCACGAACTGCCAATGCAACGGCTGTATACGTTTTCCCTGTTCCGGCCGGACCAACAGCGAACACCATATCGCTCTTATTGACCGCTTGAACCAATTTTCGTTGGTTCAGGGTCTTTGCCTTGATCTTGACTCCGCCATTTCCATGAACCAAAGTCTCAGTCCCATCGGAAGAAAGCATTGCATCGCCCTCGTCCAACATCAGGTTATCGATGTTGTTCTCCGTTAAAATATTGTACTGGTTGAAGTGCGCCAGGATCAATTCGAACTTGCGTTCAAACTCTTCCATCACCTCAGGATCTCCAACAATTGTCAATTCATTTCCACGGGAATTGATCTTTAATTTTGGAAAAAAAGACCGGATGTGTTTCAAATTGGAATTGTTAACTCCAAATAATTCAGCGACATTGGTCCCGTTTATTTCAATTTTCTTCTCTGTCAATGTGAATAAATCTTTTGTTTGTAAGTTCCGGTTGTATTATTAACCCGTATTTTTGAAACAAATTTAATTAATTTTTCAACGGATACAGACCGATTTATCAAATGGGAATTATCACATTGACAACTGATATGGGATTGACCGACTACTACGTAGCGGTTCTAAAGGGAAATCTATTCAAATTAGCCCCCGAAGTATCTATTGTTGACATTACCCATCAAGTACGTCCGTTCGATATTGCAGATGCAAGTTATTACATCCAGGCATCGTTCCAGGAATTCCCCGAGGGGACAATCCATATCATCGGCGTGGACAGTGAACCCATCATTAATTCGAGCAATGGCGCTTATCCGAGTATCTTATTATTCAAAGGACATTACTTCATTTCAAACGATAACGGGATATTTGCCTTGATCTTAAAAGATCAGAAACCGGAGGGTTTTTGGAGAATTGACAATGTACTTTCCAATCCGAAAGGGCTTCGTTTCCCGGTAAAAAATATTTTCGTTCCAACAGCAGTGCGGATTCTTTCAGGAGAAGCGCTCACGGACATTGGTTCCGAAGAGACTTCCTGGCGCGTAGCCCATACTGTGAATGCGGTCATTGAAGAGAACCTCATCAAGGGATCCATTGTACATATCGATCATTATGGAAATGCGATCACCAATATCACCAAAGAAATATTTGGCAGGTTTGAAGATGCTCCATTCACCATCCTGTTCCGAAAACGCGAATACTATATCGACGAGATTTCAAGTACCTATAATGATGTTGCCCCGGGAGAACGCCTGGCTTTTTTCAACGACAACAATTTACTTGAAATTGCCATCAACAAAGGTGCTACAGGAAACGGCGGAGGTGCCGATTCACTTTTCGGGCTTCGGATTCATGACCTGGTACGAATCGAATTCACCCCTCGCGGTTCTGCAAAAACAATTGATTCTTTGTTTTGATTCCAAAACAGGTTCAAAAGGTTAAAAGGGTTCAAAGAATTGAAAATGGAGAATGGAAAAATTGAAAAGTTTGTATCTATGCATCAATTTTGAACTCTTGAACTAAATAACAACATTAAAATGCTGACACGAATTGTTAAACTGACATTTCAAGAAGAAAAAGTAGAAGACTTCCTTGCATACTTCGACACCATAAACACACGGGTAAGTACGTTCGAGAACTGTTATGGAATGCGTCTGCTGCAAGACATCCATCATCCTACAATTATTTTCACTTACAGTAACTGGAAAGATGAAAATGCATTAAACAATTACCGGGATTCAGATTTATTCGGTGGAGTGTGGTCTACCATTAAACCGTGGTTTGGCGGAAAACCCGAAGCCTGGAGTGTGAACACCTATTTTGAAGATGGTTCCTTTAGACCCAACCATCCGGCAAATTAAACGTTCATACCTACTCAATAGAATTTAGACAGATTCTCAATATTGTTCTTATTTTTGCCGAAGTTAATTAGATATGAAAGCACTTTACTGGAAAGAGATTAGGAGTTTTTTGGGCTCAGTCATCGGATACATTTTCATCGTCATTTTCCTGGTGTTTACTGGAATAATGCTTTGGCTTGTCAGCGGCCCATCAAACTTATTGGAAGGCGAAGAAGCCGATATGATCCCGTTTTTCAATGTTGCACCCTATGTACTCTGCGTTTTAATCCCTGCGATTACCATGCGGATGATTGCGGAAGAACGAAAAACCGGAACCATCGAATTACTTTTCACCCGACCGATTACGGATCTTCAGATCATTGCTGCAAAATACCTTGCTGGCGTTACCCTATTATTGATCTCACTTCTCCCTACCCTGATCTATTACTATAGCATGGTAAGCCTGGGAGTTGATGCCTTTGATGAGAACGGGGTTGCCAAAACAGTAATTGATGAAGGAGCGACGTTCACATCGTACCTGGGTCTGTTCCTATTAGGTTCATCTTTAATTGCAATCGGTATTTTTTCCTCCGCAATTACAAGTAATCAAATTGTTTCCTTCATTATTGCAATGTTTCTCTGTTGGTTATTCTACGATGGTTTCGATCAGCTCGGATCATTCAACCTCATGGGGGACTTTGACTATGTGTTTCAATACTTAGGACTTTGGTCCCATTATACGAGTATCAAAAAAGGGGTGATCGACACGAGTGACCTTATTTATTTTTTCGGGATGATCGCAATTTTTTTGGCTGCAACCCTTACAGTTGTTAAATCCTTGAAACGTTAATCCGATGGCTGAAAGTACTAACAAAACAAAGAAGTTCTATAACTGGATTTTACTTGGAATCATTGTAGGCGTTGTTGTATTCCTGAATATTATCGGGACCTTCATTTACTCGCGGATCGATATGACGGAAGATGAGCGTTACTCGCTCTCAGCAGGTTCTATTGAATTCCTTGAAAAAATGAAAGAGGACGGAGCGAAGAACAATAAAGTGAACCGCTTGTACCTGAAAATTTACCTGGAAGGAAAGCTTCCCGCTGAAATCAAACGGTTCAGGAATGCTGTTGAAGATAAGCTTGCAGAATTCAAAGAAATAGCCGGTAACCGAATCGAATACGAATTCATCGATCCGTTGGAAGGAACGGAAGCCGAACAAAACAGCCTTTTCCAGGATCTTTATAACAAAGGACAAGGAATTATCCCCCTGGAAATTGTCTATCAAAAAGACGGTTCCCAAACCCAAATGACGCTATGGCCGGGAGCATTCATCGAATACGAGGGTTCTACCAAAAATCAGATTCAGTTGTTACCAGGATCACCTCAAGGGCAGCCTATGCAATTATCGAAAGAGTTTTCAGAAACAACTATCCAGAACTCCATCAACAACCTGGAATACATGCTCATTTCAGCATTGAGAAGAACGATCCAAAAACAAAAACCACGTATTGCATTCCTTGCAGGACATGGAGAATTGCGTTTTGCGGAAACACAACGCGTCCGTTCTTTGCTGGAACCTTATTATTCTGTTGAGGATGTCACTTTAAATGACTCTTTACGAGCATTAGACGGATTCACAGGTGCAATCATTGCGCGACCAAGAACACGCTACTCGGATAAGGATTTGTATATCCTGGACCAGTTTGTAATGCGGGGAGGAAGATTGATGTGCTTCTTTGACAAGCTCACTTTCCCACAAGATTCATTGAACAGAACCGGGATGACAAGTACTGTGAGAACAGATCTCGGATTGGATAAAATGTTATTCGATTACGGAATAAAAACCAACGATAATTATGTCATGGACGTGCGATGTGCACCTATCCAGACTCCGTTTGCAAAACAAAGCCTGTTACCTTGGTTCTTCTACGTTGCAGCAACACCAACCAGACATCCGATCGCACGGAATATTGAACCGGTAATGCTTCGTTATGCATCACAAATCCAACTTATCCCGGGTGAAACACGTTTGGTTTCTCCTATCCTTACAAGTTCGACCAATTCACGCCTGACAGGTATGGCTCCTCTGATCAGCCTTGCCATGCCTATGAATTATGGAAAGGTTCCTATTCTGGCAGATAATCCAACCTCGGAAAGAAACAAGATCTGCATTGCAGGTATGTCGGAAGGAAGATTTGATTCCCACTTCAAAAATCGCCTGATCGATGAATTTGCGAAAAACAAAGAATCCGGATTTATCACACGAAGTACGGAAGAAGGAAAAGTCCTGGTTGTTGCAAATGGTTCTTTTATTGCAAACTATTATGATTCCATGCCAAGTAAAACAGGCAAGATGATGTATCGCCCCATTTCGTTCAACAACTTGCGTTACGACGAAGTGATGGCACAGATGCGTATGCAGCCGTTGATCTATGGAAACCAAGAGTTTTTCCAGAATATGGTGGACTACATGATGGGAGACAATTCAGTATTGGATATCCGAAGCAAACAAATTGACATTCACCCGATTGACAAAGAAAAAGTAAAAGATCAACGAACGAAATACATGCTTATTAATGTGGTCGTCCCTTCTTTTTTAATTATTTTATTAGCAATTTTATTATTCTACTTGCGTAAACGACGTTACGCACGTTCTTAGTCGTATGAAAAGAATTATCATCGTTATTTTAGGCATCGCACTTTTAGTGGGATTGGGAATCTTCACCACACGTTTGATTAACACCAAAGGGAAATCCGACGAGCAACTGGCAGCTTTCAATTTTGAAATTAAAGACACGGCATCCGTTAACAAGATTATCATCACAGAACCGAACGGCATGGAAATGACCTTGATCCGATCCGGAAACCAGTGGACAGATGACAAAGGTGAATGTGTGCAACCTGTTTTGGTCTTCAATATACTGGAAGCACTTTACAACGTACGTTTTAAAGGATATGTTCCCGAAAACTCCGTGAAAACGGTGATCAACAGGATCTCGACAATCGGAATTAAAGTTCAGTATTTCCAAAATGACGATTGGAGCAAGACCTGGTATATCGGAGGCTCCACTTCCGATCACTACGGAACTTACATGCTGGTGGAATCATCTGAAGCAGGAAAAAGTGATTTACCTGTCATCGCTGAAATCAAAGGAATGAAGGGGATTATCGAACCTCGTTTTTTTGCGGATCCGAGAAAATGGCAATGCTCCGGAATTTTCGCTTACCAAATGCAAGACATAGCCGAAGTGAATGTGAAATTCACGGAAAGACCCGACAGAAGCTTTGAAGTACGAAAAATCAAGAAAGATTACCTGGTAAAATATGCAGGGAAATATTTGACAACCCTGGACACAAACATGGTGTACCGTTATTTACTGAACTTCAAACGTGTCAACTTTGAAAATCCGAACTACGAACTGAACGAAAAGCAACTCGACAGCTTGAAAAAATCCCGTCCATTCTGTGAATTGAACATTCGCACAACAAAAGGTGAAAAGAAGAAATTGAGAATGTTCCGTATTAAATCTACCGGAGATGCAGAAGTCGATGATTTTGGAGACAAAGTAAGTTACGATATTAACAGATTTTGGTGTGAACTACCGGATGGCCAGGTTGTTAAATGTCAGTATTTCGTCTTTAACCCTTTACTCATGGGGCATATCTATTTCAATCCGAACAGGTACGCAACCGGTCAATAAGGTTAATATCTCGTTGAAAACTGTCGGGAAAGAGTTAGGTTTTCAAGGATTCAACGGCTTTTTAATTGGTATATTTGCTATCGTAAATAACCAATAGTATGAATTTTATCGTATCAAGTACGAATTTACTGCGTCATCTTCAAAGCATTAGTGGTGTCTTAAGCACCAGTAATACCTTGCCGATCCTTGACAACTTTTTGTTCAATATTTCAGACAGTCAATTAATTATTTCTGCTTCTGACCTGGAGACCACCATGCAAACAACTATGGAAGTTGAAGCAACAGATTCGGGCAAAGTGGCGATTCCTGCCAAAATGCTTTTGGACGTGTTGAAAAACCTTCCGGACCAGCCATGTACTTTCAAAATCGATGCAGCTTCATTCGGAGTTGAGATCGTTTACGATAACGGTAAGTCTAAAATGGTTGGATTCAATGGTGAGGAGTTTCCGAAAACACCGGCTATTGAAAACAGTACAAGCATCCGTATTTCAGGCGAAATTATCTCAAGTGCAATCAACAAAACGCTTTTTGCAGCCGGAAATGATGATTTACGTCCCGTAATGAGCGGTATGTATTGTCAGTTCAGTCCTTCAGATATTACATTCGTAGCGACAGATGCACATAAATTGGTTAGATACCGCAGAACAGATGGTCAAGCGACCGGAGGTTCCGCATTCATTCTTCCCAAAAAACCATTGAATTTGTTGAAATCAAATTTGCGTGGTGATGAGGAAGTATTGGTCGAATACACTGATTCAAATGCCATTTTCACATTCAACGATATCATTTTGATGTGCCGTTTGATCGATGGGAAATATCCGAATTACGAAGCTGTAATACCAAAGGAAAATCCGAATATCTTGATCGTTGACCGTTTACAATTCTTAGGAGCAATCAAACGTGTATCCATCTTCGCAAACAAGACAACGCACCAGGTAAAATTGAAGATTGCCGGAAGTGAATTGAACATTTCTGCCGAAGACCTGGATTTTTCAAATGAAGCAAATGAGCGTTTGACATGTAATTATGACGGAACGGATATTGAAATTGCTTTCAATAGCAGATTCCTGATGGAGATGTTGAACAATATCGATGCACCGGAAGTTAAAATAGCCATGAGTGAACCGAGCAGAGCCGGTTTATTAATGCCGAACACTTCTGAAAACGAGCACGAAGACATCTTGATGTTGGTAATGCCCGTTATGATAAACAGGTAACAATCAACTAATTATACCGAAGCCGTTTGTCAATTGATAAGCGGCTTCTTTTTTTGGCACGAATTTTATTATCCTCTAATTATAAAATTCAAAGTCATGAAAAAGATTTACTTCACATTCGCTCTGGTACTTTTTACTTGTACACTCGCACATGCTTCTGAATTGCTTTTGCGAGTTAATAGAAAAGGACTATTTATTGTTAGCGCTTCCAGTCAAACGCAAACAAACAACTACAACACTTACCAGTTTTACAACTTGTATGGCGGAACAACTCAAGTGAAAGTAGTTGATAAATCAAACGGACAAGTAATTTTCAAAAACAACCTGAATATTCCGGAAGGTTATCAACTGGTTGCAGAACTGGATTATTATGGAACATTGACAGTTGTTTCCAATAACCCGATTGCAAATTCTAATAATGGCGGCTGGAATAGCAATGTCGGGACAATTAACTATGGCAATACCGGGAACGGAAATTATGGCGGTGGTTATCAGAACAATCATTGCGGAACGTATCCGAACTACCAGGGAGACGGATATTACAACCAAGGACAAACTGCAAATAACAATAACTATTTCAACCAGTTTTTAGCAAGTTTGAAATCCGAAAGTTTTGACAGCAATCGTTTACAGAATGCAAAAGTATACGCATCAAAAACGAATCTGTCTGCAAATCAGATCAAGGAAATTGCTGCAACATTCACTTTCGACAGCAATCGCCTGGACTGGGCAAAAGCAGCATACGCCAGCTGTTATGATAAAGGAAATTATTTCCTATTGAGAGATACTTTTACCTTCTCTTCAAACTATAGTGAGCTACAGGATTACATCAGTGTACAATAAAGCAAACCCCATTTTGATGCATTCATCAAAATAAATCCAATACCAACCCGGAATGTCGAATCTATTATAGGTTCGACATTCCTATTTTATGCAGTTGAATTGACCAAAATTCACTATCTTTGACTCTCATAACTAGCTATATGAAAGAACAAAATTTAGCCGATTTAGAAGCTGCGTTTAATGAAAAATTGAAGCAAGACATTCGTATTGAGCCGAAAGACTGGATGCCGGATGCTTACCGAAAAACATTAATTCGTCAGATTTCACAGCATGCACATTCTGAAATTGTCGGAATGCTTCCGGAAGGAAACTGGATTACGCGCGCCCCGAATCTAAGACGTAAAGCCGTTTTATTGGCTAAAGTTCAGGATGAAGCAGGGCATGGACAATACCTATACAGCGCAATGGAAACCTTGGGTTTTTCCCGAGAACAAAGTATTGACGATATGCACACCGGCAAAGCAAAATACTCTTCTATTTTCAATTACCCTACATTGACTTGGGCCGATATGGGAGCAGTTGGCTGGTTGGTTGACGGAGCGGCAATCATGAACCAGGTTCCTTTATGCAGAACATCTTATGGTCCGTATGCCCGTGCAATGGTCCGCATCTGTAAGGAAGAATCGTTTCACCAACGCCAGGGATATGAAATCATGTGCACTCTGATGAAAGGATCCGAAGATCAAAAAGCGATGGCACAAGACGCCCTGAATCGTTTTTGGTGGCCGGCATTGATGATGTTCGGGCCAAGTGACGCCGAATCAACGCATACACAACAATCCATTGATTGGAAAATCAAAAGACATACGAATGATGAATTGCGTCAAATGTTTGTTGATGCATCCGTACCTCAAGCACAATTGATCGGGCTGACTATTCCGGATTCCGATCTGAAGTGGAACGAAGAACGAGGTCATTATGATTTTGGAGCAATTGATTGGGAAGAATTCAAACAGGTGGTTAGTGGAAACGGCCCGTGTAATGCAGAACGAATTGCAACCCGATTGAAAGCAAAAGAAGAAGGTATGTGGGTTCGGGAAGCAGCAATGGCACATGCCGAAAAGAAAAAAATGAGAAAAGCATCTTAAATATTATAAAGAAATGGCAGGAAAAGATTGGCCTTTATGGGAAGTTTTCATTCGAAGTAAAGTAGGTTTAAACCACAAGCACGTTGGGAGTATTCACGCCGCAGATGCTGAAATGGCTGTAGAAAATGCGCGCGATGTTTACACCAGACGCAGTGAAGGGATTTCAATCTGGGTTGTTGAATCTTCCCAGGTATTCGCCTCAGATCCGGCAGATTCAGACGCATTATTCGAACCGGCAGACAGTAAAATTTACCGTCATCCGACTTTCTATGAGGTTCCTGATGGTGTAGGACATATGTAGTATTTAGACATAAGACTGCAGACAGAAGACTATAGACTTAGTTTTGTCTTTCGTCTCAAGTCTTCTGTCTTTAGTCTTAAAAAAATGAAAAACAACTTATTTACATACACATTACGCATAGCTGACGATAGCTTGATCTTGGGTCAGAGACTTGCGGAATGGTGCGGTCATGGACCGATCATTGAAGAAGATATTGCTTTATCCAACATTGCATTGGACCTGATCGGGCAAGCTACAAATCTATTGGAATACGCCGCAACGGTTGAAAACAAAGGTCGAAGTGCTGATGATTTGGCCTTCTTGCGATTTGAAAATCAGTATTTCAACACCCAACTGGTAGAGCAAAAAAATGGTGATTTTGCCGTTACGATGATTCGTCAATGGATCTTTGATACCTTCAGACTTCCGTTTTACGAGGCGTTACAACATTCTTCCGACAGCCAGCTTGCAGCAATTGCAGAGAAATCTTTAAAGGAGACCAAATACCACTGGAAACACTCTTCCGAATGGATCATTCGTATGGGAGACGGAACAGAGGAGTCAAATAAACGTGTCAATGATGCATTGATCTTACTTTGGAAATTTTCCGATGAATTGTTCTTTATGGATGATGTCGATCAGGATTTGATCGCACAAGGAATTGCAATTGATTTGGAGACACTCCGTCCGATTTTTAATGAGCGGATTCAATTGGTATTACAACAAGCTACGCTTCAATTACCTGATTCCAAATGGAAATTGAATGGTGGAAGATTGGGAAGACATACGGAGCATTTTGGGCATTTAATTGCAGAAATGCAGTACATGCAACGCGCCTACCCAAATATGGAATGGTAGACGAAGCTACCATATGGCATTACCTGGAAGATGTACCGGATCCTGAAGTTCCTGTACTTTCAGTTATTGACTTAGGAATTGTTCGAGGGGTAAAAGTAATTTCAGGCAAAGAAGTGGAAATAACGATCACTCCTACTTATTCCGGCTGCCCGGCCATGAATTACATTGAAAAAAATATCCGGGAAATTCTTACGGAAAAAGGCATAGAAACAATTCATATTCAAACTGTACTTTCTCCTGCGTGGACCACGGATTGGATGAGTGAAGCGGGTAAAGAAAAACTCCTGGCATATGGAATTGCCCCACCCGTAAATGAAGTCGATAAACTGGTTTTATTTGGTGATTCACCGATTGTAAAGTGTCCGCAATGTCATTCAGAAAACACCAAAATGCTCAGTCAATTCGGTAGTACAGCCTGTAAAGCCCTGTATCAGTGCAATGACTGTCTGGAACCTTTTGACTATTTCAAGTGCCTGAGATAAGTTGCAAAATTAAATGGTTTTAACCAATGTGTTATTTGTAGGTTACGCTTCGTGATTTACAATATTCAACTAGTACATTATCAAAAATTTATTAGCATAAATGCATATCTTTGCCGCGATCGATTTTTAATCGACTACACATTTATGGAAATGGACATTACCAATATGCAAGTTATTGATTTGCTGTCGAGTGAGTTATCACATGACGACATATCAATCAATGCAAATCGTTCGACCACTAAAAACGCACATTCATATTTCGGATTTAATTTTTTCATGTTATGATAAGATTGAGTTGGTTATTGTCACTTTTTTGTTTGTTAGCGGTTAATTCCCTTTTTGCTCAAATCCCGGTATCACCTCCTGCAGGAACAGTTCTTACAACTAATCCTGCAACCCCGTTCGCTTATGCTTTAAGCGGAGGACAAACCTACACTTATACAAACCCTTCCTGGCCTGTATTTAACACCAATTGTTATGCCCTTGCACTGAATGACACGTTGTTCAATGCAATAAACGGTTTCAATCCGACACCGTCAGGAGGTAGTTGCAGTGGAATGTCAAATTTGGTATACAATTCCGGAAGTTCAAATTTAGCTGCCGGAATTATTGTCTATAATGGAACTACGAGTTATCGTTATCGGAATATCTCCAGTGCTTTCGTTGTGAACAACGCGGTTCAAGTCCGTGCTACAATCATATTCTCTAACCCTGTAACGTATTATCCAAATAACACTTTTGTTGTTCCTGTAACGGGAAATTTCAGTTATCATGTGATTTACGAATCCTTTTCCCCCACTGATGCACAATACACGAGCGGTTCAGGGAATGCATGGATTCCATCTAAGACCTTGTTCAATAACATGATCACAGATCCGAATAACTCCATTTGTGTCAATTTTACTCCTGGTAATTTCACACTGAATACTGTAAGCGCAAGTACTGCACCAAGTGGAATCATTTGTCAAGGTGGAAATATTCAATTGACAGGTGGTGGAACTGGAAATAATCTCACATTCAATTGGACCGGACCGAACTCTTTTACTAGCACGAGCTCAAATGTTATGATAAACAATGCGAGCTCAAGTAATTCCGGAACTTATTCCTTGACTGTTACAGATGACATCGGGTGTTCAAATACAGCTCAATCTGCCATAACAGTCCAACAAAGCCCTACCGCAACTGCCGGAGGAACTTCTGTGATATGTGTCAACAGTACAGCAACAGTAAGTGGTGCCTCCTCGTCAAATGGAACTATCTCCTGGACTCACAACGGAAGCGGATCACTGGCAAACGGCAATACATTAACTCCTACTTATACACCCGCAATCTCCGATGCCGGAAATACCGTTGTCTTAACATTGACTACCACCAGTAACAATTCGTGTGCACCGGCAACTTCTCAAGCGGTTTACAATGTTATTGTACATGGAAACCCAATCGCATTGGATGGAGTTACGAGTTCCATTTGTTCCACAAGCAGCTTTACAGTTACTACAGCAATCGCCCAATTTGGAACAATCAACTGGACTCATAACGGAGCCGGAACATTGACAAATGCCAATACTGCTTCACCAACTTATACACCAAGTCCATTAGATAATGGAAACACAGTTGTCTTAACACTTACCGTGACAAGCAATAACACTTGTGCACCGGGAATCGCTCAATCTTTTCATATAATAAACATCACCCCACTTCCACAAGCTGTTTCAGGTGGAACTGCGGTAATTTGTCAAAACAGTTCATTGACGGTTTCGGGAGCTACTGCAAACTACGGAACAATCAGTTGGAGTCATAACGGAACAGGAACATTAGCTAATCCAACTGCAATTAACCCGACTTATACTCCAAGTGCAGGCGATCTGGGGAATATCGTAACACTTACAATGACGGTTTCAAGCAATAATGCATGTGCACCGGCAACTTCAAGTGCCGATTTTTCGATTACCGTTCAAGGTTTGCCGACAGCAACCGTTTCTGGATCTGCTACCATTTGTTCTTCTTCCTCAGTAACTGTTGCAGGAGTAACCGCTTCAGGCGGAACGATTTCCTGGACACATAATGGAAATGGTATTCTTACCAATCAGACAAGTTTAACACCTACTTATACACCTAGTGTATTGGATGCAGGGAATGCCGTATCATTAACCATAACTGTTTCGAGTAATAATTCATGTGCACCATCATCAGTAGCGGCGATTTACACGGTGAATGTCAATCATTTACCGACAGCGATAGCCGGTAACAATGTAACAATTTGCGAAAGCAGTCCTTATCTTGTGACAGGAGCCTCGTTCAATTACGGAACGGCTAACTGGACCCACAATGGTTCAGGAACTCTCACCAATGGAAATACCAATGCCCCGATTTATACCCCAAGTCCGGCAGACGCAGGGAATGCTGTCACTTTAATCTTGAATGTTACGAGTAACAACGCCTGTAATCCCAATGTTGCAAGCAATCAGGTCATTCTGACCATTCAGCACCCGCCCGTTGCATTGGCAGGTGGAAGCACCACTGTTTGTGTTACATCTACAGCACCTGTAACCGGAGCTACAGCAACTTACGGAACAATCAACTGGACACACAATGGTGGTGGCTCTTTAACGAATCAAACAACTTTAGGTCCGGTTTACCACCCTGTTAGTTCCGATATTGGAAATCCAATTATCCTGACCTTAACTGTAACGAGCACAAATAGTTGCGCCCCACAAACTGCATCAGCCACGTATACTGTGAATATTGATCCGCTTCCATCAGCTCTGGCCGGAGGTTCTGCAACAATTTGTGCAAACGGGAGTGGAACTGTTTCAGGTGCGACTGCAACAAATGGGAGTATCAATTGGACAGGAAATGGGTTGGGAACAATTTCAGACCCAACAACAACTACTCCAACTTATTTTCCGACTTCTGCCGAAATTGGAAACACCGTAACTCTGACGATGGAAGTGTCCAGTAACAATACCTGCATTCCTAACAGCAGTTTTGCATCTTATACTTTTATTATTGACGGTCCTCCTTCCATTCAAATAACAGATCCGATGGACACCCTTTGCCCCGGAGCTACCAAACTAGTCCAGGGTGTAACGACAGCATATGGAACTTCTTCCTGGACCCACAACGGTACGGGAACCCTTATCAATGTAAATACCAATTCTCCAACCTATACAGCAGGTCCCGGAGATTTAGGAAATACCGTTACTTTAACATTAACAGTTAGCAGCAACAATGGATGCGCTCCTCAAGCTACTGTATCAACCGTTCAGGTTTATGTCAAGGCAAGCGCCAACATACCAAATATCAACCTGGTCAATCTTGTTAATGTACGCTGTTATGGTGATCATACAGGAAGTGTTATCTTGAATATCACAGGGGGTGCATCGCCCTACTCTTATCATTGGAGTTCCGGATCTGTCAATCAAAACCTGACGAATGCAGGAGAAGGTGTTTATTATGTCGATATTACAGATAACCATGGTTGTCTTGCCACGGATACGTTTAAGATCAACCAACCGACCCAATTAATTAGTTCGCCAATTGTTGTCCCCGTAGATTGTGCCGGAATAAACGAATCAAGTATCAGCGTTTCTGCATCAGGAGGTGTTGGTCCCTATTCTTATTCCTGGCGTGATTTGGATATCGACGGACAAATTGTTTCCGGAATTCCAGCCGGGAATTACAAGGTGACAATTACAGACGCAAATGGATGCAGGTTGACCGAAATTATCCCTTTGAGTACGAATGGTTCCTTAATTGTTGAAGCAACACCGGATGTGATGAATGTCAATATCGGAACAGAAATTCCATTTACGGTGACCGGAGCGACAAATTATGACTGGACCCCGAACCAATATCTATCATGCAATAATTGTGATGCTCCTGTTTGTATTCCTTCCACATCCAATAATTATATTGTTGTAGGATCCGATCCAAACGGATGTACAGGTAGTGATACTGTCATTGTCAATGTATATGTTGATTGTCATAATCTATCACTTCCAAACATTTTTTCGCCAAACAATAGCGGACCTGAAGCCAATAACACCTTTGGTTTATTGGGAACTTTGCCTTGTCTTGAAACTTACCAGCTTTTAATCTTTAATCGTTGGGGAGAACAGGTTTTCGAAACACAATCTACTGATCTTCAATGGGACGGGACATTTAAAGGTAAGCCCCAAAATTCAGGTGTCTATTTCTATCGTTTGGACATGAAACTCGTCAATGGAGAGGAAACGAAAAAATCCGGCAACCTTACTTTAGTCAGATAATATGAAAAAGTTATCCCTTTACATATTGATTCTGACCCAGATGATCGCTAAAAGTACTTCAGCGCAGGACACTCATTTTGCTCAATCCGAGTATTCTCCCATGTTGTTAAACCCTGCATTAGCCGGGGCATTTTCACATATGCAACTTATTGCAAATTATCGGAATCAATGGAATAGTGTCGCTTCTCCTTATAAAACGATTGCTGCATCTTTTGATGTCAGATTGCAAAGAAGGGATGCTGACAATAATAGTTTTCTCGCATTAGGTCTCAATTTTTTCAATGATGTGGCAGGAGATATGAAGGTCACAACAAATCAATTCAACCTGGACCTTGCATATCACATTAAAATGGGACGATACAGCTTATTGCGGATTGGTATCTATGGCGGAATGAATCAACGCAGCCTTGATCCGAACAGAGGAAATTGGGCCAGTCAATTTGATGGTGATGCTATCAACACAAGTATTTCAAGTGGTGAGAGTTTCGGTTCATACAATCACATGTTTATGGATGCCGGGGCGGGTATCGTTTATACTTTCAGAAAGATGAAATATTCTGTACACAATAACATAAACAACAATGTGAATTGTGGACTGGCTGTTTATCACGCCAACCAACCGGCATCTTCTTTCATCTCATTACCTCAAGACAAACTTGGAATGCGTATTTCCGGGTTCATCAATAGCTCATTCAATATTCCAAATACACAATTGGCGATACAACCCGCTGTCTATCTGCAATTTCAATCAAAGTATTCCGAAGTGATGTTTGGAACATACCTGCGTTATAACATCCGTGAAGCTTCCCATTTTACAGGTTCAATCAAACCGGTTGCAGCTGCCCTTGGGTTATTTAGCCGTTATAAGGATGCTTTTGTAGCGAAAGGATATTTTCAATATCATCAATTTTCCGTTGGTCTTGCTTATGATTTCAACCTTTCACGTTTAACTCCGGTATCCAAATCACGCGGAGGCTTCGAAGTTTTCCTGCGATTCAACCTCGACGACCGATTGAATAATCCTTCTCTATGGTGATTTCAACGATGCTCAACCACCTGTAGTAACTCATCGATTCCTTTAACTGAGCAAGAATGTCCTCGTGCTCTTCGTGCACCTTGTGGTTAAATGATATAAAGTGTTACCACGAAGGACACCAAGCAAACAAAGAACGTTTTTTAAATACAGTCAATAAAAAAAGGCGTCATTCGACGCCTTCTCATTAATCCAATATTATTTCTTATCCTAAGAACGGGTACTTGTAATCTGTTGGCGGAACGAATGTTTCCTTGATAGTTCTTGCAGAAATCCAACGCAACAGGTTCATCGATGCCCCTGCTTTGTCATTTGTACCGGATCCCCTTGCTCCACCGAATGGTTGTTGACCAACAACTGCACCGGTCGGTTTATCATTGATATAGAAGTTCCCTGCTGCATTTTCCAACGCCTTTGTAGCTACTTGGATCGCATAACGGTCGTTAGACATAATTGAGCCCGTCAACGCGTATTCGGAAGTCTCATCCAATAATTTCAATGTTTCCTCAAACTGGTTTTCAGGATATACATAAATTGTCAGTACAGGACCGAAGATTTCTTCGCTCAACGTTCTGAACTTCGGATTTGTAGTAACAATAACAGTTGGGTCGATGAAATATCCTTTCGATTTGTCATACGAACCACCTACGATAATTTCCGCATCTGATTGAGATTTCGCATAGTCAATAAACCCGGCAATCTTATCGAAAGCGCGCTCATCAATTACTGCGTTGATAAAGTTGGAGGAATCTTCCGGAGAACCCATTTTAAATGATTTCACCTGACTCACCAAAATTTCTTTTACATCTGCCCAAATATTGGATGGAACATACGCACGGGAAGCTGCAGAACACTTTTGTCCCTGGAATTCAAATGCTCCCCTGGATAGTGCAGTTGCAACTTCAGCAGCGTTTGCACTTCTGTGAACCATCACGAAGTCTTTCCCTCCCGTTTCACCGACGATTCTTGGATATGCCTTGTAATTCTCAATGTTGTTTCCAATTTCTTTCCATAAATGACGGAATACTCCTGTAGAACCAGTGAAATGTAGTCCAGCCAAATGTTTGCTTTTGAAGATCACATCTCCCGCAACCGGACCATCCACAGAAATCATATTGATAACTCCATCCGGAACACCCGCAGCTCTGAACACTTCCATGATCACTTGTGCAGAATACATTTGGGATTCAGCAGGTTTCCAAACAATTACATTTCCCATCATTGCGGGAGCAGCACATAAGTTTGCAGCAATTGACGTAAAATTGAAAGGGGTAAGTGCGAAAACAAATCCTTCCAACGGTCGGTATTCCAATCTATTCCACATTCCAGGTAAGGACTCCGGTTGATCTTTGTAAATCTGGGTCATGTATTGAACATTGAAACGGAAGAAATCAATCAGCTCACAAGCAGCATCAATTTCAGCTTGCATTACATTCTTGGATTGTCCCAGCATGGTAGCTGCATTCATCTTATTTCTGAAAGGTCCGGCCAATAAATCAGCGGCTTTCAAAAAGATAGCTGCACGTTGCTCCCACGGAAGGTTTGCCCACTGTTCACGTGCTTTCATTGCAGCATCAATTGCCAAAGAAACATGAGATGCATCACCATAATTGAAATGTCCCAACACTTTCTTGTGGTCGTGCGGAGGAGACATCGGTTTTTTATTATTTGTTCTAACCAATTCAGAACCAATGTACATAGGCACATCGATCGGATCCTGATTCAGCAGTTTTTTATATTCAGAAATCAAAGCTGTATGTTCAGTAGTTCCTGGAACATAAGCCTTCACCGGTTCATTAATTGCTTTGGGAACCGTAAATAAAGCGTTTGACATAGTATACATTTTTGCACTACAAATGTACAATAATGCTTTGAGTTCAGGTATCAGATTCATCTCCTATTATTGAACTTCCATGGTTAATTTAAAAGATTGTTCTTATGTTTGGTATATTGTTATTTAAACATACTTATGAAGACTCCAGCACCCATTATTCTTTTCGCCCTATTTATCCATTCTTTCTGTTTTTCTCAACCGGTTGATTCCAAAAAACAATGGGAGCAATTAAACAGCGGAAGTGAAAGTGAACGGATTGAAGCAGCCAAAAAGCTTAGTCTTTATTATCAGTCAGAATCCATTGATTCCCTTCGGATGGTAGGTGAAACCTTGTTTTTTTACGGAATAGACAATCACTATCAACCGGCTATCGAGTTCGGTAAAATCACGCTTGCTGAATTCTATGTTATGAACGGCCGGATAAATGATGGAATTGTAATGGCAAAAGCAACTCTTCCATCTTTGCAAGAGCGCGGTGATATGGCATTATTGAGCAATGTTTGCAGAATTATTGCTTCCGGATACCGAAAATTGGAGGATGGAAATTCATCTATGCTTTGGGCAAAAAAGGCCATTGCTTACAATAAGGATAATAAGGAATCACAAGATAAAACGGAAGGAATCATCTCATTGGCTGAAGCCTGTTTGTTGCAAAATAAAGAGAAATTGGCGATTGAAAATTACGAAGATTACATTTCCAAAGCCACCAAATCAAAAAATTACCGGGGATTAAGTACCGCCTATGCTCGCTTGGGAGATATTTACCGGATCTCTGAAAATTTGACCTTGGCAGAAAAGTTCTTCAAGCTTTCCTATCAAATGGCTCAAAAAACAAACCTGACTTCTCCGAAAGCACATGCTTTAAACAACCTGGCCATTATTTACTTCGAAAAAGGAGACACTGTAAATGCGCGCATTCATTTTCAAAAGGCGCTAACTTTGAGAGAATCGGTGAACGATGTGAAATCCATTTCTGAAAGTCTTTACAACTTAGGTGATTATCATTTTTATATCGAACAATACTCCCAAGCACTTTATTGGTATCAAAAGTCAACGGATCTCGCCAAACGGAATTCCTTATTGAAAGAAGAAAAGGACGGTCTGTTGGCAATGGCCCAGGTTTACAAGGAAATGAAACAGTTTGATGAATCCACCAAACACCTTGAAAAGGCCTTAGCCATTTCAAGTGACCTGAAACTTCAGCAAAGTGCAGATGATGAGGACCTGACAAGCCTTCAACATGAAATATGGAGAACAGACTTTGAGGAATTCAAAACAGCAGAGATCAAAAAGGAATCTTCTTTTCAATTTTACCTGCTTTTGATCGTTACAATTGCCTTGACAGTAACGGTGATTTTGTTGGTTGTGAAACTGAATAAGATGAAGAAAATGCTTAATTAAGTTTGCCTGGGAAGTTCAATTGAAAAACAGGAATATCAACCTTAAACAGCTGACCTGATTCCATATTCTTGAATGTATAAAAACCATGCATCGACCCCATTTCCGACTTTAATTCGCAACCACTGGTATACTGGTATAATTCTCCTGATTCCAAAATAGGCTGTTGTCCTACAACTCCTTCCCCGCTTACATGGATCGTTGGGTTCAGGGAATCAAAAATGAACCAATCGCGGTGAAGCAATTGAACCGTGAACTGATTTTGGTTCTCAATATCAATTCGGTAACTAAAAAAATAGCTTGAGTCCGTTGTTTGTGAAACGTCTGCCCGAAACTGAGTCGAAACCCGAATCAAAACTCCTTCCGTAAGCGCGGTTATCTGTGTCATATTATTGGACTTGTGACGAAGAAAGTTAGTAACTAAATTCTAGGTAGACAAATTTTTCACATTTTTTATTGAACTAATTTATCAAATATCACGCTTCCAGTGAATTCCTAAAATTAACGAATAATGGGGCGAAATGATGAAAGTCACTTGAAATATGTACTGTTCAAGACGAATTAAATTCTATTTTTGTATTCAAAAAACTCGAAATGACTCCGAAGTTTCATCCTTTAGTGGTTCAAGATGTCCGAAAGGAAACTGATGACACTGTTTCAATTGCCTTTGAAATCCCTTCCGAACTGACAAGTGATTACCAATTTGTTTCCGGTCAGTACATTACTATTCGTAAGATCATGGACGGGGAAGAGCTAAGAAGATCTTATTCGATTTGCGCAACTCCACAGGATGGTGAACTACGTGTTGCTGTCAAGCGAGTAGATGATGGTCGTTTTTCATCCTGGGCAACATCGGAGTTGAAAATCGGAGAAGTTTTGGACGTAATGACTCCAAGCGGGCATTTCCAAATTCTTCCTGAGATTTCTGCTACAAAAAGTTATGCGCTTTTTGCAGCCGGTAGTGGAATAACTCCGATTATCTCCATTGCGAAAACAATTCTTGCGAATGAACCGATGAGTACGGTAACACTGGTTTATGGGAATAAAGGTTTTGCGAGTATCATTTTTAGAGAAGAACTGGAAGCTTTAAAGAATAAATACATTAACCGTTTTCAACTGATCCATGTCCTAAGCCGTGAAAGCTTAGGAAATCCATTGCAGAAAGGCCGTATCGACAAGGATAAAGTGGAATTAATCGGACGGACATTGCTTAAAGGTGAACACATTGATGCCGTTTACTCATGTGGTCCGGAAGAAATGATTCATGCAGTAAAAAATGCAATGATGGAATCAGGAGTTCCGGAAAATAAAATTCATTTTGAATTGTTTGGGACGAAAACTGCAGGTTCAGCAGCAAAAATCATCGTTCCTAAGGATCAGGATGTATTGGCTAATGTCACGATTATCCTGGATGGTGATCGGATCGAGGTCAATCTGAATACTGCCGGAACATCCATTTTGGAAGCCGGTTATGCAGCCGGTGCGGATTTGCCATTTGCTTGTAAAGGCGGTGTTTGTTGTACATGTAAAGCCAAAATATTGGAAGGAAGTGCAGTGATGGATGTCAATTACGCACTAGAGAAAGATGAAGTAGAAGCAGGTTATATCCTAACGTGTCAGGCACATCCTACCTCCGAAAAATTAACAGTATCATTTGACGATTAATTATGGGTTTATTTTCCAAATTCAAAAAAGACTCCGGGTCGAAAAAATCACGTTCCGGTATAGTTAAGGTCTCAAATAACGAACGGATTACAGCTGTTGGAAGCCGTATTCATTTTGAGATTCCCGCCGATTTAAAGGATCAATTTGCTCATGAACCGGGACAATATGTAAACGTTCATGTAACTTTGAATGGTACCAAATACAGTCGATCATATTCCATTTGCAGTGGTCCGAATGAACCGAATCTTGCTGTTGCAGTAAAGGCAATTGATAAAGGTTTGGTTTCAAATTATTTGGTAAATGAATTGAAGGCAGGAGATGAAATTGAGCTGGATTTTCCTTTAGGAAATTTCAAACTGGACCAAAAAGCTCCAAACATTGTATGTTTTGCAGCCGGTAGTGGAATCACTCCATTCATGTCTTTTGCAAAATCATTGGGTGCAGATCAAAAAATGCGCTTGATTTATGGGAATTCAAAAATGGATACTGCATTCTTTTTAGATGAAATCAAAGCTTTTCCAAATGTCACTTCCACTTTTTTCTTTAGTCAGGAAAAAAATGAAGGGCACCAGGAAGGAAGATTGGATAAACATCAAGTGAGTGAATTAATCAAATCCGAGTTGTCTCTTTTGAGAGCAGATGGTTTCTATATCTGTGGTCCGGAAGAAATGATTGTCGGAATCCAGGAAGTATTGAGTGTATTCGGAATTGCGAAAGAGAAGATTCACTTTGAATTATTCACTACTCCGGTTTTGATGAAACAAGAGGAAACTACTGTTGTCGGAACATTCAAGGGCATTTCTCAAGTGAGTGCAATCCTGGATGGAGAAATTCAACGAATCGAATTGGACACAAAAGGAAAAAGTATTTTGGATGCTTTGGATCAATCCGGAATGGATGTTCCATATTCTTGTAAAGGAGGCGTTTGTTGTACATGTAAAGCTAAAATACTGGAAGGAAGCGCTCAAATGACAATCAATTATGCCTTGACTGACGAAGAAGTGAAAGAAGGATACATTCTGACTTGTCAGGCACATCCAACCAGTGAAGTGTTAAAATTGGATTTTGATGTCTAAGAATGTATTGGTAATCGGAGCAAGCAGGGGAATCGGCAAAGAATTAGTCACTCAGTTTGCTGCCAAAGATTTGGAAACATTCGGTTTTGCCAGAAGCTTTAAAAATGGCTCTGAAAATAATGTCCATATTATACACTTGGATTTATTAAGTCCAACCATCAAATCTGATTTCGAAAAAGCTATTGCGGGTATCGATCAGATTGATTACCTGATTCACAATGCGGGTTTCATCAAAGTAAAGCCTTTCTTGGAATTATCCAGGGAAGACATTCAGAATTGCTATCAGGTGAATGTTCTGTCTGTAATGGAAATCACCCAGGTCTGCATTCCAAAAATGAAACCAGGCGGACATATCGTCATGATCTCCTCGATCGGAGGTTTCCAGGGAAGTTCAAAATTTCCAGGCTTGGCAGCATATTCCACTTCCAAAGCAGCATTGGTCTCATTAACCGAATTACTCGCTGAAGAGTTTAAAAATTCAGGAATTGCAATCAATTGCTTATGTTTAGGTGCTGTTCAGACAGAAATGATGGAAGAAGCATTTCCCGGTTACAAAGCACCTCACCAACCAGCTGAAATTGCTGAATTCATTGTTGATTTCACACTAAATAACGGAAAATATTTTCACGGGAAAATCATTCCTGTGAGCGTTTCCAATCCTTAAATGCACATGCAGCTATCTTTAGCGCCACTGCAGACATATACCGATTATCATTTCCGGAATGCACATATTGTTGTATTCAAAGGAGTAGATAAATTCTATGCCCCTTATCTAAAAATGAATAACGACGGGACTATTAAAAATGCTCCGAAAATCGATATTCTTCCCGAAAACAATCCCCGGATAGACATTATTCCGCAACTCATGGCTTGCAGTGAGCAGGAATTTTTCATCATGTCAGATTATATTGAAAGTTTAGGGTATTCCGAATTGAATTGGAATATGGGATGTCCTTATCCGATGGTTACAAATCGAAATCTTGGAGCCGGTATATTAAACAAACCCTCTGAAATTTTCAACTTGTTTGATCAGATTATTCCAAAGCTTAAAATTGGTTTGGGTATCAAGATGAGGATGGGATTAGAGAATACGGCTGAAATTCTGGAGATATTACCTCGATTAAATGATTATCCATTAACGGAAATCATTATTCATGCGCGTTATGCAAAGCAATTATATAATGGAGCATGCGACCACGAACGTTTTAT
This sequence comes from uncultured Fluviicola sp., assembly GCA_965650135.1. GTDB lineage: Bacteria > Bacteroidota > Bacteroidia > Flavobacteriales_D > Crocinitomicaceae > Fluviicola. The sequence goes on from CBFGNC010000022.1 coordinate 52,329, forward strand.
GGAATGCATTTCATTAACGAAACATCCGTTAACCTATAATGGAGATATCACCACAAAAGACGAATTTGATTTCCTAAACGAGAAGTTTTCGGGCATCCAATCCTGGATGATCGGAAGAGGTGCAATGAACAATCCAAGTTTATTCGAGGAGATTAAGTTTGGAACAATCGATTCAGGAGAAGTCTATCGAAATAAATTGAACTTGTTTTCTGAGTATCTTACAAATAGCCTTTTAGAATGTAATCCGGATAGAGGTTATGCACTGAGCAAGATGAAATCCTATTGGGAGTATTTATCCGAAGGTCTTTCAGATGGGAATCAATTGTATCGAAAGGTTAAAAAGGCAAAAGACATTCATGAATTAACTGAGCATCTTCGTTACTTCCTATTGGACTAAAGTTCAATTTAGATTCTAAAATTCCCACATTATTTCCAATAAAACACCCAAAAGTCGCTCCTTTGGTCAGACTTTCGTATTAAAAGTATTGTTACTGCTATAATTAGCAGGATTTCTGGAAAAAACCTGTATAAACTAAAAAACCCCACAGTTACCTG
>CBFGNC010000023.1:0-51900 GCA_965650135.1 uncultured Fluviicola sp.
ATGAAGTCGTCGCTCCACCTGGTGACCATAAATAGGTTGTTCCAGCACTTGCAGTTAAAGTTACAGATCCACCGGCACAGAATGTAGTTGGTCCACCGGCTGTTATTGTTGGAGTGGAAGGAAGTGCATTTACTGTTACGACAGTTGGTGTGCTGGCTGCACTCAAACATCCTGCAGCATTGGTAACTTGTACGGTATAGGATCCGGAAGTTGTTACACTAATTGAAGCAGTTGTAGCTCCCGTTGACCATAAATAAGTTGTTCCTGCACTTGCTGTCAAGGTAACGGATCCACCTGAACAGAATGTTGTTGGTCCACCGGCTGTAATCGTTGGAGTGGCAGGAGTTGAAGCCATTGATACGGAAACAGCTGTTGAATTTGCTGACGAACACGACCCGTTATCCAAATGGACGAAGTAAGATCCTGCTGAACTTACAACAATCGATTGTGTTGTAGCTCCCGTTGACCAAATGTTATTGGTTGCAGAAGAAGAAGTTAAAGTTACAGTTCCACTAGGACATAAAGTGATTGGCCCAGCTGGTGAAATAGTCGGTGTTGACAACGATCCTGAAATGGTTACCGTAATTGAGTTGGACACCAAGGCAGGACAACCGCCAACAGTATTTGTTGCGGTATAAGTTCCTGAAGTGGTAACTGTGATATCTTGTGTAGTTGCACCACCTGGTGACCAAGTGAGATTTGTTCCGATATTGGAATGCAGGATAACCGAACCTCCTGTACAGAAAGTAGTTGGTCCTGTTGCTACAATCACCGGAGTCTGACTTACGGTAAGAACGATAGCCGTGGATTGCGGGGATGTGCAACCTGCATTTGTATAGGTAACAGTATATGAACCGGAAGTCGAAGCAACATACGTTTGGTTCGTTGCACCGGAAATAAGCACTCCATCTTTATACCATTGGTTTCCTGTTGCCTGGGATGAGGTTAAAGTAACGGTGTTTCCCTGACAAATAGTCGTACCACCACTATTACTGATTGTTGGAGCAGAAGGTCCGGCACTTACGGTAACTACAATCGAGTTTGAACTACTGGAACACCAATCACTCCAGGAAGACGAAGTGGTTGTATAATAAGTTCCGGAAGTTGTTGCACTGATTGATTGCGTTGTTTCTGAATTGGGAGACCAATCGTACCACAAAGCGGAAGTAGAAGTAAGTGTTACTGAATTTCCATTACAGAAAGTCAATGGACCACCGGCAGTGATTTTTGGGGTAGTGTTAAAGTGAATGTTGATAGAGTTGCTTGTTTCATTGACAACAGCAAGATCAATTCGCCCATCACCATCGAAATCTCCAGAGGCAATGTCTGCTGATCCTACCTCTGCGGCAAATGATCTCGAACCATTCGTAAGTGTATAAAGCGCATTTGAACCGGTTGAACTTCCCGTTGAAATGACTAATTGCCCTGATTGTGCAGTCGGAGCGTATACCGCAGCAACATCCTTTCTTCCATCGCTGTTTATGTCTAGAAGCGTCAAACCTTTTGCTGGAGAGCTCCCAGAGGAAATAGTATTTCCTAAAGTACCAAATGCACCTGTGGCGTTAATATTGTAAATTTTGGATATTCCACTACCGGCAGCTAAAACAACGTCGATATCTGCATCACCATCTAAATCTGTTGTTTCCATTGCAGTAACAAGAGTGAATGTTGCAGTTCCAACACCTCCTGAATTAGTCAAACCACCAACACCATCATTGGTGAATTTAAGAATAGAAGACGCTGTAGCAGAATTATGACCTACTAAAACATCCTGATCTCCATCAGCGTCTCTATCAAAAATAGCAATCGCAGCTGCAGTAGCATTTGTAGTATAATTTACGGCTGAACTATAACTTGTTGCACCACTAGATAAAAGAACAGAAATTGATCCAGTTGTTTGATTTGCAATTACTAAATCCTTAAAAGCATCTGTATTAAGATTACCCATTCGCACTTGAACAGGTCCATTTTGCACACTGATATTCGTTGCTGCAGAAAATCCACCGGATCCATTTCCGTAGAAAACTGAAACATTATTTGAACCAAAATTTGCAGTGACAACATCTATGTCGCCATCGTTATCGATATCTCCTGAAATGATTGAAGAAGGTGTAGTTCCTGTGGTAAAGGTTCCAGCTGAAGAAAAACCTCCAGTACCATTACCCAAAAAAAGCTGAAAATTGTTATCTGCTGAATTCGCAACCACTAAGTCCTTTTTGCCATCCCCATTAAAATCATTCGAAGAAATACTCTTTGGAGTTGTACCTGTTGAATATATATCCGGTAAAACATAATTAAAAGAAGCATTACCTAGATAAGAATTTACAAATGCTCCACTTATTTGTGCTGTTACTATATCTGGATGAGAATCCGGATTGAAACTACCGATAACCAAAAGTCTAGGAGATCCCGGGCATTGTGTTGTTTGATTTAAAGCCATCGTACCTGTTGCGCTTCCGTAAAATATGGACATGGAACAACCAGTATTATTAACGACTACAATGTCTTTGTTACCATCACCATTTATATCTGCACTTTCAATTCCCTCGGGACCGTTTCCAGTAGCATAATTTGCGGCAGCAGCAAGAACACCAGCTCCATTATTTTTCTTAACAGAAATTGTATTGGAGGTTTTATTTGTATTGACTACATCAAGAACTCCATTATTATCTACATCACAAAGAGTCAAAGAAAATGGAGCTGATCCTGCTGAATATATCACTGCACTTGCAAATGTTCCTAATGTGCCAGGTGTATTTAGAGAGATGCCAATTCCAGTTGTAGTAGTTGTTACAACGTCTAAATGATTGTCACCATTCATATCACCAAGTCTTAAATCACCAACCATACCTGCAACATTAAAAGCGGTCCCTGAGCTAAATGTTCCTGGTGATCCTACACTTCCTAAAAGTGAGGTGTTTGCAGTTCCAGATGAAACAACAATATCCATTGCACCATCTTCATTGATATCACCAATTGCTAAGTATTTTGGTGCAGTGATTGTGTAGCTGGTAGCAGTTGCGAAAGTTCCATCTCCATTACCCAAAAGAACGAATAGATTATTAGATGAGTTGCTCGCCATTGCAATGTCCAGATTTCCATCATTATTAAAATCAGAACTTGTTACATGAGTGGTTTGCGTTCCTCCTGTATTTCCACTTATCGGAGTTCCAAATTTCCCATTACCTAAACCTTTTAAGAATGAGTGAGTTATTGGTCCGGCTTGGTGAGCTAAAACAACATCTAATACTCCATCATTATCAAAGTCTCCTTTGGTAATTCCTCTTGAGTTAGATGAAGTTTTATTAAACGATACATCGTTTCCGGAAGTGAAACAGCCACTTGGAGTTTGAGACCACGCCGAGGAAACTATCATGGAGAATGATAGGAAATAAAGTAGTTTTTTCATATACGTTTAGTCAAGGTAACAGGAAGTGTATTAGTTCTACAAGCCGAAGATAGTTCTTTTTTTAACAAAAGTTTGCGCTCGTTCGCGTTTATACAAAAAAATGCTAAATCGAATTATCTCCGAGGTATTAGTTTTCAGTATGGATTGAACGAAAAAAAAATCAAAAGGTTGTATTTTTGTTTAAATTATCACAAAATTAATTGATAATTCAATTAAAACAAACTATTTGCTATTTTCGTTCTATGCAAGATAAAATTACTTTCCAGTTTGTCAGTGAACCCACGGATGTGAACTTTGGAGGAAAAGTGCACGGGGGGGCCGTGATGAAATGGATCGACCAGGCTGCTTATGCTTGTGCTTCCACTTGGTCTGAGGGTTACTGCGTAACGGTTTACGTTGGTGGAATTCGTTTCTTCAAACCTATTCATATCGGTAGCCTGGTGAAAATCCAGGCGCGGGTGATTTATACCGGAAAGTCAAGTATCCACATTGGTGTGGATGTTTTCTCCCGCAAGATGAGTGAACACAAGTACGAAAAGACAACCCACTGTGTGATTGTCTTTGTTTCGGTTGATGAGCAAGGAAACCCCAAACCAACCAATCAATGGATTCCGAATACGGAACGTGAAATGCAATTGCAGCAGTACGCCAAACGATTAATGGAACTGCGCAAAGATATTGAAGTTGAAATGGGGCCTCATTTGAAAGACCTGTTTTAAACAGGTTCAAATGATAAAATGGTTCAAAATGTTCAATTTTTTAACCCTTTTAAACTTCTGTGAGCTCTTCAATTGTCCGTCAGGACTGTTGCAAGAAGGTTTTGTATTTCTTACCTGTCCAATAAATAACCAAACTGTTGGTGTCGCTTCGGATCAATTGGATTGCCGGAAGTTTTAAAGTGATCTTTTTCTTGTTCCCATCGTTCATGATGTATTTACTTCGGTAAATGAACCAGCGTTTTGTCCAGGAAAGAGAAGTTCCCATTTCTGTGGCAGTTCCACAACCAATGACATACACCAGGTTCTTTACATTATTGATAATCATCACACCCTTGGTCTTGTCAATCTTATTCTCTACAAAGAACGCAATATCCACCTGGCCGTCACCCGTGAAATCTGCTTCAAAATAGAAGGGATTGAAATCCGTGAGGATCTGATGTTTTTGCGCAATTTCCGATTTCTCCAAAACCGGTTTTACCCAATTGGGAATATTATTTTGAATCAACAAGGAGTCGGTTTCACAAAAACCATGGTTTGCCAGCAGGATAAACCACATAAATAGGCTGAAGGGGATGATCGTTTTCATAAACTGAGATTAGAGTTTAACCAAATCTATCCCTTTTGAAGCCATAAATTTTAACAAAAACCTGAATGGTCGGAGTTGTTTACTCAAGGGGTGATTATCCCCATTAATTGACCCGGGGAATGTTCAATTGATAAGGAAAATCATCGCTGTTCAAAGTCTGTTGGATCACCATTAGTGAAAGTTCCATCAACTCATTATTCTTGAAAATGATCCCGTCGGCACCTGCATCCAGACATGAACGAAGGATGTACGAGTTGTTTTCATCCGTTACGATATAGACTTTTGCCAAAGAAGTTTTCTTCTTGATGGTGTCCATAATATCCAACCCGGTAAGATTCGCACCAAGATTGTAATCGAGGAATACAATGGAATGAATTCCGGGCAGATCGGATAAGAACTCTTTGGAATCCGTGTATGTGCTGATCTTGAAATGATTTTGGTGCATGGAATATGCGCTTAGCAATTCTCTTTCCAGTTGTAGTTTATACAAGGTCGTATAAAACGGATTATCATCTAATACCTGTATGCGTAATCCGAAGAATGGGTGCTTTTCCATGACGTTTGTTTTTGGTTTGTTTTTAATCGTTGTTGCCAGTTGTTTCGCTTTCCATGCTGAGTGATCTATATGGATTATGATTTCCTCACGGGAACGTTTTAGCATATCAACGCATTACCCTTTCCGAAATTCATACCGCGTTCGGTGAAGAAATGTTAAATCCTCCTGTTCATCGTATCTATCGGGTAGGTGAGACCGGTTTTGGAAAATAGAATGGTGGTCGTTTTGAAATAGGCATTTTCAAAATGAAAAAAGTGGGTTGATTTAGTAAAAACCAAGAATCCGTTAAATGAAGGTTAAGAAAATTGATCTTAATTTAGTGCTTAAATTCAGCTTGTTAGCGGGCTTGGTGCATTTTTTTGAGTTTTTTTTACGGAAAGCACTTGCATAAATACAAAAGATATCTATCTTTGCACCCGCAATCACGATTGAGTGTAGCGAAGAAAAAAAACGAAGATTCCGTAGCTCAGCTGGTAGAGCAATACACTTTTAATGTATGGGTCCTGGGTTCGAATCCCAGCGGGATCACTAGAAAGCCTCCTTTAAGGAGGCTTTCTTCGTTAATACCCACCAAATTTCAGGGCAAGCCCCGGTTTTACAGTTCTTATCTGTTCCCTTCAAAAACAAATAAATTCAATCAAAATCAAAAAATCAGCTAGCTGTTCAGCCAGCATATTTTATGTTATATCTTGCTGGCTGAGAATTGCTACAAACCAATCATATATTGACTTGTAGCGGATTCTTATTTGCATTGTTTTAGCGTTTTGAAAATCGCTAAAAAGTAATTTTTAAGACAGCAAATATGAATACCAATCTAAAGCTAAGTTTTTTGTTCTATCCAAATAAGCAAAGAACCAAAGGTGAACTAACACCATTGTACATTCGCATTTACGTCGATGGTAAAAGAGCAGAATTCACTACACCTTATTCTATCCCGTTATCAATGTGGGATTTAAAGTCCAGTCGTGTAAAGAACACCTACAAGTACGCACGAATTATCAATGATTTTTTGGACAAAGTAAAAAGCGATATTTCTCATTTGTTCGTAATAGAAACAACCAAATTCGGATTTATCACAAGTAAAGAACTTAGAGATCTATACTTGAACAAGCCAAAGAAAGATGAAGCTCCTAAGTACAAAACCATTCTAGAAGCTTTCGACTATCACAATTTAAAAATGCTTGAGAAAGTAAAAGCTGGTCAAATCGTAGCCAAAACCCTTTCGCGCTATAAAATCACGCGAAACAAGGTTGAGAACTTCATGAAGAAGCATTACAAAACAAACGATAAACCGCTTCCAGAAGTACGCTTGTCGTTCGTTACGGAATTTGAACACTACCTTTTGACCATTGAGCGTATTCAATCAAACACAGCGTATAAGTACATCAAAAATCTAAAAAAGATTATGAATCTGGCAGTTGGTTTGGATTGGATTCCATCCAACCCGTTCAACCAATTCAAATGTTCTTACACGAATCCAGAAAGGGAAATTCTAAATCAAGATGAATTGAACCTCATCATGACTAAAGAACTTCATTCAACACGCCTGGAAGAGGTTCGTGATGTTTTCATTTTCTGCTGTTATACTGGCTTCGCTTATGCTGATGTGTATCAATTTGAACACGATGCTGTGATGATCGGCTTAGACGGTGGTATGTGGCTTTCGACCTTGCGCCAAAAAACAGGAACCAAAGAAAGTGTTCCATTGCTTCCAATTCCATTAGAGATAATTGAAAAGTACAAGGAAGATGAATACTGCAGAAAGCACAATAAGCTACTACCCGTAAATAGCAATCAACGTTACAACTCTTACCTAAAGGAAATCGTGGATCTATGCGGAATCAAAAAAAAGTTGACCTCGCACATTGCTCGTCACACTTTTGCAACTACCGTCACACTTGCCAATGGCGTTCCTATTGAAACCGTTAGTCGTATGCTTGGTCATACAAACATTCGCACCACTCAAATCTATGCTAAGGTTGTAGAACAAAAAGTCAGCGACGATATGAATGTTTTGAGAAACAAGCTTTCTCAACCCACCAAAGAATCATTAACCAAAATCAGCTAATCATGTCAAAAAGAAAAATCAAAATCCAGCCACGCTTCATTTTGCGGAAATATGATAAAACGATTGTTCCGGAAATCTTATTAAAAGGGAAATGGTTATCTGAAATGGGGTTTCTACCTGGTCAGGAAGTTAAAATAGAATTGGAAGAGAACAAATTGGTCATTACTCGGCTAGAATAATTCACTCAATAAAAAAGGCAGTAATTCGAGTTTTCGCATTACTGCCATACCTAACCTAACCACTATTCACTGAATCACCTAGTTGGAACTAGGCTTCAATTAATCTAACGGTCAAAGAGGATTAATATTGTTTTAACATTTTCTACTGACCATTATGATACTTTGATGTTTCATACTCTATGGTGCATTCAAGCTCAACTGAAACTGTATGATCTCAACGATTACCTTCAAGGAAAAAGCCCACTTCCGTGGGCTTCAGATTAAAATATGGTTGAAGACATATAGTTTTGAATATCATTGGGAATAAGAGTTACCAATGGATCATCTTCTAAAAATTCATATTCCATTGATCCAATATTATCATCCATTGAAATAAGTGCAACAGTATAGCCCATATTATGTCTTCTTAAAATAATTTGGTCGTGTCCGAATATATCTGCTTCAATGGTTAATTGAATGCCCGATTCAATATTGCCTTCAGAATCAGCGCTTAGTGAGTAATTGGCGTAAGGGTATTCTTCTCTTCTCTCTTTGCTTAATATTCCGAACATTATTGATAAGACCTGTTCAGAAAGGTTTCTAAAAGCCATTTGTAAGTTTAATGGTTCGTCTAATCTTAGAGGCATGTTACCTGATAACATAAAATCTTTCATGTACTTGTTTATTTATGGTTTGTTCTTTTAATATCAATTTCCTTACCAATCTTAATCAAATCCTCTTCCAAAGAAAAGCCTTTGATCTGCCCAGTCAGAAACCCGAGCGTATAAATGATATCCGTCGACATTAACCTCCAATTCGTATTAAACAAAGATGTAGTTAGTGCTTTCTTCAAAGCTTTGATACTGCTCCGTTCATCTCTCGAAGAAAAGTCCTGGACCGAAAACTCAACCGTCAGCCATCTTCCGGATTTCGGCTTTTCGAATTGGAACTTTACAAATTGTGCCTTTTCAAGTTCGTCACTAAGTTTCTTTTCCAATTGTACGATATTGATTTGTTCAACGTGGCTATAGTCATACTTTTTTTCTTTTGATTTTAATAAGTCAGTTAGTTTCTCTAAAGCTTCCATGTCCTCTTGGAAGGTTCTTTTACCAATGAAACTCTTACAATATTTGAGGCGGTCTTCCTCTGTAATTTCTGGTCTTTTTTCAATCGCAAAATCATATTCTAGAACCTCTGTCTTACCACAAAATCGACAAGTATCTGTTAATTTTAATTTAGCTTTTGTTCGTTTCTTCTTTGTTTCAAGAGGACCATTACAATATGAACATACTCTAGTTTTGATGTAGTATTCACTACCATCAGCATAAATAGCCTTTTTAGGTAAGTGGCCGTCATGGCACTTAAAGTAGAATATAAGCCTGCCTTCGGAATTGAAATCATGCAGCTCAAATTGCATTTCACTCTGGCAAGTGTTACATTTTATGTACTTAGGTATGGGAGTTGTAGCAATCAGTTTATCTCGACGCTGATCAGCTTCTTTCCAGCTCCTAATGGATTCATCTCTTTGGCTCGCCCTTTCGGCTCCAAAAGTTTTGTATTTAAAGCGAAGTAGCCCGATGTAATCAGACTTCTTTGCTTGTTCTTTAATCTGCTCTTCCAGATCTTGTAAGTGACTAATTGTCAATCGATCATACTCATCTTCATAATATTGATCAGACTTGGTGTAGGTATTCATAATCTGTTGTTTTTCATTGAATTTATATTCAAAAATGATTCCCACCCATTTTAACAAATTCATTTAACATTTTTTCTACTGCTAATTATGACACATTGGTGTATTTATGCGTTATAGTCGATTCAACCGCAACTTAAACTGTATGATCTCAACGATTACCTTCGATACTCTATTGGATGAAATCAATATGAGTTACGACCATCCACAAATCAATAGACGCCAATATGAAAATTGGCTTTCTGATAAATTTGGTCCATGCATTGAAATTAATGTCGTTAGATGGAAAAATACATCTAAAAAAATTCGGTTAGTTGAATCATTTGTACAGGCAAACCCAACAGCGAAATCTTATTTACTGCCGTCAGTTCCAAGTGTTTTCTTGGAGTTTGACGAGCTTGTTTCCTCTGAAATCCTTAACGCTATCAATGTCAAAGTAGAAAGCTTTGTTTCATTTCAAAAGCCATTGAAACAATCAAAGGATACCATTCTTGTTTTAAGTTTGAGCGAATGGTCCAAAGTCCCACTCGAACAGCTTTGGTTCGTTTACTTTGCAAATCGATTTTTAGAACTTGAAAAGCAATGCTACAAGTTTTTGAAAGAGACAATTAATGCATGCAAAGAAAAACACTTGTGTGGTGCGATTCGGAAAATTCAGAGAACACTTTTAGCCTGGTCAATCGATGTGATTCAATTGTTTCATTTGGATCGATTGACCGGTTCCAGATCTTCAAAACTACTTTATAACAAGAAAACACTATTTGCCCTTGGCTATGATTGCTTGGAAAACATCTTGGTTCATCTGGAGAGATTCTACTCCAAATATTTAGACCGGGAACTGTTTGTACCGTTTAATATCATTTCTTCTCGCGTAAACTGCTTGAAGCCTCGCGTTGAAAGGCTGAAACAGATTGTTCTGAACCAATACTACGATTCTGAATTGTCGGAAGTTTTGTTTCAACCATTGCACATGGTTTCTAATGTCTCACCAAAAAATCGGATAACCTACCATCAGTTGATGTTTATTGAGAGTTTTACAAACAAGCTGCTTCGTTTTTACTCAAAAGAGAATCACAAGTCCAATAGCATTGAAATACTCCATGGCTACTTAATTGAAATGAATTACAACAATCCGGCATATCTAAATTATCTCACGTTTAAATTCTCAATTGAAATCGGTAATCGAGAAACAGTGGATTCAAAACTGTTAACACTTTATTCCTGGCTGAAGAGTGTGAACCAAATAATCACTTCCAATGAGGTTCAGTACGACAGAACTATTGAATCCGTAAAATCATGGATAATCAAATGGTTGGAAGAAGAAATCTGGTATCTGAAATCCACGTGTCCAGTTCAAATTAATTCCATCAATGAAAAAATACACACACCAAACACCAAAGAGAAAATGAAAATGAATTGCTCAGTCAACGAACTTGCTTTAATTACCCGAATGTTTTCAGAAACAGATTTAATCAGCAGTAAAACGCATCGGGAATTAATGGAATTGATTGTAGATAATTTTCAGACTTCAAAGGTCCAGGATATATCGGTGAAAAGCCTTTCCAACAAATTCTATGAACCCGATACAAATACGATCAATTCGGTCAAAGAAAAATTGATTCAAATGTTGAATAAACTGAATCAGCTTTAGAAATTTTTAATTCTAGTTTTCTCAATATTTATAAGGCTTTCATCTGGGGTGGTGCAACCTACTACCACCCCAAAACCTCATTTTATTCGGTTCACTTTGATGCAAATAAAAATCAAATTTTATGGCAGCACAAATTGTAACCGTCGAGGATCTGGAGCAATTCAAAACAGACCTCATCTTCGAATTCAAAACCATTATTGAAACACAGTTCAATTCCGGAACTCAAAAGATCGAAGAACCTAAAAAGACTTGGTTGAAATCTCACCAAGTACAAAGACTACTAAGTATTTCTCCTGGTACACTTCAAACGCTTCGCTTGAATGGGACAATCCCATTCACCAAGATCGGCGGCGTACTGTTTTACGATGAAGCAGATATCAACCGGCTATTTGAAAACAACATGCGTAACCGCTCTTAAATCGATCATCATGAAAATCTTTCAACTTCCTTTGCCAGTATCACAATATTACCGCACGGCATATACAAAAAAGCAAATCGTTCTTCATGGCACGAACAGTGATTCTACTCCTAAAGAAATTGTTTCTTATTGGCAATCCAATCCAAGCAAATTTGGCGCAGCGTTTATCATTGATCGTGACGGAACTATTTACCAAACCTTCGAATCTCATTACTGGATCAATCATATTGGTTTGCGTGGAGAAAACTTCGAATCCTTGGAACAATATTCAATCGCAATAGATTTATGCAATCTCGGTCCGCTAAAGAAAAAGGACGGACAGTTCTATTCACACTTAAATTCGTTAGTTGATATTGATGATGTGATTGATTATGGGAGCAACTTCCGTGGCTCAAGGTATTATCAGAGTTATTCCGCAGAACAGCTGCGTAGTTTAAACGAACTACTTGTAAAGCTTTGTAGTTTGCATGAGATCCCTAAACAGATTGCTACTGAAAGTTGGGATATTTCTCTGGCGGCATTAGATGGTAAACCTGGAATCTTCACAGGCGTCAATTTCCGAAAAGATGTCAGCGATTGTCATCCACAAAAAGAACTCGTTGAAATGTTGATTTCATTAGCTCAACTCTAAAATGAACTACATCACACATATCGAAAAAATCAATGATCTCTTTGTGGAAGATGAGCGACTTTCTCCTTGGCACATCAGCTTGTATTACGCTTTGTTCCATTTATGGAATCACGCCAAGTTCCCGGAGTATGTTTCCATAAGTCGATATGAAATGATGAAAGCTTCGAAGATTGGTTCTGTAAACACCTATTTGAAGTGTTTGAAGGAACTCGAAGCGTTTGGTTATCTGAAATACAATCCTTCTCGAAATCCACAGAAAGGTAGTTTAGTTTGCTTGTTCATATTCGATACAACAAGTGAACCAGCAAAGAACAATGGAAATACTAGGAGCGATAATTCCAATGAACCAAGAGAGCGACCTTATATAAACAATACTAAACAAGATAAACAATCTGAAACTAAAAAAGGGAAAAACGAAAGTCTTCGCTTTTTCCCTCCCAAAATTGAAGAGATTGAAAATTTCTTTTTGGAACAAGAATCCATTAAAGCGGAAGCTCAAAAATTCTTCAACTATTTCGAATCCAATGGTTGGTTAGTAGGAGGAAAAACAAAAATGAAAAATTGGAAAGCTGCAGCTCGAAATTGGATCATCAATTCACGCAAATGGCAAGCTTCAGAAACTCCACAATCTGGAAACCTTCACACTAACCAAGACAAGGATTATTCGATTCCACTTTAATACTAAACATATTGAATATGCTAGAGAAATGCTTCACAATAGAAAACAATATCCGTCAATTTGATTTCAAGACATGTATTGCTTACATCAACCACTCTGGAAAGCAAAAGTATGGTCAACACTTCCGATTACATGCAGAAGATAAAGAGATCATTTACAAGTTAATTATTTACGCAATCCGCGCTGAGAATAATTGTGCTGAATATGGTATTGATCTTAACAAAGGAATACTTTTAACTGGACCTGTAGGTTGTGGTAAAACGTCATTAATGAATCTTTTGAAATTGTTTGTTTTTCCTGAATTTGACTACCCAGTAATCTCGACAAGAAATATTTCATCAGAATTTTATGCAGATGGTTTTCAAGTGATTCACAAATACGGAAAATCTAGAAAGGCATATTGTTTTGATGACCTTGGAATCGAAAGCAACATAAAGCAGTTCGGTAATGAAACCAATTGCATGGCCGAGATTCTATTACACAGATATGACTTACAGGTAAATAATGGAATTGTTACACATGCAACCACAAATCTGAATGCTAATGAATTAGAAAAACTATATGGGAATCGGGTGAGGTCAAGATTGCGGAGTATGTTCAATATGATTGTTTACTCAAACTCGTCAATTGATAAAAGGAAGTAGTTTTTGAATGAAATAAGAGTGAATTCTTATCATGAAATCTGTCGTTTTTTAGTACTTTCAGCGATTAAATTATTCACGAGTACATGTCAAATTTCAATCAGATTTTAACCAAATACCGCAAAAATTCATTTTCAGAGAAAGATAAAGGCGAACGTTTTGAACGATTGATGCAAGCCTATTTACTCACTGAACCAATCTATGCAAGTACGTTTAAAAAGGTGTGGTTATGGAACGAGTTTCCAGGAAAAGACGATTTAGGAGGAAATGACACAGGAATTGATTTGGTGGCTTTAACCAACGATGATAAATACTGGGCAGTACAGTGTAAATGCTATCAAGAATCCTCAGTAATTGACAAACCCGCAGTTGATTCTTTCCTTTCTACTTCTGGTCGTGAATTCAAAAATGAAAAAGGAAAATCAATTCAATTCTCTAATCGACTTTGGATTTCAACAACCAATAAATGGGGTCCAAATGCTCAGGAAGCTATAAAAAATCAAACTCCATCAGTTACTCGACTTAATTTGTTTGATTTAAATGAATCTGCAATTGATTGGGAGAAGTTAGAAAATGGTGTTCATGGTGAAAAAGCTAGAATAGTAACTCGGAGTTTAAAAGACCATCAAGTAAAAGCCCTTACATTAACCCATGATCACTTCAAGGAAAACGAACGTGGAAAGTTAATAATGGCATGTGGTACTGGAAAAACATTTACCTCTCTGAAAATAGCTGAAAATGAAACCGGCGGAAATGGGTTGGTTCTCTTTTTAGTTCCTTCAATTGCATTACTCGGCCAAACCTTGCGCGAATGGTCAACTTTTGCAAGTGAACAAATTAATGCAATTTGTATTTGTTCGGATCCTGAAATTTCTAAAAGCAGAAGTAAAAATGAAGATATCGATACAACTTCTGTAGTGGATTTAGCTTTACCGGCGTCTACAAATGTCAGTGATATTTTAAATCAATTCAGTTTTATCAAAAATGATAAAAAGCCTGGAATGACGGTTGTGTTTTCAACCTATCAATCGATTGAAGTTATAGCTAGAGCGCAGGATAGCTTAGCATCAGTTTACGGTGATGAATCCATTTTTGATTTAATTATCTGTGATGAAGCGCATAGAACAACAGGTATTTCATTGGTAAATGAAGACGAATCGGCTTTTACAAAAGTACATAACAACGATTTTATTAAGGCAAGGAAACGTCTGTATATGACGGCTACACCGCGTTTGTATGACGACACTTCAAAAAGTAAGGCAGCGCAAAACGAAGCTATTCTTTGTTCAATGGATGACAATTCTCTTTATGGAGAAGAAATCTACCGCATTGGTTTTGGTGAAGCCGTTGAATCCAATTTGCTGACAGATTACAAAGTACTCATTTTAACATTGAATGAAAATGATATTCCTCCTGCGGTACAAAAAATGATTGCGGATGAAGAATCTGAAATAAACACCGATGATGCTTCTAAATTAATCGGATGTATTAATGCACTATCGAAACAAATCTTAGGAGATGAAGGATTAATAAAAGATTCAGATCCTGAACCTATGCGCCGAGCTGTTGCGTTTTGTTCAAATATCAAAGTTTCAAAAACAATTACAAGTACGTTCAATACAGCCACCGAAGCCTACATTGATTCTCTTCCTGCTGAAAAAGGTAAGAAAATGGTTTCCATGAGTTCGAAACACATCGATGGAAGTATGTCTGCTCCTGCACGTGATGAATTGTTGGGATGGTTAAAATCTGAAACCGAAGACAATGAATGTAGGGTATTAACCAATGTGCGCTGTTTGAGTGAAGGAGTTGATGTACCATCGTTGGATGCTGTACTCTTCTTGTCCGCGCGAAATTCACAGGTAGATGTCGTTCAATCTGTTGGTCGTGTTATGCGGTTGGCTCCAGGAAAAAAATATGGTTATATCATTATTCCAGTTGTTGTTCCTTCAGATATAGAAGCGGACAAAGCTCTAGATGACAATGAACGCTTCAAAGTAGTTTGGTCGGTATTGAATGCCTTACGTGCACACGACGATCGGTTTAACGCGCTGATCAATAAGATTGATTTAAACAAAAATCGTCCTTCACAAATTTTAGTTGGACGGCCAGATTCTCATTTCGATGAAAATGGAAGTTTCAACCCTGATGATTCATACAACGATAAAAATCAAAAAGATTTTAGTGACCAATTAGCAATTCAGTTCGAACAATTGCAGCATGTTGTTTTCGCTCGAATGGTAAAGAAAGTTGGTGATAGACGGTATTGGGAACAATGGGCGAAAAATGTAGCTGAAATTGCTGAACGTCAGGTTGTTCGTATCAAAAACTTAGTCAACGATGGCGGTGCGCATCAGAAAGCATTTGATAAATTCTTATTAGGATTGCAAAAAAACATAAATCCGGGAATAGCAGAACAAGAAGCTATAGACATGCTTTCACAGCACATAATTACGAAACCAGTTTTTGAAGCTTTATTCGAGGGATATTCTTTTGTGAAAAACAACCCGATTTCAGTTTCTATGCAATCCATGTTGGATTTATTAGAAGACCAATCCTTTGATAAAGATGCTGAAACGCTTGATAAATTCTATGAATCGGTTCGGATACGTGCCGCAGGAATTGACAATGCAGAAGGTAAGCAACGAATAATTATTGAATTGTATGATAAATTCTTTAAAACTGCTTTCCCTAAAATGGTGGAACAATTAGGAATCGTCTATACACCAGTTGAAGTAGTTGATTTCATCATACATTCTGTAAATGATGTTCTGAAAAAAGAATTTGGGCGTTCTGTTTCAGATGAAAATGTTCACATATTGGATCCGTTTACAGGTACAGGTACTTTCATGACTCGTTTATTACAAAGTGGCTTGATTAAGCAAAAAGACCTGGAACGAAAATACAAAAACGAATTACATGCAAATGAAATTGTGTTACTGGCATATTACATTGCTACGATAAATATTGAAAATGCGTTCCATGATGCAACACTTGACCCAGATGATGGTATTGGAAAAGAAAAGTACATTCCTTTTGACGGTATTGTTTTGGCACTAGTACCTTCAAGCCATATAGGCTAAAATAACAAAGAAAAATATTAATCGTGAAGTCTTACAGAAATGTAGGACTTTTTTAATTTATAAGAAAATGGAATTAAAAGAAACAGAACAAGAAGCTCTGATAAGAGTGTATGAACAATTTGTAAAAAATCAAATTGCAATTATCAATCCGTACTTAGAAGAAATTGTAAGTGCTGTTAGAGTTCACCTTTTGCCATTGTCAGAGACTTAGCATGTAGATCATTTGCGAGTTTAAGAATTTTAACTCTAAAAGATTCTAACTCTTCTTTCGGCTCGTTCACAAAATGTGAGAAAAGAGCTTTATTGCTAACACGGTTTGAAAAATCACTGACTTGATGATTAAACGTATCTATAAACATTTTTGAAAAAAGTCTTTTCCCTTTGTGTCGGGTAGAATACTGCTCCATACTTTCAATGATTGAGTTGTAAGTATCAACATAATTCAAGTATACTTCTTGTATGGATAGATTTTCCACAGTGAATGTTGTTTTAAATTGTGAATATAGGGTTATTCTATTTCTGTCAGCGCGGTCAAAGTACTAAGAATTTTACCGACTGTTGGCTTAATGTTAGAATCATTCATCTCACCGCAATCCTTAAGCAGATTATTAAGGATAAATAGATTCAATTCATTATTAAGAAAATTCTCTTTGAAATTTTCGACGTAACTAGTTATTTCCTTTTTAAAAAGTTCAAAATCTCTTTTAGTAAAATATGAAAACATTATGTCTCCTATTTCATCTTTTATGTTTGTTGTTGTCTTCATGATTTTAAGATTTACACATACTTACAAGTCCAAAAATAGCAAGGGCTAAAATGATGAAGCCTAATATTCCTTTTAGTCCTGATTCTGAATTGTTACTTCGAACTTCAACTTGGTTATAGGTTATATTTACATTTCTAGGAGTATCATTCACTTGTTTGGTTATAACCTCCATTTTATCAATTAGCCCTTCAATATGACTAGGTTCGATACCAACTATTGTTTCTAAGGCGTGCATACCTGTACAAAAGTCTTTCTCTGTAATATTTCCAGCAGATTTCAATAATTCCCAAACTATAAGAATTGTGTAGTCTTTCTGATGGGATTCAAAAGAATTAAAATGAGAGACTAATACCTTTGGGTCTAAATTATTAATGAAAAGATCCAATGCTTGTTGATTAACACTGAAATCCCGCATAGTTTTCAGAAAGAATTGAATTCTGTCTGGATGATATTCCACAGCTTCTACTATCATTCTTATTAGAGTGATTAGAGAGAGAGCTTTATTATGAGAGAAAGTTTCTTCGACAGTATTCATACCTACCACTCAATATCAACAGGTGTTGGGTACTCATCGTAATTAGAACATGCGAGTGAAGTTTCCCCAACTTGTTTACCTTTTTTTCCTTTCTTGGACTGATAGATGGTTATGTTTATTACATCCCCATCTGTTTGATGTTCCGGTGCATAATTGTTAAGTGTGTGAGAAGGAAATAGAAATGATAATTTACATTTCTTAGCTCCATTGATTGTAGCTTCTCCGCCACTCAAACTTAAACGAGATAACATACCAGCATTTGCCTGACAAAGAATGTATGCATCATCTGCATAATCGCTTCCTGTAACAGCTAAAATGTATTCAGCATCTTTATTCTCTTTATTACAGGATGTGGTTAATAATACAGCAAATAGTGGAATGAATAGTAAGAATTTCATAGTGATTTGAATTTGATTCTCACAAACATAGGGAATTTTATCAAAAACAGGACATTTATGTTCGGAATAATTCTTTTGATGGCAGGTAAATTAGTTCATGGAAGATTTCGAATTCGTTAAAATCATTGGTGATAACATTATATCACGCAGAACCGAATTAGGAATCAAACAAATTGATCTTGCAACTTCCATTGGTATTGAAGATTCAGCACTCAGACGAATAGAAAAAGGTAAAACAAATCCCACAGCAAAGACACTTCTTAAGATAGCTATTGCTTTAAATACTGAGGTTTCAGAGTTAGTTTCTATGAAGAAATAAACACTTTTGGATTCAAAGCTTCAATTCCATAACTTTACATTATGAACAAGAAAGAACACAAACCTAAACCAACAATGGAAGAACTCATTGAAAAACATGAGGAATTCGTAAAAGAGAAGGGTTTAGATGAAATTACGAAAGAAGAGTACGAAGAAAATCTTAAGAAGCTTGTAAAGGTAGTAAGTCCAAAACAAGATAAAAAATAGGAACATCAGAGTTCTTATTATTGAACTTAAAGGATGTTTCGTTAGCATACGATTGCAGGTATTTCTTACTCACATGGATATAACTTCCCTTAATGGTTCGCTTAAATACACTCCAAAAGTTTTCAATACCATTACTGCTAACATCACCAACAGAATATATCTTCTTACTATGGTCAACAAAATTATGGTCATAGTCAGCATTTAATCCCTTGTAAGCTATCCATTCATCAGTCATTAATACAGAACCTTTCTCAATGAATTGTCTAATGATAGGTTGAATAGTGTTTGCTTTTGTATCAGGTACGACAAAGCATCTCACTTGCTTAGTATCTCTATCAAGCATACCAAGTACGGGAGTTTTATCTTTGAAACTTCTACCTTGTGATTTAGCTACTTTTTTATCCTTATGTCTATTGATGTTTTTACCTCCAACAAACGTTTCGTCTAATTCGATTGTTCCATTCATTTTAGTCATATTGAACCCGGTAGAAATAAGAATACGAACCTGTTTCAACATTCGCCAAGCAGTTTTATAAGTGACTCCTGTCAATCGTTGAACTTCATAAGCTGAGACACCATTCTTGGAAACAGTGAATAAATAGATTACATAAAACCATGTAGTGAGTGGTGTAGTGGTTTTTTCGAATACAGTACCCGCACAAGGGTAAATTTGATGCAGACATTCAGAGCATTGGTAGCATTTGCGATTCTTCAAACGAACGAATCTTGAAGCTTCAGAACACTTAGGACAGTGAGATAATTGTCCAAACCGAATAGTAAATATTTTGTCTAAACAAGTATTATCATCAGGATAATCTTGGCTAAATTGTTGAATTGTGTAATTTTTTGTAGATTTGCTCATAAGTTATTGCAGTTTAGCGGAAGCGGTGGGAGTCGAACCCACAAATCCTCGACAGATCACCAGTTTTTAAGACTGGGCGGAGTTACCACTCTCCATCACTTCCTTAGACAATACTAAATCCCCTTGTTGGCGCAGGGGGATTTTTATTACCCTTTATAATGAATAGATATTTTTAAGTCCTTGTTTGTATCCTTTAATCACACCCCCTTTTAGTAGTTGGGAAGCTGTGATAGTTACAGAGTTGCTACTGACTTTCGATTCATGTTGGCGCATGAAATTTTCAATATCACTAGCTCCACCCGAACCTATCTGTTGAAGTGTGTAAACAATTCTATCTTTTAAAGTCCCTTCAACAGGATATTTATCAGAAGTAATAGCAGGTTTTACAACCGCAGTTTTAGGAGTGTCAAGTTTAAATAGTTCACTAATGGCACTTAGCTCTGTATTTATAGAGCCTAATTCTATACTAATTTCCTCTTTACGTTTTAGCAACTCCTCATGCCGTTCCTTTAAGATGTTCTTGTAGTCCATAATTAATAACTTAATTGGTTTCTGATTTCAAATATACTACTTATATTATAACTTACAATATAAAACAAGAAATTTATTCAAAATTTAACAATATGTTTTGAGGGCATATTATATACTTATTCGGAAAACCGCAATTGAAAATATGTGGTAAATACTGTTGACAGAATAATTTTTGGTTATTAGGTTTGCCCCACTTAATTAATATTCACAGTATGAAAAAAGTAATTTTTGGAATCAGCTTCCTTGCAATTGCAGGAGCAACAATTTTAGTAGCTTGTAACAAGCAAGAAGTTAAACCAACTTCTAAAACGATTAAAACAGAACAAGCACAGGGTGTAGAAAAAACAGGAGCAATTACAGCACTATTTTTTCGGTCGGTTGTTATTGTACCCCAAGACCATTTGTTGGTAGATGGTGGGACAAAATTTGCACAACAGTTTTCCTTGTTAAAATTTGATGATTCTTATGTTCCGTTAGACTCTTATATTGTCAATAATGTAGATTACACTGATGATGGACAGATAAATGACAAAGTTGCTGGAGATGGTATTTACACTTCCGCAATTAAAAAACCAATAGCATCTATTACAGATGTACCTGCTAATATGGGCTTTGCTGCTGAAAATTTTGAACACTATGATGAAGCAGCTTCTGAATTTCACATTACGTTTAAATGTAAGCTTAAAACCACTTATGAAGGGTACTCCGCTATGGGATTCCCTTGTTCATGGGGTGGTTGTGTTGTAATCTACGCATGTAAAGGCGAAATCAGTTTTTTTGACTAAGTTTATAAATAGACTCCTGTATCAATTGGTATAGGAGTCTTTGTTTTTTCGCACATGAGAAAGTTTCTTCTATATTTTCTACTCTTACTTCTTGCTTCCATAATGTTGACAAAGTTTATGGTTAATGGAATCATACATCTTTATCAATTAGATGAAAAAGGAACAACAGCTTTGATTATATCCAGTGCAGGTAGATTACTATTAGTGCTTTGTTTTTATCTTGCGTTCAAAAAAGAAACTTTCTTCGATTTAAAGAAGGTGCTGAGGAATAGTATAGGTGTGCTGATTGGGGTTGGATTACTACTCTTTTTATCTCTTCGTTTTTCTTTACCTTATATAGGAATCCGTTATAGTTGGGAACATCTAACAGCCTATTACACCAAGTGTTTTTCCGTAGGTCTTATGGAAGAAGTATTATGCAGATGGATTCTTTTTGGTTTGGTAGTTGTGGCATACCCGAAAAGAAGTGTACTAGGGCAGATTGTCACTACATCAGCTCTTTTTGCACTACTTCACATTGGCAATCTTATAACAGGTCAATTAGATATATTTTCTGTCCTAAATCAAATGATTTTTGCATTCCTTTTAGGTCTGCTTTTTCAAGGTCTTCTTATCCGGATTAAGAACATCATATTGGTAGCTGTATTACATGGTTTGGTTAATTTCCATGGCATGTATAATTCAGTATTCAAATTGAAAGATACTTCCATCGCAGAAGAAAATCCCATAACGGATATAATTCAAACTCAAATATTTTTTGGGATAGTATGCTTAGTTCTTCTTCTCATTCTACGTTTCACAATGAAAAAAGAGGACACCAAAGGTTTGTATGCCCTTTGAATTGAAAGACTAATTAGAAAACATAATGTTTAACGTAAGCCAGCTCAAAAACGAGTTGGCTTTTTTATTTGGAATAATATGAAAGAGCAAAAACTAGTAGAACTTCTCAAAAAAGTAAATGAAGAAGTTCATAAGTTAGAACAAGAAGGTTTCACAGTAGAAATCAGTTATATGTCAGGAAAGGGTTTCTTAGCTGTAAACCCTAAAACCGAACTGCGGATTTACAAACCAATAATTATAGAAAAAACTAGTTCTTAGATTTCTTTTGATTCTCTTTGTACAGGTGGTCAACCACGTTCTCAAGATGTTTTGTTCTAGCCTTTAATTGGTCAAGTTCATTTTTAAGCTTAGTGACTATGTTCTGTAAGGCTTGTAATTGAGGATCCATTTCAGTGAATTTTAATTGTGAATTACTAAAATAGAAAATTTAATAAATAAAGGTTATAAAACCCTTATATAATCAGGCGACATGGTCTGAGGGGATTAATGCCATTGTTTTAACAGATACATTCCAATTAGGTGAATCAGATAACAGTGAAAAAATGTTTTCTGAAATGTTCCCGCAAAATTCGGAACGTGTTGCTAGACAGAAGAGCTCACCACTTCGTGTTATCATGGGAAATCCCCCATATTCCGTAGGACAAAAGTCAGCTAATGATATAGCTCAAAATCAGAAATATGTTAGTTTGGATTCAAGAATCGAACAAACTTATGCTAAAGGAAGTAAAGCAACATCGGTAAAAGCATTATATGACTCTTACATAAAAGCATTTAGGTGGAGCTCAGACCGTTTAGATCCTAATGGGGGAATCATTTGTTTTGTGTCAAATGGGGCATGGATTGATGGAAATGGAATGGATGGATTAAGAAAATCTTTAGAAAATGAATTTTCTTCAATATACATTTTTAACCTTAGAGGAAATCAACGTACAAGTGGAGAATTAAGCAGAAAGGAAGGGGGTAAAGTTTTTGGGTCCGGTTCAAGAACTCCCATTTCGATTACTCTATTAGTAAAGAATACAAAAGATAAAAAGGATAAAGCGACAATTTACTACCATGACATTGGAGATTATTTAAGCCGAGAGGAAAAACTAAAAATATTAAAAGATTTCGGTTCATTCGATAATCAAAAGTTAGTTTGGAAAACTTTAAGTCCTAATGAACACGGTGATTGGATAAACGAGAGAAATGATATTTATGGCACATTTATTCCATCACAGTCAGACAAAAAATTTGAACTCAATACCAATAGTTTTTTTATCACTCATTCTTTAGGACTAGCAACTGGAAGAGATGCGTGGGTTTTAAATTTTTCAAAAAACAAATTAAGTACTAATGTTAAATCGTCTATTGAGTTTTTTAATACTCAATCTGAAGGATTTCTTAAAGAAAAATCTAATGACCCTAAAATAAAAGCTGAGTCATTTATAGATACAAATCCAAACAGAATTAGTTGGAACCGTAATTTTATTGAGGATATTGAAAAGCATAAATTGCAATCTTTTGATGATTCAAGTTTGACAACTACATTATACAGACCTTTTGTTAAATCTAATCTATATTTTCATAAGGATCTGAATGCAATGCTTTATCAAAACAAACGATTGTTTCCGAATAATCAGCTTGAAAACAAAGTAATCTGTGTTACAGGAATAAGTGCTAGTCGTCCATTTTCAGTGTTATTGACAGATGTGATTCCGAATCTTGACACTTTGGAAAAATCACAATGTTTTCCACTTTATTACTATGAACAAAATAACAGTCTACAAAAAGGTTTGTTTGATGATGAAAGTGAATCAGAATACATTCGAAAAGATGGAATTTCAGATTTTATTTTAGAACGTGCAAAAAAACAATACGGAAAGAATGTTTCGAAAGAAGATCTTTTCTACTACGTGTATGGTTTTTTGCACAATAGAGAGTATAGAGAACTATTTGCTAATGATTTAAAGAAAATGCTTCCTCGTTTGCCGTTGATCGAAGATGTAAAGGACTTTTGGGCATTTAGTAATGCTGGTAGAAAATTAGCGGAGCTGCATTTGAACTACGAAACTGTTCCTGCTTATTTCGGTGTTGATGTTTCCTCATTTGAAAATGGAAAGGGTGTGGATTCTTCTATTTTCAAAATAGAAAAAATGCGTTTCCCAAAAAAGGATCAAAAAAACTCAATCATTTACAATAGTAAAATCACTATTTCCAACATTCCAGATGAAGCGTATGAATATGTTGTGAATGGGAAATCTGCGATCGAATGGATTATGGAAAGATACGCAGTCACAACTCACAAAGATTCAGGAATTACAAATGATCCTAATGATTGGGCAGATGACATTGGTAATCCGAAATATATTTTGGATTTACTATTGAGTATTATTAATGTGAGTGTACAAACTGTTGAAATTGTGAAGGGTTTGCCCAAAGTGAAATTTGATGATATTTAAGGATGAAAATTAATTTAAAACAAGCTGTAAAATATTTTTTCACAAATCCATCACTGGAATTGGTCTATATTGAGGCACTTGCAAATTCAATTGACGCAGGTGCAAGTAAAATTGATATAGAGATTTCGATAGATGATTTTAGTAAACCTGGCACATTAATTCTGCTTATTAGAGATAACGGCGAAGGTTTCAACGATAAAAGATTCAAGAAATTCTCTGAACTGATGAAAGTTGAGGATGAAAGCCACAAAGGATTAGGGCGTTTAGTTTTTCTTTCTTATTTCAACAAAGTAGATGTTATTAGCCATTTTGGTAAAAAGAAAAGGACATTTCAATACTCTACAAATTTTGAAGACTCTTCGATGGAAGTACTTGATATTAAGTCAGAACTCTATAAAACAGAATTGAAATTTAGTGAATACTTTTTGAAAAAGATAGCGACCTCAGATTACGTTAAACCAAGTTATCTCAAAAAAAGACTTCTTGAAGAGTTCTATCCAAGGCTGTATTTAATGAAACAAAATAAAAAGCAGTTAGAAATTAGTATCACACTAAATCTAAAACAAGAAGATAGTCGATTTGAATTAACATCGGAAACAAAAAAGATTTCCATAGATGAAATTGATGAGTTGGTAATTGAATCAATTGACGCATCCAATTTAGCCATGTTCGAAAACATGGAAATTCACTATTCTATCAAAGAAAAGCTTAATGAAAAAACTGTCATAACTGCATTGTGTATAGACGGTCGTACTTACAAAGTTGATATTATTTCAGATGAGAATATTCCATTGGGATATGAAATGATTTTTCTTTTGAGTTCTTCTTATTTCGATGGTAAAGTAAGTGGATCAAGGCAAGAGTTAAATCTTTCTGAAAAGGATAAAAATGTAATAAAGAAAATATTCCGCCAAAAAGTTGCTGAAATATTGAAAAGAGAAATACCAGTAATTGCGGATAATAATAAGAAAACAAATGAATCTTTAGCTGATACCTATCCTCATTTACTTGGATATTTTGATAAAGACACTATTGGTTTCGTTAAAAGAGAAGAATCAATAAAAAAAGCTCAAGAAAGATTTTTCAAGGACCAAAGAGAAGTCTTAGAAGCAGTTACATTAACTGAAGAAAAGTATGAGAAATCAATTGAACTTTCATCTAGAGCTCTGACCGAGTACATTCTATATCGTCAGTTTGTTATTGACCGGTTAAAGAAAATTGACAAAAACAATGGTGAAGCTGACATACATAATTTGATTATCCCAATGGGGAAAACACTTGATAAATCAGATTTCATGAATGACTTATACAGCAATAACGCTTGGTTGCTAGATGATAAGTACATGACTTACAAAACGATACTTAGTGATAAAGTGATGTCTGAAGTTATCAAAAAAATAACCGATGAAGATACTGAAACCGATAATTCGGAGCCCGACATCACTCTGATTTTCTCAAATGATCCTGAAAAAACTTCAAAAGTAGATGTAGTTCTTGTGGAGTTAAAGAAACGGGGATTGAAATTGGAAGATAATGTTACTTCCATGGTTCAGTTGAAAAAAAGAGCTACAAAATTAATGCAGTATTATCCGAATAAGATTCAAAGAATTTGGTTCTATGCTGTTGTGGAATTTAATGATGAGTTTAAATTGTACCTAGAAAATGATCGTTTTACCTCATTATTCTCAACGGATACCATGTATTACAAAGAGGAACAGATGAAATTATCTCTTACAGATACTCAATTAGTCAATGTTGGATTTTATATGCTTTCACTTGATGCCTTTATTAATGATGCTGATGTAAGAAACTCAACATATTTGAGAATACTAAAAGAGCACTTTAAAGAAAGCGAAGACGATTCACAGCAATAAGAAAAGAATTTAATTCTAACCAAATTTTAAAATGTATGGCTGAATTTAGTAGTGAGTATATTGAGACAATTGGATCTAAAATGATTCCAGATTTTTCATATTTAGAAGAACTAATCGCAAACCCAAAAGCCACGGAAGTTTTTAGGATATGCGAGGGTTTTGGTTCAATAGGTGTGAAATTAATTTTAAATGAACCTCATTTAATCTTTTTGAATTCGGAATCTAAACCACTCTCTTTAGTTATAGATTCTTTAAGACCATAATCGAAACTATTTCTCCTTTTCAAGTAATTTTCTTGATTCTAATTCTTCCGTTAGGAAACTTAAGTTTCTTGATTGAGAGATCGTAAAGATGTTAATTATCAATTGCAGAGTAAGGAATGTTCCGTATATGGTAAAAAAGACAATTAGAAATATCCCTAACATATTTGCTGTGATTCGTAGATTCTCCACGGTTGTTTTCAACTCCAACAATGTAACTAAATAAATAACTAAGAAGATCATCAAAAAAGAGAATTGCAAAATCACAATAAGGGCGTACTTCGAAGTAACTTTTTGCATGTACGAGTACGCATTTTTTTCTCGATTAAGAATTTTGTTAATTTGAATGTTAGAGACTTTTCTAATCATTCCTTCATCTCCAAGTGTTGAAACTAAGATAAAGCCAGATAGACTGAACCCAATTAATCCGCCAAAGAAAGGAATGTTTAATTCTAGAATCTTTTCAATAATTTCTTTTTTATCTAAAGAGGAGAAGAATGTTAATATGGTAACAAGAATTGTTACTCCGAGGGAAATATAGAAGTAGGATTTTATAAACCAACTTTTTTTGCCATCAGCAATTTTGAATAGTTGCTTGAAATTTCCCTTGTAAATTTCTTTTACCTCAGAGTAATCTATATTCTTTTTATTATTCTCCATCCTTCATTAAACTTTCCCAAATAGAGCTAATGATTTTCGTAAAAATGGAAGATTTATAATCTTCAACCTCAACCACAGAAACCTCTGGATGTGCAGCTGTATTAATTTTCTCCTTTACACCTTTACTATTTTCAATTACTGCTTTCGCAGTTCCATTTTTCCTAACAAGTTGTAAATTACCATCAACAAATGTCGATTTGGTGTTTATTGGAGATTCGGTAGTTCCTTGAATTGAAACGTCAATATTATTTGCATCCGTCGATCGATACAAATCATCCATAAAAGCTTCGTGATCGTCTCCTATTGATGGATTTGTGTAATGTAATTTTAATTCAAGTTTCAATAGTTTTGAATCAAAAATTTTATCAATAACCTGTTGGCTTTGAACGATATCAACATGAACACTTAGTTCCTTATCTACTAATTGATCAAAACCTATTTTTAGTACATTTTTAATTGCTATTAGAGGTGCTCCTTGCTTCTTAATGCTATCATCAACCTTTCCTCGTTTTATAAAAGCAATTTTATGGATTTTGGGAATAAAAACAAATTCGTACATTCCCTTTCTCCCTTCTAAACCCTCAGGAATTTTAAATTCGCTTTTCGAATTTATCTTTTTAATCTCATCTTTTTTTACCCAATCGATGCTATTCAATTGCAAAAATTTGGACATTACTCCATAATACACTTTTGATCCGTCAATATCCATTTTACTTAAATGGATTAAAGTGTAATAGAAATCTTTACCGAAATTGACTCTGATATCATTCGAATAAAATCCTTCAATTAGGCTTGAGTAAAAAGGTTCGTTTTGGTGATTGGCAGGGAGTACTGAAACGTTAAGAGTGAAAAATTCTAGAAGTCTCTTCTGTTTTCTGTTTCTTACAATTTTGGACATAAATAATGGAATAGTTAGGATCCAAATATAGTATTATTTTGATTCAAGTTATTTATTGTGAATTTATTGGCTTGAAATTCACCTAATCAGAAACGGTAAAGCGGTCTTCCTCCTGGTTCTCACAGCTTCAAAAATCATAAAAACAAGGGTGATACAAGCTCCGTTGCTCTGTGCCCTTGTTTTTAGCTTTCACTTAGCCAATCGTTCAGAATTCACTCATGGCTGTTCACTTGTTTTTCTTGCCTGTTCGTCCTGCGTCGTCAGTCGTGGCTACTCTGCCACCCCAAACCCCTGAAAAGATGCTGTCGGAAGCTCGTCCCTCACTCAGTCAGCGAAGTGTTTATATGGGGTGTCACCGCCACTTAAGTTATGCTCGCCTGCTGAATCGCTCAGGCTTCGGGGCTGTCATGCCTTTTGGAATCCACGTTCCATACCGCTACCTCATTCCAAATCCATTGCACCCGTAAAACTGGGTTCCATTACTTTTCCATTCCGGTAGCCGTATCCACTCCCCACAACAGCCGTGTCTCTCCACTACGTTACAAAATACCGCTGTTCTTCCCAGCACACAAAAACAAAAGTCCCGCCAGCCCCTCGTGCAT
The DNA here is from genome assembly GCA_965650135.1 of uncultured Fluviicola sp. Lineage (GTDB taxonomy): Bacteria > Bacteroidota > Bacteroidia > Flavobacteriales_D > Crocinitomicaceae > Fluviicola. The sequence goes on from CBFGNC010000023.1 coordinate 28,270, forward strand.
ACTGCATAGGTCGCCAGTTGTTCAGTCCCTGCCCATTTCTGTCTTCCACCTTCGCTCAACTCGCAGTCGGCTCGCGTGTTCCAGTCGTACCTCCTTCCACAAGCTTCACAGCTTCCGGAAACCTCCAGCTGTTGGCCTGCTGCCTTGCTCCACCGGCAGCGCTCAAGGCTGTTTTACCTCTACAGGTTTATCGTCGAGATCTTAATAACACTAGGTTTGTTAATTTTGGACTTCAAGCTTTAGTAATCTAATATCTCATTATGCAATCTAATCATATTAACAATTTGATTAATAACTCATTGGTTTTTGGTAAATCCAGTTATGAGAAAATTTTAGCAGAACAAAATTTCAGCATTTATTCCATACCATTGAATTGTATCGATTTAGAAGAAGTAGATTACACAAACCAAAAATCAAAGCATCCCTTATCAGAAAAAATTAAAGAAAGTTTTTTTCGGCAGTTTGATTCTTTCGATCCATTAATCAATAAAAAGAACTGTTTATATATTTTTAGTTTCGACGAATCAAAATGTGATACAGCAGTGATGATAAAAGCTTATCAAAATCCAACTATTTCTGATCGGAACATGTCAGCAATGAAAAGCAAGCCGAATTGTAATACAAATGTCCTATATGTCGGAAAGGTAAAAAAAGACTTAGGTGGCCGATTATCTACACATTTCGGTTATGCGAATCATAAGACTGGAGGTTTGCAATTAAAATATTGGGCGAAGGAGATACAATTAGAATTAATTGTAACATTTATTGTCTTTGAAGATAAAATCGACGATTATCTCAATCCATTGGAACTGTACTTGACCAAAGAATTAAATCCGTTAATCGGGAAATCAAGATAATCTTATTCGAGCATCTTTCTAAAAATGATGAAAGAACAAAAAAATAAAAGCAAAGTTAGGTGCTTCCTGCATGCATGCAAGGTCAAGCCCTTCGGGTTTTGCAAAAATAATCTCCACCCTTTGGGTAGTATTTTTTTTGCAAAAGCCTTGCATTCATCCATTAAGCCCCTAAACTAATGGCTTTCTTTTTTTCTCTTTTTTCTTTTAAAATGGTTTGGTTTTTAGGGCTGATTACCTGGCAAAGGAATAAAATTATTATTGCTTACATTTGAGTTTTAAAAATATCATAGTTTCGAATGGATTACATTGAAATAAATGGTTACAAGTCAATCAAAAATCAGAAGGTTCTTATTGAGCCAATAAATATTTTCATTGGTGCAAATGGAAGTGGGAAAAGTAATTTTGTCTCCTTCTTTGATTTTTTGAATAATATATATAATCGAAAACTAAATGATGTAGTAGCAATGTCTGGTGGACCAGATAAAATATTACATCATGGAATGAAAGTAACAAATAGAATTTCATTTATGATCCAATTTGATAATGGAGTAAATGGATATTCAGCAAGATTGAATATAGGAGCTGATGGTTTCATATTTGTAGATGAGAGATTACATTATAATGGTGACTCCGGAAGAGATATCAGCCGTTCGGCTAGTGAATCTAGATTAAAAGTCACTGACAATTTTCGATCTCCACATGTTATTCGATATTTAAACGGCTTTAAAAAGTATCACTTTCACGATACTAGTAATAATTCCCCATTTACAAAGCTAAGCCACATTGAAAATGATGTGAATTTCCTTTATAGAGATGGGCATAATTTAGCTGCTTTTTTATTTGATATTAGAAAAAAAAATCAGTTGGTATATAATAAGATTGTAAAAACTATTCAATCGATAGCACCTTATTTTTCAGATTTTTATCTTGAGCCAAGTGACCAGTATGTTCGATTACAATGGACAGATAAATTTAGTGAAGTTACATATGGTGCTACTGATTTGTCTGATGGAACTATTAGATTTATTGCATTAACAACGTTGTTTTTTCAACCGAACTTACCGGATACAATTATCATTGATGAACCAGAGTTAGGCTTGCATCCTGCAGCAATTGCAAAGTTGGCAGGAATGATTAAATCTGTGGCTAAAAAAAGATGCCAAGTTATCATTGCAACACAATCTACTGATTTGATCAGTCATTTTGGACCTAATGACATTGTTACCGTGGATCAGATTGAGGGGAATTCTGTTTTTAATCGGCTTAAAGAAGAAGATTTAGCAAGTTGGCTAAATGATTATACAATTGATGATCTTTGGAAACGAAATCTAATTGAAGGTGGTCAACCAAATCCTTAAATGATGAAAAGAATAATTATCATTTGTGAAGGAGAAACAGAAAGAGAATTTTGTTTGACAATGTTAGCTCCTCATTTCGTAGAATTAAATATACATATTCAACCACCATTGATTAAGAAATCTATGGGAGGAGTAGTTAATTGGAAATATATCAAAGAGCAAATTGAACAGCATTTGAAGCATGATAGAAGTGCTTACGTGACCACTTTGATTGACTATTATGGTCTATATAAAAAACACTCTTTTCCTAGATGGGAAGAGATAGAGCGAGTACAAGATAAAAATCAAAGAATGGACGAAATGGAGCGTGCAATGTTTGAGGACATCAATGAAGAATTAAGACCACGATACATTCCTTACATTCAACTACACGAATTTGAAGGGCTTTTATTTAATGAGAAACAGATTTTTCATGATGTAATACCAAAAAATGAACTTATTGGTTTACCTGAACTAGAGCAAGTATTTAGAGATTATTCAAATCCAGAAATGATAAATAATACCCGACATACATCACCTTCTCATCGTTTGATGAGAATAATTGATGGATATGATAAAATTGTTTATGGGAATATCATTGCAGAGATTATTGGATTAGAAAAAATACGCTCAAAATCTCCTAGATTTAATGCTTGGATATCGACTCGAAGATAAACAATAAAAAATACGGCTCCTTTTGGGAGCCGTTCTGTTTATTTTGATAAGAATTTCCAAATCCGCTTGAGAATCAAACTCACAATGAAACTGGCTACTGCACCAACACATGCAAGGATCACTGTCTTTGTATAGTCTTGCGAATTAATGTTCGCAGCAATGGTAAACACTGTACCGGTAACCGTTCCTGCAACTGTGGTTGTATCCTGATGAGGTATCATTGCTATTGGATTTGAGATTAGTTTGGGCAGGAATCTTCCTTGGCGCAACGTGTGCTGTCAAGTTTGATATTGATTTCAAATACTTCGGTATCCTCAATCATTTCTTCCACCACATCAACTGCAACCAAATTCACTGCCCCAGATAATTCTGCACCTGCTTTGAATCGAGGTGGTCTTCGTTTCGTCTTAATACTCACAGTTAAATTACTGTTTGAACAATTTTCTGTTTTCATGATTTTGAGATTTAAAGCACTTAGTACTGCATTGCAGCTTCTAGGTGCTTTATATTAATAACTCGATTTTCCTTTTTGATGAATAATCATTTGATTACTCATCATTTTGTTTCCCGTCTTCAGCAATCACCGCTTGGCTAATTGCTGATGCAACAGTTCCTCCAACAATCAGATAACCTCCAGCGGCAACAATTGCAGCTGGTAAGGTTATTGGAGCAGTTAGTAAAGCAGTGCCTGCAGCAATTGCAACTAATCCAACCAACCGAAGTTTTCTGAAAAATGGAGGAGTGTCACTTGTGACACGAGTGAAGTAAGACTTCAAATTGTCTTTGAATTTCGGGTCCTTCAAATTTGAATTTTTCATGACTCAATAGTTTAGCTTACTTCAACGATCGATAACACATTGAAAGCACCGTTTTTCAACGAGTACTGTGCTGCGTTCACTTCTTGGAAGAACTCCAAGCACAGAACAAAGATGTTTGTTCCTTGTCCAGTTGGAGCCTGTGGAGGCGTGAGAGTAACATCCGTAGATGTTGAATCAAGCGGTAAGTTTGATTCCGGAGAAATCTGCGTGTCCGTAACCCCTGTTACAAAGTCAACCTTTGTCCAAGCACATTTCAACGATACATGTGTAGCACCTTGAGGGAAATCAAGATCGTTGATTGGAATCAAATCAGTAATCGTGATTGCTCCTGTGTTCACATCAACCGTGTACGGTTTGAAGAAAACACTTCCTAGAGCTGAACGATTGTTAAAGTTGAATCCTTTCAACAACTCTTTTGCGGCTGCATTTGCAATACCGCCTGCAACGGTTCTTCCACCACGCGAACTTTGAGTATCGAAGTTTTTGATCAAGGTCATTACCTTGGTCATTCGTGCGGTTACGCCACCATCACTTGCAATTTGCATAAGTGGCCGTAAAGAACTTCTTACAAGCTTTCCAGACTTCGCTGAAGAACCAAATTCAGAGTTGTTTTCCCGTGTTCTGACGAAGGCGGGATCATTTGCGATGCGCGACCCATCAACTGACGTTTTCATTCGCGCTAGATTCCCATCTTTAGATTTATAGAAATTCACATTGTCCAATGTTCCTTTCAACTTGATGAGACCAGTTTGTCTTGCCATTGTTTTAAATTTTACTATTTGACCGGTTTCTAGGTAGGTCATTTCACCTGTCGACGAGACAAACATTCAACGATTTAGAGAGCAATACAACAGGTCTATACCGGTTCATAAACTTTATGCTGTTTTGTGCCGTTTTTGCACCTTGAAAAGCCTTAAATAGCACTTAATTTTGTGTATATGCACCAGCAAGGTTACCTATGGATTACCTATGGATAGTATACGGATACTCCACCTTTTGGACCTCGAAAAGATGAAAGAAAAACGCTTAGTCATATATCCCAAAGATATCATGCTTATTACAGGCAAGAGTGAGCGTTATTGTAGGTACTTAGTAAAGAAAATGAAAGCTCATTTTCAAAAAGAGCAACACCAAGTAATCACGGTTTCGGAGTTTTCAGAATACCTTGGTTTAGATCCCGAAAAAGTTAGTGAAATGCTCATTTAATTTGGTGTTTTTTGATGTTATTATCATTGGTTTTCGTATCTTTAATAGACGAAAATCGTTCTTTCAAATAGCGTTAATTCAATGCAAATTTTCAGCCAGCAAATCAGCCAGCAGAAATTTGGAAATTACGAATCACCTCTAAAACTGGTGGTTTTCCTAGATATTAAGATATCCCAGCCGAATCACAAACGATTCCAGCGGGATCACAACAAAAAGAAAAGCCTTGACGATTTATCGTTGAGGCTTTTTTTTTATACTTAATTCTCGTTCTCAGTCTCATTCTGTCTGGCTTTTCTTTTTGCAGAGCGAGAGCGGAGAGTGAGAATGAAGAACTGGATCTGTGTTTGAAGTACCAATCTTGTTTCCTAAGAGGATAAGTCCAATCTCCCGCAAACCATCGATTTCATTTTGTTTTCCTATTCTTTGCTACCATAACTGAATTCTATTGAACTCGAACGATGATCATTGCTATTGAATGGTTAGATCAACAAAAAAGCATATAATACAAAATCGGCTTATCTTTTAAGCCTCATTCAAAGTGTTTAATTTGTGTTGCGGATAACAAAAAAGCGAATTACAACTGTAATTCGCTTTTCCTTAATGCTCACCAATATTCTTGGTGGTTATCGGTGAGTGTGAATAGTGGTCAAATATGAGTTAACCAATTTTACGATGCGGGAACCCATCGTCCGATGGTAAGTGTTACATCCTGACCTGATCCAACAGAGTAGTTGGTTTTGGCCGGAACATTGTTGCCTGCAGGCCAACTTCCGACATTCGGATTTTCATCCAAACTAAATCCATAAGCCATCCCTAAGTTTTGAGCGGAATTAAGTCCCATGATTATCCCTCCGTGGTTTTTTGCACAATGAAAAAACTTGGCATATGCATCATAAACACTCGGATTCTGGTTGTATGCATTGTTGTGATTCGTGTACCAGTTTTGAATATTCGTCCACGCCGTTGAGGTATAAGCATCGGAAATACTTCCTCCTTCACCTACGACTCCATCCAATAAGACTCCGCGTGAAATGGCTTGGAAAATGGCAGCTTCTATTTGGTTGAAAGCATCGTATTCATTCTGTTTTTCACCTGATTTGATACCGCGCACTGCCTGCATGAACCCTTGATTGCCTGCAAAATCACTCGCCGGAATGATTACCGTTAATCCGTTTGGTCCTGTAAGTGTAAATTTTGTTCCGTCACTGGTGCCTGAATAGTTGCCCACTGTGGCTGCATTCAGGTATAGATTGAGTTGATTTCCCTTGGTGAAAAAGTCACTGATGGTATTGCTCCAATAACCACTCAATCCATTGGCACCCGGATTAATCGCTAACCAGTCTTTTGGTGAAACGATAGCGGAAAATTGACCCATAATTGAATCAGGATAGCCGGTACCTGTTGGACTGGTATATATTAATTGTGTAAATGCGCTTCCAAGCGGATCAGAACCTGTAAATGTATTAAAGGCTTCTCCAATCTCAGGACGGGAAATAGCAGGAATTGCCCCATAAACCAGGGAATCGTTGGTTACTGTAAAGGAGAGATTCAAACCAAAGGAATCTACTGCGGATACATCGTATTGAGCATTGGGACCAAATTCAAAAATATCGTACGGACCCGGAGGACAAACACCCGGAGCAGCATTAAACGGATAGGCGGTATAACCAACAGTAGGCGAAAGGGCTGGTGGTGTAGTAGTATTTTCTGTAACTAAAAACACCAGGCGGTTGTTACCTAAATTTGTCACGTTTGGTACATTGACTGTCAGTCCATTGTTGATGTTGATGTAATTGCCGGCGTCTGAAGTGAAATTTCCATCAGTATTCAGATACATAAAGAGATCCGGTTGTTGTATGAAACCGGCAACCCAAACAGTGTATTTAGAAGTGTCCAGGGCTGTAATGTTTTTTAATGTAATTGTATTCAGTGTAGTTGTCGACATGGTATATCGTTTTTTTTTATTCCCTACTCATGAGGCTTTTCAGGTTCCGCCTCCTGTTGAATTGACTGAACAGGAACAGTCCGTTTTTTTGAGTGGGTGCAGCTCCACTGTTTTAAGGTTGCAACGCTTAGTGAACAAGACAAAGTAACGCAAAGGGAAGGAGAATTCCCTACACAGAAATAAGGGTTTTTAAAAACAGATATTTATATCCGGTTTTGGATTCAGAGGTGTCATTATTTTGATCAGCTTTGTCGCTGATAAATTCACGACAAGTATTAGTAGGCAGATCAATTCTCAAAAGCAAACAAAATCTTGATTATATTCGTTCGTAAACTGACCTCAAAAGAACAATGACAAAGAAGCAAATATTCAGACTATTGATTCTGATAGGATTTATTAACGCACTCGTAATTATTATCGGTGCATTGACAGGTCCGAACACATACACTTTAGCGAATAATCTCTCGGGTTACTTTGATTATTTGCTTTGTGTTGTACCTCTCGGTTTGACATGTATTGCTTTAGGTTGGTGGCTTGTCGACAGCTATCTGAAAACAGAAAAACGTTTGAACTATTTTGCTTTGGCTTTTAGTGGAATTCTTGCAGACGCAGTTTTTGTTATTGGCACAATGTTATTCTCGCCGGGACATTGACGTCATCTGAATTTATTATTGAATATTCCTTGTTTGCTTTACGATCTCTAAACCTTTTTTGACCTATATCAATGCACAGGTTTTTAGAGTATATTAATTTTGCTGCTCACAATAAAATAATATGCAATTCGACCCAAACAACAAAATAGTTAAACTCTGTGCTCAAGGTATGGAAATGGAAGGAAAAGGTGATCACGAAGAAGCAAGTAAATATTTTCTGCAAGCATGGAATGAAGCAACAAACGAATTCGAAAAATTTACTGCGGCTCATTATGTGGCCCGACATCAAAAAAGTGTTGCAGATAAATTGAGATGGGACGAAACAGCTTTGCAATTAGCATTGAAAATAAATGATGACATTATTAAAGGAACTTACCCATCGTTATATTTAAACATTGCTAAATGTTATGAAGATCTAAAGGACTTTGACAATGCAATAAAAAACTATCAATTAGCATTTTCGTTTGCAAATCTATTGCCTGACAACGGGTATGGAAATATGATAAAAAGCGGGATTACGAATGGGATTGAAAGGGTAAAATAAGTATCAATGACAACAAATCCATTTCGAGGCAATAAACAATCAGTCGCTAGCAGCTGCTTGGGAAAAATGGCTATTCAATACTTCATTTAAAATGGGAAACGACATTAAAAAACAGATCGTCACAGATATTCTTCATAAATCGTTTATGGAAAATAAGTCTGTCAATTTTGTGGTAAAACAAGACAAGAAAAAAGAAACCCGAATTAAGAAATTAATGGAGTATTCTTATTTTCAAGGAGAAAAATGGGGTAAGATTTACCTTTCAGAAGATAACAATTCTTGTGCTATCATATTGATTCCATCGAAAAAGAAAACAACCCTTAAAAGTATTGCTTGGGATCTGAAACTGGTGTTTGGCTGCATGGGGATCGTGAATGTTTCAAAAGTTTTGAAAAGAGAACGTGAAATTAAAAAACACCATCCGGATTTTCCCTTTTTACACCTTTGGTATATTGGCGTGAACCCCGAATTTCAGGGAAAAGGAAGAGGAACATTTTTAATGGACGAAATTATGAAGGATGCTGTCGAAATGGATCTGCCAATTTATTTGGAAACATCCAATCATCGAAATTTCCCCTTCTATGAAAAAATGGGTTTCAAAATGATTTCCCAATTGGATCATTTAGGCTACCCATTGAAAATGTATTTAAAGAATACCGAAACTTGCGTTCGGGAATAAAATTGATTTTATTAGGTTTTCCAATTATTCGAAACAGGTTCGAACCCTGTTGAATTTAGACTAAATCAAAGTTATTGTGCGGTATTGAGTTATAAAGTAATGTATACTATTTGAAAGATTCCCGAAATTCAATGTGAAAAACAGCGCCTATTTGTAAAACGCTATTGATAATCAACTCGTTTTTTTTATTTTTGTTCCACTTCACTCACTAAGATTGAATAAGGACACGAAAGGTCCGACTATTGGGAAATTAGCTCATCTGGCTAGAGCGCAACGCTGGCAGTGTTGAGGTGATCGGTTCGAGTCCGATATTTTCCACTTTCGCCCTACGTAGCTCGAAAGAGCGAAGTAGGGCTTTTTTATGTATACTCATTTCGCAATCAATCCTCAATGGGTTTCGGTGGACCCGGTCCACTGTTTTGGTTTCTAATCGAAGTCCTCGACGAAGAATAAATTCTCTTTCAACGAATCGTCTCAAACTCATCCTTTTCATTCGAGCTAGACCGAAATCGGTTTGATTTAGAGGGGTTCAGTTCTCAATGGTTAAACTCAATTGAAATTTAACGCTAATATTACAGGGTTAAAATGCGGGCATATGACTTTTTTTAATAAGCAGATACATTTTATTGCGTCTACCAAGCGAAAAGTATGGGTGGGTTTTATCTTGTGCATTTTTTTGTCTTTCGTCATTATTTTTTTGGAACCTTTTGATACCGACCAATTTCATTCGGATCATAAATTATTGATCCTTTCCGGTTTTGGAATTTTGATATTCCTTGTTTTTGTCGTTTATACCAGTCTCGAAAACCTCTGGTATTTCAAGGTTCGGAAAGTTTGGACCGTTTCCCATGAAATCGCTTCGACCATTCTCTTCTTTGTCCTTGCAGGGTCAATTCTTTATCTGTACAACGGTCTACTAATCAATCAGGGAAGTTATTCCTTGTCGTCCCATTTACTTTATTTGAGGAACATTGTATTGCTGATGATTCCGGTTTTTGCTCCTGTCATGCTTTATCTGAGGCAGTATTTCGGAGAACGGATTATTCCGCTTTGTAGCAACTCGATTTTGCTGTTTGGTGAAAATAAGAATGAAGTTCTGAGCCTGGAAAAGACGGATTTATTATTTGTGAAGGCTTTCGAAAACTATGTGGAAATCCACTTTTTGGATGAAAACGCCAAAGCCGTCTCCAAGACATTTCGTCAAACGCTTTCCAAGGTGTATAAACAAATTCCTTCATTGGAAAAATGTCATCGGTCTTACTTGGTCAATATGATTGCCGTTAAAGAAATTATCGGCAATTCACAAAGTGCAAAAATCGCTTTTATCCATGGCGAAAAGCAAATCCCGCTCTCCAAAACATATTACAAGCAAATAAAAAAGAGTGTCGTTTAACCAAACGATCACGTCCTTATTGCACGGATCCTATCGAGTGGTCAAAAAAAACATGTATTTCATCACATTTATCCGGTTGACAAGGGATTTAGCGCTTCTTTTGAAAACTCATTTAAAGCACCCGATGTATGCAAAACAACAAGCAACTGAAATTCGTCCTTCTGAATTTTGTCTTGATTTTATTCCTGAATTTCGCTTATGGTCAAACTAACAGTATCACCATCCGGTTTGTCGGTAATTGCGGACTCCGTCTGACAGATGGAACTTCAACTATCTACGTTGATTTTCCATATAAATCCGGGGCATATCATTATATGGAATACGACAAATCGGAAATTGATAGTATCCAAGATGGGGCGATTTTCATTTTTACTCATCGCCATGCAGATCATTATTCCAAAAGAATCCTGAAAAAATTGAATGGACGGAAGTTTGGTCCCTGGAATATCGGGGAACTGGAAAAATTGAACGCGTCCATTCTAGATTTTGATATCCGGGCTTTCAAGACGAAGCACCAGGTTTATGGAATTTCATTCAAGCATGATTCCTACCTGGTCACCTGGCATGGGAAAAAAATATACCTGTCAGGAGATACAGAAAATTCGGATACCATTGCAAAGCAACAAGGGATTGATTGGGCATTTGTTCCGGTTTGGCTTCTGATGGATGCAAAGGAGAAAGGAGTCAACTTGGGCGCAATCAGTAATATGTTTGCAGTTTACCACATTGGTCCACACGACCGAATTACCAATGATGCAAAAGATCCGAAGATCCAATTATTGAATAGGCAAGGGGAACGGATTACTATTCCGTACTAATTTTTGAAATCGATTCGTCCGGCTTTTGGGATTATTGCGTATTATTGAAAGCAGTAAAACAGCGCCAGATTTATGAACGTAGAAGAAGAGATCCAGGAGTATATCAACAGCCAATCGGAACAGAAACGTGCTGAAATGGAGGAATTGCACCGCTTTATCCCGAAAGTGATACCGGGTTGTAAGCTTTGGTTCCTCGACGGGAAAGACAGCAAGGGTAAAGTGGTTTCCAATCCCAATATCGGGTACGGACTCCAAACAATCCACTATGCGGATGGAAAAAACCGGGAATTCTACCAGATCGGGGTGAGCGCAAACACCACCGGGATTTCCGTTTATATTCTGGGTATCGAGGATAAGAAATACCTGTCCGAAACCTATGAAAAAGCAATAGGGAAGGCAAGTGTGACCGGTTACTGCATCAAATTCAAAAAGTTGCAGGATATCAACCTGGATGTGCTTGAAGATGCGATTCGATATGGGGTAGAGGCTACCCGGTCCTGATCACTTTATGAGTTTGTGTCCTGAAAAATTTGGGAAAAGTGCCTGTGCAAACAAGTATTTTTCTTTTCAAAAGCAATCAATCCTTTTTCAGAAACCCTTTTTCCACACTGTCATTGATCAGTTGTTCTGCAAAATCCCAAATGGGCTCCGATCCTTCCTTGATGACGCGCTTTTTCTGATGCACCTTTTCATAACTCACATCAAATTCCTTCCAGGTTCCGCCCTTGTTGGACGTGTTCTGAAGCAAAGGCTCCAACCTGTCCATGGCCTTGGCAAACTTCGCTTCATCCGTTTCTCCGACTTCGAATTCCTCCCAGATAGCAATCAGTTCTTCGGCCTGAGCAGCCGGGAGCAACCCGAAAATGCGATTCGCAGCCAAGCGTTCCTCATCGGTATTGGAATGGTCTTTTTGGGTATCGTAAATGAAGGTATCGCCGGCATCGATCTCCACGATATCATGGATCAGCACCATTTTGATCACTTTCAGCAAGTCAATTGATTTGTTGGAATGCTCCGACAATACAATCGCCATAAGTGCCAAATGCCAGCTGTGTTCGGCATCGTTTTCGTTCCGGTCGCTATTGAATAGTTTTGTTTTTCGCTGAATGTACTTGACCTTGTCAATTTCCTTAATGAAATCGATCTGCCTCAATAAATTTTCCGGAATCATGATTGATGAATTTTGTGTTGGAGTAAAGGTAATTCAATTCGAGGAAATAGGAGGAGGGAGGCGGTTACTTCTCGGTAGGGAGCTCAAATTTCATTTTTATACTACAAAAGCAGTTCATAAGCACCACCCGATTCCAATTTGACTGGAATATTACCTGGTTAACCATTCCGTTTTGTCAAGTATTTTAGTATTTCTACAAAGATCATTGCACTAAAAGAGATTGAATAAATGAATATATCATGCCCTCTAAATATGAAATCAAAGAACCTGGAAAAGAAAAATTCTATAATTAACAGTAATCCTGCTGTCAAATAAATGACAAGACTTATTTTCTTGATTTTTCCATAATCCATTTGCTTCTTTATTCTTTATTAAATTTATCAGAGGTTTTCACATCACTTCCTTACAATATTACCTGTATTGAACATGAATAGTTGACCGGTCTTTTACTAAAACGCCTTTTGAATAGAGTTTTTGTTCCACCAGCTTGTTGTTGGAATCAGTTTTAATCCAAATCAGATCCTGTTCCCAAGAGTGATAAAAGGTTCCATCATTTGTCTGGAACTTAACTTTGCGATAAAAGCCTGTAATATTTCCTCCATCTTTCATTTTTCCTTCCATCAACAGTAAATCCTTGTCATCATTGACCTGTGTAAACGTGTAACTGATAGAAGGCGTGTTTGTGGGAAGTAACCCAGGTTGAATGATCTCTCCGTTTGAAAGGTAAATGAGACTGTCACTCAGGTACAAGGTATCGGTCTGACTAAAAGTCTTTGTGCTGAAGAATAAGAAAATTACCCAAAAGGTTTTCATGCTGCAAAAGTTGGTTCCAAAGTTTGTATCAGCTAATGAATAGTTCATGTTTTGATAGGTATTGGTTTGTGAATCAATAGGTCGGAAACTTAAATTTTAGTGACACTACCCACTACTATTAAATATCAAGTGCAGATATCAAAGGTTCACTCATGATCGCCTTATCATTTCTGAAAGTTATTCCAAACTTTTTCAACTCGTTACAGATTTTTTTCTTTTTTGTCATCTCATTAGATCTAAATTTCTTATGAAGTTCATTAGAGCCGTGATTAAATTCAGTCATTCTTGCTTGCAAATCGCCCTGAAAAACAAGCAAGAGATTGATACTGTCAAGTTGTTGATTAAGCTTCTTGAAGTAGACATGTAACTCACCAACTAAAGCTTTCGAACTGCCTTGATTAAAGGTTAGATCCTTTGTAAGGATGGAATTTTTCTTTTTCGAACTTTTAATCTTGATCGTTCCATCCCTTCTATTTTTGATATATGTCAAATCATTCAGATTGTCTACTTCAAAATATTTAAAAACCAAGGAATCATTTTTAATGGCATTTTCCGTAAGCAACTCTGAAATATATTTATAAGTGTTTTTTTTCTTGTCATATTCATAGTAACAGTATTCTGGAAGCAATTGATTTAAGGAGTCTGTGGACAAATTAAAAATATCTACCTGGGATTTCAGATTGTGCAAATGATAATGGACATTATAATCATATCCTCCAAACCTATTGTTTTTTAGAATGATTCGTTCATTCAAAGAAACATTGTGTTTATCTATAAAACAACTATAATGCTTTTTAAAGTATACTGTATAATAGGAATCATCCCGATTACTTCTCCGAATAACGTATCTGATTTTATCCGTCCCTGGAAATAACTCTATAGAATAGACGGAGTTGCCATCCTTAACAAAACATGTTTCCAATCGATCTGATTTGAATATCAGATTAACATTTTTAGAATCGTCATGCAAACAAGATTTCACATGTGGATTCATAAATTTGCAATGCATTTTAGAAGGTTTGTTTGAACAAGAATAAAAGGCAGTTAAGCACAATAAAATTTTTAAGAATTTCATGATTTATCGTTTAATGTTTGCCTATAGTATTAGTCCTCAAAAATTCTATTAACTCCTCTACACTTATTAAACCATCCAGTCTATCAATTTCAGTAATTGGATTGACGGTTGAATAATCCAATTTGTCTTTTATTTCTGATAAAAGGTCTTCGTTTTCAAACTTTTCATTTGATTCTACATAACAATTGTCCCAGGCAGAAGCGAACTTTTCGAAATTAATTCCTCCACTTATAAATTCAGCTAATAAGCTAAATAATCTAGTTTCGTCTTCCCTCATTCTAATTACAATACTTTTTCTGAAATTCCAACCCTTCCATATCGCCCAATTTATACCCGAGTTCAAACTCCTTACACGCTTCAGCCTTTTTTTCCAGGAACATGTACATCTGACCGATATAGACATGAAGTCCGGCTTTATTGGCTTCTTTAAAATCGAGTGCTTTGGTGAAGGTATTGATCGCATCTTCATAATGGTGCAAATTTCCCTGGGCAATTCCCAACATCGAGTTATTGATACTGTTTGGAGACAATTCGACGGATCTTTTCAAGTAGGTTTCCGCCTCTTCATATTTTTTCAGGAGTACGTGAACTTCTCCCATCAGCCCGTAAACTTCCTGGTCTGTGGAGTCGAGGCTCAGGGCTATTCGCAAATCCTCAGCCGCCTGCTCGTATTTCCCCGATTCCTTCTTGCAAAGCGCCCGATCCAGGTAATTGAAATAATCACTTTTATTCAGTTCAATTGATTTGGAGTATAGCTGGATTGCCATCTCCAGATCCCCGTATAAAGCATAAACTTCTGCAAGAGCGGAAAGAGCTTTCTGATTACTTGAATCGCATTTCACGGCAATCAACAGATCGTTCATTGCTAAAGCAAGGTCTTCCAATTCCTTATAGGAAGCGCCTCTCACAAAGAAAGCTTCACAATCATTCTTGTTTTGTCCGATGGCTTGTGTAGCCAATTTGACAGCTTCCGGATAGGCATCTTTCCGATATAGTTCCAATGCTGCCTTGGAATTCTTGGACTGAGCGAATAGGGTGGAAGAAAAGAAAAAAAGGATCAAAAAGGGTAGTACTTTCATTGGGTAAAAGTTGGTTTCAAGGTATAACGACATTGAAAATACTAAAAATCTTCAATCAATTTCTCACTTTTGAGAAAGTTTTTTTGAAGAGGCTACAAAAAAGAAAAAGCCACAATTCGATGGGAGAATTGTGACTTTTACTCTAACCGAACAAGAATTTGTTTGGATAAGTTGTAATCTAGAAGGAGTATGTTAACGCTATAAAACTCTTTCGAGACCGCTAAACTACATGCTTTTAATCTTCCATGGTAACAAAAAGTGTTTAACCAGACTGAAAATTGAGTGAACAAGATAAATTCGGGTGTCAATGAATTTGTCAGAACTTATAACTGTACCCGATTCGAATGACTTGCGTCTCGTAATAATCTGCACTCACATAAGTGAAGCCGTCTCCTTGAATCCGTTTTCGGATCACCATGGTGTTCAACAAATCGGTTGCATTAACAAATAATTCGCCTTTTCCTTTTTGAATTTTCTTTTTCACCCCGAAATCCAATGAAAACCGGGCGTTGATTTTTCCTTGTGGGATGATATCAGGTGCTAGATATACGGCGGACAACTGAACATCCACATCCTTTTTGAAATGAAAGGTATTGTTCAGTTTCGCATTCCCGGAATAGACCTGCTGTTGAGTTGCTGAAAAAGTATGTGTAACAGGGTATTTGTTTTCAACTGTAAATGCATTGATCTGGTTGTAATAGACAGTTCCGTTGACCTGGAAGGAATACCATTTAGTAACTTCCGTTGAAAAAGTCATTTCGAGGCCTGTATTATAGCTTCTTCCTGCATTTTGGAAAATGGCGTAGATCAGCGTGCTTCCGGGAACAGTACTCGAAATTCGGGTAATGGTTCCGGTTGCTTCCTTTCCATACAAAGCGGCATAAAAATATCCTTTCTTCAAGCCCGATTTATAACCCAATTCCAGGGAGTTCGTGAATTGTGGTTTCAGCGCCGGGTTGCCGACTTTGATGATTTCGGCATCGTCGTATTTAGGGAAAATACGGATATCCACCTCATTCGGTCGATCTACCCGTCGGTTAAAGAATAGGGAAAGTTTGTTCTTCGGATTGAATTTGTAAGCCAATCGCAAGGTTGGAAAGGGTTGGATGTAATTGTATCCGTCACTTTTGTAAGTACTGTGATCGGGATTCACCAGGTAGTTCAACTTGACATATTCCACGCGCAGCCCGATCTCAGCCTCCACTTTCTTGCGATCGATCACGTAGTTTCCATAGATTGCCGGGATGATTTCCTTGTAATTTGCCCAACCGCCGGCTGTTGTGTCCAAAGGGGAATTGATACCGGGATAAAACTGCATGTTGGTCGGAATACTCCGGTTCCTGAATTTCATTCCGGTTTCCAAACGACCATATTTAAGCGGTTTGATATAATCCAGGTTGAAATCCGCGACTTGTTCGTCTGAAAGTAGTTTGAAAGCATCATGTCCCGTAAAAGTAGGGTATATGTTGTCAAAGAAATACTTCTCGTTTTCACGATGAAAAGTGTAGTTGAACCCGATATTCAAAAGATGTCCGGCCTGGGCGAATTTGTGCTGGTAAGCTGCTGTTGCCATCACGGTTGTTTTGAGCTCGTCTTCCAGGAATTGCCACAAACGGATCCGATCGGAGGAATCCCGGTTGAAAAAGGGTTCGTCGCCGTGATCGATGATTTTTTCCAAACCGTATAATCCGGAAATGGTCAAGGTGTTCTTCTCATTGAAAGTATAATCGAACCCGAGCTTTGCATTGGCAAAATGGGTATTCCTGTTGCGTTTTGTTTGTTGGTCGATAATAGTTCCATCATCGTATGTCCGCGTAACGAACTCATTCTTATTCAAGGTTTGTGTATACAGGTAATCACCTTGAAAGAACAGGTTGACTTTATTTTTCCGGTAACTCAATGAGAGTGTCGGGTTGACTTTAGGCGTGAATTGGTATTGTGGCCGGATGGTGGGTAAATTCGCTTTTTTAATCCACAATGCGCCTAATCCTCCATTCAAGCCCACTTTTCCTGAAAAGCCTTCCTGCTTGTTCTTCTTCAGGATAATGTTGATGATTCCTGCATTTCCATTGGCATCGTACTTCGAAGAAGGATTGTTGATGATTTCAATGCGTTCAATAGCAGATGCAGGGATATTGTCCAGCCCGTATTGATCCCCGAAACCGGTTAATGCAGTTTGCTTGCCATCAATGAGAATAGCTACTTTTTCGTTTCCGCGAAGTTGCACTTTTCCATCCTGAACAGTCACCCCCGGAAGATTTTGCATGGCTTGTAAAATGGATCCTCCGCTTTGACTGATATTTTTTTCAACTGAAAACACTTTTTTATCCAGTTTATCACTGATTTCTTCGATTTGTCCACTGATGACCACTTCATCCAGTGCTTTTACCATTTCTTCCAGTTCGATGACAGACAAATCAAGGAAATCGGAAAGTGAACCGACGTACAATGGTTTTTTCAAAGGGTTGTATCCAAAGGAATTTACCACCAATATATAATTGCCTCCCTTCACAGGTGAAAGGGAAAACCGGCCTTCCTCATCGGTGATTGTACCGATAACCAGGGTTGAATCCTTTTCTGTTCTTAGGGTGACTTGCACAAAAGGTAAAGCGGTTTTACCTGATTTGGACTGAACGGTCCCGGAAATCGTTACCATTCCATTCTGAGCGTATGCCACAGAAGAGAATATCATTAGGACCGCTGGGACCAAATTTCGCAAAAGGAATCTTCTCATTTTAATAGGTGTAAATGTACTTTTAATATTCCCGTTGCTGACTTTTTCATAAGATCTGTTTTCATACTTCAGGACAAATTACCGAATTGATTCTGGAAAGAATCGGGAATCGGTTGAAAAGATGAAATCATTAAATTATTCCATCTTTTCAAGGAACTTCTTTCTTCTTTGCTCAAAAAAAGGGATATTTGGGAAACTAACTCTTTGTTAAACGAAATACAACTTTTTATGGATGCGAAAGAACCTAAGGACACACAAGAACAAAAAGAGACTAAAATTGATGTAGGAGGAATCCAAACTTATATTGTTCAACCTGTCATGTTACCGATCCTTCCTACTTCAGGACCTTATTTGGCAGACACGTTCAATATTGATGCGGCATATTCGGTGTCTACATTACAATTAACTGTATTGATGTCATTTATGATTCCCGGAGATTTAACTGCGAGTCAGGTATCGATTAAGCAATACTTCGATGAGCATGAACCAAATGAGTTGCAGTTTTATGCAGTTTATAGTTCGGAGTCGACAGCACAAATGAAGGAAGTGAGTTGCAAGTTTAAAGCGTGCGCAACAGATGCGGGTGGTGCCCCGATAGATTTGGGAGCGATTTTAAATGTGATGACCATGATGGTCAATACCGTTGGTCCCAAAACTTCGAGAGGAACAGTATGTACTGTTAGAACTACAGAAGTATAAAAATATATCCTGATTGACTTTAAATTATGAACTATATGAAAGTGTTCCAAACAGGAACACTTTTCTTCTTTTTAATAAAAGCAGTCACGAGCTCAGATAATTCCAGGTTAAATACAGGCAATAATCCAATAAATTTGAGTAGTATTACTGATGTTTTTATAATGGTTAATTGTCTACATGGACTAAAGACTTCACGTGGTATTCTTTCTAATATAAGAACGACTTAAACAAAAAAAAGTTGAATACATTCTTAAGCATTATGAAAGTGCCCTTTTTTGGGGCACTTTTTTTCATTTCGTTTCATTCATTTGCAAAACGTGATGAAAACAATCAATTTATCGATCAAAAGGCTAAGGAATTAGCAAAAAGAAACACGAATTTGGTGTTTTTAACTAAAACGGTTGTCTTCGCACAGCAGGAGAACTGGGATTCTGTTTTAGTCAACACTCAAAAATGCCTGCAGCACATGGAAGACCCTAAAATACTGGATTTTATCCATTATTACCGGGGAGAAGCCCTTCACAAAAAAGCAATCTTCAATTATGCATTAAAAGAATTCAACCTGATTCGACCCAAGTTTGAATTTTACACGATGGTTCGCTTTAATAAAGGAGGTATTTTTCTTTCACAGGAAAAATATTCTCAGGCATTAGCATTTTTCAGAAGTATCGATACAAATAGTTTGAATGAAATTCAAACTATTCGTATCGATGCATTGTTACATAATATGGGATTATGCTACTTGAATTCAGGGAATTACAAGGAAGCAGAGACTTATTTGCTTAGATCGATGCAGAAAATCAAAACAAGAAAAGATAACGTTTTCCTTATTTCGTCTTATATGGATTTGGCAAATGTTTATTACGAACAGTACCAAGATGATAAGGCAATTTTTTACTATGAAAAAGCATACAAGTTATCAAAAAAATATGGTTCAGGAGAATTAAAACAAAATGCAGCTTTGAACATGGCTGTCGTTGAAGAAAACCGGAAACGGTATGATTTCGCATTGGTTTATCGCAAAGAATATGAGGTTTGGAGGGATTCTTTAAGTGACCAAAATAAAGTCTACGAAGTTGCCCAAATTGAAAAACGGTTGGCGGTAGCAAATAAGCAACAACAGGTTGATCTGTTGGAAACCGAAAACAAACTGGAACAGGCAAAAGTAACCATCTACCTGATCGCTGCAATCCTGCTTAGTGTTATATTGATCTTTGGACTTTATTTTTACCGTCAGAATGTGCTGCGTTCGCGTGTTATCTTACACCAAAAACAAGAACTGGATTTGTTGAATGCAACGAAAGACCAGTTGTTTTCGATTGTCAGTCATGATCTGAGATCTTCTGTCCACGCATTGAGTTCGAGTAATAATAAGTTGAAGGACAGCGTTGAAAAGCAAGCGTATGGAAGTTTGGAAAAGCAACTGGAAGAAAATAGTGTGATTGCAACCAATACGTATAACATGCTCGATAATTTGTTGAATTGGGCTTTATTACAGACGGAGGGTGGTTATTTCAGACCTGAAGAACACCGGCTGAGTATGCTGATCGACCAAGTGGCATATAATTTTAAGGGCGTACTGAGTCAGAAAGAAATGACGTTTGAAAACACGGTTCCCCGATCGGTGAAAGTATTTGTGGATGCGGAATCGCTCAAGATCGTACTGCGTAATTTCATGGATAACAGTATCAAATTTTCAGATCCGGGGTCAAAAATCACGGTGAGCCTGGAAAAAGAGGATGAGCAATCGGTTTGTTTCATTTGGGGAGATACTGGGAAAGGAATGTCGGAGGAAACGCGTCTCAAATTGCTGAGTGATTCTCCGCAATTGACCAAAAAAGACCACGAGAAGGTGATCGGATCCGGATTAGGAATGAATTTATGTAAGTCAATGTTAGCAAAAAACGATGGGAAGTTAGATATTTGGAGTCGGAAAGAGGAAGGGACAAGCATGATTGTCACCCTGAAGAAAGTTGCTGATGGAAAAGATTAGAATACTCATTGTTGAAGATACGGTTGCAGAAAGTGACAAATTGATTGATACATTGACTTCCGGTCAATTCGAAATTGTCGGAGTTGCGCGGTCCCATCAGGAAGCATTACAGCTCTTTTATGCAAATAAAGTCGATATCGTTGTCATTGATATTTTTCTGAATGGAATCCCTGAAGGAATCACCTTTGCTGAAACCCTGAACAATGTCCCGGAATCTGCCAGACCTTTTGTATTTCTTACAAGTTCTACCGATAGAACCATCTTTGAGCGTGCGAAACTGGCAAAACCGTATAGCTTTTTATTGAAGCCTTTCAATCCTCTTGAAGTACTTTACGCACTGGAAATGGCTATTGAGAAATTCTATGACCAACCCGATATTTTCCAGAGCGAAGAAGAAGACACGGTGATAAGTTCTGATTTTTTATTCATCAAGAAAAAAGATGCATTGAAGAAAGTGGCGGTCTCGGATATCGTCAATATAGAAGTGGAGGAACGGTATTGCTCCATTTTTGTCGGTGCTGAAAAGTTTGTCATCCAGATCTCATTGGCAAAGATCACCAACCTGCTCAATTCTTCCATGTTTTATCGCGTACACCGCAATCACATTGTGAATGCTCATGAAATTGAAGAGATCCAGCCTTCAGATGGGCTATTGCTCATGAGCAATAAATCCATCGTTCCGATCAGTGACCATTACAAGGACGTTTTGAGCCAATTCAAGATTATTAAATAACTCCTATCCGGGCAGTTCAGTTGATTCTTGTATTTTATAACCTGTATTTCCTTACAAAGCATAACTTAAATAATCGATCATAACTCAATGAATTACCAGGAGTTGATTCACCTTGATATTGAATCATTGATAATTTATTTTGCCGTTTGAAATTTTATGCTCCATTTTCACTTTTTCGTGACATCAAATCCGGATTTCGTAACATTCCACTGAAACCCTACAGGTAAGAATCCTATACTTGTCTTAGTCAACAACACAGTTATTAATTGATTTTGCTGACTAAAATGAAGAAAAATGGAAACACTTACAGATATAAGCCTTTCGCCAATTCCGGAATCCAAAATGGTTCTTTCTGAAATTCGGGTTTTGGGTTGTTATTTTGAGTTGTACTGGCATTTTTCACAAGGAGAAAAATTAAGATTTGATTTTCCTCAGAAGCATTTGGACCGGTTTCCGGACAGGTCTTACAAACAGTTGCTCATGACTGCAATTGCGAATCAGATGAATATGATAAATACGTATATGGCGATTCAGAATGAGTATTTGAAAAACTATTACGTATTGTATTTACACTATGCAAATGGAATGGACATACCTGCGGATTTCCCGGAATCCATTATAGATCTGTTCCCGAGCAGGACATATATTCATCAGTTGAAAAGTGCTATCAATATGCTGCAATTCGAAATAAATAATGAAAAAGCAATGATGTGAAAAAATTGCCCACTATTCACAAACACCTTTATTCACTGAAACAAAAACTGCGACAAGCACCTAATCGTAACTTAAATGAAGCAGAGGTAGTAGCGGCCTCTGCTTTTTTTAAGACTTTAAGGAATAAAGACATTTTGCTTTCTCTAGCGTAAGGGGTACATCCATCAGCAAAATTTATGTTATAATATAGGATGTGTAAAAGCAAAAAACCTCTGTCGGCTTTGCTGACAGAGGTTTCTTTCTTACGCTATAAGAGTAGTAGACAGTTTTTGGGTTATCGGTTTATTTCTTTTTTAACCAGATCGTCGCATAGTTCAGCTCCATGAATTGCCGCTCAGATAATACATCCCGGATTTATTCAACTCATTTTTTCAACGGGCGAACTATTCACAAATATCCATCATTCGACCCTTTTGATCTATAGGGGGAAACCCTGATTTTTAATGAAAACAGGTAATGATCCGTTTCAAACAGGTATTTTTATACTTCAAATTCTCATTGGATGAAGAACCAGTTGATAAGGCTTTTTACCGGGTTGTTCCTGCTTGTATTTTTATTTGGCGCTTGCAAGCAACCTGCTACTAAAATTATCTATCACAGGACTGTCGGGGAAAAATTGGATAACACCTGCATGTGGCTTTCGGAAAGAGCCAATTTCCACAACAAAAAGTATTATTCTACCTTCCGAAATTATTACGCCGGACAATTGAGGATCAAACGTTTGGATAAAGCGGCAATCGCACTTGGAGAATTGACTGAACTTGAGATGTATTTTTCATTTTTCCGGAAAAGCACATTGGATACCGTTCGTTCCTTTCAAAAGCACTATGAACAGAACCTGCCCTGGGATAAAACCTTGTTTGTCGAATCTTATATAGGGAATTATTACATCAATCAGGCAAACTACCGGAAGGCGATCCGATCCTTTAAGAAATTAGTTGCATACAAGCCGTTTGATTACAATACGTGTGTGGAAGTCGCACATGGCTATGGTGATCTGGCCTTTTGTTATTTTGCAATGGGGCAGCATGAACAAGCATCTCGCTACAATTCGAAAGCACTTGCTTTGTTCAATCAGACGGATAATTATACGGGTAGGGGTGGAATCTACGACAACATGGCTCTGGTGAGCATGTACACCAAAAATTACACGGAATCAGAGATGTATTTCGACAAAGCAATGGCGGATTATAAACGCGCAAATGATAAGGGAAATATATTGGTTTCCCTGCACAATAAAATTATCCTGTACCAGGAAACGAATAATCCCAAGCAATACGATCTGATTGATTCGACTTATCATTTATTTATTAAAAACAAGATTCAGGATGAATCACTTGAAGTGGCGCTTTCTTCTTTTTATGTTGATGTGTTATTGCATGAAGGGCGTTACTCGGAAGCAAAAGGCGTCCTTTTCGATATGAAGCAAAATGTGGATAGGTTGAATTCTGTTGCTTCAGATGCGGATTACAATATTGCTTTAGCAAACTACGAAATTAAAACCGGGGATGGAATCAGGGATATCGGGTTGATTGAAAAAGCACTTCAAGCAGTTGAGGAACAGGAAGATTACCAGAATCAGATGGCATTTGCACAGGTTTTGAAAGATAATGCGGTGTTGACTAAGGATTATCAAAAAGCATATGCCTATTCAGAAAAATTGAAGCGTGCCGAAAATAAGATCAGTAATCAGAA
>CBFGNC010000024.1:0-50533 GCA_965650135.1 uncultured Fluviicola sp.
CATATGCCTATTCAGAAAAATTGAAGCGTGCCGAAAATAAGATCAGTAATCAGAAGATGATTACAAAAACCCTGGAATTGAATAAATTGTATGAAACAAAACACAAGGAGCATCAAATTGCACTTCAGAAGGAAACGATTTCAAACGGACGAATAACGATTGCATTATTGATGTCTGTGCTGATGGGCTTACTTTTGGTTTTGTTTATTGTTTTTTCAAGACAAAAACAGAAGAAGATCAAATCCGAAAGTAAACGCGCCCGCCGGTATACCAAGCAATTACTTGATAAAACGGAAGAGGAGCGCAGGCGTATTGCCAGTGACCTGCATGATAGTGTGAGCCATGAATTACTGAATCTCAAACATTCGATGAGTGGAAATCCGGTTTCAGCAGGCGAGAAGATTGATTCGATCATTAAGGATATCCGGAGTATCAGCAGGAACCTGCATCCTGTGATGTTTGAAAAAGTAGGGTTATCTGCTAGTATCAACCAACTCCTGGATCGTGCCCAATCGGTAAATCAATTGATGGTCACTTCCGATATTGTCTACAATGGATCCTTATCCGTTTCGGATGAATTGCAGGTTTATCGGATTATACAGGAAGCACTTTCGAATATTATCAAATATGCAAAGGCTGTCGCAGCCAAAATCATAATCCTGGAAAGCACGGAAGGTTTGACTGTACAGATTAAAGACAACGGACAAGGTTTTAACGTAAGTGAGACATTATCCGGAAAAGATGCCTTCGGTTTATACAATATCATCGAAAGAAGCAAAGCTATCGGAGGTTTGGCTAAGATCCATTCCGATAAGAATGGAACCATTATCACTATTGAATTAAAGAAAACAAAATGACTATTGTAATTGCAGACGATCACCCTTTTACACTTCAGGGAACCCAGAGTTTCGTTGAATCTTATGGTTATAAGGTAATAGCAACCTGCGCAAATGGCATTTCTGTCTTGAATATCATCCAATTGCGTTTACCGGATATTGCAGTTCTGGATATCAACATGCCTGCATTGGACGGATTGGATGTGGCCAAGAAAGTACAGGAACTGAAACTGAAGACCAAGGTCATCCTCCTGACAATGCACAACGAAATGACCATTTACAACAAATCCAAAGAATACGGGGTATATGGTTACATTTTGAAAGAACACGCCCAGGTTGAACTGAAAAATTGTTTGGCTGAAGTGGCAAAAGGAAACCAGTATGTAAGTGATTCTTTATTGAATGATTTGATCAGTGTCCGCGAAACGGGGACAAGTGAACTGGATAAATTGACCTTTTCCGAGCGAAAGATCATCGAGTTGATCGCACAGCAAAAAACAAGCAAGCAGATTGCCGAAATGCTGTTCCTCTCGGAGAAAACAATAGAAGGTCATCGGACCAATATTATCGAAAAATTGGGATTGCCGAAGGAAAAGAACGTATTGCTCAAATGGGCGATGATGAATGGAATGGAGTAGAAGTTAGACCTCGCTACTATATGCACTCTTCCTGTTTCCGCTTAACCCCGGGGTAATATCACTTGAACGGATTCATTATTTGTGAGTCCCGGAAGTCCGATCATGTGATCGGACTTTTTTTATGAGGTATTTTCAATTTGAAAAAAGCGGCTTTCATTTTGAACGTTATTTGGTGCAAACAAGTAATCGGATCATTCGATCGGAAGACTTTTTCTTTAACCGCTTTTTTACATTTCAGGAAAATTTTCGAATTGCTATGTGTACTAAATACAAGGGTTTTGCCCGGTTTTAGAAAGGAGACTGATACTTGCAAAATGGATTTAGCTGTGATTTTCAAGTTTCAAACCGGAACTTCCTTTGGCATGGTATAGTTGTTGTCTGTCCGAAGTACCGAAGCTGGAATCGTTCATCATTTAAAATCAAGTAGTATGGCACGCTTTATTTCAATCAGTTTGGTCTTAATAATCAGTAACACGTTTATTTTTGCTCAAAAATACGGGCTCATTCCGATGCGAATGTTGGTTCAGGAAACAGGATTGGTTACTCCGTTCGTCTACGAAGATGAAGGACTTCTGAGAGCGGTTGAAGCAGATCGGTCAGCTGCCGTCACCATGCATATCTATAATAATGCAAATTCGAATTACTTGATGGTTGAGGTTTTAGGCGCTTCAAAGGTGATGCCGTTTCAATTGGTCAATACACAAGGTGAAGAAATCTATTCGGGATCGATCCTCGGGACACAATTGATTGAAACGGAATCCTGGCCTGCCGGAACGTACTATTTCATTTGTGGTACGAAGCGCGAAACAATTTATATAACAAAGTGATGGAGAGAGTCGATTGACACTTGATAAGCGATAAAAAAAGGCTGGCTTGAAGATTCAAACCAGCCTTTTTCTTGGAAATATAATTTTATTGGATACTTACCGCACGTTGTGTCGTCCCATTTTCAGAAACCAAACGAACAAAGTAAATTCCCGGTTGAACTTCCAGGTTCATATCGACAGTTGTTTCTCCTTGTGAAACCGTTTTACTTGCAACTTGTTTCCCTTGAGCATCGATCACATGGATTTGAGCCTCTTCAGTCAAAGCATTGAAGTTAATCTGGAACGTTCCGTTATTCGGAACAGGATAGATTTGCATTGCCATTTCATCTAATTCAGTAATTCCTGCAGAACATGGAGTAACTGTAACATTTACAGTATCGGTAAGTGTACAATTTGCTCCGTCAATAACAGATAAGACAACTTGCTGGGAGTTTTGAACCGCATAAGAGTTGAAATTGTTATTCACACCGTTCCAGGTATATGAACTGTATCCAAAACCTCCCGGGATAATGTATAATCCATCTTCGGAACATACAGTTGTATCAGCTCCCAGATCAATGGTGTTGAACATAAACGTTATTTTATTCGGACAACCAAAGTTTTCTGAGGTCGGAGTTAATTGCATTGCCATGTCTGTCGCTTCGAAGTAAAGCAATGTTTCATCATTACCGCCGAAAGTAGTTGTACTGCCTTCATAGTGTCCATAAAAACGGTTGTTTGTCGGGTGAACAATAAAACTGGCCATATCTGAAAGATCAGTAATATCGAAGATAGCTGTAGCAGTGTTGGTTGTAAAATTAAAATCAACAATTGAATCATTGTCATCTCTGAAATAGGCGTGGCGGTCCGTTCCGTCAAATCCTGCCATACCCCAATCAGCCCAGTTTTCAGAACCCTGTACATTTAGATTATGCTGTCCCATTGGAGTAACCAATCCATTTAAAATGGAGATGTGATAAAAATCATAACTTCCATAAGCTGTTCCAACAATCAATTCATTGTAACCTGCAAGCATAACTCCTTGGTTCAGAACTCCTACCGTAATGGGCTCAGATAACATGATAATTTCAGTTCCCAGGCTTAAATCTTCATTGAGTGAACGTAAAGCATTCATGGTGAATCCACTAGTATTGTCGTTGTTTGGTGTTGTCGGCGTATTTGTATTGTAAAGGGTATACAATTTCAGTGATGCAAGGTTTGTAAAGATCCCATCACGTTTAGGCAAATCGATTCCATTTTGCAAGTCCAGGTCGAATCGGGCAGTAGCATCATCCCCAACAATGTAGACGTAATTCGCCGTCACTGCCATTCCTCCGCGGTCATCTCCACTGATTTGATCGTGGTCAACCGTTTGAAAATTGTTTGTGTCGATAGCCGTTAGTTCATATTGGTAAGGAACTGAAACGATTGCAGTGTATAGGTCCATCGGGTTGGAGGTAATAGGAGGCAGCATCATGATGTTTCCGGTTCCAATTACGTTCGATAAACTAAGATCCGTTGCATACACTTTTACACTCGTTCCATTATCCAATACTGTCCAGGCGTTTTCACATACTACCTTTGATTCGTCTGCCGGATTTTCCAATAAAGAGAATTGGGCGCTGTCCTGTGTATAACATCCGTTCGCTTCTGTAAGTGTGTAAGTGATGTTATAAACTCCAAAACCATTAGGTAGTGTACTTAGATCAAGTGTGTTATTTGCGACTCCCATACCGCTAAAAGTACCACCAGCTGGAGAACCAACTAAATTGAACGGTCCTTCCGAACGACAAAAAACATGATCTGTCAGTGAGAAACTTGCCTGTTGAACCGGAACTCCTGTTGGACAGTACTTGTACTGAAGTTTGGTACGGAATCTATTGTTATTACAATAAGGATATACTGTTCCTTGTTTCACAAATTTATAGACTACACTTCCTCCATAAGCATTAATGTCTGCAAAAGGGATGGTAATTGTCGTGACAATATAATCACAAGTATAAATAGGTGGAGTAAAACTACCGACCAGGACTAATCCGGGACCATAAATGTTGTATGAGCTCCCAGGGTTAAAATACGCATCTCCGTCAATGGTCAGGATTGCATCTTCGTATGCCCCGTTAGGAAGGGAATTGAAGGTGTAATACATGGTGTCACTGGAATAGTCGACATAGTTATAATCATCGTTTGATGGGGTACTTCCATAACCTGAATAGGTTTGGGAGTAACTGTTGAATGTGGCAAGCATGGCAGAGAGCATGCTTAAGATTAAGTAACTTTTTTTCATACTGTTTATTTTTTGGTAAATCTAGGTCTTTGGAATCGCGTAAACTGCTTTGACGGACAGGTCAGGGGGTAACCCCTGTATGCCGAAAGAGTCATAAATAATGATTTTTAGACTGTTGTTTTTGGGTTTAAAGACGAAAATATCTTGATTATCAACGAATTAATCTTGGTACTATTTGCAATCCGCCTGAATTCAAGGGTTTCCCCCTGAATCTGCAATTCAACTCATTTGACAGCTGTAAAAGTTCCGGTTTTGGTGAATGAAAAACGGAATAGGCCCATTACCGATGAAATAGTACCGTTCACCGAATTTTTCGAATCAAAAGCATATCGAGTGGTGATAATCCGTAATTTTAAGTGTCTTTTTTGAATGAAAAGACAGCTAATCTGTTTTAAGGTTTTATGGAACAACAAACCATTATCAAGGTTCGGAATCTATCCAAGAAATTCGGTTCCTTCGAAGCAGTCAAAAATGTTTCTTTCACAGTCAATAAGGGAGATGTTTTCGGATTTCTAGGTCCAAATGGAGCTGGTAAAAGCACAACGATCCGCTGTTTACTATCGCTCATCAGCCCGGATAGCGGAACCATTGAACTTTTTGGGAAATCTCTGAATAAGAACCGGTCGGAGATTCTTTCAAACGTTGGAAGTATCATTGAAAAACCCGATTTCTACAAATATTTATCGGCACAAAAGAACCTGGAGATCTTTGCGCGTATTTCAGGGGCTAACGTTTCAAAAAAGGAAATCCACGAAATGCTGGATTTTGTTGGGCTCGGTGATCGTGCAAAACACAAGGTGAAAGGATTTTCACATGGAATGAAACAGCGTCTTGGAATTGCGCAAACGCTTTTGCACAAACCGGAACTGATTATCCTGGATGAACCGACTACCGGTCTGGATCCGCAGGGAATTATAGAAATACGGAATCTGATTCTTCGCCTGAAGAATGAACAGAACAAAACAATCTTGTTGTCTTCACATCAATTGTCTGAAATCGAGTTGATTGCCAACCGGATGGTGATTATCAACCAAGGGAAAGCAATCGTGGAAGGAACGGTGACTGAATTGCTAAACAGCGAAGAAACACTGGTACGAATAGAGGTAGATGAAGCAGGATCTGCGGTTCAATTGATTCAATCCAAATTTAATCCACAAGAAATAACTCAAATTTCTTCACACGAATTGGAAGTGTTCATTTCGAAAAACCGGGTTCCGGAATTAACCAAAGAATTGGTGTTAGCCGGATTTGCACTTCATTCCATCGAGCCGAAACGGAAGTTGGAAGATTATTTCATTAAAACCATTCAGTCCTGATGCTTTTCAAAAATACCTATAACGAGTTGATCAAAATTCTTTCGAAACCGAGAAGTTATCTTGGGTTGGGAGCTTTGACGATTTTGATCGGAATTATCATTTTTGCTATGAAAGCAGATGGTGAATCGATGGTTTCCTTCGTGACCTCCTCTTTTGAACAAACCCTTTCCTTCAATGGGAAATTGGTTAATGGAAACCTGATAGCCTTTATTATTCTGCAGATGTTGGTGGTGCATATTCCACTACTGATCGCGCTGGTAACGGGCGATCTGATTTCGGGTGAAGCTGCTATGGGAACCATTCGCATGCTGGCCAGTAAACCGATTTCAAGAACCAACATCGTATTATCTAAATTCTTTGCAGGAGCAATTTACACGTTTGTAATCACCATTTGGCTGGGAATTTTGTCGGTAGTTGTTTCACATTGGGTATTTGGGACAGGAGATTTGATGGTGCTGAATAGTGACGGATTGGTTATTTTACCCGAATCGGATATTTTATGGAGATTCGGATTGGCTTTCTGTGTTGCCTATTTATCTTTGCTGACAGTAGCAACACTTTCCATCTGTTTGTCTGCCTTTGCTGAAAATTCCATCGGACCGATTGTTGCAACGATGGCTATTATCATCATCTTCACCATTATCGGAAGTTTGGACGTGTCCGTTTTCGATTCGATCAAGCCTTATTTGTTTACGACTCATATGGCATCCTGGCGCAGCTTTTTCGAACAACCGGTTCCTTTTGATGAAATCATGGATTCCGTTGTGATCCTGCTTACTCATATCCTGCTTTTAGTGGGAATCACGATTATCAAGTTTAACAAGAAAGATATTACATCCTAATGAAAAAGATTCTTCTCTTCAGTTTGTTCTCTTTGAGTTTCGCTGCTTTCGGACAAAAACCGGAAGATCTCATCGAAAAGATCAATACAAAAATTGCGGGTGCAAAAGATTACACGGTCAATGCGCATATTGATGCAGACATTCCAATGATCCAGATCATGCCTTCCAAGGCGAAAATCTATTTCAAGCAAAAGGATAAATTCAAGATCGAATCCAAGGGAATCAGTATTCTTCCCAAACAAGGTTTCACCGAATTGAATGTTTTTTTGTCGGAAAAATCCAAATACACGGCCGTTTTTGGTGATTCTTTAAAAATCCGGGATGTTGACACCCGATTGATCAACATCATTCCAAACTCGAGTTCCGGAGAAATCATTTTAGCTAAAATATGGGTGGATCAGAAAAATTCCGTCATCATGCGTTCCCAGGTCACCACACAAAGCAACGGAACTGTTAAAACGGATTTCAAGTATGGAAATCAATTGAGCTATGGTTTGCCGAGCGAACTGAAATTTGAAATTGATGTGAAAAAGTTCAAAATGCCCAAAAGTGTTGCAGCCGATATCAATAAAACCTCGGATGACAAGAAAAAGACCAAATCCAAACCGAGATCAAAGGGAACGATAACCATCACTTTGACGGATTATGCGGTAAATACGGGATTAAGCGACAGCCTTTTTAAGGAAAAGAATAAGCGTTAGCTTATGAAGACTGAGCATAGTTCGCAGAGTGAACGAATGCGATGGAAAAAGGAAACTATCGTTTTAATAAGTAACTAATTATCTAAATTTAGGTTCTTATTGAAAATCCGAAATGAATCTGAAAGCGAAAACAAGTGCAATTTTACTGATATTGAGTGCTTTTTGCAATTGTACGGCATCGGAATACCATGTTTGGTTACAGCGACTGAAAACATTCATCAACTCCACAATGTGATTCATTTCCCGTATGTGCTGATTTCTTCCCTGGGAAAACAACCACTGTGAATAAAGGAAAAATAGAATAAGGATACTAAATTTCATTGGCAAGAAACTGAACGCTAAGATACGATTTCCGGACTTGAAAATTTAACATTCCTAAAGAGCTTTACCACATTCAGGGTATTGATACAGCCGATTCGTCTTCGTATTTTTGTTTTAGTTGATTATCACAATTAGCACGGGAATATGAAGGAAGCACAAAACACGAAATTAAGAGCCGGTTTGACGGATCGTTTGTTAGAAGAACGTTCGAATAACATGCCTGTTTTCAGTTCTTCCGAAGAGGTCTTGAGTGGTTTGATTGATTTGGCAAAAGAAGGATTGACTGATTTTCCGAAGGAATTATTGAATCAGGTAGCAATCAAAGACTTGCTGCAGGCGCTCAAAACGTCGCATGGTATTTATCTGAACAGCAAACTTCCGGAAATTGAGCAATCCATTTATAACCTGTACGGTAAGCAAACCGATTCGGATAATGTCTTGTTGATGCTTTGTGGTTTTTTCATTTCTTACCAAAAGAAACTGGTTGCACACATTCAGTACGAAGAAGTCTTCTTATTTCCCTATATTGAATCCTTGCTTGAATTTCGACAAACCGGGAAACCGATCGACCGTGAGCGTTTCGGCAATTTCACCTTGAAACAGTTTTTCGAAAACCATTCAAACCTGGAAGAAGACCTGAACGAGGTCCGACGAAAAATTACAGAGAACATCGAAGGATTGAAAACACCTTTTGCTTTCCGGATTTTCGTAACCCAATTGGAGCATTTTGAAAAGGATTTGGCAATTCATGCCGTTCTTGAAGATGAGGTGCTTTTGCCGCGTTTGGTTGAACTGGAAGTACATTTGCTGGGATAAGAAGACTTAAGACCATAGACAAAAGACTCAAGACATAGACTGGAACAAGTCTAAAGTCTTTGGTCTTTCATCTTCAGTCTTTTTGACATTTCAATTTTCACCTCCCGATTTGTTTGGCTTGATATTTGTCTTTTTGTAACTTCAACAAAAAATCGAAAAGATGAAACTTACTTTCCTTGCTATAATAACACTAATTAGCACTTACTCATTCGGACAAATCACTTTTGAACACGGAACCCTGGAAGAAGCGTTGGCAAAGGCGAAACAAGCTAAAAAGCCATTGTTTGTAGATGTATTTGCTACTTGGTGCGGACCTTGCAAACAAATGGCAGCAACTGCTTTTATTGATCCGGAAGTGACTTCTTATTACAATGCAAATTTCATTTCTTTGAAATTGGACGGAGAGAAAAATGACGGACCGGGAGTGATGCAGAAATATGGGATTAGCGCTTACCCGACCTTATTGTATTTCAATTCAAATGGAGACTTGATAGCAAAGGTTGTTGGAGGTCAGCAGGCAAAACAATTGCTTTTCAAAGGAAAAGATGTTGTGAATCCGGAATCAAATCCTGTATTTGCAGCAAACAAAACCTATCAAAAATCTAAAAAGAAACAAGAAGATTTGAAGGCTTACATAAAGGTTTTGCAGGAAAACGAACACGATTCATTAGGGAAATACGCTACTGAATATTACCAAAAATACCCCAATCTCAATTTAAAGGATCCGGTAGAATTGGAAGTGTTTAAAAGTGCAGTCCACGACTACAGAGTACCTTTGAGCAAACAATTCCTCAGTAATGATGAAAATGTGAAAGACCAGGATGCTTATTTAGGGAAAATCAATGATTATTTCATGACAACTTACCAGGAAGCGAAAATTGCGAATGATTTTTCAATCATGGAAAAAATGGTTATTGAGATATTCCCTTACCTTCAAAAATGCAACGTTCCGGATTTACCTTCACAAGCGGATTACCTGGAATATGTAAAAGGACAATTTGTAAAGTGACCGATTGCTTTAAAGTGAGATTTTTGTAAGAATCCACTGACTTTGTGTAATGGCATACCTCTGCTTAAGAAAGATCTTTGTAAAAGAACAAAAGGTTAATCTTAAAAATAGTAAGGTATGTCAGTAGCAGAAAACAATTGGAATCAGAATCCTGACCAGGATCAGAATCCAAACAGAGAACAAAATCAGAATCAGGGTCAAAATCAACCGCAAGATCAGAACCAAGGGGCAAGCCAAAGGCCGAATCAGAACACCAATCAGAATCAGAATCCGTATTCCGATCAGGATTCAAGGTCTAATTCAGGCACAGGAGATAACACAGCGCCTTTTCAGATTAAAGGCAACTGGGGACAACAATCTTCTCAACTAAAGGAAAAATACAGCCAGTTGACAGATTCAGATTTGGATTTTCAACCCGGACAAGAGAATCAGTTGGTTGACAAGTTGTGTACAAAACTCAATAAGTCGCGCGATGAAGTTATGAATATTCTCAATCAGTCGAATACCGGGCAGTATGGTCAATCCAATCAATCCGGTCAGTCGAATCAATCTGGTCAATCGAATCAGTCGAACCAATCCGGACAGTTCGACCGGCCTGATGATGATCCTGATAAGTTCACTATGTAGTTTATTTTAGATTGAAAGTTCTGCCAGTTGTGGTTAACAGGGATTAATAGCAACTGATAGAGACTCTGTCTTGAGAGAAGCGTCAGTCAAAAGTCTGGCGCTTTTTTGGATTATCATACTGCTTTTTTAAGGTTTTTTTTGAGTGATTTGTGTAACAATTTGAGCAAATCGTGTAAGATATTATATATCCTGTTCATGCATATTTGTGATAGATGGAAACAATTCCGTCATATTAATCCAGATAGTTATGAAAAAGAGAATAGTCCGGTTGATTTTGTCAGTTCTGGTAGTCGCTCTTGCCGGCTGTACTGATACCAAGTCAGAAAAAGTGGACAAAGCCAAAGAAGATGTCAGGGATGCACAGGAAAATCTTGGACAAGCAGAGCGGGAATATGAAGCGGATCTTCAAAGTTATCGCGAATCAATGCGAGAAGCTATCAATAACAATAAGGCCATGATCCTGGAAATGCGGGCTCAAAAAATAAATGCGCGGGCAGAAGCCATTAGGGAAAGAAATGAACGAATCGCGGC
This sequence comes from uncultured Fluviicola sp., assembly GCA_965650135.1. Lineage (GTDB taxonomy): Bacteria > Bacteroidota > Bacteroidia > Flavobacteriales_D > Crocinitomicaceae > Fluviicola. The sequence continues at coordinate 10,731 of CBFGNC010000024.1, forward strand.
ACTTGAAAAACGCAACAATGAAATGGAAGTCCGTATGCAGGAGATGAAAAACACTTCCAGGGAAAATTGGCAAGAATTTAAACGTGAGTTCAAGAATGACATGGATGAGTTAGGGCAAGCATTCCGTGATATCGGGAAAGACAACGTAAAATAATACAAATAGACAATTGACTGGAATAGATTATTCTAAAAATTGGTTTGGAGGAGTGCGCCTCGGCGTACTCCTTTTTTATAATCAAGGTAAAAACCAATTCTCAATCAACAAACACATCATCAATTAGTATTTACCATTAATAAAGAGAAATCATGAGAGCAATATTAAGCACGATAGCAATTATTGTTATTATAGGTTGGGCCATCGGATACTTTGGTTACCACACAGGAGGTTTATTTCATTTGGTATTAGTCATTGCATTAATAGCACTTGTACTTCAACTGATTCCCGGTAGAAGGGATTAAACGGGCAAATAATAAACATTCGCTTTTGAAATAAATCGCGAGTTACAAACGAAGGCCATTTGACAGGTTTATCTGTTGAATGGTCTTTTTTTTATTTGGACGGTAATTGAATGGAGTGTTTGCAAAATGTGAAATAATTATAAATTATAACTAAGAAGCTTTGAGGAGAAGATAATTCATTCTATCTTAGGAAAAATTAAACATTATTGCTGAACCCATTTTCCAAGTTTCCTCCATAATAACCTGAGAACTTAACAATAGCTAAAGAGGTAAAAGTTTTATTAAAAATTTACTGGTATGAAGTTATTTGTAAAACACATGGTGAGTCTTCGTTGCAAGATGGTCGTGAAAGAGGTAGTGGCGGGTTTAGGCTTGCGCCCTACTAAAATAGAGTTGGGGATGGTGGAGATCAAAGAAAACATTTCTGATGATGTCCGGGAGAAGTTGAAAGATGATCTGTCCAGTTGTGGCTTAGAGCTTTTGGAAGACAGAACCAGTATCCTGATAGAGCAAATTGTAGGCGCGGTAATTGAAATGGTTCATTATTCGGACGAAGCGCCTAAAATGAATTATTCGGATTATATCAGCGAAAAACTGAATTACGATTATACGTATCTATCCAATGTATTCTCCAAAGAAAAAGGAATGACAATTCAACAATTCATTATTATGAATAAAGTTGAAAGAGTGAAAGAGTTCTTATTGTATGATGAACTGAATTTGACAGAGATTTCCTACAAGATGAATTACAGCAGTGTAGCTCATTTATCCAATCAGTTTAAAAAGATTACAGGATTTTCACCTTCTTTTTACAAGCAGTTGAAATTCAAAAGATGTGAATTGGATATGATTTGATTAAACAAATTCGAAATTCAAAAGGCGAACTTCAAAAGTGAGAAGGTTTTTGAATTCGTCATTTTGAATTTTGGATTCATTGATTGTCTTCGTCCAAATTATTGTGGTCATCACCACCTAAACTGTAATAATTGTTCTCTTCATCTTCGTTTCCGGTAGCTTCTTGTTCGTCATCCAATTCTGATCCGGGAACATCCAGGTTTTTATCGATGGAAGGCTCATTGGAACTTTTCTTTTTGGAGATGTCTTCCGGATCCAGATCCATCTCCTCCTTGTCCGTTCGATAAATGTCTTCACTGGCAGGATATGCCGGGTATCCGGGAAAAGTTTCCTCTTTTTCCGTTTTTGATTTTTTCTTACTCATGGCTTTTCGTTTTAATTACTCATCCATCGAAAGGTATCGAAAATTCCAATAGAAAGTACTATTGGAATGGATTGATTTATTACATGATTTACAGGTTTTGAATCCTGAATTCATTTTATCCCCATCAAACGTTTAATCCACTGCAATTTCCCTTCGGAATAGGGTGAGTACTTGAGTTTGGTTTCGAACCAGGTTGCTTTTTCCAGGATGCTTTTGTAATGTGAAAAGGTTCTGAAACCAGCTTCACCATGATAAGAACCTGTTCCACTATTCCCAACACCACCAAATGGCAAACGACTGTTTGAAATATGCATGATCGCATCATTCACGGCACCTCCTCCAAATGATAGTTCATTTAAGAGTCTGTTTTTGAGAGTGGAATTGTTTGTGAATAGATAACAGGACAAAGGTTTTTCGCGCTTTTTGATTTCCCGTATTGCTTCGTCCATGGAGTCGTAAGTCAGGATTGGTAGCAAAGGGCCGAAAATCTCTTCCTGCATGATTGCATCTTCAAAAGTCACATTGTGTATCAGTGTCGGTTCAATGATCCGTTTTTCATGATCAATTTTCCCACCGGAATATACTTTGTCCGGATCCATTAAACAAGCCAGGCGTTGAACATTCTTGTCGTTGATAATTCGGATATAATTCCCGTTTTCAAGCGAGTAGGCGGCAGCTTCGATTTCTTCTTTCGCCAGGCGTAAAAATTCATCTTTGATCGTTTTTGGAAGCAATACATAATCGGGAGCGATACATGTTTGACCGGAATTGAGAAACTTTGCCCAGATCAGTCGCTTGATCCCCATTTTCAAGTTCGCTCCTTCGGTGAAAATAGCCGGACTTTTCCCTCCTAATTCCAGCGTGACAGGAGTAAGGTGTTTTGCTGCAGCTTCGTATACAATGCGGCCGATATTCGGGCTTCCTGTAAAGAAAATCTTGTCGAAACGTTGTTCAAGGAGTTCCGTGGTTTCTTCAATTCCGCCTTCTACTACGCGAAAAAATCCGGGATCAAAATTGGTATTGATCAACTCAGCTAAGATCCTGCTCGTATTGGAAGGTAATTCACTCGGTTTCAGGATCACGGTGTTTCCGGCAGCAACAGCAGCAACAGCGGGAGCTAAAGACAATTGATAGGGATAATTCCAAGCTCCGATTACAAGTGAAACACCCAATGGTTCGGGAATGATGTAGCTTTTGGCAGGAAAATTTACCCAATTGGTACGCACGCGTTTCCACTTCGCCCACTTTTTCAATTTGCGGCAAGCCTCGTCGATATCCAAATAAACCAATCCGAATTCATTGGTGAATGTCTCGAAAGGCGATTTCCCGAAATCTGCATAAATGGCTTCGTTTAACCGTGTTTGATTCGATAATAAAAGGGTTTTGAGCCACTTCAATTGTTTAATCCGGAAATTCAGATCCTTCGTTTGGTTGGAATTGAAAAATGTACGTTGTTTCTCCAGGATTTCTTTCATAAGAGGAAGTTAGTGGAAATAACGAAATGATGAAAGTAAAATAGGTTTATATTTTTCTTCTTTTGATATAGAATAGAGTAGTGATTTGCCCAAATATTTTATCAGATTTAGATAAATATTGTTCAGACTTTCCAAGCTCTATATAAAGTGCCTTATTAAGGAGGTCTTTTTCGTGTATTATGAATTTTGAATCTTTGGGTATACAATCCGTTCCAGTTAGGGATATACTGATAAATACTTCATTCCTTCCTATTTGTTGGATATTTTTCACGTTTCCGATTACTGTATTTTTGCAGATCACATCACTTCCTTCCTGGAGGCCACCTGATTCTTCAAAAATGATGACCAATTCCTTGTTTCGAGAGCCACAAGATAAAAGAAGGAGTATGAGAAAGAGATAGCAGATTTTTATCATTTCAGATGGATTATTTTATTAATTAGCTTAAACTGGTCGTTTACATCCACAAGCTGCACAAAAGAAACATGTGAAGTTCTATAGGATTTTCCGGATTTCTTACCAGAGGAGCCATATATGAAAAATGTAGACTTTTTCAAAATTTCTTTTGTGGAAGCAAGTTAATGGATGATTCCAAGAAGCAATACGGGAAGAATAAGAATCACTAATACCGTTGTTGAAATTTTGTAAACATTTCCAACAGGCCGTTTGAAGTAATCTAAAATAACCCAGATAAAGAGATTAAGTAAGAGTAAGACAAAATAATAAAAAATAACTGCAATAATGGCTTTATCGTTTCCCGTCCAGGAAAAATGAATCAATTTTCCTACAATAAATGTATTAATGAGCAACAAGATGATTAAATGTGTTTTATTGATTTTGCTCATAAAATATTGTTATTACTTCGTCTTCTCATTCACTTCATGAATTTCCTGTTTGATATCGCGCAATTCCTTGATGACAGAATCCTCTTTATGAGCAGGTTCCGGTAATTTCTCAATGAACTTATTAATCAGGGTATGCATCTGCAGGTCTTTCTTTTCACTTCCGATAATCTTATCAGAACTCGTCAGATACGATTTGGATTTCCCCGGAATCACATAAACTGCATTACTGAAAAGACTTCCTGCACCGATCAGAAATTTCGAATCCCGTGGTAGACGCTTCACTTTTTCCAAATGGATGTGGACAGCAGTTCGATACTCGTCATCCAAATCGATTTTGGTCACTTCACCGATAGTATGCTCTCTGAGAACCACGTCGTCACCTTCTTCCAATCCGGAAGCACTCTCAAAGGAGATTACGAGTTCCCTGTTGGGATCTTCACTGCAGGAAGAAAGCAGGATCAAGAAGGAAGAGATAAGAAAAAGTTGTTTCATGCTGAATTCAATTTTAGATTTACATTCAATCTTTTGGATCAAATGGGGTGATGTTTTCAATCGTTTTCAGGTATTTTTTTGATTATTACCTGATTTTCGGTTATGTACGGCAAAATTAAGCTAAATTTTGTTCTTTCAAGTTAACTTTTCAATACCGGAACAGCAAATTGTAACCGGATACTTGTCACTTCCATTCTTTGGTCCAAAATCGGAGTTCTTTTTCTGTTTCTTCGGTTTCATTTCTGTCCAACCAAGACAGGTTACAGCAATAATTTTGTTCGATATAGCCCCGTTTCCTCCAAAAATCGTTGTTAGGTCTGAAATTTACCGATCGCATAGGATGATTTTCGGGTCGTACAACAGAACAGAATGTGGTGACTTTGAACCCGTTTTCCAATGCATGTTTTTCGCGGATATCAAAGAACAAGTGACCAATTCCCTGACCGCGATAGGCTGGTAACAAGATACTTTCTCCGAAATAAAAAAAATCATGGATGTTTAATCCACGGTCAAGAAAAGGTTGCTGAATTGCTTTTGATTCTGCAACTAAAGGCATCCCGGTTGTGGCTCCAACCAATTCTTCACCATCAAAGATGCAGAAAGCAATACTTAATGGATTTTGGGTATAAACTTGCAGGTATTTCTGCTCATATTCCAGGGAACCTTCATACAAATAGGGGAAATCATGGAAAACGGCGATTCGCAATTGACCCAGTTGGGGAATCAATTCAGCGATTTCTAATCCAAGAGCCAATTCACGTTTCAGCTGATTCACAATTTATTTGGAAACTAATTCGATCCATAAATCCAGGTTGTAGTAAGTGGTTACACGGGTTATTTTTCCGTGTTTCACTTCCAGAAAAGCTGCTGCAGGAAGTACGTAAGTCTGTCCGTGAGCGGGTGGTAAACCTTCTTCTGCTTTTTTATATGTTCCATGAACTACAAATTCTGCGGCAATCCGACCTTCCTTGTCAGAAGAGAAAAGTACAATGTCCTTCAAGGTTTCCGTATAACTTGTATCCATATGTTGCATGAAATCCGTAAACAACGCTTTTCCTATGCGTGGTTTCCCCTGATTGGGTTCGTGCGTAATGTGTTCGTCTACCAATGACAGCATCTCGGACCAATTTCCGGAATTGAATGCATCATAGTAAGCTTTTACAATTTGTAAATCCGTCATGATTAAATAATAAATTCAACAATTATCAGGTTTTTTGGATGAGAATCGATTCTTGATAATTAATCCATTCATAATTGATAATTAGTTTGGACATTCCCCCTTCACATACTTCGTAATGCCATGACACTCAGCTGTGCAAGCGTTGGAATAGGTTTTTTGATTGCATCCGCAAACGGGATCGTATTGCATAGTGCAAACGCAATCTTCTTTGACTTTTTCGGTACAATCTTCCTTGGTACAACTTTTAGCAGTTCCCATTGCTAAAATTGAAGTGAATATCAGTAGTTTCATAATCAATGAATTTAAGCTAAGATACTCAAAAAAACACCGTCAATCACCAGTGCCATCCTGGAAATGTCCAAGGTTCCCATCTCGTCCGTTTTTTGATGGTAATTCTTGTTCCGGTAAAAAGCTGTGTCCGTGATCATACAAGCACTAAATCCCATTTTCCAATAATTCAAATGATCGGAGAAATCGATTCCGGTCAGGTATTTCGGACCATTGAATTTCTTAACGGGAAGTTGGGCCAAATGGTCCATGTTTTTGGTAAATTTCCGGGCTCCTTTTCCTTTGCCAAATTTATTGACGACTGTAATGTAATTCCCGCGTGATCCGTAAAACAGCTTCAAAAACCCGATGGGATAATCCTGGGTATGTTTCGCCTCGTTGAAATAGCCGATCATTTCGAGGGAAACCATTCCGATAACATCCGCGTGTGAATTTTTGAGTGATTGGGCATGAATGAAACTTCCCATGAATTCCGTTCTGAAAAAGGGCGGTTCTTCAAGGGTATACGCAACCAATTCTATACATTTGTCGAGTGTTTGTCCTTTCAGAAGTCTTGCCAGTTCAAGTAAACCAACAATTCCGGATGCATTGTCATCTGCTCCTTCTTGGTTTCCGCAAACATCGTAATGGGCTCCGATGATCAATTTTCGGGAAGCCTGCGGATTGAAGCGCGCAATAACATTTTTATATGTCAGGCTGCCGATTTGATAGTTCTGATAGAAGACCGTATCAGCGTATTTCTTGAAATTGGAAGAAATTAATTTCGCACACACGTTCAACTGGTCGATGTTCTGATAATTACGTGGTTGTGGAGTTTTCGTGAGTATTGTCAGTAAATCCTTGATCCGGACGGTATCCGCCTGAGAATAAGCAACGACGCTGAACAGGAAAAGGATAAAAAATGGAATAAACTTCATAATTGTTGTATGAGCTAGCTGGTACAATTGGAAAGTTAATGCATTTAATGAAATGAAAAATGAAAATAACCTGAGGGTGTATTTTTAATGAGTGATTGGTTTTGCGGGAAGTTTTTTTTGATGTAATAACGCAATATTACGTTTTTTAATCAATTGTTTATCAATTCTTTAATGTATTTAATTTGAGTTCATGACGTAATATTGCGGAATTACATTCTGATCCGTTCTTATTTAAGAATACTAAAATCCACGTGATAATGATCATCATGCAGGGAATCGATCAGATCACTCAGATTGACGGCGAAATAAATTCCACTGTTTTTCAGCTTCTTCCCATATTCTGTAGCGAATAAGTTATCTTTCAAAGCAATCTTCAAGATGACCTTTTCAATCTTCAAACCGTTCTGTTTGGCTTGTGTGTTGAGTTCCAACAGGTGCCTGGCAATTAGGTTGAAGTCTATGGGGGAGGCGGAGTCTTCAGTATAAATTCCGTTGTCATCAAAATCCATCAGGTAATGGGGAAGTCCAACAGTATTGAAATCTGTACAGGAAGTTCCATCTTTAAGAAGAGGCGACATGAAATCGACGCTCAAACCATTCTGATGTGTCCTGTGTGGCCAGATTTTACCACCGTGTTCATTGGAACATTCCATAAGCCCGAATTCGAACCGTGTAAGCTTTGATTCAAATTGCCGGTAAGTCGCCAAAACTGTTTGGTATACTTTTTCATTGGTGAATGCATGCTTGCTTAGATAGCTGGTTGAATCGAAATAAATGAAGTTCGCGCCTTTAAAAGGAAATAGTTTCCCGTTTTGGAGGCTTCCATTGTTTACCGTTCCGCTGGAAACACTTTGTTCGTGATTTCCCTGGTATTGATTGTAAAGTTCCTGAATTGGGTCAGTGATAATTGTGTTGCCTGCAGTTTCAGTTGGTTTCTGAGTTGAAGAGCCTGATTTGGTTTGTCCGGTGCAAGCGTGGATGATTAGAAGAGGCAAGAGAAATGGAATAATTTTCATGATTCCCGTTCAAACAAAGTTGATGCCAAACAATAAAGCATAAAAAATCCCGACTTCGCAAAGCGAACGTCGGGACGATATATTGAGATTTAATCTTCGGCTTATGAGTGAGAGAAGCTTCTTTTTTCCTTGATACGTGCTGCTTTACCAGTAAGACCACGGAAGTAGAAGATACGTGCACGACGTACAGCTCCACGTTTGTTAACTGTAATGGTATCAATGAAAGGAGAAGAAATAGGGAAGATACGCTCAACACCTACGTTTCCTGACATTTTGCGAACTGTAAACGTTTCAGTTGTACCTTGTCCGCGACGTTGTAAAACAACACCTTGAAACTGCTGAATACGCTCTTTGTTTCCCTCTTTAATTTTGTATGATACTGTTACTGTATCTCCAGCGCCAAATGCTGGGAATTCTTTCAATTCTACTAGTTCTTTTTGAAGCTCTCTGATAAAATCCATGACTCTAATTTTCTTTCACTATCCCATAATTGGGGGTGCAATATTAGGAATAATTTTTCAATTTATTATTTATTCCCCTAACTTTTTTTTATTTGAAGTCATTTTTCTCTTCTCAATCGCTTTTTTTCTAATTTCGATTATCGAATAACAACTTCTGTACAAAGATAACGAGAAATATGGAATCGACGAATAAGAGAATAATCGGGCGAAAGGATTTGGTTTCCTTTCCCAGTTTTGAATTGAAAAATGTCCCGGTAAAAATTGACTCGGGAGCCTATTCCAGCTCGATGCATTGCCAATCCATTGAAATCATCGAATTTGATGAGCAGGAACAGCTTCGCGTGGTTTTCCTGGATGAAGCGATCTCCGGTTACACCGGCAAGGAAGTTATTTTCAGTAGTTTTAAGAAGAAAATCGTCAAAAGTTCCAATGGAATGGCGCAAGAGCGATTTTTTGTTAAAGGAACTGTTCAATTGTTCGGAGAATCGTATGAAACCGTATTTTCGCTAACGGAAAGAACGGGCTTGAGAAATCCCATATTATTAGGTCGCAGGTTGCTGAACAGACGTTTCCTGATAGATACGTCCAAAACAAATTGTTCCTACAAATACGAGAATAAGTAACTTATATATTATCGAAGGAAAGGGATGAGCCTTTCATGAAAAAGAATGAAAATTGCCATTTTATCACGCAATCCGCAATTGTATTCCACCAGACGATTGGTTGAGGCGGCTGAAAAGCACGGACACGAAGCCCACATCGTGGATCATTTGCGCTGCAATATCGAAATTGAACAAAAAGGACCTTCCTTATTTTATGGGTCGGAGTACCTGGAGGGTTTTGATGCGGTTATCCCCCGTGTCGGAGCATCGGTTACTTTCTATGGTACCGCTGTGGTTCGCCAGTTTGAAATGATGAATGTCTTTTCGGTAAACAGTTCCAGGGGAATCGTTCACTCGCGTGACAAACTGCGTTGTTTGCAGGTTTTGTCCAAAGAAGGGATCGGGCTTCCAAAAACGGTATTCACAAACTATTCCCGGAATGTGGAACATGTTGTTTCATCTGCCGGAGGAGCTCCGGTTGTACTGAAGTTATTGGAAGGAACCCAGGGATTAGGTGTCGTCTTGGCTGAAAACCAAAATGCTGCCCAATCTGTTTTGGAGGCATTTAACGGACTGAAAGCACGTGTAATTGTTCAGGAATTTATTAAAGAAGCCGGAGGTGCTGATATCCGGGCATTTGTGGTAGATGGAGAAGTTGTTGGTGCGATGAAACGTCAAGGGAAAGAGGGGGAGTTCCGTTCCAACCTGCACCGGGGAGGAACAGCAACCATCCTGGAATTGACAGAAGAAGAAAAAACGACGGCAATCAAAGCTGCAGATGCGGTTGGGCTGGGCGTTGCCGGTGTTGACTTGTTGCAGTCTTCCCGCGGCCCCTTGGTCTTGGAAGTGAATTCATCTCCCGGATTGGAAGGTATCGAACGCGCTACTGGTGTTGATATTGCCGGAAAAATTATTGCCTTTATTGAGAAGAATGTAAAGAAGAAATAACAATGGCTCGAAAGTTCTACATACTTGGAAAAGAAATTCTGCCCGGGCAGAGTGTTGAGCTAAGCATGGATGTTGCGAAGTTGCATACACATACGCCGGTTCAGGTTCCTGTTTTTGTCGAAAGATCAGTAAAGGACGGACCAATTGTCCTGTTGATGGCAGGAATGCATGGGGATGAGATCAATGGAATGGAAATCATTCGGAGGGTGATCCGCAAAAAATGGAATAAACCGATTGCAGGAACTATCATTTGTTTGCCTGTTTTCAATATTTTCGGATACCTGAACTTGAAACGTGAGTTACCGGATGGAAGGGACTTGAATCGCAGTTTTCCTGGCTCAAAGAATGGTTCACTGGCAAGTCAGTTTGCTTACCAGTTCATGAACCAGATTGCGCCGAATGTAGATATTGTCATCGACTTTCATACTGGTTCTGCGCAGCGTTCCAACATTGCCCAGGTTCGTTGCCTGTTATCCGATCCGATCAGTATGGAACTGGCAACTGTTTTTAATCCGCCATTCATTGTCCATTCCGGATACATATCAAAGTCGGTTCGTGAGGCCCTAAATAAAATGGGGAAGAAAATCCTTTTGTTTGAAGGGGGAAAGACAAATTCCATTGATGAAACTATCGTAGAAGAAGGATTACTTGGGATTCAACGTATTTTGAACCATTTTCACATGAAAAATTTCAAGTTGGAACCAACTGAAAACGAATCGATTATCATCAAGTCTTCCAAATGGTTGAGAGCTCCTCAATCAGGTGTTTTCCATTCGGAAGTGAAAAATGGGCAATATGTTGAAAAGGGAGATCTCCTGGGTTTTGTAAGTGATCCTTACGGTTCTTCAGAGCGAAAAATCAAATCAAATTCGAAGGGATATATTATTTGTACCAATGAGGCTCCTTTGGTAAATAAAGGAGATGCGATTTTCCATATCGGAAATGCGCTTGTCCAGGATAAAAACACCATTCCGACAATATGAAAACTTCAAATGTTCAGGGTTATTGCGCAATTGGTGTATTTAATGCGAAAACCGATCATAACATCGGGACACTTTGGAGATCGGCCTATATTTTGGGAGCTTCCTATATTTTTACGGTAGGAAAGCGCTATAAGAAACAGTCTTCCGATGTAACCCGCACATGGGCCCGGATTCCTTATTTTCATTACGATTCCCTGGAGGATTTGTGCGAAAATATTCCATATGATTGTCATCTGATTGCGATCGAATTAACAGACGATGCAGAATTCCTGCACGATTTCGAGCATCCGAAGCGTGCAATTTACTTGTTGGGATCTGAAGATCAAGGGCTTCCGGATTCCGTTTTGGCCAAGTGCAGAAAAGTGATCAAACTTCCGGGAAATTCCTCTCTGAATGTAGCTGTCACCGGTAGTATTGTCTTGCATGACCGAGCTGCAAAACTGAAACCCGAACTACCTCCGAATCATCGCTAAAATACCAGTTTGAACTACCCGGATAGTTGTGTTTTTTGTGTAGTTTCAAATCGGTGTTAAATTCGTAACTAACTGATTTTTATTTTTAAACTTCGGCTTTGGTTGTGTGAATGGCATGTTTCGCTTTCTTAATTTTAGTTAAAAATAAGTCTTGTTAAGCTATCTTTGCGAACTCCAAACTGAGATAGTCCTACATATGTTCAGATTTATTCAACTTTTTCTTCTTGCGTTTTCACTTACTACTACCGTAAGTTCCATAGCTCAGAGGGATACCGTTTTTTGGTTTGCTGCTCCAGATGTTTCAAGTGGAGTAGGTCAGATTCCTGTCATGTTGCGTTTTCAAACCTATGGCCAACCCGCTTTCATTACTGTTTCGCAACCTGCAAATGGTGCTTTTGTTCCGTTGACCTTGAACATGTCTACATTTTCAAGTGACAGCATCAACCTGAGTTCCGTCATCGCCCAGATTGAAAGTCCGGCCGGAAATACCATTTCAAACAATGGGATCAAGATTTCATCGACAGGATTGATCAATGCAGTTTATGAAGTAAATGCTCCCAATAACAAGGAAAGTTTCAGTCTGAAAGGAGGGAAGGCATTGGGAACAAATTTCTATACTCCATTTCAAAAATTTTGGAATAATGCAGCAACAACTCCGGCGACCTATTCGGGAATTGAGATTGTTGCTTCAATGAATAATACAACGGTGCTGATTACTCCGCGTACGGATATCACGGGACATTTGGCGAATGCAAGTTTCTCGGTTGTCTTGAATGCCGGACAAACATACAGTGCCAGGGATGTGAATGTTTCTGCTGCTACCAGCCTGGCAGGGTCCATCGTTTCGGCAAATAAACCAGTTGCAATCACCTTGTTTGATGGCCAATTGGTTGAGTCGGCATGTTCGGACATGATTGGTGACCAGTTGATTCCCACGCCTTCAATCGGGACGGATTACACGATTTACAAAGGAACTTCAACACATGATCGGATTTATGTTTTGGCGACCCAGAATGCTTCCACAATTGAAGTAACAGGAGTAAGTACAAATACAACTTTGATCAATTCTTCGGAAACGTTGGAGATTCCAATGACGGAAGATTTGTTATACATCAAATCAACTAAGCCGGTCTATGTATATCACGTTTCAGGATTTGGTTGTGAAATGAGTGCGTCTGTTGTTCCGAGCATTAATTGCAAGGGGAATAATAACATGGCCTTTTCAAGATCAAGTGCGGATTCCTTGGGGATTATTTTGGTAACGCGTTCAGGTTTTGAAGGAAACTTCTATTTGAATGGAATGCCGGGATTCATTACCCCGGGAATGTTCCAACCTGTTCCGGGTACATCGGGATTATATACTGCTGCCCGCATTTTCTTCAACACAACAGACGTTCCGGTGAATAGTCACAACATGATTGTGAACCTGTCGGATATTTTCACAATGGGAATCATCACCGGAGGTGGTGCGGCTTCAGGAGCTTCTTATGCCTTCAATACGGATTTTTACGCAACAGCTTATTCACATGCCGGTTTGGACGATACAGTTTGTGCAAACATAAGTTATACCTTGTCAGGAAATGTTGGTGGAGGAGCAGTAACAGGTGCCTGGTCGAGTAACGGGTACGGATCTTTTCAGAACGGATTGAATGCGATTCCGAATACGTATGTTCCGAGCCCCTTGGATACGCTGATCAGTCCGATCCGGATCATTCTTTCAACTACCGGTTTTTGCCCGGTTGCAAAGGATACGATGTACCTGGAAATCACTCCCGCTCCACTCGTGAATGCAAACGTGGATCAATCGATTTGTGAAAACAATGCAGTTATCCAACTGAATGGAATTGTTGGTGGAGGCGCAGCAACAGGTACCTGGTCTTCGAATGGATCGGGGATGTTCTTGCCCGATGCAAACACGTTGAATGCGGATTATGTTCCTTCAACATCGGATATAACTTCCGGCGGTATTCAATTTGTATTGACATCTACCAATGCTGTTTCCTGTGCTGCTGTTACGGATACAATGAATGTGGTTTTTACATCTGCAGCAGTTGTTGACGCTGGCCCTGATACGTTGATCGTTTGCGCGAATAATGCCAATGTGAGTCTGTCCGGAACAGTTAGCGGACCCTCAAATACTGGGATATGGTCGACAAGCGGGTCGGGAATTTTTTCACCGAACAATAGTTCTTTGAACTGTACTTACATTCCGAGTGTTGCAGATACATCTGCAGGTTTTGTGTGGATTTATTTGGAATCGACTTCCAATGGAAATTGTCTTCCGGTTCAGGATAGTATATATGTATTGATCAACGATGCACCAAAAGTGGATGCGGGACCGAATCAATTGAAATGTTCCAATGCAGTTCAGGTTCAGTTGAACGGTAGTGTGACCGGAACCGGATTCGGAGCTGTTTGGAGCGGTGGACTTGGGAACTATACGCCATCCGTTAATGCCTTGAATGCGATTTATACTCCGACAGCAACTGAAATTTCAAATGGAAGTGTAATTCTGACCTTGACTTCTACAAATAACGGGACATGCAACGTAGTCTCGGATGCGATCCAGATCAATTTCGTTGCTCCGCCGTTTGCAAACTTCAGTGGAACAAATGTTTGTGAAGGACTTCCAACTGTATTTAACGACTTTTCGCTTCCGGGTTCCGGAATTTTGACCAATTGGTCTTGGAAATTTGCCACCGGGCAAACATCAACAACTCAAAATCCGACACACACGTATTCACTTCCGGGTACCTATCCTGTGGAATTGATCGTAACGAATTCAAACGGATGTAAGGACACTGTTTCTATTTCCGTTTCACTTTATGACAAACCAGTTGCAGCTTTCACTTCTGTAAATTCATGTCCTAATAACCAGGTTACGGTTGCATTCACGGATGCTTCCACCAGTTCGGAAACCATCAATTATTGGTTTTACGATTTTGGCGGACAAGGTTCTGCGGCTTTGGCTAATGTGAGCCAGCAATTTGCAAGTGCAGGAACCTATACCATTACACATATTGTTTCCACCGTAAACGGTTGTTCGGATACGATTGTTACACCTATAGTTATTGACCCCTTACCGGATGCCGGATTCTTTTATAATTCAAACGGAGGAATGAATATCGGGGCAGTGTTTAATTTCATTGATACATCAGACTACGCGGTAACTTATTCTTGGAATTTTGGAGATGGATCTTCTTCAACTGCAATGGACCCAAGCCATACATATTATGGAAATGGCAATTACTATATCGTGCTTCAAATTACGAATGCACTGGGTTGTATCGACAGTGCAATTCGATTTGTAGCAATCAATACCGTTACAAATGAAATCAGCACTTTGATTCCAACGATTATTTCTCCCAATGGAGATAGTTCAAATGATGTATGGAAACTGGACTTCTTGAAATTGGGTTATCCGAATGCGCATATTGAAATTTATAATGAATGGGGACAAACCGTTTTCACATCGGATGGTTATGACAATCCATGGGATGGAACCTATAAAGGTGAGCCGGTTCCGGACGGAAATTACTTGTATGTGATCCAGCTGAATGCAAATGCTGATCCGGATATCTACAAAGGAGTATTAATGGTGTTAAGAAAACGAGATTAAGATGAGCAAGAAGAATTTTATCACAAGCTTATTTGTTATTCTGTTCTTTGTTTCATACGGACAGCAACAAAGTTTATTTACAAATGTGTTCGCAAATCCATTGCATTACTCTCCCGCATATGTTGGGAGTACGAATTACCACGAAGTGAGCTTTTTCAATAGAAATCAATGGGTTGGATTTAAGGATGCTCCCAAAAATTTCTATTTGAATTTTCACGGGTCGTTCAAGAATAAGGCAAAACATGGTTATGGGATACAACTACTGACCGAACAGACAGGTTTGTTGGGGAAGACAGGAGTATACCTGAATTACGGATACCAGATCAAGATGAACAAGAAATGGAAGATGGGCTTAGGTATCCGTCCGGGTTTTGTTCAGTACCGTGTTCGTTTATATGATGCAGTTATTGCTGATCCGGGTGATCCCATTTTTACCGGAAACAGTTATTCGGGAAATGCGTTTGACGTAAATACCGGTTTCAGATTGTACAGTGACAAGTTTGAGTTCAGCGGTACCATCGATCATTTGATTGGGAAAGGATTGAATTTCAATTCATACAATCAGAATTTGCAGTTCCATTACACATTCATGAGTTCATACAAGTTTGTGTTTAAGAAAAATTGGGAATTGAGACCTGCAATCCTGTTCAGATACACCAAACCGGTCCCTTCTCAGATTTCCATTCTGGCACAATTGACTTACAAGGATAAGTTCTTTGGCGGTTTGAATTTTAGAACAAAGGATGCGATGGGGATTTTTCTGGGTATCAGGTTGAAAAGTCGTTTGGCGATAACGTATGGTTATGACTACAGCTATACCAAGTTGAGAAAATATAGTGCAGGTTCCCATGAAATAGGAATCTCATTCATTATTACGAAAAACAGACCTTCGTTAGAGGAGGAAGATGATAAATTGAATAATAGTATTCTGGAAGATATCCAAAAGGAAATCGATAAGAATAAATAGTAGGATGAATTTAGAGCTTATGAAATTACGTCGGATAATACTGCTACTAGCTTTGATGTTTACGGTCGGATCATTTGAGAGTAAAGGTCAAATTGACTCGGTCTTTTGGTTCGCTGCACCGTGGGTGACACCTAGTCACGCCGGGAATACTCCTTTGGCATTGCGAATCTCCACATTCAATGCACCGACAACTGTTCGGGTATACCAACCGGCTGGAACATATGATTCCACTTTTGTGGTTCCGGCAAATTCACTAAGTTCACTTTTTCTGGATGCGATTGTTAATACTTTGGAATCCAAACCTGCAGACAACGTATTGAATTATGGGATCAAAATCGAGGCTGACACACTTATAACGGTTGTTTATGAGGTTGTTACCATTGTCAATAACCCCGAAACGTATTCACTAAAGGGGCAGAATGCACTTGGAACCGAGTTTGTTTGTCCTTTTCAAAATTCGTGGGCAAATGGAAATTATGCTCCGATTCAACCGAAATCAATAATCTGTATCGTCGCGACGGAAGATAATACCACTGTCTGGATTACGCCGAAAGCAACCGTAGTAGGGCATCCAATTGGAGTTACTTACTCTGTAATGCTCAATAAAGGACAGACTTATACGGTAGAAAACACCTCACAGGCAACTAATACACCCGGGAATAACTTAGGAGGTACCATTGTTGTTTCCGATAAACCGATTGCTGTCACTGTTTCCGATGACTCGGTAACGAACTCCGGTGGTGGTTGCCGTGATTTGATGGGAGACCAGATTGTTCCTGTGGATGTGGTAGGTACAAATTATATTGTAAATAGAGGAAATATGTTTGCGACTTCCGATGAGGGAATCTTTATCGTTGCAACTCAAAACTTCACATTCGTATCGGTTACTACCAACCTGGGAACCTTTACACAATTATTGAACCAGGGAGATACCTGGAAATATGTCCTCACAGCCACGGAAGCTTTGGCTTATGTGGACGCGGACAAAAACGTATACGTATTGCAGGCTAGTGGTTTTGGATGCGAGGTTGGAGAGGCATTGCTTCCTCCGATTAACTGTGCGGGATCAAGCCAGGTCAGTTTTACAAGAACTAATGCTCAAACATTTATCCTGAATCTTTTATGTCCCACATCGGCTATCAATAGCTTTGTATTAAACGGAAGTTCCACACTTGTTCCGGGTTCCGCATTCAGTCCTGTACCGGGAACTGCTGGTTTTTGGAGTGGTGCTCAGATAACTTTTAATACGACGGATATTCCGGCTGGTTCTTCCAACCTTATTACCAACTCGAGTGAATATTTTGGAATGGGAGTAATTAATGGTGGTTCGAGTTCCGGATGTTATTACCATTATATGTCTGCCTTTAATAGAAAAGTATATACGAAAGCAGGAAATGATACCACACTTTGTAACGGAGACCCCGCTGTGTTATTGAATGGTTCCGTTGAAGGTGGCTCAACGACAGGTCAGTGGAGTGTGATCAACGGTGCTGGTTCATTTGTTAATTCAACGGATTTATCCACGTCTTATGTTCCTTCTGCTTCGGATTATACGCAAGGAACGCTGACATTTGTCCTTGCTTCCACTGGAAATTGTGATCCGGTCAGAGATACGATGGTCGTGAATTTTATCCAATCTCCTGAAGCGAATGCCGGAGCAGATGATTCTTATTGTAAGAATAATGTAGGAGCAGTTCCGATTACGGGAGCGTTTTCCTATTCGGCAGCTGCCACCTGGAGTGGTGGGAATGGAGGTGCATTTGGAAATATTGGTTCTCCTTCAACAACGTACACTCCTTCTCCGGCAGATTTGACAGCAGATAGCGTGGTTTTGTTCTATACCACCACAGGAAGCTTTTTCTCTTGTCCGAATAAACAGGATACAGTTGTCATTTTCTTCACGGAAGCTCCTTTCATTGATGCCGGTGGTGATCAATTGGTTTGTTCAAATACAACTGATGTTGCCTTGAATCCGGTTATCAGCGGGATTACAACGACTGGAATATGGTCAGCGAATGGAACCGGCGGTTTCTCCCCGTCACAGACAACCTTGAATGGAAGTTATGTACTGTCAACTACAGATATCTCCAATGGTTTGGTTACATTATATCTGCAATCAACGAATAATGGAAACTGTCTGGCAGTAATGGACAGTTTGCAAATTCAGATAATTGACTTTCCTACAGTAACAATTACCTCCATGGATTCCATCTGTTCGAATAACCCGACACTGAACCTTACAGGAACGGTAACTTCAGGTTTTTCTACCCAATGGACTACTTCCGGATTCGGGACTATTTCAAATCCATCCAACTTAAATACGTTTTATACCATTTCTCCGGTAGATATCACCAACGGGTTTATTGATGTGATTCTTTCCACTACAGGAATTTGTCCGATTGCACATGATTCGATACGGGTAACTTTTGTCTCTCCACCTCAAGTGAATGCGGGTATGGATCAGGCGTATTGCCAAAATCAGATGGTTCAATTGAACGGAAATATTGTCGGAGCGGATACAACGGGAACCTGGTCCACATTGGGAACCGGGTCTTTCATTCCCGGTCCGTCTTATCTGAACGGATTATATAATCCATCTATAGGAGATGTTTCCGGAGGTCCGGTTAGTTTAATACTTACTTCCACATCGAATTTCGGTTGCCCACCGGATAAGGATACGATCGTGATTACATTCAATAAGATCCCGACAGCAGATTTCACATTTACAAATGTTTGTCAGGCTAGCAATATGAATTTTGCAGATGCATCCGTTTCAAATGTAGGAGCACTGTCTTCCTGGTCCTGGTCTTTTGGAGATAATACGAACTCCATTGCACAAAATCCACAGCATGCTTATACAGGTTTTGGGAATTTCAACGTGCAAATGATAGTTACTTCTACTAATGGATGTGTAGATACAGTCATAAAACCGGTTACCGTTTATCCATTACCGGTTCCTTCTTTCAATGCTTCGATAGCGTGTGAATCGTATCCTACCAATTTCACAAATACATCATTTATTCCTTCAGGTACAATTGATAATTATGCTTATGATTTCAATGGAATCGGTTCAAGCACGCAGCCAAATACATCATTTGTATTTCCTAGCAGTGGGATTTACAATGTTAGTTTAACAGCGACCTCCGATTTTGGATGTACAAATACGGTGATCCAGCAAATTGATGTTCACGCCATTCCAACCGCGGCATTTACAGCTAATCCGAATCCGGCTTTAGTAGAGCAGGATATTACTTTCACAGATGTAACGGCGGGAAATATTATTTCCTGGCAATGGAATTTTGGAGATGGGGAAGGAGATAATACCCAAATTACAACTCATAGTTACGATGGAGGCGGTGTTTATATCGTTACCTTGACAATTACGGATAATATCGGTTGTAGCGATACTGTTTCAAAAGAAATCTCGATTGCCTTACTACCTGTCCTGCCTAGTGGATTCACTCCGAATGGAGATGGGGAAAACGATGTGTTTATTATTCGTGGCGGACCGTTCAGAAATGTTGATTTTAAAGTTTATAATAACTGGGGACAAGTGATTTTCGAATCAAATGACTCCAATGTGGGGTGGGATGGGACTTATAAAGGCGAACCTGTTCCTTTGGGAGTCTATACCTGGACTTTTGTTGTAGATATGGGAAGTGATTTTATTGTCAAGCAATCCGGCGACGTAACTTTAATTCGATAAGTCATGAAATTCAGAATTATTTTTTTAGCCATTTTCATGAATGGATTGTCTTACGGACAAGATGCGCATTTGTCTATGTATGATGCTGCTCCTTTGTTTCTGAATCCTGCATTGACAGGTGTGGTGGAGGGAGATTTCAGGGTGCATGGCCAATACCGGACTCAATGGAAATCCGTGAATTATAAACCCTATACATCTGCCTTGATCAGCTTTGATATGCCTGTCAAAAAATGGGGATTTGGTATTCAGATCAATAATTTCAGAGCAGGAGCGGGAAATTTCAATGTCTTACAAGGGTTACTTTCTGCAGCTTATTATGTTCCTTTGAATAAAAATAAAACGCACATAGTGAATTTCGGGCTTCAGGGTGGAGTCACTCAGAAATCATTGGAATACCAGCTATTGTCTTTCAATAATCAATATACATTGAACAATGGGGGAGAATTTGACCAAACCTTGGTTTCGAATGAAAACTTCGGGGCACAATCCAAGTTTATTCCCATGTTGAATGCGAGTGCTTTGTATTACTATTCAAAATCGCAGGCGCGTCTGAATCCGTTCATTGGTGTTTCTTTGTTCAATCTGACCCAGCCGAATGAGTCATTCTTCGGGAGGGAAAGTAAGCTGCCTTTGCGTATGTACACGCATTTGGGAACCCGCGTTAATATTACAGAATTGTTTTATGTGATTCCAAAGGTGTTGATAATGAACCAAAAGAAGTTTCATGAACAGACCTATGCCTTGGAGGCGGGATATTTCCTGAAAGGTAGTGGAGCATACATCCTGGGGGGTGTGATTTTCAGAGCGAAGGATGCAATGATTGCAACAATCGGAGCTAAGAAAGATGGATATACTCTGAAGTTGGCTTATGACTTCAATATATCATCCCTTACCACGTCATCCAAAAGTAGAGGAGGATTCGAATTGTCCTTTACGTACGTGCACAAAAAGAAAAAACCAATCGATTACAAAGTCTGTCCACGACTTTAATAGCATGCTCAATTATGAAATCTAAGATCATATGTCTGTTGTTTTTGGTGATGTCCGGTATGGCACTGGCACAATCAAAAAAAATGTATATCTATTTGGGGAATGAGTATTTCAATAAATTGGATTACGCAAACGCCATTGAACAATATAAACTGGCTCTTTCTGATTCTGTGGCAATGTCAACCATGACTTATCCTTACGAAGTCCAGGTAACGAATCAAAAACTCTCCAAATCAAAAGTTGCTGTTGACAGCTCATTGCAAGTGACCATGGAGCAATACCTGCATCATCATGTGGCTTGGTGTTATTATCGTTTGCATGATTATCCGAATGCAGAGAAACATTTGAAGAATACAGTTGTTGAAAAAGCCTATCCGCATGATAGTTATTATCTGGCTCAGAGCTTGATGAATAACAATAAGTATGATGAAGCGATTTCGCAATTTGAGGATTATATCCGTTCGCCACAAGCAGACGATGAGTTATTACATGCTGCCCAGGTGGCGATGACGGGTTGTTACCTGGCGAAAGAGGAAATTGAGAAGACACGTCAAATAAGTGTTAAAATGGCGGATACTTCCGTGTTCAACAGAGGGACGGCAAGTTTTGCAACCATGTATTTTGATAAGGATCAAAAGCTGATGTTCACCTCGGCGAGAGCTGGTGGTGTAATCCTGAATGAAAAGCAACAATCGGAATACCTGTGTGACTTGTACTGGGTTTCCCTGAATGATGACAGCACATGGTCCGCACCGACGAATTTTGGAAGACCCTTAAATAGTGCTCAAAACGATGGAGCCGGATCCTTCAATAACAACAATGTGATTTTCTATACGCGTTGGAGTGAAGAAAAGAAAACCGAGCAGCATATTTACCTGGCCCGAATGATGAATATGAAGTTTTTCGAAGCCTATCGATTGGATTCATCTGTCAATTATCCCGGTTACAAGAGTATTCAGCCCTATGTTTCCATGGACGGCAAAACCTTGTATTTTTCCTCCAATCGCCCGGGAGGTCTTGGTGGAATGGATATCTGGAAGATTGCAATTGATTCAGCAGGAAATACGCATGGTCATCCTGAAAACTTAGGTGCTTTGATCAATTCGGACCAAGATGAAGTGACCCCGTTTTTCCATGAGGTTTCCTCCACCTTGTTTTTTTCTTCGAACGGACATGGAAGTATAGGTGGCTTGGATATTTTTAAATCACATTATGACCGGGAAACCGAGTTTTTCAGTGTGCCTTCAAATCTTGGGATGCCGATCAATTCAAGTAGGGATGATGCATACATGATGTGGGATTCCCGTTTATCGAAAGGATTTTTCTCCAGTGACAGGGAACCTTGTACCGGAGGAAGTTGTTACGACATTTACGAAGTAGTCAATGAACCCATTCACATCTATTTGAGCGGATATTCCTATAACAAGGAAACGGAAGAGATCTTGCCGAATGTGAAATTGGCTTTCAAGGATGTTCGTGGAGTTTTTCCTCCCTATACAATTGTTACGGATTCGAATGGATATTATGAAAAGGAACTTTCCTATGGTGTTGAGCTATTCATCAAGGGTCAGAAAATCAATTATTTTGCGGACGCAACAAGTGTGAATACCAACTCTATTACGCAGACAACCAGTATTACGAGGGATTTTTACCTGAAACCGATTCCACAGGAAGAGATTGAGATCGATGGTATTGAATACGATTTCAACTCGGATAAATTGAGACCGGCTTCCCAAGCTATTTTGGATAAATTATTTGATTTCCTTGAATTGAACAACAACATCTCGGTTGAGATCAATTCGCACACGGATTCGCGCGGGAAGGATGCCTACAACCTGGATCTGTCCCAACGTAGGGCAAAATCGTGTGTAGATTACCTGGTTTCAAAAGGAATTGCTCCGGAACGTCTTATCCCGAAAGGATATGGTGAAACACAACCGAACCAATTATACGGACCGGATAAAAAACCTGTTTTGGATGCGGAAGGAAACCCGGTGATGTTGGTCGAATCCTATATCAATACCTTCAAGGTGAAAGCGGAACGGGAAGTCTTGCATCAAAAGAACAGAAGAACTTCGTTCAGGGTAATTAATCAGTAATTGAAAATTTAAAATGGAGAATTGAAAAGTAGGATTTGTCTTTACATTTTCAATTCTTCTTTCATTTTTTGAACTTTGATTTCTACCTAATTAAGCGGAGACTGTAAATTGAAGTAGCTATTAAACTCTTTTTCAATTCTCAATTGTCCATTTTCAATTATAATAAGTCCACGAAACGCCATTCTTGAAGATGGTCGTATGTTCTTTTTGCGCATTCATATAAGAAATGGCATTTTGAGAGCGGCCTCCTTTTTCACAGACAAAAATGACCGTATCGTAGTTTAATAATTCTTGTTTGTGTTTTTCCAATTCGGTTAAAGGAATATTGATTCCCCGACCATGACCTTGTTTCCATTCTATTTTACTGCGAACATCCACCACCAGGGTTTTTCCATTTGTCGTTTTTTGATTGCAAGCGAATAGCAGTAGTATGGAAAAGAAATGGAGAATTGATAATGGGATAATTGAAAAGCTTTTGAAACTGCTATTTTGACCGCTATTTGTAATTTCTGCTTTTAAATTTTCCATTGTTCATTTTCAATTCTATAAAGTTCAATAAAAAAGTCGGGTTTCCCCGACTCAGTAATTGCAATATCTTTTCAATTCTCCATTTTAAACTTTCAATTAAGTTACATCCCCTGTATCAAAAACTCTGTTCTACGATTCTTCGCTTTGTTTTCAGGAGTATCATTCGCCACTTTCGGTTTCGCTTCACCGAATCCTTTTGCTTCCAATCGGTCATCTTCAATTCCAAGTGAAACAAGATAGGTTTTCACACCTTTTGCACGTCGATCGGAAAGGTCCAGGTTTTTCGTGTCATCGCCATCGCTATCCGTATGTCCCTGGATCATGATTTTAATCGTCGGATTTGATTTCAGGAATCGGGCGAATTCACGAAGGATAAAGCGTGATTTGGTTGAAAGTACATCCGAGTTGTAATCGTACAGAATGTCGTTGATCGTATAAGCTTCGCCGACTTTCAATTCTTTCACCTCCAGTTTGTTGTTCACCCGATTTTCTTTCTTCGCAATTTCTTCTTTGGTGATCAGTTTGGAATCGAATGCGGCACCTTCTTTCTTCACTGAAACCATGATGTCCTGGGGTTTGTCTGTTTTTACAACTACAGCAAATTTCCCGTCATTTCCATTTACACGAACTTGTTCCACCTTATCGGAATTTTCATAAGCAACTTCAATGGTTGCATTCTCAATTGGTTTCCCGGTTGGGTCTTTCAGATCACCTTTGATGATCGTCACTGCTTTCGGTCGCGCTTCTTCATACAATTCGAAACCATAGATATCCCAATTTCCTTGTTGCTTGGAAGAGAAATAAGCCAGTTTTCCATCGGTAGAAACGAAAATACCCAATTCATCTTCCTTGGAGTTGATCGGATATCCGATATTCTTCGGTTTACTCCATACGCCATTTTCTTCACGCATATAGAAAATATCCAAACCTCCGGCTCCCTTGCGCTCATCTGAAACTGTCGAAACAAAATAAAGCGTTTCACTGTCCTGGTGAAGGAACGGACTTTTATCTTTTCCTGCTGTGTTGATTTCATCAAACGGTTTCGGGGCTCCCCAGGTTCCATCCGCATTCCTTCTTACGATAAAGACATCATTATCTTTTGTAGTTGCCCGGTTTGCAGTATAAAACAAAGTGTTTCCGTCTGCAGACATGGAAGGTTGACCTTCCCAACCATCGGCAGAATTGATTTTCGGTCCCAGGTTCACCAATTCAGACCATTGATAGTCTGAAGGATTCGGTCCTGTTTTCTGATAAGTTGTGGAATACAGGTCACAATTCATATAAGGTTGTCCGTTCACCTCTGTTTTCTTGCAGGCACAAATGATCATTTCCTTGTTATCTACCGACATCGTTGCAGCCCCATAACTTTGGAACGTCCCGTTGTTGAATGGTTTGGGGAATGCTTTCCCACCGTCAAACGCCATTCCATCATCGGTTCGGATAGAGTAGGTGTAAACCTCCTGAACGTTAGATACGATATCTCCCAGGTTTTTCATATCCTGTTTACGGGTGAAGAACATCAATAAGTTATCGGGAGAGATCATCGGGAAATACTCGTCATTTCCGGTACTTACATTCGGTACTTTCTTCGGATTGAAAGGAACTTGTTTGCTGAGCATCTCGGTTTCTTCCTTTTGTGATGCCAACAGCTTTTTCACATCGGCGAGTTGCTTGGTATATTCTTCTCCATAGCGTGAATTATCAGTGTTCTTGAACGCAATGAATTTTTCAAACCAATTGATTGCAATTTCCTTCTGTTCCTGGGTATAATTGATAACTCCCAGGTAATAATAGATATTGGAATGATAATCAGGACACAATTCAGCTGCTTTTTCAAATAATTCTTCCGCTCTTAGGAAGCTTCTGTCGCCTGTAGCGGGATTGGCAACGGTTTCGTAGTATTTCAGACCTGCGTTGTAGGCATACATTCCGAATTCATAGTAAGCTCCTGCATTGTCCGGTTCTGCTTCAATCGCTTTGGCAAAGTTCTCTGCTGCCGTCTTTCCATCGGGAGCATTTTTTCCGGCATCTATGAGTTTTTGAACCTTTTTTGAAGGTAACAGACAGGACGGATCTTCTTCCTGAGCGTAAAATGAGTTGTTGAAAGCAAGAGAAATTCCTGCAATAAATAAGTAGTTCTTCCACATATGCATTAAAATACGGTTCAATCAGGCAATAATTATGCCCAAATACTATATCGTATTTTCAGCGAAAAGGTTACTCATTTTCGAAGAAAATGTTCAATTGATAATTGAAAATGTAGAATTGAAAAGAGTAAAGAATTTAAAAAGTTGCGTTAATAGTTACTTTTTATCAACATACTTAGATAAATCTCGTCTTTTCAATTTTCCATTCTCCGTTTTCAATTTTACTTTTTTGGCACAATTTTTTCTTAAGTTTCGCCATGAAAATTCATATTTTTAATGAATCAAAATTGAAACCGATGAAAACTAAATTTCTCCAATACAGCATTGCACTTTTACTACTTTGTTCCTTTATTCCAATGAAAGGAACTGCCCAAACGGATTGTAAGGAGCAAAAAGTAGGAAGGACGTATTTCACTATTTGTTCCAACAATATTGTAACGGAAAAGAAGAAACTGTTTCTCACTACCAAAGCAATTCCCAAAAAGATAGACGGGAAGAATACTTTTAAAGTGGTTCATTATTATGTTTCGAACCGAAAAACGACAGAAACGGATGATTTATTCCTGGAATACAGTAAGTTCCTGAATAACCTGGAAACACACGAATTATTTCTGAATGGAAAGGTATTCACCGGAGTTCTGAAAATTGCGCTTCCATTCAAGAATGCCGGGGTAGGTACGACTTACGACGGATACGATTTGCTTACTTATGAATTCAAAGAAGGAAGGTTTGTTTCGAAAAGTAAATTGACAGATGTGGAATTAGAAAAAGAAACGGCAGTTGTTCGACCTAAATAAAATCAACATTCATCCAATACAGTAAGGTTTTAATATTCCCGGTAGATTATGCGAAATCGAAAGAAGTAAAGAAATACTTAAAAGGACTTTAGAAGAATTAAAAATTGAGAATGTAAAATTGTAAAGAAGAGAAAGCACTGCTTTCGATAAAATCTGACAAAGCAGATTAACACTTTTCAATTATCCATTTTACATTGTCAATTATTTTTTTCTAGCGATCATAATTCCGTCTCTAATCGGAAGCAGGATGTTTTCAACACGCGGATCGTTTTGGATCAGTTCGTTGAATTCTTTCAATAATTGAGTGTCCTTATCGATTTTTCCTTCTGTCTGAACGACTTTCCCGGACCATAAAACATTGTCAGAGAAGATATATCCGCCC
This sequence comes from uncultured Fluviicola sp., assembly GCA_965650135.1. Lineage (GTDB taxonomy): Bacteria > Bacteroidota > Bacteroidia > Flavobacteriales_D > Crocinitomicaceae > Fluviicola. The sequence goes on from CBFGNC010000024.1 coordinate 37,322, forward strand.
GATTTCACTTTATCGAACACCAGGTTGTAGTAATTGATGTAGTTCATTTTATCTGCATCAATGAAGACAAGGTCAAATTGCTCATCGAGTTGCGGAATTTCTTGCATGGCATTGCAGATCCGGTAATCCACTTTGGATGCATAGTCACTTTCTGAAATATATGAACGTACAAAATCCTCTAATTGTGCATTGATATCCAAGGTGATGATCTTTCCCGTTTCTGTCAATCCTTCCGCCATACACAATGCAGAATAGCCCGTATAGGTTCCGATTTCCAAAATGCGTTCCGGTCGGATCATTTTGGAAAGCAGGCTCAGTAAACGTCCTTGAAAATGTCCGCTCAACATGCGCGGTTGCAGGATGTTTACGTGTGTATCGCGATTCAATTTTGCCAATAAGGCAGATTCTGCACTCGTATGGGCAACGCAGTAATCATCCAGTGCCTGGTCAATAAATTCCATTTCTATACTCCGAATTGTTGTAAATGATGATCCAGGTGCTTATACATTCCCAATCCCCACTGTTCTTTTGTAATGTTCCCGAAAAAGGAATGAGGAGCCGATGTGCATTTTTCCATTCCACCTTCTTGAAAAGCTACCAAATGATCAATCAGTTCTTTTTTCGCTTTTTCAAAATCAGAAGTGGTCGTCATGATGAAATCCTTGTGGGTCGGACTATTTCTGGGAATAGGTTTGTCATTGTAGAATGATTTCTTCATCAGGCCCCCCAATACATAACTCAGGAAAATCCGTTTCAATTCCTTTTCCCCGCGGGCTACTTTCATGGTTTCACTGCAATGATCCAACATCTGTGTGGCATTCATTTTTCCCCAAAGTGGTTGCTTGTCTGCCTGTAATTGATTGATCCGATCAATGCTTTTGTCCAAAGCTTGTTTCGAAAAAAGTGTTTTCATTATCATAATCTAACCTTTAATGTATTCCCAATCCTTAATCTCATTAAACTTTGAATAATCCGATTTTGCTTTCGGATGCCACAAAGTTGATTCGGGTGAAACGGTAGGAAGTTCGTCTAAAAGTAAATCTTTTCTGATATAAATCTGGTTCATCCCCAGATCATTTGCGCCAATCAGGCGATACCCTTTCTTTTTAGCCAGGTTATTCATAGCAATAACGCTTGCTCCATGATAGATCGGATGTTTTCCCGGATACATGTAATTTGGATCGTAAGGCACTACGATGTTCTCCAAGCCAAACTCCGTATGCGTTTCAATAATAACCACTTTTGGCTGGACAATCGTAAGCGCATCCCAAACCCAATAGTCGTTTCCATCAATATCAATGGAAAGCAGTTCGATCTCACCCGACAAACCGGCCTTTTCTACCAACTGATTGATATTCTCGCGTTTAATGATTGCCTGAATGTATTTCGGTTTCGGATGATAGGGAGTTGGAATCCTGGAATAGAATTTTTCCCCGCGACGAATCAGTTTTTGGTCTCCTTCAAAAAACAAACCCGACCAGCCGAAATGAATGGCTAAATTGCTGCAATTGCTATTGATTCCATCATTGGAACCGATTTCAATGAAGGTCTTGCTTCCTTCTCCGATCAAAGAAAAAAGGAAAAGCAACAATCCATCTTCTTCGAATTGCGAGAAGACCTTGAACCCGGTTGTGTTGAAGGCAGGAACTTGTTTATTTGCCTGCGCAACGCGATATTGATGCATCAGAGCGCGCTGTTGAATTCCAACGGATGGGTGTAGTTTATCGCGATGAATGCGTTTGCTGAAATAATATTTAACCAGATTCTTTAGCCAAGACATACTACGAAGTTAATTGAAAATTGAGAATTGAAAAGTTTAAAAGGATGATTCCTTCTTTTCAATTCTCAATTACCCATTTTCAATTAATACATGAGCTGCTTCTTGCTGCTGTTTTTCCAGCCTGCCTGACTTTCGTAATCCACAAAAAAGATTTTCAGATCTGCTTGGCTTTCATATTTCACGAAATAGATCGATTTTTTAGCTTGACTCTGGTAATCCACGAAGAACCATTTTCCGTCGTTATCTCCGGCCTGGGAAGAATATTTTACTTTGTAGACCTTCAAATCCGCTTGGGATTCATAACCTACAACAAATACTTTGACATCTGCCTGTGATTCGTAATCGACAGAATAAACCTGTTGTGAAAATGCCTGGCTTGTTCCAAAAAATAAAATGCCAAATGCGAGTAGTACTTTCATAATAGTGTTGTTTTAACAAAAATAGTTTAAATGTTACAAGGTTCAAATGTTCAAATGTTCAAATGTTCAAATGTTCAAATTGAACTGTTTAAACCTTTTGAACTTACAAATTGATCATGGTATCAATTTGCAGTTGTTCCAGAAAAATTTCATCGTGCGAAACAACAATGATTGTGCCATGATATTGATTGATCGCGGCAGTAAGGATTTCACTGTTCTGAATGTCCAGGTTGTTGGTTGGCTCGTCCAGTATAAGGATGTCGGGTGCCTTGTTTGAAATGGTCAGACAGCAAAGTAACAAGCGCATGCGTTCACCGCCACTCAGGTCATTAGAAGATTTGTCCCAGGTTTCTTTGTGAAACAGGAAGCGATTCAATCTGATTTTCACTTCGTGTTCCAGGAGAGAAGTCGTATTAAAAGCTTGAGCCTGCTCATAAACAGTCTTCCGAACATCTATCAGGGAATAATCCTGGTCGATGTAGACAATGGAATTGACAGAGCGCTGAATGGTGCCGTTTTCAGAATGTAATTCACCCAAAATCAACTTCAATAAACTCGTTTTTCCAGAACCATTTGAACCTTGAATTGAAATGCGCTCACCACTGGTGATTTGAATTGTCAAAGGATTCTTCCATATATCGGTTTCTCCATACTTCACGTTTACTTTTTCGGCCTTGAACAGGATCTTGCCCCGGTGAAGGGAAGAATGTTCGAACCCGAATTGGATTTGGTCAAATCCGGGTAACCTGGACCGGGCTTGCTGTAACTCATTGGAGACGCCATCGATTTTGTCCGAATGGATTCCTTTCACTCTTGCGGTGCTCTTTTCAGCTTGGTCTCTCATGGTATTCATCATGATGCGTGCAACCCCAGACTTTTCCTGTTTTTGTTTTCCACGCGAATCCAGTTTTTGTTGGCGTTCCATTGTTTCCCGTTCCTTTTCTTTGGCTTTCTTCAGGCTTTTTTCTGCATTCTTCACTTCGTTTTGAAGTGCCTGAAGCTCGATTTCTTTCTGTTCCGCATAGAAATCGTAGTTCCCGCCGTAAACCCGGATTCCGGTTTTGGCCATTTCACAGATGGTGTCCAATAAATTGAGCAATTTCCTGTCATGACTTACAATGAGCAGGGTAGCACTTGTGTTCAGGATGAAATCGTAGAGCATTTGTCTGCTTTCCAGGTCCAGGTGATTGGTCGGTTCATCCATCAGGATCAGTTCCGGTTGATGAATCGAAATTCCTGCCAAAAACACTTTTGTTTTTTGTCCGCCGCTGAGTGAATCCAACCGCCGGTTCAAATCCAACTTGCCTAGTTGCCATTGAATGAGTGCTGATTCGCACCGTTCCTCGATGGTCCAATCATCATGAAGTGTATTCAAATTTTCTTCCGTGACATTTCCGGAAAGGATTTCGGCAAAAGCCTTCAACTTGTCTTCTACCTGCAATGCCTGTGAAATGGTGAGATGATTGTACTGACCGAACTGTTGCGGAATAAAATAGGGTTCAGCCTCGACCGTTAAAAATCCGGCTGTTTGCTGAATTTGTCCACCGATAATTTTCAACAAGGTAGACTTGCCCGTACCGTTGTTTCCAACGAGGGCTGATTTGCTTTGATTTTGGATTGTCAGATTGAGATTCTCAAACAACAGATCCTTATTGGGATGTTGATAAGTACTATTTTGAAGAATAATCATGATTTCTTTCTTGAGATTGACGAATTACGGCAAACAACTCTGCGGTTTACCGCCTATGTTTTAGAAAGAAATGTTATTTCACATGATTAAAGGATCTTTTTTTCGGCTACAAATATACTGAATTAATTACGAATTATCTTTCCGTTTCTTCTTCTTCAGATCGAAGATATCCGTTCTTCTGTCTTTCAGGTTTCTAACGGATCCAAATTGATTCAACTCGCGCAACAAGGTGATATCGACATCTGCAATGAGGATCATTTCTGTATTCGGAGTCGCTTCGGCCTTGATCCCGTTTGATGGAAAAGCAAAGTCGCACGGAGTGAACACGATGGATTGCGCGTATTGGATGTCCATGTTGTGTACATTGGGTAAATTTCCAACACTTCCTGCAATTGCCACATAACACTCATTTTCGATGGCACGCGCCTGGGCACAATTGCGTACACGTGAATAACCGTTTTGTGTATCTGTAAGGAAAGGGACAAAGAGAATGTCCATGCCCTCATCTGCGAGCAAGCGGCTGAGTTCAGGGAATTCCACATCGTAACAGATCAGGATACCGATTTTTCCGCAATCCGTATCAAAAACATGCAGGTAATTTCCGCCTTCCATTCCCCAAACTTTGGCTTCATCGGGTGTCACGTGAATCTTTTCAAAGCGCTCGATCCTTCCGTCCCGGTGACACAGATATCCTACATTGTACAAGCGGTCATTTTGCATTTCGGGCATACTTCCCGTAATGATGTTGATGTTGTAACTGATGGCCAGTTTGGAAAATTGCTGTACGATATCGTGAGTATATTGAGCCAATTCACGGATAGCCTGAGGTTCCGATAAATGGTTATTTTCTGCCATTAACGGAGCATTGAAGAACTCAGGGAACAAGGCAAAATCAGAGCGGTAACCCGAAACGGCGTCAACGAAATATTCCGCCTGTTGCATTAAATCATCCAGGTTGGAGTAGGGCCGCATTTGCCATTGTATCAACCCCAAACGAACTACGGTCTTAATGGCACTTGGAGCTTCGCTTTTTACTTCGTAATACAAGTTATCCCATTCCAGCAAAACGGCATAATCCTTCGAGTAAGCATCGCCTTCCAGGTAATTTTTCAGGATCTTGGACGGGTGAAAATCATTCGACATCTGGAAATCCAATACCGGATCGTGGATCTCTTTGCGTTTCACCTTTTCAATATATTCTTTGGGCGACATCTGTTTGGCGTACTGATGGTAGTTTGGAATACGCCCGCCGAAAGCGATACCTTTGAGATTCAGTTTCTCGCACAATTCCTTGCGATAATCGTACAAACGCCGGCCAAGTCGCAACCCGCGAAATTCTTTTTTGATAAATACATCGATTCCATATAACACATTTCCAGTGGGGCGATGTGTCCTGAAGGTATAATTTCCGGTAATCTGTTTGTAAGTATGTAAATGCTCGTATTTGGAAGAATCCACAATGATGGAAAGCGCCACACCCGCAATCTGCCCGTTCACCTTGATGACCACTTGTCCATCCGGGAATTGATTGATCAGTGTTTCCACCTGTTTTCTGGTCCAATAAGGATTCGCCAACCCGGTGTAAGATTCCACCATGGCTTCCTTCAGAGCTTCGTAATCTGTTATGCTTAAATACGTCAGTTCGACATTGTCAACGTCATCCATTTAGTTCGTTTTTTGAAAAAGATAGCTAAAAATCAAAGATAGTGGATAAATGTTGGGTGAGAATTAGGGAATTTTAAAGAAAATGAATGGATTTATATTGATCTATAATTGTTAGAGATATAGTTCACTACTTCTGAATAAATTTCTGCAGACGATGCTCCACCAGTGATTTCACAAATAGTCTCGATTTCTTCTGTCCAAACAACTCCGGTTCTCACATTTACCAACTGAAATTTCTCAAAGTGAAAAGCATCATCAGAAATGTAGTTTAGTGCACCGTAAGTAATTAATTGGTAGATATCTTGTCTTGAAAAACTCCCTTCACCAGCTTTGATTTCAACTAGTGTATTGTCATATTTAATGTCTCCAAAGCAATTAAATAATAATCCACATCCTTGAAATTTTGGATATACCTCTAAATTGGATTTTGATTCTGAAAATTCACAAAGTCTTTTGGTGAGAATTTTAATTATTTGAATTTCATTAGCATTAAGATTAAGGTTGAAGTTTTGTGCATTATTTAAAAATGCCATTTGTTGGCTAATTTCTACTTTTAAAAGTTTTAAGTTTTCTGATTCTGAGGATAATTGGTTTAAATCATTTAGAGACATTGATTGCGTAGTTATTTTATGGAATAATCTAAATGCAATATTGTTTATTAGTGCTCTCCTAGTCGAAATGTCTTCTATGTTTATTGGTGTGAATAAACGCTCTTTAAAGCCTGAATTAATCATTCTAATATAATGATCAACTCCAGGTAGTAATTGCTCCCAAAAACTTGAGTAGTATCTAATAAATGTTTTTTCTGAAATCATAACGGCATTGTCCAAGTAGGAAGAGCAGATTTTTCTTTCGCCCATTCCATGATTATTTTTTCAATATCTGTAAATTCCCTTTTGTTGTGAGTCAACCAATGATCCCCTTCATCTCCAAGAAAATTAGCTGCAACGATGAACATTCTACGTTCCCATTTATTCATTGTAGAAAAAGTATCTTTTTTGTCTGTTAGCCAGTGATATGCTCTCCAGCGCGTCATTATTTGAATTACAATGCTTTTGATTAAAATACTTTCAGAAAAGTTATTATAAGCCTTTATTACAGTTTCTTCATTTAACAATGAATTCTCTAGTCCTAAAACTCTTAATAAATAGGTTATGTTTATTTCTGATTGAATAATATAAGAATCTTCATTCACAAGGCTTCTAAGTCTTGATAATAAGTTGTTCTTTGTTTCATTTTCTAATCGATCGAAATTTTTATACGCAGATTGCATTATCGCAGGAAAAATAGGATATAAAGTTTCGAATTTCGAGGTTATAGAATCAAATGCTCTAGAAATTATTTCGGGTTGAAGCAAATCAAAAGTTTTGATAAGTCTTTTTCCAAATTGTTGATGAATTCTTACCTTTTTCAATTCGTCATTTAATAGTCCGACGATATCAAATTCATCCAATTGTTCTTTTATTTTTCTGTAGTCTTCATCTGCCGTGTCAGAATATGGGTCATAATTGATGGGTAAGGACATGAATTTAGCCCGTTCTTTTTCCTTTTCGCTATCACTTTCAGCATTGATTCTAGAAGAAACTAATTTATCAAATTCAATTCTTGACTGAATTTGAGTCTTGTGCTTTTGCAAGGTTAAGCCTTCATTTCTCATAAGTTTCATTGCTAGAAAATTGAGTGCAGAGTGAGCCTCTTCTATTGATTTACAAAAAATGTGAATATCGTCTACGAATCGTTTAAATTTTATTCCTCTACTATTCATTAACCGATCAGTATTATTTAGAACTAATTCTGCTAATATTCTTGCTGCCTCTCCTCCGATAGGTAAACCGTAAGATTTAGTATTCGAAAATTTTTGGATTAGTTTTTTTATTTTTTTGGAGTATCATTTCCAGTAGGTAATCTTTCAAGAGCATTTTCTAAAGGATGATGATAAATTCGACTATAAAAGTCAGCGATATCACAAATTACAACAAAATTATAATCTTCGTTTTCTCTAATGAACTTTAAAGAGTCAGATTGAAATCTTAGCCAGTTATAGTTTTTGTCAAATAGCATTGAAGTTTCAGAATCTGGTGCAAATCGATAAGAATAAATTATATTCTCTTCTTTTCTTATTCTAGTTTGTTCAATGTGACTTGCGATACTAATTACAGCTGATAGAAAGTAAACATTCCAGACCGGATCTATTTGTGTTGCCCAACGAAATCCGGTATATCCAAGTGGCACTGATGTGTTGACATTAACAGGTGGGTTTAGATTTAAATAGTTGGTGAAGTTTGAATTAATAGTATTTATTAAATTGCAGATTTCTTGCTTTTTATCAAAAAAAATAAGTTTTTCTATTGGATATGGAAATATGTCAGTATCTCCAAATTTTGCAATATTATCTATTGCCAAGTTAATATCAGTTGTATTCATTTCATTCAGTGAGTTTATAGTGTTTGTTCTTAGTAGTTGTTGTAAAACCGGTTAAGATGTTCTACGCTACTAAACTAACATTTTTTATCAAACTTCTGTGTTCTTCTGCGCTCGTCTGCGGGAAAAATAAACCCCGTACCATTTCTAACTAATTTAACGGTAAAACATAATCTCCACATCTTTTAAGTATATATAGAGCATATATAGAGTATCAAAAGGTTCAGGATTTAACACTTGGGCTTACAGGTTTCACATCGTTTTCACCAATCTATTTTTCCTTTCGGATCGAATAAGTTTTGATATTTCTGTTTGAATTTCATTCTTGCTTGATACATGCCTGTACCACAACCCGGCATCATGTCTCCGTGGTATTTTTCAGTGGGATTTAATTGATTCCTCGAAAAATCATAAAATAAATCGTTTGGCTTCTCTTCAATAAAATTATCCGATGAGCCGTCTGAATAGATCCAAATACCAATTCGTTTACTTTTTTTATAGTTGCCCATTGCAACAGGCATTCCTGCTTCATTGAATTTAACTGTAAATCTTTCCAGCGAAATACCGGTAAATTTATGCGCTGATCGAATCGCCGAATCGGGATAATAATCCACGTAATCAAAGTGCGCAAGGATTTGCTCCTTGTCCTTTTGGGAAAAAGAAGTGTTTAGCATGAAGCTAAAACAGATAAATAGAAATGATCTTAAGGCCATTTTCATGATTCTATTCAATTTTATCGCGCTGTATTTCGAGGCGCTTTGCCCGTTTTGTTTTCCCCAGTTTGTTTGAACAATCAATCATCCGATCGTAAAGTTTCATTCTCCAGTATTCTTTTCCAACTCCACATCTTAAGAAATCAAACTTGCGGTTAATCAAAGAAATGTTGTGATATTCCTTTTTGTAATTCTCAGCCTGATGATAATAATCGGCAAGCTCAAAACAAAGTCTCTGATATCTCATGTTCTTTTCGAAAGATTCCCGATTAAAGTGAGATTTAATATAAAATCTTGGAATTATTCTTTTAGAGCCTCTTACCGCTTCTTCATAATTTTTTATTCTGAATGCAGCATAAGTAAGTTCATAATCCAAATGATATTCTTTTGCAACTTTCCGGTCCAGACTCTTCAAATATTGACCTATCACAATGACAGAATCATAATTTTTTTCATCTTGATAATGTTCAAAAAGTTTCAATAGTTTTTCTGCCTGCTCATTTTGAGCCAATAAAATCATTGGATAAAGAAATGAGATCAGTAACAGGTATTTCATTCAGGCAATTTAATCAATAGTTTCAAATTTAGATGCTCCACTTTTCAATTCTCCATTCTAACTTTTCAATTCTCACTTCTTCATTTTTCAAATTATTGTTTACCTTTTCACTTTCTCAACATTAGAACGAAAATACCTCCATGATTGGAACCGTAACTATGCAACAGGAATTGAAACAGCTCTATCGAAAATGGCCGGATATACGTCGTTACCTGAAGACTTTGGGCTGCGATTCGGTGAGTGCGGAAGATGTTTTCCAGGAAGCCCTTCTTATCTACGTCCGCAAACGCGAGTCTTCGGATTTTGAACTCACTGTTGAACCGTTTTTCTATGTGCGCAATACCTGCAAATTGTTGTGGTACAACCAAGCACGGAAAGCGCAAAAACACCTTTCCACCGAATTGCCTGAACACATTGAAGCAACGGAAGATGCCTGGTTTGAGAAGGAGATGAAAATTCGGGAGGTGGAATCAACGTTGGAGAAACTGGGTGCGCAATGCCAGGAATTGCTGCAGTTGTTTTACGGATTGGGATGGAACATGGTGGATATTGCCAAAAAGATCGGTTTGCGGAATGATAAAGTTGCAAAAGCTCAAAAATACCGTTGCTTGCAAAAAGCTAAGGAATTGATCCAGGAACAAGAAATTAGGGTTGAATCGATTAAAGCATAAGACATGGAAACAAATTGGAATCAACTCATAGAATTGTACCTGCAGAATGAACTTTCGGAAGAGGGAAGAATGGCTTTTGAACAACAATTGCAACTTGATCCGGAACTCCGGGAGGAACTGGAAATGCATCAACTTATCCGGTCCGCTGCAAAACGTGCATCCCAGCGATTGGTGATCAAGCAAACAGGTCAAGCCTATCTGCGCAATCTGCGGATCAAACAATTCACCATTGGTGTGGTGGTGACTGCTGTTACAACTTTAGGAATCGTTTATTGGGTTCAAAACAAGAAAGGTCCTGAAACAAGTGAACCAAAGCGCGAATCTCTTGCGGAAAATAACATAGAAGAAGCTCACCAAGAATCAATTCCTTTAGGAGATACACTCATCAATCAACCAAACCAAGCGGGAGACAAAAGTTCTCTTATTCACTCTTCTGATTGGACAACGGTAGATGAAAGATCAGCCCAAAGTAAGGTTTCGCTGGTCTTGGACAAAAAACCGAATATTGATCAGGTAGTTTCAAATAGGGAGAAGTCGGATCCTAAGATAACCAGCGGGTTAAAGATGCAGCTCAACAAGTCGCAACTTGATACAGTTTCTTTGTCTCAAAAAAATCAAAAAGTGCTTGGTTATACAAACGACAAGTTGGATGGGAAAGTGATGATGGAGGAAAAAATTGATGCCCGTAGTAAAAAATCGTCGCTTACAGGAGCTGCATGGGAATTGCAGTATGACAGTATCGGGCAGTTCAATGACCTGTATTGCGGTTATGCCTTGGTGATGGACAATTCCAAATTCGGTTTTGTCGATCGGAAAGGAACTATCTTCATTCCGTTGATTTACGATAAGATCGTGGTGACAAGCAGTATTCAATCGTCGAGGAACAAGATCAGGCGAAAAGACCAGAAAGTGCTTTATATTCCAAAACGTTCGGGAAGCGAAGTGCAGTACTGTGATGAAGATGTTCATCCGTTTTTAAAATAGTTTCCGTTAAGATAAAAACAGGAATAATGGGTTAATTTTGCAAAACCTAAAATACGTTGTTGCCTTGAAGAAGTACTTCCTGACTTTATATTTGTTTTTGATCGGTTTTCAATTGTTTAGCCAGGAGAAAGTATTTGTTTTACCGGTTCAGGTTTTGGATACCACCCGTTTGAATCAAATTGCCAGGCTTGCCTCAAAAGAAGATCGTTCCTGGAAAAAGGTGGGCCATTTGATTGGTGATTCGTGTAAAACCGAATTGGAACGTGTATATACTATTTACACCTATATTGCCGGTTCCTACAAATATGATCTGCACCGGTTGAAACTCATTTATAAACGGGAAATCAAGCGCGAATTGTACCTTTCTGAAGTCATTAAAAAGAAAAAAGGCGTTTGTGGTGATTTTGCGAATCTTTTTGTCACTTTATGCGATAGCTTGGATATCGGATGTTATCGCGTTTCGGGTTACTCCCGGAACTTTAATCTTTTTCATCCGGTAAGGAAGAATTACTATAATCATGCCTGGAACGTGGTTCGCATTGATGGAAATTGGTATCTCTTGGATGTGACTTTCGGCATGCAGCATTTCACCAAAAAGAAGTTCGATAAAGATGCGATCGATTATGACTTCTTGTTTACAGATCCTGTCAAGTTTGGAATAATTCACCTTCCTGCAGATCCGGCTTTTCAATTGGTAAATCAGGAACGCTCTTATACAGATTTCCGATATCACCGTTTTTTGTGGCACATATCGAACACGAATGAAATTCCCACAGGTGATAGCATTCTCAATAAACGATTGATGAAGGATTGGAAAGAGCAATTGTTGGATGAAGCTTTTGCCGCCCAGTTATTCAATAAAAAGGTGAAAGGGGCAAGTTTGAAACTTTTGGAAGTCCGTATCAATAAAGTGATCGATAAGAAAACAAAACGGAAACAGCTCTTGCTGAAGTCGGATTATGAAAATGCGATTTACCTATATCAGGGAATCCGGCAGAATCTGATTGAAAATCATGGAAAGAAGAAATACATCCGGTATACCGACTTTCGTATACGGAAATTAGGCGAGGAACGCGATAAATTGAAGAAGTGATTTCAGTGTTTGGGAGTATGACAATCAATCCGTACTGTTTTTTGATTGTCAATGCCGGTTTGTTGCTCCATTCTCGGGCTCAGATAGGGAATTCCCAAGTTCGCACCGCGCAAAATCACCAATATCCCGATTACAGATAGGAGGTAAGGAAAGGCTGAAGAAAGTTTTTTCCGGAATGCCTGATTGATGTTTTGCGCGAAAAAACCGACAGCCAAAAGTGCCGGAAGTGTTCCCAATCCGAAGGCTGCCATTGCTGCCGCACTTCCAATCGGATTTTCAGCCAAAAGCGCATTCGCAAGAGCCAGGAAAATCATTCCGCAAGGCAGCAGGCCATTCAGAAAACCGATACCGAATAATTTGAGTGGTCCGTTCTGTTTTAATAGAAGCGTCATTTTTCCTGAAACCCAATTCTGAAAACCCGGAACCCGAAATTCAAACCGCTTGAGTACCTGTTTACGCCATGCAATGAAAATCAGGGCCACTCCAAAGAGTATACTTAGCACTTGGAATAGCCGGAACAGATGCAAGGAAAAACCGATACTTCCGATAAGCAATCCAAGTAAGGTGTAAGTGATTATACGCCCTGTATTTGCGGTCAGAATTCCGATCAGGATACTTGCAGAGGATTTCCTGTTTAATGGGAGGGCGAGGGCAATTGGCCCGCACATCCCGATGCAGTGAAACGAACCTGCCAGCCCCAGAATAAATGAATTGACCAGGAAAATCATTACCTGATTGTTACTTGTTCGGACATTTCATAGGGTTTACCTTGAATCGAACCGTTAACCGTAATGGTAAATAGTCCTTTCGGAAAAGTTGACGTTGGAATGGTCACTTCATCAATTGGCCGTATGGTAAGCACCAGATCCTTGCTTTTGTCATTCGGACGTCGCAGGGTGATAGTTGCATCATCCTTCTGAAACCCGGAGGAAAAATAAACATGTAAACCGTTTTTTTCGCTTGTTACAGAAATTTTACCCACGGATGTGGCATACATTTTTTGTGCGGCAAGCTGATCTTCATAATTCAACTCACGTTTGTAGTAATCCTCTTCCACCAAATCGATTTTTTGACGCATCATGATCACTACCATTGTCAGGATGAACCCCATGAAGAGACCCATTCCTATGATTATTCCTTTTCCCCAATTCATATTTTTTTATTTAAATAGTTCAATAGTTCAATAGTTCAATAGTTCAATAGTTCAATAGTTCAATAGT
>CBFGNC010000025.1:0-48195 GCA_965650135.1 uncultured Fluviicola sp.
GCCGGGTTCGCCTGCAACACAAATTCTCCAGTCTTCTTCTCCCATTTTGCGGATATTTTCCGCGTAAATTTCCGTTGTCGGAAAATGGAGGTGACTCATTTTTGTCACTGCGTGCCGGATCTGATTGTCAGTTGCTCCCTCCGTAATTTCTCCTCCCGACAAATGAGCAATGGGAATGGATTGGAATAATGCAGTGGACACAACCGCAATCAATTCAGAACGGTCACCGAGAACAACCAACAGGTCGGGTTTATTTCTTTGGAGGTAATTTGCCAGTTCTATTTGTAATTTTCCGTTGGAAATACTGACTGCTGAGGCATTATTTTCGGCAACAAGGTTATCGATACGCACACCAATGTGAAAACCGTCTTTTTCGATTTCAGAAACTGTATTTCCTTGAGATGAACTTAAATGACCTGCCGCAACGATCAATTCCATTTCAAAATCCGGGTCTTCCCGGAATGCGGTTAAAAGTGGTTTCAACGGACCATATTCAGAGCGAGCTCCCGTAAAGACAGCAATTTTCCTTTTATCTAATCCCATGAAATGTGTTTGCGGCTGATTGCTGTATCTTTTTCCAAATCAATGGCCAACCGTTTCCCGATTATGGATTCGTATTCTTCCATTCCCAGTTCGGCAACGGGTCGTTTTCCTACCAGATGTTCTTCGGTAATGATATCTCCGGCTTTCAGGTTTGATTTGGCATAAATTCCTTTCTTCACAACCAGTTGTGTTGCTTTTTCGACTTCCTGGATGCGTTTGATCCCATCTCCAAGTGCTGATTCAATGGCGCGGATTCCGTCAACCAAAGCTTTCAGTTCCGTCGGGTCGAGTGAAGCTTTGTGATCTGGACCCTCCATATTTTTATCGAGTGTGAAATGCTTTTCAATGATTCGTGCACCGCGTGCAGCCGCGGCAAGAGAAATTGCAATTCCGTCCGTGTGGTCCGAATAACCGACCGTGACTTTAAAAGCGTCTTTCAATGTATCCATCGCTTTCAGATTCACCGTTTCCAGCGGAGCGGGATATTCGGATGTACAATGTAAGATGGCTACTTCCGGCGCACCGTTTTCAACAAGTGTCAAATATGCCCGTTCCACATCTGCTAAATTGCACATCCCGGTTGACAAGATGACCGGACGTTTTTTTCGTGCAATTTGTTTCAGGTAGAGCAGGTTATTTATTTCGCCTGAACCAACTTTTATCAAGGGGAGATTCAGTTCGTCCACTAAAAAGTCCAGGCTTTCCTGCTCATCGGGGGTGGAAAGGAAAGTGACTCCGGCTTGTTTTGAATAGGCTTGAAGTTCTTTGAAATCAGGGTAAGAAAGTTCCAGTTTCTTTAGCATCTCAAATTGAGATCCTTCTCCGTCGTTTGCTATCTGATAAGCAGCTTTTGGGGCATCTGCAGATAACAAAGCTTCCGTTTTCCATGTTTGAAATTTGACACAATCAACTCCAGCAGCTTTTCCGGCATCAATTAACTTTTTAGCCAAGTTGATATCGCCGTTATGGTTTACCCCGGCTTCTGCAATGATGTATATTTTGTCTTCAAACATAAATTAAAGAATTACGCTACTTGGTAAATTTACAACTCTATCCTCAAGCCAAATTGAATTTTCCAACGAATCCGTCTGACAATCCTTAAATGCCGGTAAACGGTTCATTAATGCCCAGATCGGCCTGGTCATGACACCCTGATCATTTGAGAATTTCAAAAAATCATCCCGTTCCTGCCGATTCTCTAAGATAATGGTATTCAACCAATAATTGGCTGTAGTGCCTTCCTGTTCAGCTACAACCGTCACTCCGGTTTTCGGAAGTTCCCGGATATAGATTTGTGCAGTCTCTCTTTTGTTCTCAAGTATTTTTGGAAGAATTTCCAGTTGAGCACAAGCTAATGCCGCATTAATGTTGGGCATCCGGTAGTTGTATCCGACTTCATCATGAAAGAAATCCCATGCATGCGGAACCTTGGCGGTTGTTGTCAGATATTTTGCGCGTTTAGCCCATTCTTCATTATTGGTGATGATCGCACCTCCACCTCCGGAAGTAACGGTTTTGTTTCCGTTAAAACTGAATGCTGCAATATGCCCGATAGTTCCTGTGTGCTTTTCTCCAACATAAGATCCAAGGGATTCAGCAGCATCTTCCACTAAAACAATGTTATAGGTTGTACAGATTTCAAGCAACTCATTTACACGCATCGGAAAACCGAATGTGTGCATTGGAACACAGGCTTTAATTCTTCTGCCCGTTTTGGTATTGATGCATTCGTTTTCCTCGTTTTGGTGTGTTTCACTTTCTAAAAAACGAAGAACCGCTTTGGGAGAAAGCCCGAGTGTATCCTTGTCCACATCGATGAAAACAGGTTTCGCACCAATGTAGGAAATCGCGTTTGCTGTTGCAACGAAAGTCAATGCTTGGGAAAGAACTTCATCGTTCTGTTCTACACCTGCAATGATCAGTGCCATATGAAGTGCCGCCGTTCCATTCACCGCAGCAATTGCATATCCGGCTCCCGTGATTTCGCATAGTTCCTTTTCAAAACGGTCAACAAAAGGGCCTACTGATGAAACATAAGTGCTATCAATACATTCAACGAGGTATTCTTTTTCTTTTCCTCCGAAATAAGGGGCATGTAATGGAATGAACCCTTCTTTTCCGAAGCGGTTCCGAACAGTATTGACAATGGAAGCGAAATCCATGGTAAAAAATTAAATATTGTAAATATCAGCCTTGTACTGTTTCAGGTTTTCCGGCTGTCTGAACCATTCTATTGTTTGACGTAGTCCTTCTTCGAGTGTTGTTTCCGGTTTCCAGCCAGTGTATTGCAACAATTTACTGTTGTCTCCGAACAACCTGAAAACTTCCGAATTCTCGGGCCGCAAACGTTGTTTTTCCTGCTTGATCACAGCATCCGGATTGATTTGTCTGATCAATTCATTTGCCAGATCACCAATGGAGATCTCATTATGGGTCGAAATATTTACATCCTGCCCACTTAATTGGTTACAAAGTGAAATCTCAACGAAACCTCTGGCAGTATCCTTCGCGAAAACCAAATCCCTGGTTGGTGTCAGATCTCCCAGGTTGATTTCGTCGTACCCGTTCAATAACTGCGTGATGATCGTCGGGATGATTGCCCTGGCAGATTGTCGGGGGCCATACGTATTGAAAGGGCGGACGATTGTAATCGGCATTTCGAAACTTCGATAGAAAGATTCTGCAATGCTATCGGCTCCGATTTTCGTTGCTGAGTAAGGGGATTGACCTTGGCGTGGATGTTTTTCGTCAATCGGGATATATTGTGCTGTTCCGTAAACTTCAGAAGTGGAAGTTACCAATACGCGTTCTGTTCCCAAATCCCTCGCTGCCTGAACGATATTCAAGGTTCCTTTTACGTTCGTATCTACATATGCATCCGGCGAATGGTAGGAATAAGGGATCGCGATTAAAGCTGCAAGGTGATAAACAATGTCAATTCCTTTCATTGCTGTTCTGACACCGTTCGGATCGCGGACATCTCCTGTAAACACTTCAATTTGTTGAAGCAATTCAGCGGGAAATGAATCCAACCATCCCCAATTATTGAAGCTGTTGTAATAACAAAATGCTCTGACCTGAGCACCTTCTTGAATTAGATTTTCAACTAAATGGGAACCGATGAAACCATCAGCACCGGTTACGAGCACTTTTTTTCCTTTTAATCGCATGAGGTGAATTGTTGACCAAAGATACTAAAAAGGATTATATTCATTGTGGGAAGGGTTTGCGGGGTTTTATAAGAGAAGGAATATTTTATCTTTGACAATAAACGGGATTCAGATAAATGATAGTAATTGTTGATTATGGTTTAGGGAATTTAGGTTCGATAAAGAATATGCTTCAATTTATTGGATTTGATGCAGTTATATCGAATAGGAAGGAAGACATTTCATCTGCAAGCAAGCTGATCCTTCCCGGAGTTGGGTCATTCGATCAGGGGATACATAATCTGAATGAAAGAGAATTGATTTCTGTTCTGAATCAGCGGGTTTTGGTCGATCGTGTTCCAATTCTCGGAATTTGTTTGGGAATGCAGTTAATGGGAACAAAAAGTGAAGAAGGAACCCGGACCGGTTTGTCCTGGATTGACCAGGAAAGCAAGAAGTTCATTCCAACAGATTATAAACAGTTTCCGATTCCCCACCTGGGGTGGCAGTATGTTTCTATCAAAGAACCGGAAAGTCCGCTGTTAGCAGGATTTGACGATGAAACCAAATTTTATTTTGCCCATTCTTATTATGTAAAGTGTAGTGAACCCGATACAGTGATCCTGGAAGCAGATTATATCCATAAATTTGATGTTGCGGTTCAGAAAGAACATATTCTGGGTGTTCAGTTTCACCCTGAAAAAAGCCATAAATTTGGCATGCAGTTATTCACCAATTTTGTTTCCCGATTCTGATGGCCTTACCAAGATGCATTCCTGTTCTTTTACTTCAAAATGGAGGATTGGTGAAGACAGTTCAGTTCAAGAACCCGAAATACGTCGGTGATCCCCTGAATGCGATTCGCATATTCAATGAAAAGGAAGTGGATGAACTCGTTTTTTTGGATATTGATGCATCCGTCAAAGGAACTTCCATTCAACTAAAATTGCTGAAAGAGATTGCGGAGGAATGTTTTATGCCTTTGGCATACGGAGGTGGGATAAAAACGATAGAAGATATCCGGCAGGTTATCCAGATAGGTATTGAAAAAGTAATTATCGGTTCGGAAATACTTGAGAATCCTGAATTTCTCAATCAGGCCATCCGTGAATTCGGAAGTTCAAGTATTTGTGTTTCGCTGGATATTGAAAAAACGGCTCCGGGAGAATATAGGATATACACGAGATCCGGCACGAAAGCTACAGGTATGGATCCGGTTGATTTTGCACAAAAATTGGATCAATCGGGAGTCGGGGAATTATTCATTTATTCCATTGATCGGGATGGAACAAGAAAAGGGTACGATCTGGATCTGATCCGGGCAATTCGAAAAGCAGTAAAAATACCTGTTATTGCCTGTGGTGGAGCGGGATCAATTGATGATTTATGCCAGGCGGTTGAAGCGGGTGCTTCGGCTGTGGCTGCCGGAAGCTTGTTCGTCTTTCACGGGAAACACCAGGCTGTATTGATTTCCTATCCGGATAAGCAAGCTTTGAAAAGAATTTATTCAACTATTCAACGGAATTAGTTTATTTTGTTCTCAATGGGAAAGTTGAAAATAGTTACGATACTCGGTGCGCGACCTCAATTTATAAAGGCTTCTGCCGTTTCTTTCTTGTTTGGTTCCCATTTTGATGAAATTTTGGTACATACGGGTCAGCATTACGATGCAAACATGTCGGATGTGTTTTTCAATGAATTGGGTATTCCGAAACCAAGTCATCATCTCACCATAGGTTCCGGCTCTCATGGAGCAATGACGGGAGCAATGTTGACAGCGATTGAAACCGTTTTGTTGGAAGAAAAACCTGATTTTGTGATGGTTTATGGAGACACGAACTCCACGCTGGCAGGAGCGTTGGCGGCATCGAAATTGCTGATTCCTGTGATCCATGTGGAAGCCGGATTGAGAAGCTTCAATAAAGCGATGCCGGAAGAACAGAACCGGATTTTGACAGATCACATCTCCGATATCTTATTTGCTCCCACTCAGACTGCGATTCAAAATCTGAAAAATGAAGGGATTGTGAAAGGAGTTCACCTCGTGGGAGACGTCATGTATGATGGAATACTGCATTTTACTGAAATTGCCAAAAAGAAAAGTACCATACTTTCAGATCTGGACCTTCCGGAAAAACAATTTATTCTTTGTACGATCCATCGCGCGGAAAATACCAATAACCGGGAGCGACTCAAAGCAATATTCAATGGGCTGAATGCAGCAAAGGAATTGATCGTGCTTCCGCTTCACCCCCGAACACGAAAATACATTGCAGAATATGGAATTTCGATAGCTGAACATATCCGTTTAATTGATCCGGTTGGATATTTGGATATGATCCGGTTGGAATCGGCTGCTAAAAAAATTGTGACGGATAGCGGCGGAGTTCAAAAGGAAGCTTTTTTTCTTGAAGTTCCCTGCGTAACTTTGCGCGACGAAACTGAATGGATAGAAACAGTTGAAAATGGTTGGAATGTGATGGTTGGTACAGACGAGAAGAAAATCGTGGAAGCCATTCTGAATTTTAAACCGGACTCGATCCCGCAAAAGCATTTTGGAAGCGGCAATGCTGCACAAATGATGATTGAAAAGATTAAAGAATACGAATTGCAGTAGTTAAATCAATTTTAATTAACTTCAATTTGAGATAGATAAACGCGATTAAAATAGCAGAAAATGAAAGACAAAAAAAGAGTACTTGTTCTAGCTCCGCATACGGATGATGGTGAATTTGGATGTGGTGGAACAATTGCTAAATTTATTGAAGAAGGTCATGAAGTGACATATGCTGCATTTTCAGCATGTCAGCAATCAGTCCTTCCTCAGTTTCCATCGGATATTTTAATTACGGAAGTAAAAGCGGCAACCAAAGTACTCGGGATAAAAAGCGAGAACTTATTGTTATTTGACTATGATGTGAGAACTTTTGGATATAGAAGACAAGATATTTTGGATGATCTGATCAAAATTCGTCAGGAGTTTAAACCGGATTTGATTTTTATGCCTGATTTACAGGATGTGCATCAGGATCATGCGACCATTGCTACTGAAGGACTTCGTGCATTTAAGTTTTCTTCCATCCTATCTTATGAGTTGCCTTGGAATAATTTGTCCTTTACAACTTCCAGTTTTGTTCATTTGGATGAGAAACATGTTCAAACAAAGGTGAATGCTTTAAGGGAATACCAATCCCAGGCGCACAGGCCTTATTCCGATGAGGATTTTCTAAGGTCGGTGGCACGTACCAGAGGAGTTCAGATCGGAACAAAATATGCAGAAGCATTCAATATTGTTCGTTGGATAATTGATTGAATATGATAATTCTAAGCCAGGTAATTGAGTTGTTGAAAAGCTCCGGTTCCAGTTCAGATTCAAACCAGGAAATTGCACATGTCCGTTCGATCACGGATGCGGATTTCGATGAGAAATCGCTGGGTTGGTGCTCGGATAAGAATGCCGAACTATTGGCAACTTTACCGGGAGGTGTGGTAATTGTCAGCACAGCAGTTTACAATCAATTGCATGCTCAACTGGATCAGATCACGCTGATATCGGTTGAAAAACCAAGAAGCGCATTTTTACAGGTTCTGCGGGAACTCTTCGCGGAAAAAAAACAATATGGTTTCATTCATCCGTCGGCAATTATTGACCCATCGGTTACTTTTCACCAGAATTCTGTGAATGTTTCCGCCAATGTGGTGATTGAGAAAGGGTGTGTATTGGGAAATCAGGTTTCAATAGGGGCGAATACGGTTATAAAATCCGGAACCGTTATTGGAGACAATTGCCAGATCGGATCAAATAACACGATTGGTGGAGTTGGTTTTGGATATGAGTTGAATGATGAGAATGAATACGAATTGATGCCTCATATTGGAAATGTGGTCTTGAAAGATCACGTGGAAATTGGAAACAATGTATGCATCGATCGCGCGGTGATGGGTTCGACCCTGCTGGAAGAAAATGTAAAAGTAGATAACCTGGTTCATATCGCCCACGGAGTGAAAATCGGCAGGAATAGTTTGATTATTGCCAACGCCATGATAGCAGGAAGTGTTGAGATTGGGGAAAATGTATGGATTTCTCCATCCGCCTCCGTAAGACAGAAATTAAGCATTGAGAGCAATGCCTTGGTTGGATTGGGAAGTGTTGTTGTTAAGAATGTAGGCGCCAACAGTGTGGTTGCAGGGAATCCGGCTAAACCGTTTGAGAAAAAATGAAAATTGCAGTTGTTATTCCCTGTAGAAATGAAATCCGGAATATTGAGGAGTGTATAGACGCAATTTACGCATCGGATCTACCGGTTGGCAGCACGTTGACTGTCAATGTGGTGGATGGAATAAGTAATGATGGAACCGCTGAACTCCTGGAATCACTCCAAAAGAAATATACAGGTTTACAGATTATCCCCAATGAAAAACAGCTGACACCTTATGCTTTTAATTTGGGGATTCATGCAACAAAAGACGCGGATTTTTACCAGATTATAGGAGCCCGGCAAATTGTAAGTACAAACTACCTGAAAAAAGCAATTGAAAGCCTTCAGAATGACAGCAGTATCTGGTGTGTGGGTGGAAAAGTGACGAATGTCTACCTGAATAATGAAAGCAAGATGATCGCCCAGGCAATGGGAACTTCATTCGGTATGGGATTAGGTAATTTCAGGACGCTCAATGAATCCGGACTGGTTGATACTGTCGGGACACCGATGTATCCGGCCTGGGTCTTTGAAAAAATCGGTTATTTCGATGAAGAACTGGTCCGCAACCAGGATGATGATTTCAATTTTCGTGTCATTAAAGCAGGTGGAAAGATTCTTTACAACAATGACATTTCTTTGAAATATTATGTGAGAGGAAGTATTTCCCAATTGTGGAAGCAATTTATGCAATATGGTTATTGGAAAGTGTACGTGAACAAGAAACACAAAGCTGTTACAACATTCCGGCAATTGGTCCCGCCCTTATTTGTGTTGTTTTTGATGTTGATTCCGTTTTTGTTTTTGATAAATCCCTTAATCGGTTTTATCGGTTTGTCTTTCTTGGGAGTTTATATTTTATTGGGGCTTTTGGTGACCGGTAGAATTGCGGCAGATATCACTGAATTCAATCGAATTTTTATCATTTTCCCGATATTGCATATTAGTTATGGCTGGGGCTATTTAAAGGGGATTGTGACTTTTTTAATTGCGAACAGGAAGCCAAATGAGAAGTACAAAAAGATGTCCCGATAGTAGAATATTGAGTAATTTCACAACCGGCCAACCGCGGCTTTAATAGAAAAACACATTAAAATAGATTAAAGTATGATTCCGTTTTCACCTCCCAGAATAGATCAGCGTGTAATTGATGAAGTTACCAGTGCTTTAACTTCCGGTTGGATCACAACCGGTCCGCGAACCAAGTTGTTTGAAAAGCGGTTGACCGAATACTGTGGAAATAAGTGCACGGTTGCGGTTAATTCCTGGACTGCTGGAATGGAAGTGGTATTGCGTTGGTGGGGAATTGGTCCGGGAGATGAGGTGATTATTCCTGCGATAACTTATTGTGCTTCGGCAAATGTGGTGATTCATACGGGCGCAAAACCTGTGATGGTCGATATCAATCCGGATGATTTCAATATTTCTGTCGAAGCGATCCGTAAAGCGATAACACCACGAACAAAAGTGATTATGCCGGTTGATATTGCCGGTTTTCCATGTGATTATGATGGAATTTTTGAGATAGTTAATGATCCCGCAATAAAAAGCCTCTTCCAGGCAAATTCAGATTACCAGAGAAAATTAGGACGGATCATGATTGCTTCGGATGCAGCACATTCATTCGGCGCCACTTATGGAGGAAAACGTTCAGGAGCGATTGCTGATGTGAGTTGCTTTTCTTTCCATGCAGTGAAAAATTTGACAACGGCTGAAGGAGGAACGATGTCGATCAATTTACCGGATTCGTTTGATCACGATGCAATCTACAAGGAATTGTGTGTGAAAATTCTTCATGGTCAAAGCAAGGATGCGATGGCGAAAACCCAAAAAGGAAATTGGCGTTACGATGTGGATGAACCCGGATTCAAATGCAATATGACAGATATTTTGGCTGCAATCGGATTGGTGGAGTTGGATCGTTTCCAGGAAAACCTGGATCGTAGAAAAACAATCTGTCTTGCATATAATGAAGGATTGAAAGATGAATCGTGGGCAATTCTTCCTAAAATGAAGGACGAAAAACGCGAAACGTGTTACCATTTATATCAATTGAGAATCGGAGGTGCTTCAGAAGTACAACGCGATGCGATCATGCAGGCAATTTTTGACCAGGATGTTTCCGTGAATGTCCATTTTCAACCGCTTCCTATCCTGACAGCTTATAAGAAAAGAGGATACAAGATGGAAGATTATCCGGAGGCTTGGGATAAGTATTCCAATGAAATCACCTTGCCTGTTTATTTTGATCTGACGGATGAACAGGTTCAAATAGTCATTCGTGCTGTTAAAACAGCGGTGAAAAAAGTCTTGGGATAATGAAACGTCTGTTTGACATATTCGTCTCGTTCCTTGTTTTAGTTCTCTTTCTGCCATTCGGGATTGTCATTTCCATTGCCATTCTTTGCGAAAGCAGGGGAGGCGTTTTCTACAGACAAGTGCGTGTTGGAAAAAATGGAGTTCTCTTTCGTCTATGGAAATTTCGTACGATGCGTGTCAATGCAGATAAATTGGGGAAGTTAACCGTCGGAATGAGAGATCCGAGAATTACACGTGTCGGGTACTTTATCCGGAAATCGAAATTGGATGAATTTCCACAGTTTATCAATGTGTTTGTCGGTGAAATGAGTATTGTGGGCCCGCGACCGGAAGTACAGGAGTACGTTGATTTGTATACGCTGGAGCAACGGGTCGTGCTTTCTGTAAAGCCCGGAATCACAGATTATGCCTCGCTGGAGTATTTCAAGGAAAACGAACTGTTGGGGCAATCTGAAAATCCGCGGGAAACTTACATTCATGAAATCATGCCTGCGAAAATTGAATTGAACAAGAAGTATATCGCCAATCCTACTTTGGGACAGGATATAAAAATCATATGGTTGACCTTTTTGAAGGTGGTATCAAAATAAATTGAACAACACTACTTTTTGAAAACCAGGTAAACAGCAATCAGGATCAGTAAGAATGCCACAGCGTGATTCCATTTGAACACTTCTCCTTTGAAGAAGATCAATGAGAATATCATGAAAACAATAATGGACGTGACTTCCTGGATGATTTTTAATTGGATCAATGAGAATGGACCACCATTTCCCTGGTAACCGAGCTTATTTGCCGGAACCATGAAGATGTATTCAAAAAAGGCAATCCCCCAACTGATCAGAATTGTACTGGCAAAAACCCAGATTCCGGTTTTCCTGTCTTCGGAATGTTCTCTCAGGTGTCCATACCAGGCATAAGTCATAAATGAATTGGAAACAATCAATAGGGCAATAGTGACAAGAATTCTCATGAATGTATTTTTACAAATGTAAAACATGCTTATGAATTCCGATCAAAAAAGTAGGGACTTGATACACTGCGTCCCTACTGAATATATTTAATTTTTATAAACATTCTTCTTTTCGATCCGTCCATCTACACTTTCTATGTAGACGAAAATCCAGCCCGCGGGCAAATCATGGAGTGAATAGCACCAGTTAGGCATGGCGTGGTTTTTCAATACTTGACCGTTCAGGTCAATCAATGTGATGTCTTTGATTTCAAGTGAAGAAGAGATCATTAACAGGTCACTTGTCGGATTCGGATAGACCTTCAGTTCCCAACCGGGTAAATCGTTTTCTTCCGGAGGGTCGGCACTTTGTGCTAATAATGAGCTGGAAATAAGGAGTAGCCCACCTAATAAAACTGCGGTTTTCATGGCTTTTTGGATTTGCTTTAATAACTGCAGTAGCTTTTGATGGTTACAGTTTTTTTGGAGATAATTATTTTTAGTTCAAAAGTTCAAAAGTTCAAAAGTTCAAAAGTTCAAAAGTTCAAAAGTTCAAAAGTATTTTAGTTTAAACCTTTTGAACCTCTTTGAACATTTTCTACTTTTAAACCATGGTAAAGCCAATTAAACTTTCTGAAGCAAACGCCGATTTTTTTGACCGGGTGTACCAGGTTGTTCAGTTAATCCCAAAAGGAAGAGCAACTTCTTATGGATCAATAGCAAACTATCTGGGAGCAAAAAGCGGGAGTCGCATGGTGGGATGGGCCATGAATGCCGTGCATAACTTCAAGGATATTCCGGCTCAGCGCGTTGTTAATCGAAATGGAATGCTGACCGGGAAAATGCATTTTGAGACACCCACCAAAATGGAGGAATTACTCCGGTTGGATGGCATTGAAGTGAAAGATGACAAAATTGTAAACTGGAAAGAGGTATTTTGGGATCCGATGGTCGAACTACAAATCAATTAAGGAAATTTTGAAATCAATTGTTGGTCTTTTGTAGACTTAATTTCGCAATTCGTTCTGTAATTTGCAATTTGAGCGTTGAATAGTTCTTCATTACCTGAAAGATGTGCCCGGAAAGAAAGCTCTTTTTGGATAGCTCCCAAAGCATTATAGCTGTAAGAGACAGTTTCCATTTCCCCCATTTGATTCAATAGAACCCTTTCTTTTTCAACTAATTTTTTCGCATAATCAACCTGGCGCTCATATTCCGATTGACATGAACTCATTAACGCAAGAATTGAAATGACTTGTAGTAGATTTTTCCATTTCATGAAACAAAGGTACAAACAAAAAGAGGTATTAAAAAAATCGGTTGTTTTTCCAGAATCGTTAAATATTCATTTCCCAGGTTAGAATATTCGAATTAATAATCCGGTCATTGTATTTTCCGCTTGAGATTACTGCTTACATTTGTGCGTATGATTTTGGTAACAGGCTCGACCGGACTTCTCGGATCACATGTAGTGGTTGAATTACTTCATAAAGGTTATGAGGTTAGAGCCCTGTTTCGCGAAGAGGGAAGAAAGGAAGTTGTTTACCGCTTATTGAGTTTTTATTATCCGGAAGAAAAGGAAACTCTACTGCAAAAATTGACTTGGTTCAAAGGAGATGTCTTGGATCTGACGGATGTGGAAGACTCCTTGCAAGGAATTTCAAAAGTGGTTCACTGTGCAGCCCTTGTTTCGTTTCATAGGAGAGATTTCAACCTGCTTTTCAAAATCAATAGGAGAGGAACTGCCAACTTCGTCAATTTCGCATTGGATTCCGAGGTGAATCAATTCATTCATGTTTCTTCTACCGCAGCAATTGGGAATGATTCTCAGTTTACGGATGGATTGAAGCGCGAATCCAATTTGTGGAATCCCAATGATGAGGTGAGTGGGTATTCACTTTCCAAATTCAGCGCAGAAAAAGAGGTTTGGAGAGCTAATGAAGAAGGATTGAATGTCTCGGTTGTAAATCCGAGCGTTATGTTCGGTCCTGGTTCCTGGGATGAAAGCTCTTTGAAGATTTTCAGGACGCTTGGCAAAGGATTGAAATTCTATACGAAAGGTTCAAATGCCTTTGTAGATGTCAGGGATGTCACCAAACTGATTCTGAAACTCATCGAAACGCAAAAAACAGGAGAACGCTACTTAGTGACCGGTTCGAATATAAGTTTCAAGGAATTGTTCGACCGGGTTTGCAAACAGATGAATGTGAAAGCTCCGACGAGATTGGCCGGACCTTTTTTGACCAATTTTGCATGGCGTTTGTCGGGCATTTTAGGCCGACTTCAAAACAAAAGACCGACGATCACCAAGGAAAGTGCGCGCAGTTCACAAAGTGATTCCAGGTTCTCAAATGAAAAATTATTCAGGGACTTCCCGGATTTTGAATTCACCAAATTGGAAGACACCATTGATATCACAATCAAAGGAAGAATGGACTGAATTCAAAAAGTTTCGTTTTTGAACTTTGAATTTATATGTTGAATTAACCCTTCTTGCTCTGTATATAATCCACATTGATCTGCTCAATGTAATTCAGGATTTTTTCGCGACCGAAGTGAGATTCACTGGAAGTGGTGAAAACCGGGGGTAATGCTTCCCAATATTTCAACATTTCCTTTTTGTAAGCTGCCAGGTTTTTCTGCAATGCAGAACTGGATAGTTTGTCGATTTTGGTAAACACCATCGAGAACGGAAGTTGTTCTTCTGCACACCAGGTCATAAACTCCAAATCAATTTTCTGTGGTTCCAGGCGGGAATCTATCAGTACAAACGTATTGATCAAGGTTTCTCTTCGGGTCAGGAACTGGGAAATGAATTTTTCCCACTGATGCCTGCTTGATTTGGAAGCCTTGGCATACCCATATCCGGGTAAATCGACCAAATACCACTCGTCATTAATCAAAAAATGATTGATTAATTGAGTTTTCCCAGGTCTCCCGGAAGTTTTTGCCATGTCTTTTTTATCCACTAACATGTTGATCAAGGAAGATTTACCGACGTTCGACCGACCGATAAAAGCATATTCCGGCTTTCCGTCTGTGGGACAAAGATTGATGTCTGTGTTACTAATGATGAACTTGGCTTCCTTGATAATCATGACTTCTTTATTTGAGTGCAAAGTTAAGAGAATATTTTCCAATACTTTTGTCGGATGCAAGTGAAAGTGGTTTTTGAAGACGAACACTGTTTGGTGGTTTCCAAACGGAACAACCTCATTGTGCATCATTCGTACTATGCCCGTAATATTGAGGAGACTTCCCTGACGGACCTGATTCGGGAGCAAGGTTGGGAAGAAGCTTGCCCGGTTCATCGGCTGGATCGGAAAACATCCGGTTTAATCCTGTTCGCCAAGAAGCCTGAATGGGTCGCTCATTTTCAACAATTGTTTGAAAGCGGAACGATTGAAAAGAAGTACCTGGCGCTCTTGCGAGGTCATTTGGAAGATGCGGGTGTGATTGATTCACCGGTGAAGAACGATCGCGGAAATTACAAGGAGGCAAAAACAATCTTTAGATGTGTAGAGCAATTTGAGCGGAATTATGTTATTCCTCCTTATGAAAAACAACGTTATAGTTTGGTAGAAATGACTCCGGTCACCGGGCGGATGCATCAGCTGCGGATTCATGCAAATAAGATCGCTCATCCGATCATTAATGATCCGAAATACGGAAACCGGCATCACAACCACTATTTCCAGAATGAACTCGGGATCGAGGAATTGTTTTTGCATGCGCACAGTTTGGTGTTCAAACACCCGTTTACGGAAAAGTTGGTAACAATCCAGGAGCCCTTGCCGGATTTTTGGAACCGGTTTTTGGATTGAAAAACGAATTAGCGTCATTTGAAAAACCGGAAGACTGTATAAGGAAAAAGCCCATTGAACACACATTCAAAGGGCTTTTCTACTACAACTTAACCTAACTAACTCTTGCGTAAGAGTATCCTTGAGACATGTTATCTGTTTGAAACGGCAACACGTTGCTCTATGTCTTTTTATTATCTAATCATTTTGGTGAATCGACTGAGAAATTAATTGATTCCTCAGTCGTATTCAATTCTATTAAGTCATCTGATATCTGTCAGACAGTTTACCTGTTTCCTTGACAAACGGTTTGCCTGTTCAGCTTTATTTCTGACTCCTTGCGAATAGTGTTGTGACAAAGGTAACACGTATAAAGGGTTTACACAACCGTATAAATACTGAAAATGAAAATGTGGTTTTCCGCAAGTAAATCGATTTTGTAATTTTTATTTATTGAAAATGAATGCGTTATAATTAGCTGAATTAGCAAAAAATTATTCGCATTTCAATTCAAATGAGTAAACAATTGTTTTTCCAGGTGGATTTAGAGAGGGAAACCTGAATCAATCCTGTATTGAAAACCGATTGGAATTACATTTTTTAATGGAAGAGTGTAAAACAACTTTCAATTACTATTTTTCCACAATTTCTCATTACTTACCACTTTTTACCACCGTAAATAAAAAATACAAAAAATCAGTAAAATCAAACCTTTTGAATAGTTTGTTGTAACCTTGTGGCTGTTGTTAACGTTAGAAGTTATCAACAAAGTGTAATTGAGTGGTAAAAAGTGGGTTATTTCCCCTAATTTTACCCATTATTAATAGCTATGGCTGGACTTGTCGGAGAATTTGAGGTGAAGCTGGATGGAAAAGGAAGATTTCTTTTCCCTGCCGGTTTGCGCAAGCAGCTCTCTCCGGAAGCTCAGGAACAATTCATGTTGAATAAAGGCTTTGAGGAATGTTTGACACTCTATCCCATGAACGAATGGGAGAAATTGTCAGTGAAATTGTCAAAGTTGAATCTGTTCAAGCCGCAGAACCGAATGTTTTACCGCTTGTTCCATCAAGGAGCAAAGCAGATCGCGCTGGATAATGCCGGCCGCGTTTTGATTCCGGTAATGCTGATGGAGCGTGTGGGCTTGGATAAGGATGTGATGCTTATCGCATACAACGACCGAATTGAGATCTGGGACAAGTCTAAGTACTTCCAACTGATTGATGGAAACATGGCTGATTTTGCTGATTTGGCAGATGAAGTAATGGGTGATTTGGGGAATGATGACGAATAACGATGCTGCATACCACGTGCCTGTCATGTTGCAGGAATGTCTTGATGGGTTGGCAATTAATCCGGATGGGATTTACGTCGATGTCACCTTTGGTGGTGGCGGTCATTCACGTGCTATTTTCGAAAAACTTTCTTCAAAGGGAAAACTGATTGTTTTTGATCAGGATCCGGATGCAAGGGCGAATGCTTGGGAGGCTCCCAATTTCCATTTCGTGGCAGCCAATTTTGCTTTTCTAAAGAATCATTTACGTGTAATGGGAATTCCGGCTGTTGACGGGATTCTTGCTGATTTGGGTGTTTCCTCTCATCAGTTTGATGATGCGAAACGTGGTTTTTCCATCCGGTCCAATGAGGTGCTGGATATGCGAATGAACCAAGCGGGTGATTTTACAGCTGCGAAAATTGTCCAGACATATGATGAAGAGCAGTTGGCTGCGATTTTCAGAAAATACGGAGAATTGGATCATCCTTTCAAAACGGCTGTCGAGCTGGTGAAAGCTCGTAACAAATCAAAAATCAAAACAACGGGCGAGTTGATGGAGGCTTTAATGCCGGTTGCTCCAAAGTTTAAAGATCATAAATTTTTCGCTCAGGTATTTCAAGCGCTTCGTATCGAAGTGAACCAGGAAATGGATGTGCTGGAGAAATTCCTGTTGCAGACACCGGATGTTCTGAAGCCGGATGCCCGTTTGGTGGTGATGTCTTATCATTCCCTGGAGGATCGCCTGGTGAAAAACCTGATGAAGCGGGGAAGTCTGGATGGTTCGATCGAGAAAGATTTTTTCGGGAAAGTGTTGAAACCTTTTGAAGAAGTCAATAGGAAACCGATCCTTCCGAGTGAAGAAGAGATTCAGCGAAATACGCGGGCAAGAAGTGCGAAGTTGAGAATTGCTAAACGGGTGGAAGATGGAAAATGAGTACAGGGAGCGGGAGGATGTGAATCCGATGGATGCTGTACGAGGTAAATCGTCTCGTGAAAAGTATTCCACGGAAATGCCGGATGAAAAGCCAAGTGCGAAAAGTTCGAAAGGTACCAAAAACACTAAGAAAACGACTGTTTCGGCAAATGCAACGAACACGAAGGCTAAAGCCAAGCCAGCTACAGCTGCTAAGCCGCGTCGACAAAATATTTTGATCCAGGTATTGAACGGGGAGATTTTGACACGGGATTTTGTATTGAACAACCTGACTTTCATTTTCTTCATCCTGTTGCTCCTGATGTTGATGGTTGCGAAAGGATACTACGGAAAACAATTGCAAAAGGACATTACGGATCTGCAGGCAGACGTGGATGCCAGGACTGCTGAATATATTGAGAACAAAGCGCGGTTGGAAGAATCGACTTCACGCTACCGTTTGGTTCAGGCATTGGAGAAAAGAGGGTTGAAAGAGACGGTCAATCCCGCGAAAGTGATACGATTAAAGCGAGCTGACAATGAGTGATAAAAAAGACTTGATGTGGCGGGCTTACCTGGTTTATATAGGTTTTTTCATCGCCTTGATCGTGGTGGTGGTGAAGACAATCATGATACAGTCTGAGGGAACTGCTTCCCTGTTTGACAGTACGAAAGAAAAAATTCCCACACGAACGGTAAAACGTTACCCGAGAAGAGGGGAAGTCTTGGATAGAAATTATGTACCGCTGATAACATCAGTGTCGTTCTTTGACATACACATGGATCCTACTGTAGTGGATAAGGAAATTTTTGACTCGGAGATCAATGATCTGTCTTTGGGGTTAAGTCGCATTTTTCCGGAAACCTCCGCACGCGATTTTGAAAATTACATTCGCAATGGAAGGGCCAGGGGAAGACGTTTTATCACTATTAAACTAAAGGCGACGAACGAGCAGCGAAACCGGTTACGCGAACTGCCAATTTTTAAATTGGGGAGAAATAAAGGTGGGTTGATTGATACGGATGAAACCTTTTTACCGAAACGGCCTCACGGGGAAATCCTGAAACGGACCTTGGGGTACTATCGTCCAAGTGAAGGGGGATCGAAAGAATTAAGAGTGGGAATCGAAGGAGCATTCAATGATGTGCTTGCCGGTGAGCCGGGAGAGGAAATCGAACAACGGATTTCTTCCGGGTGGAAACGGACGGGGAAAATGATCCGCGAACCAATCGAAGGAGCTGATCTGATCACTTCAATCGATATGGAAATCCAGGAGGTTGCTCATGCTGAATTGTATCGTCAGTTGAAAAACCAGGGGGCGAAAAGTGGTTGCGTCATTGTAATGGATGTGAAAACCGGTTTTGTCAGAGCGGTTTCAAACTTGCAATTGGCTTCTGATGGGGATTATTACGAATTATACAATCATGCAATCGGTACGAAGGAAGTTCCGGGGTCGACCTTCAAACTCGCTGTTCTGATGGCTGCTTTGGAAGATCAGAAGATCAGCCTGGATGATACGGTGAATGCGGATGGTGAATACCAATTCTACGACCTGAAATTAAAGGATTCGAACCCGTACGGTTACGGTCGGATTACAATCCGGAGAGCTTTCGAATTGTCTTCAAACGTTATTGCAAGGGTAATCAACAATGCATACCGGAAGGAGCCTCAGGTCTTTATCGATCGTTTACGGTCCTTTGGAATCGGAGATTCATTGGGAATTGATTTGCAAGGTGAGCCGAAACCGACATTGTATGCCCCGGGAACGAAACAATGGTCGGGAATTTCCCTTCCCTGGATGTCGATTGGTTACGAGGTTCAGCAAACGCCATTGCAAACTCTGGCATTTTACAATGCTGTTGCAAATAACGGGGTTTTAGTCCGGCCGCAATTTGTAGAGCATATCCGCCGCGGTCAGCGTATTGTGAAAACTTTTAAACCTATTGTGCTTCGACCGAAAATTTGCTCCGATAAAACCTTGCGCCTGTTACAGGAATGCTTGAAAGGAGTTGTGAAACGTGGAACGGGTAGTGCTTTGAAATCCGCCCTTTTCGATATTGCCGGAAAAACCGGGACGGCTGTGGTTCAAAATGCAGATGGTCGCTATGGCGAAGATGGGAATAAGACGTATCAGGCTTCTTTCGTTGGGTATTTCCCTGCGGATGAACCGCTTTACTCCTGTATAGTTGTTGTAGCGGCTCCTTCAAAAGATATTTATGGGGCAACCGTTTCGGGAACTGTATTTTCTGCAATTGCGAATAAAGTGTATTCCAACTCATTGAGTTATCACAAAGCAATTAACGAAGAGAAGAAACGGGTGAAAGATGCGCCTTTGATCAAGGATGGGAATATCACGGATCTATTGGTGGTTTTGAAGCGTTTGCACTTGCCTTACCAAATGGACGCGTATAGCGAATGGACGAGAGTAAGAACTTCCGATTCCTATATCTCGATTGTTCCGCGCAAAATTTCTTCAACTACGGTTCCGAGTGTTTCAGGATTGACAGCAAAGGATGCGGTTTCCCTGATTGAGCATTTGGGAATGCATGTGTATGTCCGTGGAAGCGGAAAAGTGGTTAAACAAACAATTCCTGCCGGATCACCAGTGGTTCCGGGAGGGTTAATGGAATTGATATTGGAATGAAAACGTTAAATGAAATAGCTAAAGCAACGAAAGTCACGCAGTGGGTTGGTCCAACTGATGTGTCTCTTTCTGCGCTTGTTTCAGATTCCAGGAAAGCGGTTTCGGGAACGCTTTTCATTGCTGTGAAAGGAACAAAAGTGGATGCACATGATTTTATTCCACAAGTTATAGAAAAGGGTTGTACTGCGATTATTGCGGAACGCGTTGTTGACGTTCCGCCGCATGTAACCTTATTGGTTGTTCCCGATACAGCTTTGGCTTTGGGAGAATTGGCGCATGCGTTTTATGATTATCCGTCGCGGTCATTGGAATTGGTTGGTGTAACCGGAACAAACGGAAAAACCACGACAACGACACTTTTACACGATTTGTATACCGAATTGGGATATAAAGTAGGATTGATTTCCACGGTGGTGAACCTGATTGGAAAAGAAGCGATACCATCCACGCACACGACACCCGATCCGATTGCATTGAATGCCTTGCTAGCGGATATGGTTGCTCAAGGTTGTTCCTACTGTTTCATGGAAGTTAGCTCCCATGCGGTGAGTCAGCACCGAATTGCCGGATTGGTTTTTAAAGGTGGGGCATTTACGAACATCACGCACGACCATTTGGATTATCACGGCACTTTCAAAGCATATATAGAAGCGAAAAAAGCCTTTTTTGACGGATTGGGAAAAGGTGCTTTTGCTTTGGTGAATGCAGATGATAAGAATGGAATGGTGATGGTGCAGAATACCCAGGCCAAGATTTCCACATTCGCATTGAAGACCCACGCGGATTTCAAAGTGAAGGTGTTGGAGAATAGCTTCAGCGGCTTGCTTCTGACCATGAATGGAATTGAGTTGTGGACACGCCTGATCGGAGATTTCAATGCCTATAATATCGCAACGGTATATGGAATAAGCCAGTTGCTTGGCTCTGATTCAACGGAAGTGCTTACGGTTCTGAGCAAATTGGAAGCGGTTGATGGGCGTTTTCAATTTACAAAAAGTGAAACAACGGATATAACGGCGGTTGTGGATTATGCACACACGCCGGATGCATTGGAAAATGTGTTGAAGACCATTGAAAATATTCGCACACGAAACGAGCAAGTCATTACCGTTGTTGGTTGTGGCGGTGATCGCGATGCCTTGAAGAGACCGGAAATGGCGCGTATTGCTTGCGAATTGAGCGATAAGGTCATTTTAACTTCAGATAACCCTCGAACAGAAGACCCGGCAGAAATCTTGAAACAGATGGAGGCTGGTGTCGGAGCACACCAAAGTATGAAGGTGCTTTCCATTTTGGATCGCGACCAAGCTATTAAAACTGCAGTTTCCCTCGCCCAGCCGAAAGATATCATTCTGATCGCCGGAAAGGGACACGAAAAGTACCAGGAGATCAATGGGGTGAAACACCCCTTTGATGATTTCGATGTTGTAAAAAATTACTTCACTAAACTGAAAAAATAATGCTGACGTATTTATTTAATTATTTAGCAGAAATGGATTTCCCGGGAGCGGGTCTTTTCCATTACATCTCATTCAGGGCAGCAATGGCGTTGATTACATCGCTTATTGTCTCTATTATTTTCGGGAAACGCCTGATCAATTTGTTGCGCCGTCAGCAAATCGGGGAAACAGTTCGTGATTTGGGTTTGGCGGGTCAGATCGAGAAATCCGGAACGCCAACCATGGGAGGAATCATTATTCTTTCTGCGATTTTAATCCCGACACTTTTATTTGCGAAACTGCACAATGTATATGTATTCACCATGTTATTGGCAACGGTTTGGTTGGGTGCGATTGGTCTGATCGATGATTATATCAAAGTGTTCAAGAAAAACAAGGAGGGTCTGAAAGGAAAATTCAAGGTGGTTGGTCAGATCGGAGTGGGTGTCATCGTTGGTTCGATTCTGTATTTCCATCCGGATGTACAAGTGCACAAGAAAGTTGCTGCAAATTATCAGCTGCAGGCAGGTGAATCATTTGTAACACACCAACACTCGAAAGATGTGGTGGATACGATTCCTTCCAAATGGATTGTGACCCGGGATATGACCACGACAATTCCCTTTGTAAAGAACAACGAATTCAATTACAACTGGTTGATCGGTGATATCGATAAATCTTACGGATGGGCGCTTTTTATCCCGTTTGTGATCATTGTGGTAATTGCTGTTTCCAATGGAGCAAATATGACCGACGGATTGGATGGTCTGGCCACGGGAACGAGTGCAATTGCCGGAATAGCTTTGGCTGTTTTGGCTTATGTTACCTCCAATGTTCATTTCGCGGATTACCTGAATGTGATGTATGTCCCGTATGCGGAAGAACTCGTGATTTTTATTGCTGCGTTTGTGGGGGCTTGTATCGGGTTTTTGTGGTACAACAGTTATCCTGCACAGGTTTTCATGGGAGATACGGGAAGTTTGGCTTTGGGAGGAATCATCGCAGTATTTGCCATTTCCATTCGCAAGGAATTATTGATCCCGGTATTGTGTGGAATTTTCTTGGTCGAGAATTTATCTGTCATTATGCAGGTTGGTTATTTCAAATACACGAAAAAACGATTTGGTGAAGGACGCCGCATTTTCAGAATGGCTCCTTTGCATCACCATTATCAGAAAAAAGGATTGCACGAAGCAAAAATTGTTTCCCGCTTCTGGATTGTAGCAATCCTGTTGGCTGTAGTATCCATCGTAACCCTGAAACTGCGTTAATGAACATTCAAAACAAAATAGTAGTTGTTTTGGGCGCCGGCGAAAGTGGTGTCGGTGCTGCCATTCTTGCAAAAGTGAAGGGTGCGAAAGTGTTTGTTTCGGATTTTGGCGCAATCAAGGATTCTTTCCAGTCCGAATTGAATGATCACCAATTGGAGTGGGAGCAAGGTTCACATACTATGAATCGCGTTTTGGAGGCTGATCTGGTGATCAAATCTCCCGGAATTCCGGAAAAAGCGCCGGTCATGAAAGCAATTCGCGAAAAAGGGATCAAAGTGATTTCCGAGATTGAATTTGCAGGATATTTCACCACGGCGAAAAAAGTGTGTATCACGGGAAGCAACGGGAAAACCACAACGACGATGCTGATTCATCACATGTTGAAGAAAGCCGGGTTGAATGTGGGACTGGCTGGAAATGTGGGGTACAGTTTTGCGAAGCAGGTGGCATTGGAAAACAACGAGATCTATGTTTTGGAATTGAGTTCATTCCAGTTGGATGATATGGAAGATTTCAAGGCGGAAATTGCGATTCTGACAAACATTACACCGGATCACCTGGATCGTTACGAGTACAACATGCAATTGTATGTGAATTCGAAGTTCCGAATCCTGAATAATCAAACAGCGGATGATTATTTCATCTACAATGCAGACGATAAAACAATAATGGCCGAACTGGAGAAACGCTCCGTTCCGGCAAAAAAACTTCCTTTTTCATTGACGCAGGAATTTGAACAGGGAGCATATGTAGCAAACAAACAACTCATCATAAACTTTAACAATCAATTCACTATGTCTATACATGAACTAGCTTTGAAGGGTAAGCACAATACCCAAAATTCCCTGGCCTCCGGGCTTGCGGGAAGAATCCTTGATATTCGCAAGGAAATCGTGCGTGAAAGTCTGTCCGACTTCGTAAATGTGGAACACCGTTTGGAATTTGTAGCCAAAGTGTGCGGCATTGAATTCATCAATGATTCCAAGGCGACCAATATAAACTCGACGTGGTTTGCATTGGAGAGCATGGAGCAGCCTACCATTTGGATTGTCGGAGGTGTTGATAAAGGAAATGACTATTCCGAATTGGTGGAACTGGTGAAGGAAAAGGTGAAAGCAATTATTTGCCTTGGAAAAGATAATCAGAAGATCATCGATGCTTTTTCGGAGTATGTAGAGACAATCGTTGAAGCGGGTTCTGCAATGGAAGCTGTTGCGTATGGTTACCGTTTGGCAAAAAAGGACGAAACAGTCTTGTTGTCTCCGGCTTGTGCGAGTTTTGACCTGTTCGAAAATTACGAAGACAGAGGAAATCAATTTAAAGAGGCAGTTCGTTCACTTTAAACGGGAAGTCATGGAAATTAAAAAGGTTGATCAGCAGGCTCAACTGCTTCAAGCTCGAAAAGAGTCCTTGGAAGCAGCTGAGAGAATGTCCCTGAGACCACTAGGAAAACTCTGGGGAATGGATGTATTTACATGGTACAAACCATCAATTGTTGAACTTTCTGCAACGATTTCTACATTTCCATTTCCTGTTTTTTGGTTATCGAATGAACTGAGTATTCAGGAAATGGCTCAAGTGGATCCAGAAACATTGCGCTCCATTCAGTGGTGCGCCCAATTCGACAATCCGCAACTTTCGATCCCTTCCGATATTATTTCCTTTATGCCTTTGGTTACGGGAACTGAATCGTTAGAGGATGCATTGGAATTTTTGAAAAAAACGAAACAGGCAAGACACATTTTACTCTTTACCGTTCAGGGAAATGAATGGAAGACAAAAATGGAGGTCTTTGAGAACTTTGTTAAGCTACATCAATAAAAAATGGTACAGTTTCTAAGAAAACACTTTAAAGGAGATTTGGTGATTTGGGTGATTACGCTCATATTACTTGGGTTTTCATTGGTTTCTGTCTACAGTTTCGTTCCGATCTTGGTGAAGATCGAGGGGGGAACTCCATTTAAGTATTTGTTCAAGCATTTTATTTATATACTTCTGGCTGTTTTGGCAATGTATTGGGTTCATAAACGGGATCCGATGTACATTTCCAAGATGTCCAAAATCATTTATTACGGCTCGATTGCCTTATTGATTTTTACACTTTTCTTCGGAACCAAGGTGAATGAAGCAGGTCGATGGGTGAAGATTCCATTTGTGGGATTAACTTTCCAGTCTTCGGATTTTGCCAAATTAGCTTTGCTGATTTACGTTTCAAGAATGCTGGTCAAAAAGAAGGACGAGATGAATGATTGGAAAAAAGGCTTTTTACCGGTTATGGCACCGATAGTTATTATTTGTGGGTTGATTGTTAAGGATAACTTTTCAACGGCTGCCATACTGTTCATGATTAGCTTTACTATGCTATTCCTCGGAAGGGTCCCGTTTTCCAAGCTTTTTTCAGTCATCTTTGCCGGGGTGCTCCTGTTTGTAATGGCCATCGGTTTGCACAAAGCTTTGCCGGATCTGAATATTTTACCCCGTTACGAAACATGGGTGAATCGATTCACAAACCGCTATGAAAATGCGGATGACATTGATGCACCTGGGAATATGCAGGCAAAAAGTGCTGAACAAGCCATCTATTTGGGAGGCTTTTTTGGTCAGGGTGTTGGAAAAGGAAAAGTAAAGGAATTTATCCCGGAAGCCTATGCCGATTTTTTCTTCGCATCTTTTGTGGAAGAATTCGGTTCGTTTGCAGCCATGATCCTGGTTTTGCTCTACCTGATCATGCTGTATCGGATTATGCGTATTGCCCTCCGGTCGGACCAGCTCTTTGAGACTTATGTCTGTTTGGGGATCGGAATTCTTCTTCTCTCTCAGGCAGCTGTGAATATGATGGTTTGTACGGGAATCTTCCCGGTTACTGGTCAAAACATGCCTTTCCTGGCAATGGGAGGCTCCGCCATGATTATGGCGTGTGTAGGAATTGGAATTGTGCAAGGCGTTGCTCAAAAACAAGAAGAAAAAACTGCTGTAGAATCTGAAAGTGTTTTTGCATGAAAGAGTTGAAAAAAATAGTGATATCAGGTGGCGGGACAGGCGGACACATCTTTCCTGCTTTGGCAATTGCCAACGAGATCAAAAAACGCAATCCGGATGCGGAAATACTTTTTGTAGGTGCGGAAGGGAAAATGGAGATGGAAAAAATTCCGGCTGCAGGATACAAGATTGTAGGTTTGCCCATTGTAGGTTTGCAACGGAAGTTAACGGTGAAGAATCTGGCTCTCCCTTTCAAGCTGATGAAAAGCCTTTCGTTGGCGAAGAAAATCCTGAAAGACTTTAAACCTGAAGTGGTGATCGGAGTGGGTGGTTATGCAAGTGGCCCGACTTTGAAAATGGCGCAACGTTTGGGTATTCCAACCTTGATCCAGGAGCAGAATTCCTATCCGGGTAAGACGAATCGCTTGTTGGCGAAAAAAGTGAAAGCAGTTTGTACGGCATACGAAGGATTGGAAAGCGTCTTTCCTCCGGCAACTATTCGCCTGACAGGAAACCCGGTGCGAGAGGAGTTGAATCAAACATCCCGCAATAGGGAAGAATCATTCAGGGAATTCCCGAGTTTGGATCCTGCTAAGAAGACAATTTTGGTAATGGGAGGAAGTTTAGGTGCGCGAACCTTGAATGAAGGAGTTCTTCATGGAATGAATTTGCTGGAAGAAGCCAACACGCAAATTTTGTGGCAGTGTGGAAAATATTATTTTGAATCGATGCGGGAAGAATTGGAGGCGCATAAAAAAGCTCCGATCTACTTGACTGATTTCATTGCACGAATGGATGCGGCGTATGGTGTTGCGGATGTGATTGTTTCGAGAGCGGGGGCATTGTCGATCTCTGAATTGTGCATTGTCGGGAAACCGGCTATTTTGGTTCCTTCTCCGAATGTTTCCGAAGATCACCAAACGAAGAATGCAATGGCTTTGGTAAATTCAAAAGCAGCGGTTCTGATCAAGGATTCGGAAGCGAAAGATCAGTTGATTTCCAGGGCGCTCGAATTGATGAAAGAAGAAGATCAGATGCATGAGTTACGCATTGCAATTAAACGCATGGCAAAACCGAATGCAACGGCAGATATTGTGGATGTGATAGAAAATTTGGTGTAAGCACACCGGATCAATTCCCCCTTTGGAGGGGGATAAAGGGGGAGGAAAGCTGAGTTGCATTCTAAACCTGAAATGAAAAGTAGAATGATTGGATAATCGGTGGGAAGATAATTTTATCAATATGATTTAATGAATCCTCCCCCTCAGTCCCCCTCCAAAGGGGGAGGTTTGAAAAAATGGATTTAAACAACATAAAACGGTTTTATTTCATTGGCATCGGCGGAATCGGGATGTCAGCTCTGGCACGTTATTTCAAAGCGAAAGGTTTTGACGTGACCGGATATGACAAAACTCCTTCTCCATTAACAGATGAATTGCAAAAGGAAGGAATAGCGGTACATTTCGAAGATCTGGGTGATAAAATTCCTTCTGCATACCAGGATATTGACTCAACCTTAGTTGTATTTACACCTGCAATTCCCAAAAATATGGGTGAGCTGGTTTATGTACAGCAAAACCATAACGTATTAAAGAGAAGTGAAGTATTGGGACTGATTACCCAAACGAGCAGAGGATTAGGAGTTGCCGGAACGCATGGTAAAACCACCACTTCAACCATGTTGGCTTATGTCTTAAGTCAATCCCATTTGAAATGTTCCGCATTTTTGGGAGGGATTTCCTCCAACTTCAATTCGAACGTTCTCGTGAATGCCTCAGCCGACTATTCGGTGATCGAAGCAGATGAATTTGATCGTTCGTTCCTTCGGTTGAAACCATATGCAAGTATTATTACAGCCATGGATCCAGATCATCTGGATATTTACGGGACAACTGAATCATTTATTGCAGGATTCCAGGAATATGCGGACAAGCACAAAGAAAACCACTTGTTGATTTATAAATACGGCCTGCCACTTCGCCAAAGTGGTTTCAGAGGTATTTCATATGGAATTAATGAACCGAAAGCCCAGGTTTTTGGAACCGACCTGCAGTATGAGCAAGGGGAATTCTTTATGGATATCCATTTTGGTTTGGAAACATGGAAAGCAGTGGCGCTTGGGCTCCCGGGCATCCATAATGCTGAAAATGCTTTGGCGGTAGCTGCGATGTGCAAGGAATTGGGACTTTCTGAAACTGAAATTCGTTCGGGATTGAAAGATTTCAGGGGAGTCAAAAGACGCTTTGAATACCAGGTTCGAACAGAAAAGTTGATTTATATCGATGATTACGCACATCATCCTACTGAAATTGCGGCGCTTGTTTCATCGATTCGGCTATTGTATCCGGCTAAGCGAGTTATTGGAATTTTCCAACCTCACTTGTTTTCGCGGACTCGCGATTTTGAAGATGGATTTGTGAATGAATTAGCCAAATTGGATGAAGTGATCATCCTGCCGATTTATCCTGCAAGAGAAGAACCGATTCCGGGTGTTACGAGTGATGAATTGGTGCGGAAGATTGGTGTCAAAGCAAGTTTAAAAACTCCGGAGCAAGTGCTTGAATTTGCAGATGATATTAAAGACGCGGTTGTCTTGACAATTGGTGCAGGAGATATTGACCGGATTGTTCCGGAAATG
Organism: uncultured Fluviicola sp.; assembly: GCA_965650135.1. Lineage (GTDB taxonomy): Bacteria > Bacteroidota > Bacteroidia > Flavobacteriales_D > Crocinitomicaceae > Fluviicola. The sequence continues at coordinate 28,124 of CBFGNC010000025.1, forward strand.
AAAAAAAGATTGGAAAAAAACTGATTTGAAAGGAAAACTGAAAATAGTAGCTTGGACTTTGTTTGCTGTTGCCGTTATTGCGGTCTTGCTTTTGGCGCGCAAAAATCAGGATGAGGCGATCGTTAAAAATCCGAATATTTCTATTTACGTGGTGGATGAAAATGCATTTTTGACCGAAAGTGAATTACTGGTTCGTTTGAAAAGATTGAATCTCTTCTATCCGAATCAACAGATGAAAAATCTGAACACAACTGCCATTGAGGAGAATATCCGGAAGATGCACGAGGTAGAAGAGGTGAATGTTTTTAAACAATTAGGAGGAAATTGGGGAATCAAGCTGAAAGTGAGACAGCCTTACGCACGCGTATTTAACCAATTCGGCGAAAGCTTTTATGTGGATTCGAAAGGGGCAACCATGAATCCTTCTCCCAATTTCACAGCCAGGATCCTGGTCTTTACAGGAAACATCAAAGACAAATCAGATACGTTGCTTGTCAGTGATATAGAAGCAAATCCGAAATTGAAGATTGAAAGGAATTTGGATGAGATTTTTCACATCGCAAAAGTGATTCATGAGAATGCATTTTTAACCGCTCAAATAAGTCAGGTTCACCGGGATAAGTGGGGGGATTTTATTTTGATCCCGAGAGTGGGTGCTCAACGAATTGTTTTGGGGCCTGCTCCTTCCGAACGGGATGTCAGTGAAAAATTAAAGAAGCTTATCGTGTTTTATACCAATGGTTTACCATACGTCGGATGGAACAAATACAAGACGATTAATCTCAAATATCGCAACCAAGTAGTGTGCACTTACCTCCGCGACACACTTTAATTGTTTGTTTTTACACAATAGTACCCGCTTATTGTTGCAATTTTCTACTACTAAACTTTAGTAACTTTTTTTTGAGGGGCTAGCCCTCTTTATTTTATAGTATTGCTCGTTTAGCTTTGCCTTATTAAATCAAGATTAAGTATTTATTAAAGCATAGATGACACGTAATAATCTACTACTACTTTTTTTTATTGCTGTTGTGTATTTTAGTTCTGTAGCACAACAAGATATTACGTTAAATCATCTGCAAACTGTTCAACTTGGTAGTGGACGCTTCTTTGATCAAGGAGGTGAAAATGGAGAGATGCCAAATGAATATTTGCAAGCAACGATAAAAGCTCCTACTGGTTATATTCACGCCTTTTTTACGGCGATTGATATTCCCAGTGGGGGCGAGTTGCGAATCTATAAAGGAGAAGATACGCTCCATTTAATCGGAATTTACAACGGATTATATAAACCGATGGATTTCTACGGGAAATCATTTACAATTGTATATGATCCCAAGTCATCTGTCGGATCAGCTGCCGGATTTTCAGGAATTGTTCAGCCGGTTCCAATTCAGGAAGTGTTGGAAAAAGCCACCTTACCTGAAAGTGATTGTATCGGTGCTATCCCGCTATGTAGTAACCTCACGGTGAATACGTCTGCAAATCAATATGAGAACACCGGAAATGTAAACGATGACAGTGGTGGCTGTTATTCAGGAACAGGTAGTGGAGGATCAGTTTGGTATTCATTTTCTCCTCAAACCAATGGAAACCTGGACTTCATGATTAATCCCACCGGATCTACGGATTACGATTTTGTTTTGTGGGATATCACCAGCGGTTGTGCCAGTAAAACAGAACTTTCGTGCAATTATTCTGCAACGCATGCAGCGACAGGTTTAAATTCTTCCGGGTCAAGTAATTCCCAGGATGCTTCCGGAACTACGAATAATTCGTTGGTGGCTGTTCAAACAACACATGTGTATGCGATTTGTATCAATTATTATGGCGGTACTAATGATGGGTTCACTTTGAATTTCCATAATTTGTCATCCACGGTAAATATTGTAGACAATACTCCGCCAACCATCACAAGTGCTTATAGTGGAAATTGTGCTTCTGCCACTTCTTTTACAATTAACTTTTCAGAATACATCGATTGCAATACTTTACAGGCTTCCGATTTCGCTATTCCGGGTTATACCGTTAGCTTGGTTACAACCAATTGCATCAGCGGAAAAACGAACAATGTAGTAATAAGTGTCTCGCCTGCAATGCTTCCGGGAAATTACTCCATGACGGTCAGCAATATGAATGATATGTGCGGAAATCCGTTGAACCAGGTTTATCCGATAAATACATTGGTTACTCCAACAGCAAATGCAGGTCCTGATAAGGTCGCATGCTCCACAATCGGTTTCTTTGGAATTCCAAGTTACGGTTCGGTTACCTTGACAGGTTCCGGAGGGACGAGTTATATTTGGAGTACAGGACAAAGTGGAGCTTCCATTTCGGTATCGCCAAGTTCAAACCAAACGTATACGCTAACTGCTATTTCAGGAAGTTGTTCTTCTACCGATCAGGTAAATGTGACGGTGTCAGCTTCTCCTGTTCCAAATCTGGGTCCGGATCAGACTATTTGTTCCGGTTTCCCGATTACGTTGACTGGAAGTGGTGGCGGAACTTATCAATGGCAATCGACGACGAATGGAGGATTCTTCGGTATTCCAACCGGTTGGGCAAATATTGGCGGAGCCACAGGATCATCTTATACCGCAAGTCCAACAGGAACAATTTATTACCAGGTAAATGTTACCAATGCACAGGGTTGTACAGGCAGTGATTATATTAAAGTGACGATCGGTTCGGGAACTTTTGGAATTACAGCTCCACCTTTTGTTTGTCAAGGCTCCTCGGTAACATTAACATTACCGGGAAGTATGACTGCTTATACCTGGAATGTGGCGGGGACTCCGGTCGGGTCAGCTAATTCACCTTTGACGGTTTCGCCGGCAACAACTACAACCTATACGGCTGTAAGTACAACCGCCGGATGTGCCGGGAGCGCAAATGTCACTGTTCCTGTCCATCCATTGACAACCCTGTCAACAGCAGCAAATCCAACGACAGCTTGTCCGGGACTACCTGTCAGCTTAACTTCAGACGCTCCTGCTGAAACTTATATCACCCAAACAGAAAATTTTGAAAGTGCCAATACGTTTACTTTGGTAAACGGATCGAGCAATAAATGGTATTATGGAACGGCTGCTGCGGCAAATGGGACAAAATCAATTTATATCGGAACAGCTTCCGGAAACAACAGTTACGCAACTACCGGTACCTTCGGCTTGGCTGTTTCAACTATAAATTTTGCATATAAAAATTATACTGTAACAAGTTATTGCAGTCCGACTTTAAGCTTCAATTGGAGATGCAATGGGTTGGCTGGAACTTCTGAATTGACGATTTGGGCGGTGCCAACCACTTTCACTCCGGCTGCCGGAACGGCAATTACTGCTGCCGGAGGGAATGTATTATTAGGAGGTCCTTATTCCGGATCAAATACCTTTGCAAATGTTTCGCTGAGTTTAGCTAATTACAGTGGGCAATCAGTTCGTATCGTTTTCCAATGGAGAAGTGAACCGTCAATTTTTTCACCAGGTTCACCGAATAACAATGCGGCTTGTATTGATGATATTGTCCTGACGGATAACACAACGTATAATTACTCCTGGGTTTCTTCACCGGCAGGATTTACAGCAAGTACGGTGAATGCTACTGCAAACCCAACTGCAGCAACTACCTATACCATGACGGCAACACGCTGCGATGGATGTCCGATTGCGAGTTCAATTGCAGTGATTGATTGTAATCCGCTTCCTGTAGGACTGTTGGATTTCGAAGGAGAAAAGAAAGCTTCGGAAAACAATTTGTATTGGATCACTGAAAATGAAATAGATCTGGATTACTACATTCTTGAAAGAAGCAGTGATGGGATTAATTGGGACTTGGTTTCGATCGTTGAACCGAGTGAAGATGAAACTGAATTGCAGCACGACTATTTTGTGCGTGACATTTCATTCGAGCGCGATGTGATCAATTATTATAGATTAATACAAAAAGAAAATAACGGACAAAAAGTGATAGCCGATAAAATGGTTTCTATCGATAACCGAACGAAATCCAAGGCCATTGTCGGGAGAACGAATTTGTTAGGTCAAACGATTTCTGAAAACCAACGAGGATTGATTATTTTGGTTTACGAAGACGGAACTACGGAAAGGGTTATGCTTCAAGATTAGATTTATTACGCTACTACCACTTTACCTATTACTACTCAAAGCGTAAGCGTACACACAACTATGCCCCGGAACAAAGAGATTTTATGAAAATAGGGTCTCTTTGTTGTTTTTGAGGGGTTCATTCAAATGGAACACTTACTCTTTGAACTTTTCCACCCCTGCGCCGATGCTGACCTCGCTCCACCATAGCGGTTACGCAAAGGTGAAGAGCTTTAGCGCAAGCATTTTGAACTTAATTTAGCTGGTCCGAATCCAACAGGAATTTGTTTTCCATTACCCAAAGGATCAGGCTGTTGTTTCGTGCATCCAGGTTCAGTTTCTTGCAAATACGTGATCTGTAATTTTCTACTGACTTGGGTGATACGAAAAGCAGGTTAGCGATTTCTTTACTGGAGTATTTTTTACTGACCAATTTTAACACTTTGAGTTCAGTTGGGGTGAGTGAAGCAATCTCATCCGTAATTAGTTCCATTCGGGGATCGATCTCCCGTTTGTCATGTTGATTTCTCAAGACAAGCGGTAAATAGGTTTTTCCTGCGAGAACCCAGTTGATACATTCCACAATTTCTTCCGAAGTGTTGTCCTTGATCAGATAACCTCTTGCCCCATTGTAAAAGGCTAGTTTGATTACATCTGTAGTCTTGTGAATGGAAAGAATGATTACTACCAGATCCGGATATTGCTGTTTGATTATGGAGCAGGTTTCCAATCCGTTTTGGACGGGCATATCGATGTCAAGCAATACAATGTCGGGATTGAATAGCGGGATGTTTTCCACGACTTGAGAGCCATTTTCATAAGCTTGAATTTCTACATGATCGAATGAAGATTCCAGCAGGAATTTCAAGCCGCTTCTGAATATGGGGTGATCATCTGCTAAGATTACTTTCATCTAAATGGTTATTGTCAGAGAAATCCCCTTGTTAGTTCCTGTTTTCAGTTCCAATCGTCCACCAATGATTGCAGTTCTTTCCTGGATGGTTAAAAGCCCAAGTCCCAATTTGTCCTGAGAATCGGAAATTCCGATTCCATTGTCCCTGTATTGAATAATGAGTTCACCGTTTTTCCGTTCCACACTTACTTTTAAAGCACTCGCATGTGCATGTTTGATGGTGTTTGAGATGCACTCCTGGATGATTCGGTAGATTTGTGAACTGGTTTCCAGATCAATCGCTTTTCCTTCGAGATCGAAATCAAAATTGCAAAGCATATCTGTAGCTGATTGTGTTTTTTCGATGATTGAGTGCAGGCCACGTTCCAATCCTATTTTTTCTAAAGCAGTTGGATGAAGTTGATGACTAAGGACTCGTGTTTGTTCCAGGATATCACCGATTTCCGTGTCAACTCCTTCCAGTTTGGTGATTTTACCGGTGGCGAACAAATTCAGTTTTGATTTGACAACTGCTAAGCTCTGACCGATATCATCGTGTAGGTCTTTGGAGATCCGGGAGCGTTCCTCGTCGATTTGTTCTATCAGTTTTTGTGAAAAAACAGATTTTATCTTCCTTGATTTCCGCACATTATAGATATATATCGAGGCAATGACAAGTAAGAAGATAGATGCAATTACAAGAAATGTAAATCTGAAATTTGCTGATTTCAGTTCACTCCTTGTTCGCAGGATCTTGTTCTTTTGTTTGGAATCTGTCAGTTCGTTTTCAAGTCTTTCCTTTCCGTAAATGGTTTGTAGTCGGGTTTGTTCATTTTCATTGGAAACTTCCCGGATGCTATCTGATAAATCGCTGAACTCGCGTTCCAATTCATACGCTAATTTGAAATTTCCCTGTGTATAAGCCAATTTTGATTTTAAAGCAATCAGTTCTTTCCGGGAATTGGGATCGTTGTATGATTCGAGGAAAAATTGAACGGAATCAATACATCGTTCTGCTGTTTGAAAATCCTTCTGCTCTGCGGAAACCATTCCCCTCATAATGTATGCTGTAATGAGGTAAAGCGGATCTCGGTAAGTTTGGACGATTGCAAGTGCCGAATCACTGCTTTTAGAAGCCTCTATCAGTTGTTTGTTGTCCAGGTAAGAGGAGGATAAATTTACATATGCGGCTATGATCCCGTTTGGGAAACCATTCTTTTTCGCTTCCAGTACAGTTTGCTTGTAATGTATGATGGAGCCTTTGAAATCTTTTATCTGGTGGGTAACCAGTCCCAGGTTATTCAATACATTCAAGCGCAATCTGGATTCATTGGTCTCGGTTGCCAGAACCAAAGCTCGTTCCAGGTCTTTCTTCGCTTCGTCGTATTTTTTTGCCTTCAACTTGAGAAGCGCCAGGTTATTCAATAAATATCCCGTAGCAAATTTTCGGTGGTGTTTTTCTGAAATACGTAAACCTGTCAGGTAACTTTCAGTGGCTTTATCATACATCAGGCGCATTTCGTACATGATCCCGAATCCATTGTGTATTTCCAGCTGATTTTGAATGTATTTACCTTTTTGAGCTACACGGAGAAGTTTTTTGAAACCGTTTTCGGCTTTTAAAACGTCTTGATCCAAAGTAATGAAATTGAGTCGGATTTTGGTGGAATTAACCAATTCGGGATCCTTGGTTTTTTCTCCGACTGATATGCTTTTGTAATAGTATTTTTTTGCTTCTTTTAAGTCGTTCGCATAGTAGTTAAAACTCCCGTAATATTGGTAAACATAACCTATTTCATTTTCCTTCCGAAGCTTTTTAGCCAATTGGATGCACTGCCTTCCAAGTGAGAATACCGTTGAACTATCATAATAGGTTGCTTGCTTGATCTTGATTTTCAAATCCTCAAGTCTTTGCACATCGGATTTTTGAGCATGCAATTGGTGCAAATTCAATAAGAGTAATAGGACAACTAAAAGTTGTTTTGGCATGGTAACAATCATTCGTGGGTTGAACTTAAAATTAAGTAAAATTTTTATTTAAAAAAATGTGAACAGGTTGATAATTAAGGATGTAGTTGAAGAAGGTTGTTTTTGCTGGGATTAAGAGCGTTTTTAACCGAAAATCCATACCATCTTTATTAACAATACTTGTTTAATAAGTATTCTAAATTCACGGGAAAGGCGGCAAAATAAAATTTAAGTTTGTACATACCGTATTATAGGTGAGAACCAAAACATCGATATGTGATGATTTTCATTCGATAAATGCAGGAATTAATTGGATAAAATTCTATTTAGCTATTGTTAAAACGGTCGGATTAGGTCTCGGCAGGTGTCGGGATGTAAGTTGAAGAAAAAGAAGAGTTTATGTCAGCGGGAAAAAAGATTGTAGTTGGATTGGATATTGGGACCACTAAAATTGCATGTTTGGTTGGTACGAAAAACGAACATGGGAAAATCGAGATTATTTCCATGGGAAAAAGCGAGTCTTTAGGCGTTGCCAGAGGAATCGTGTCCAATATTGAGAAAACCGTGCAGTCTATCAAGTCAGCTGTAGAAGAAGCTCAAAACCGTGTAGATGCAGATTTGATCATTCGCGTTGTGAATGTAGGAATTGCAGGACAACATATCAAAAGTTTACAGCACAGGGGGATTTATACACGGAATAATCCGGAGGTAGAGATCTCTCAGAAAGATATCAATGCATTGATTGACGATATGTATAAGCTGGTAATGCCTCCCGGAGAAGAAATTATCCACGTGTTGCCACAGGAATATATCGTTGATAATGAGCAGGGAATCATTGATCCGATCGGAATGATGGGTGTTCGCCTCGAAGCGAATTTCCATATCATTACAGGTCAGATCAATGCAGCTAAAAATATTAAGGTATGTGTAGACAAGGCCGGACTTCAGGTGAAAGATATCATCCTGGAACCTATTGCCTCTGCAGATGCTGTTTTGAATGACGAAGAAAAAGAAGCGGGTGTCGTTTTGGTTGACATCGGTGGTGGAACTACGGATGTTGCGATTTTCCATGAAGGGGTGATCCGCCATACGGCAGTTATTCCATTTGGTGGTAATGTAATTACGGACGATATCAAGGAAGGATGTACAATCCTCCGTCGTCATGCGGAAGCATTGAAAGTGAAATTCGGTTCGGCTCTCGCATCTGAAAGTTTGGAAACGGAAGTGGTTTGTATTCCAGGTTTGAGAGGAAGAGATCCGAAAGAGATTACGTTGCGTAATTTGGCTAGTATCATTCAGGCTCGTATGGAAGAGATCATTGAACACGTTCATTACGAAATTGTGAATTCCGGATACGAGAAGAAAATGATTGCCGGAATCGTAGTTACAGGTGGTGGATCTCAATTGAAACACATCACTCAGCTGTTTGAATACATGACAGGAATGACTACGAGAATCGGACTTCCGACAGAACATCTGGCATCTACAAATACCATTGAAGCAATTACATCCCCGATGTACGCAACTGGTATCGGATTAGTGATGAAAGGATTTGAGAATGAAATACCTCAAAAACAGGTTGAAGCTGTAACTGGACAGGTGAAAGGACATTCTACAAAAACAAGAGGAAGTTTCTTTGATACTTTGTTAACAAAGAGTAAAAATTTCTTTGCGGAAGAGGAGTAATATTAAATTAGCCGGAATTGATTTTTTTAATCCCGGTTTTAGGGAAAAGACAACAATAACAACAATAAAAGAAAGCATATGGAGTTCGATTTGCCAAAAGGAACAACGTCAATTATCAAAGTGATTGGTGTTGGTGGTGGTGGAAGTAATGCTGTAAACCACATGTTCGATCAAGAAATCAAAGGTGTTGATTTCATCGTTTGTAATACAGACCGTCAGGCCTTGGATATTTCTCCGGTGCCGTATAAAATTCAGTTAGGACCTAGCCTGACAGAAGGACGTGGTGCGGGTGCGATTCCTGAAATTGGTAGAAATGCTGCAGTTGAAAATATTGAAGATATTCGTGCATTACTTTCAAACGGTACGAAAATGGTTTTCGTTACTGCAGGAATGGGTGGCGGAACCGGAACTGGTGCTGCACCGGTCATTGCACAGGTAGCTAAAGAATTGAATATATTGACTGTCGGTATCGTTACGATTCCTTTCGCATTTGAAGGTCGTCGTCGTCGTCAACAGGCAGAAGAAGGATTGGATGTAATGCGCCAATGTGTTGATACTTTATTGGTGATCAATAATGAGCGTTTACGTGAAGTTGGTGGAAATATGTCATTGGCTCAGGCATTTGCTATGGCTGATAATGTATTGGCTACCGCTGCAAAAGGAATCGCGGATGTGATTACTACAACAGGAGCGATCAACGTGGATTTCAATGACGTGAACACGGTAATGCGTAACTCCGGTGTTGCAATTATGGGATCATCGGTTTGTGAAGGTGAAGGTCGTGCAATCAACGCAGTACAGGAAGCATTAAATTCTCCGTTGTTGAATGACAATAATATTGAGGGAGCGAAATATATCTTATTGAACATCACTTACGGTGATATCGAGGTAACTATGGATGAAATCGGTGAGATCACGGATTACATCCAGGAAGAAGCCGGATCATCTGCCGATGTTATCTGGGGTCATGGTTATGATCCGAGTTTAGGAGATAAATTGAGTGTGACTTTGGTTGCAACCGGATTCAATTCATTACCGTTTACGGGTTTTGAAAAGGCTCCTGAAAGAACAGTTTCTGTTTTGGAAGATGAGCCTAAAAATGAAATCAAAACTCCTTTGACATCTCCGACGCATCAGGCTGTTCCTGAGAAAAAAGAGGAAGAACCTTTTTTGAAATCAGAACCAAAAATTGAAGAAGTAAAAACAACAACTGCGGGTACCATTGAGTTTGATTGGGAAGTTAAATCGGAGGTTAAACCAATGACTAGCCCAACTTCTTCCATGGAAGAAAAGGAAGAGCCAAAACGTTATTTCCTGGAAGATGAAGCTGAAACGAAAGTTGAATTGGAAAATGTAGTCCAAAAAGCTCCTGTTAGCGCGGAGGAATTGCAACGCCGCAATATGGAGCGTATGGAACGCATCAAGAATTATAACAGTAAATTGAAGAAAGCGGAAGGTTTGAAAGAATTGGAAGATGAACCTGCATTCGTTAGAAGAAACATTCATTTGGATCAAGTGGTGAAAAGCGAAGAGTCCAATGTGAGTCGTTTCGGACTTTCTGATGACGGAATCAAGACAAACAACTCGTTCTTACACGATAACGTAGATTAATAAAGACTTTTAGACCAAAGACGCAAGACTAAAGACAAATCTGTCTATAGTCTTTTCTCTTTAGTCTTAAATCTAATAAGAAATGAACTTTACAGAAAAAATCAATCAGGATATAAAAAATGCAATGCTTGCAAAGGAGAAAGAACGCCTTGCGGTTTTGCGTGATATAAAAAGTAAACTATTACTGGAAGCAACATCCGGTAGTTCAGGTGAGTTGACAGAAGAGGCGGCGAATAAAATCGTTTTGAAACTTCACAAACAACGCATGGAAACATACCAGATTTATGTTGAACAAGGAAGAAACGATTTGGCTGAAGAAGAATTGTTTCAGGCGAAAGTTTTAGAGGACTACTTGCCTAAAATGATGTCTGAGGATGAAGTTCGTCAGATCATCGCAGCAAAAATTGCTGAAGTTGGAGCTAGTGGGCCTCAGGATATGGGTAAAGTGATGGGACCTGTAAATGGTCAGTTGGCTGGAAAAGCTGATGGAAAACGCGTTTCTGAACTTGTAAAAGAAGCTTTGGCTAATTTATAATGTATTGTTAAACAAGAGTTTCCTTAGACTCTGTTTTTATTGTTGGAGAATCCTCGGTTATTGACCGGGGATTTTTTATTTTATTCTCTAAAATATAAATCATACGTGATTGTATCTTTTCCTTTATTGCTTCTGAGGGTCTGAATTACAGGAACTGGGAATTATTACAACACTTCAATAAAACTTCCTTCGAGGATCTTTCCGGGAGTATTTTTTGTATCTTGTAACATGATTCTTCGGCTTTTTTCGGTTGCGTATGCATTCATTGTACTATTGGCTTGTACACATGAAAAAGCGCCCTTGTACAAGGAATACCAAACCCGAAATGTCATTATTGTTGCGATTGATGGGCCGCGTTATTCTGAAACATGGGGCGATCCGGCCCGGATCAATATCCCGGTCAGGGATAGTTTATCTGCTTACGGAGTATTACTCACGAACTTCAGGAACGAAGGGGTGACATTTACAATTCCAGGACATACTGCAATCTGTACGGGAAACTATCAATCAATTGCAAATGATGGTAGTCAATTACCAGATTATCCCTCTATTTTTCAGTATTGGTTGAAAAGTACCAATGAGAGTTATAAGAAATGTTGCATCGTTGGCTCGAAAGATAAATTGCGGGTATTGTCAAATTGTCTTTACCCGGATTATCAAGATCACTATCGACCATTTTTCAATTGTGGTGTCAATGGAGATGGGACAGGAGGTTACCGCGCAGATTCGACAACATTGGAAATAGCATTGAATACATTGTCACTTGATCAACCGAAATTGATGCTGATTGCGTTTAAAGATCCGGATTATTTCGGACATCAAAGCGACTCTATGGGTTATATCAATGCCATTCGTAAAACGGATCAGTATATTGGGATAATCTGGAACTATATCCAGAATTCATCCAATTATAAAGATAAAACGACACTGATCGTTACCAATGATCATGGAAGACATCTCGATGGGATTTTAGACGGATACACGAGCCATGGCGATAATTGTGACGGATGCAGACACATTGAACTTTTTGCTTTGTCGCCCGATTTTAAATCGGATTTGGAATTAAATACTGACTACAACCAGTTGGATATTTCTGCCACAATTAAAGAGCTGCTTCACTTTCCTTTTAACACTGGAAAAGGAAGGGTTATGACCGATCTGTTCAAATGATCAGGTAAAATTATAAGCGTTTCAACAAAAACTCCCGCTGAGAATCTTTCGTAAAATAAGGAAAGAACATTTCTACCAGTAAGTTGTGGTATTTGTCAACGGTTGTTTCCATAGGTTCTCCGTAAACTTCTGCAGAAGCAATCCAGTAGTCGCTGAAAACGCGAATGCGTTCGTTCAATCCGTTGTATTCGCCTTCAAAAGCAGGAGCGCGCATGATTCCCGCTTTAATAGCCAAATCGAATGAATGGAGATAAGTAACTCTTCGAACCTCTTCCAGTTGCTTGAATTGCTCATGCAGTTTTGGATTCTCGCGCATGTTTTGATTGAAATCGATCATTAAGAAACGGTACCTGAATAATGCCTCCATTCCATTCCGGGTAGAATCCAGGACAAATTGAAAGTCCATTTTCTCCGTATCCAATTTGGCTTTTTCAGTTTCGAAAGTTTCCATCAATTGAAAAAAAAGTGCTTCAATGATATCCTCCCGGTGTTTGAAATGATAATTCAGGTTTCCCTGGCTAATGAACATCTCCGAGGCGATTTTTCGCAAGGTGACATTTGGAACTCCGTGAATGTTGAATAAGTTCAGTGCTGTTTGTAATATTTTATCGCGTGTTTTCATTTGAGTGATCTTGACCTAATTCAATTGTCTTTAGTACATTTGACCTAAAGGTACTAAATTATCCCATTCTACGGCGTAAATAATTAGTTGAATTTGAAGATCAACCTTGAATGAATACCGAAATCGAAGTCTGAAATTTAATGGCTATTTCTAGATACTATCCAGGATATCAGAATCATCGATTTTTATTTCCTGTTTGTTGTTGGCAGTTATTTGAGGCAAATAAACTTCTAATTCAGCATAATATTTAATCATCTTTACAGTAAAGATGGTGAGTGGAATATATGCAATAGCTATCCCAATACTGGCTATGGTCGTATAAATTAGTACGGTGAGATTTTCGGACTTAGTCTGAATACGTGCATTTGCATCGCCAAGTATCGTAATAATGATCCAAAGCGCCCACCAAATTCCAACCGAACGTTTGCGCCTAGGATCTTCCTGAACAATGTTTGCTCGAATGAGTAAATCCTGAGCAACAGACATCATCTCCTTCATGATATTGTAAGGTCGTCCTAAATTCATAATAGGAACAAACCATGCTCCGGCTGCCCACCCTTCACTATGTGTTAAATTGGTTGAGAGTTGGTGAAGATTATAATAAGCCCGTCGAAACCATTGTATGAACACAATTCCGGTACCCACAAGTAATAACATCACTAAAATGGAGACGATACTTTGTCTGATGTCGTTGCTGTCGGTCTCAGCGATGTTGAAATTTCCGACTTCAATGCGCTTTAGAAGAAGGTATTGGAAAAAGTCAGAAATTGAAGCTACTAATTGGAAAGCGGTGAAAATCCAAAGTACAAGGATTAGGCGTTTTGAACGCTCTTTGTTAGGTTTTAACATGGGTTAAATTTGGACTAAGATACTAAAACAATTGGATGAAAAAAACTGAAGCGAGATTGAATAGAACATATAAAATGTAAAAGAATTGAGTCCGAGATTCTTCCTTTTCAATTATCCATTTTAAATTTTCAATTCACAAACCTATACATTATCTTTGCAGTCTTAAAATAAGAGCAAACAATCATTTATGAGCAATACAACTGAAAAATTAGCTTACAAAGTAAAAGACATTTCACTTGCTGAGTGGGGTCGTAAAGAGATCGTTTTAGCAGAAGCTGAAATGCCTGGATTAATGTCATTGCGTGCTGAATACGGTGCTAAGAAACCATTGAAAGGGGCACGTATCGCAGGATGTTTACACATGACTATTCAAACAGCTGTTTTGATTGAAACATTGGTTGAACTAGGAGCGGAGGTTACTTGGTCTTCTTGTAATATCTTCTCAACTCAAGATCACGCTGCTGCTGCAATTGCTGCTGCAGGGATTCCAGTTTATGCTTGGAAAGGTATGAATGAAGAGGAATTCGACTGGTGTATCGAGCAAACGATCTTCGCTTTTGAAGGTGGACAGCCTTTGAACATGATCTTGGATGATGGTGGAGATTTAACGAATATGGTTTTTGACCGTTTCCCTGAATTGACTGCTGGAATCCGTGGATTATCTGAAGAAACTACAACGGGAGTTCACCGTTTACATGAACGTAAGAAAAACGGAACATTGGTGATGCCTGCAATCAACGTGAATGATTCAGTTACAAAATCCAAATTCGACAACAAATACGGATGTAAAGAATCATTAGTGGATTCAATTCGTCGTGCAACAGACGTTATGATGGCTGGAAAAGTAGCTGTTGTTTGTGGTTACGGAGATGTTGGTAAAGGTTCTGCTGCTTCTTTAAGTGGTGCCGGAGCTCGTGTAATTGTTACTGAGATCGACCCGATCTGTGCGTTGCAAGCTGCAATGGACGGATACGAAGTGAGAAAACTGGATTCGGTTGTTTCAAATGCGGATATCATTGTGACTACAACAGGAAACAAGGATATTATCGTTGGACGTCATTTCGAAAACATGAAAGACAAAGCAATCGTTTGTAATATCGGTCACTTCGATAACGAGATCGACATGGCATGGTTGAACGCAAACTACGGTTCTACAAAATCAACAGTGAAACCACAAGTGGATATTTACAATGTAAAAGGAAACGATGTGATTATCTTGGCTGAAGGTCGTTTGGTGAACTTGGGTTGTGCAACTGGTCACCCATCATTTGTAATGTCCAATTCATTTACAAACCAAACATTGGCTCAATTGGAATTATGGGAAAACCATAAGAACTACGAGAATGATGTGTACGTTTTACCAAAACATTTGGATGAAAAAGTAGCTCGTTTACATTTGGCTAAAATTGGTGTTGAATTGGAAACACTGACAAATGAACAAGCAGCTTACATCGGAGTAACTGTTGATGGTCCTTACAAATCGGATGCTTACAGATACTAAGAATTAGTATACGGATAAAATAGGAAAAGGAATCTCGAAAGGGGTTCCTTTTTTCGTTTCGCACGTGCGTTTCCAATGGGATCAATCACCTTGAATGTGCATTACACACTTATTTTTTCTATTTAACCATTAAATAACAGAACTTGCTTAATTTTGAATCATCGCTAATTTAGTTTATGCAACTTTCTGAAAGAATTAAATCCATAGATTGGTCATCGCTTAAAACAATTTTGTTTGTTGGACTGGTTGTACGTTTAATAGCAGCAATTTTCTCTGAAGGCTACAGTATGCACGATGACCATTTTTTAGTTGTTGAAGCTGCGGGGTCTTGGGCGGATGGTTTCGATTATAATCACTGGTTACCTTGGAATAAGTTGCCGGGAGCAGCTCCTGAGGGACATAGTTTTACTTATGTCGGATTAAATTACCTGTTCTTCTCGGCCTTGAAATCCATTGGAATCTCGGATCCCAAAACACTGATGTTAATCAATAGAATCATCCATGCACTGTTTTCATTGCTTGTGATCCGTTTTGGTTATTTGATTACAGAAAAATTATCCAATAAGAAGAACGCAAGTTATGTAGGTTGGATGCTCGCTCTTTTATGGGCAATGCCTTTCTTGTCTGTCCGGAATTTAGTGGAGGTTGTAAGTATTCCGTTCCTGATGTGGGCTGTTTGGTTGACACTGCAGGATAATCGCAAATGGGCATTGTTTTATGCCGGTTTGTTGATTGGAGTTGCAATTTCTTTCCGGTATCAGATAGCAATTTATGCTGTTGGCTTGGGAATCTATTACCTGATTAAATTGGAGTGGAGGAAGCTGTTCCTGATGAGTGCAGGTTCCATAGTCATGTTCTTACTGACGCAGGGAGTCGTAGATTACTTCATTTGGGGATATCCTTTCGCCGAGTTTAAAGGATATGTGATCTACAATATGAACGAAGGAACGCGCTACATGAAAAATGCGAACTACTTCATGTATTTCTATGTGCTTTTCGGATTCCTGCTTTTCCCATTGGGAATTTTGGCTTTGGTTGCCTATTTCAAATCGGCTCGAAAATATCTGATCTTATTTATTCCGACTTTCGTTTTCTTATTGTTTCATACAATCTTTCCCAATAGGCAGGAACGGTTCATTTTGACTATTTTTCCATTAGTGGTCATATTGGTTTTCCTGGGGATTGAACAATTGAGAACACGTAAATTCTGGAACGGATTCTGGAAAATTTCCTGGGTCGCATTTTGGATTTTGAATATTCCCTTGTTTTGTATCGTAACAGTTATGCCGTCTAAGAAATCGCGCGTGAATACAATGTATGCATTGTATGGAAAAGCTCGTGGTAACGAACGGATCCTGATTGAAGCGACTGGTGAGACAAATCCTGAAATGATGCCTTTCTTCTATTCGGGAAAATGGAACTATCAGATCACGGAACGCTGGAATCTGGATACCATTAATCCTGCAAGTTTCTATACCGTGGAACCACAAGATTATATTTTCTTTTTTGGACAGAAAAACCTGGATCAGCGAATTGATACATTCAAAGTGATTTACCCGAAGATGCATTTGGAGGCCCAGATCGAACCTGGTTTTGTGGACAAATTTTTGCATGGAATCAATCCCCGGAATTCCAATTCCTATGTGGAAATATGGAAGACAGAGACGAAATGATTTGCAATTACTAAATATTTTAACAATATTTGCCCCCACATAATAACCCTAATTAAAAACCGTATAATGTTTAAAACCACCCAAATTCTAAGTGTAGGAATACTCGTTATTTTCCTGTTCTCTTGTAGAAAAGAAACCCCAGTAAAAATTCAAGAGGGTGTAGATATTGTTTCTTCAACTTGTTCAAATGGAATAAAAGATGCCACTGAGTATGGAGTCGATTGTGGACCTGAATGTACTCCGTGTGCAATGAGCCATCCGGATGGTTACGAAGGTTTAGTCACAAATAAGATCGAGACAAGTGCCTTTTGGGGAAATGCGACATTTTCGAATTCAAGTGTTGTGACTTCTGTAGTTAACGGAAGACGGGTAATTACAGCGAGTGCCGGATCCGTCTCATTCAAAGTGACTTTTTCGGATGAGAATCCAGCATATTTTCAACAATATCCTTTAGTAAATAATACGCAGCCAACTAATGGTGATGCGTGTCTTCAAATTCAGTATGGATCAACAGTTTATGCTTCCTATAGTGATGAAGTTCATTTGAACTTTGAAGATGGACATTATTCTGTTGAATTTGTGGATGTATATATGAATATTTCCAATGCCGGAGGTTATATTGTCTCTAGTGGAAGATTAATCTGCTCTAATTAAGTCTAAACCTAAAAAATCAAATGAAAAATTTTAAATTGATGTTGCTTTTCCTTGTAATTGGAAATGTGGCTCTTGCACAACCTGATTTGAGTAAATTGTCAACTGAATCAAAGGCGGGAAATACCGTTTATTATTCCGTTATAAAAGATAGCCCGAAAGGGATGAAATATGCTGGAATTTCTATTCCCATTTGGAATTTGACAGGTTCTTTTCTAAATAGTTCATTGTATGATCTGACGACCAATGGGATTTTTTTGAACGATAAATTTCAAGTTGCGGTAAAATATAAAATTGGATTATTGGATAAACTGGCCCCAGATACATATGAGTTAATGGATTATCCGAACCACGACTATATTATGTCACAATACAAGGCAAATAAAAATCAAAATTTGTCCTTAAGTGGTTCTTACTTTGTGAAAAGCAAAGAAACCACAGAAACAATAACCGTACATTTGAAATCTTCGGGTAAAGTAAATACAGTGACGAGGGTTCCAGCAACAGTTATTAAAAAACTTGGAGTTACTTTGGGTTATGAACAAGGATTCACATGGTACAATATGAATAATAAGGAGATTATTGTCGAGATGAGAGATGAGCCGGGAGTTCAAAAAACATTCAATTTGGGTTCTCAATCTACTGTTCAAACCTTCAAATATGTTAAGCTGGGACTTAATTGGACTAAAACGCATTATTTTAAAGGCAAATTTGAGGAGTATGGCGAACGCTCTGACTCAGGTATTAAAACAACTTGGTTTAGCGTCATCCTGGCAGCCCAAAATAAATTTGACGATGTATATGTGCCCGTTCCTCTTCCGGACAATGTTTATTATACGGAAACACAGAATATTCGCTTAAGTCCCGCTACTATGAACGATTTGAATAAAAAACTTCCTGTCGGAATTGAATTTGGACAACGATATTCCATGTTTAGATCTGGAATTTCTTATGATTACAATATTAGATATTTACCAGGTTTAATGAAAAGTATCAATTTTATGCTGGAAGTTGGTGTGCAATATAATATTGGATTCCTTAAAAACAAATAAAAGAAGTGCCATGAAATTAAGAAAGTTCATCTTGATTGCGTTTGTGTTTTTAGCTTCAAAAACTTCCTTTTCGCAAGTTGAAGTGTTAAAAACATGGACAAATGAGGGGGGGGAGAAGCGTGCTTATTTTGTTTATAGAGACTCGGATGAAGGATTCTTATCAGAAATGGCTCAAGTTATCTCGAAAGCATGGACACTTTCCAAGGTTGAATTAGTTTCGATCGATGAATATTTGTCACTGGAAACTACAACCGGCGATTTCACCATGTTGATGGGAATAACTCATACAACCATGACTTCCCAAAACGGTGTAAGTTCCAATTTTGTAGATCTGTATTTAGATGTTCGGGTTCAAAGTGAACTCCGTCAGGAAATTTTAGGCCGGATTACGCTTTCTCCCAATGGGCAAACAGTTTTTGACGTTTGTAGAGGTCCGGAAAGCTTAGAACAAGTAATTTATAACCAATACAAGAACGATTCTAATTTTTCATGGAATTTACCTTATTTGTCAGCCGGTTTGGCTACTATTGCTAATGCGTTAACTGATGGTGAATTGATAAGTGTTAAGGAAAATGTGAAGGATCCTGATTTAACAAATATCAAAAATGCTGTTCTATATGTAGGAGATGCAGTGAATACAGAGCAAAATAGATTCAATGGTAAAGATTCTGAATCTGATCAAAAGGAATCAATTGCGAAAGCTTATCCACATAAATTTGAGATAGCCTCTAACGAGACAATTAATTCAAAGTATCTTGGAGATGAACTTGAATACTTGTTCATGTCGCAGAAATTTGGTCGGGGAAAGTATCTGATTGTAATTAATGTAAAGGAAAACAGAATTGTTTATACGAAAATGGAGAGAGGACGATACAATTTCAGTGCTAAAGACATGAAAGAATTATCAGCTAGAATAGGTAAATAATTTAATTGTAAATCCGCAAGAGGTTACTCCCATTCCAAATAGCCTGGTATTTTCGCAATCCCCAGCTGGAACCTGAAATCGGTGAACCGTCATACATGGAAAAAACAGCTCCTGAACACGGATCTCTCAATTGTAAGAAGTTAGCTGTGTCAGCTGTTAATCCGGTCGCGCAAACATTGTCCGGATCTTCCGGAGACATGCGTTCCCATGCTACAAATACGTCCGTGGATTGCCTGTAAACAACAATACCTTTGATTCCACCCGCAACATATGACCAGCCGCCTACGTTATTCAAGTCCTGGTAAGATGGCAATGTAAGGTCGATTTGAAAATCGAATGCGATACTCGGAACAGGGTGAGTCCTGTTTTTTTTACAAGAAACGCCTATCAGGACCAAAATCAATAAAAAGATTCGTATTTTCACTTTACCTTAGTTCGAATAATAAAAGTATGAAGTTAAGAACGTTTTTACAACTGTTTGTATTGTGTGGACTGTTTATTTTTGGCGGTGGTTCCGTTACTCCGTCATTCAGTCAGGATGGATCGATAGCCAAAGCTGAGAAAACAATTGCAAAACGCAGAAAGAAAGAAGCCAAAGTAGCCAAAAAGGAAGCGAAAAAGTCAAAAAAGGCCTTTTGGGACAGGCAATCCAAAGAAGCGAAGAAAAGCGTCAAAAGAAATCAAAAACGCCAGAAAAAAGCTGCCCGGAATTCAAAAGGTTGGTAGAGAATGTTCAAAAGGTTGAAAATGTTCAAAGGGTTCAAAGTTTTTCAATTAAGTCTATATTGAACTATTGAACTATTGAACTATTGAACTATTGAACTATTGAACTAT
>CBFGNC010000026.1:0-40675 GCA_965650135.1 uncultured Fluviicola sp.
CCGGGCCAAATGGATTTACAAGTACGGATCAAAATCCGATCATACCTAACGCGCAATCAGTGAATGCAGGTTCTTACTCCGTGACTACTGTTGTAAGTGGATGCAGTTCGTCCGCAAGTTCAACTTCAGTAGTTATCAATCCGAGTACGACGATCGCTTTGGGAACGGTTTCGAATCCGACAACTTGTTCATCAGCGGATGGAAGTATCCAGGTAACAGGCTCTGCAACAGGAAATCTGACGTGGACAGGTACTTCTTCAGGAAGCCAGGTAGGGGTGACTCTTCCGGCGACTATTCCGAATTTGGGTTCTGGGTCATATACTATTTCGTTGGTGCTGGCATCAGGATGCTCATCCAATATTCTGGCGCAGACACTTAGTGGTCCAAGTGCACCAGCTACTCCGACAATTACACCTGGAGGTCCGACGACATTCTGTTCAGGAGGTTCAGTTACCCTGACATCATCACCGGCAACGACTTATTTGTGGTCAACAGGAGAAACAACCTCCTCTATCTCTGTTTCTGCAGGAGGTTCTTATACCGTAACAGTTGGAAATGGATCAGGTTGTGTTGCAACTTCTTCAGTTACGCTAGTCACAGTGAATCCTTCTCCGAGTGTACCGATCATTGTGGCTGGGGGACCAACTACATTCTGTACAGGAGGGTCCGTAACCTTGACATCATCATCAGCAACTGGAAATACTTGGTCAACGACCGAAGTCACTCAAGTGATTACGGTATCAACTTCAGGAACATACACTGTAACAGTATCCAATGGAACATGTAGTGCAACAAGCGCCGGAACCAGTATAACTGTTACTCCACCACCGGCAACTCCAACAATTACACCTGGAGGTCCGACAACTTTCTGCAGTGGTGGTTCTGTTACTTTAACTTCATCCGCACCAACCGGGAATAACTGGTCGACAAGTGAAACAACGAGTTCAATTGTTGTTTCTGCAAGTGGATCGTATACCGTAAGCGTCGGGTCAGGAAGTTGTACGGCTTCAAGTACACCGATTGCCGTTACGGTGAACCCTTCACCAACAGCAACAATTACACCCGGAGGCCCGACTTCATTTTGTGCCGGAGGTTCGGTGACACTGACCGCCTCTGCAGGTGGAAGTTATTTGTGGTCATCAGGACAAACGACGCAATCAATTACAGCATCTGCTTCCGGGTCTTATACAGTTACAGTAACAACCAGCGGATGCAGCGCGACAAGTGCAGCAACAGTAGTAACAGTGAGTACTACCCCTACAACGCCGGTGATAACTCCCGGAGGTCCAACGACATTCTGTTTAGGAGGTTCTGTCACCTTGACTTCGTCAGCTGCAGGTTCCTATCTTTGGTCGAATGGTTCGACAACTCAAGCGATTACAGTTTCAGGTTCGGGTTCCTATTCGGTAACGATCACTACCGGAGGTTGTTCGGCTTCGAGCGCTCCAACGACGGTTACTGTAAATCCGACTCCTGCAACGCCAAGCATTACTGCTGGTGGTCCGACAAATTTCTGTGCAGGCGATTCAGTCCAATTGACATCTTCTCCGGCAACCGCTTATTTGTGGTCGAACGGATCTACAAGTCAATCTATCTGGGCTTCGGCAACAGGTACATTTACAGTTACCGTTTCCAACGGAACATGTTCTTCACAGGCATCATCGCCGGTTTCAGTGACCATGATTGATTGTAATATCGATACGGATGGTGACGGATTGACAGACTTTGATGAGGTAACTAATACCGGAACAGATCCGAATAACCCGGATACAGACGGCGATGGTTATGGTGATGGAGCAGAGGTCACTTTTGGCTCAGATCCATTGAATCCATGTGATCCGAATCCGAATAACCCGGTTTGTGACCAGGATGGCGACGGATTGACAAATGCGGAAGAAGGAACTGCCGGTACAAATCCGACAAATCCGGATACCGATGGAGATGGGGTATTGGATGGAGAAGAAGTGGACGGAGTGGATGATCCTTCAACACCTTATGTAGTTACAGGAACATCTGATCCGCTGGATCCATGTGACCCGATTAATACAAGTCCTGCCTGCGACACTGACGGTGATGGATTGAATAATGGAGATGAAGCGACAAACGGCACAGATCCGAACAATCCGGATACTGATGGTGATGGATTCAATGACGGATATGAAGTCACTACAGGAACTGATCCATTGGATCCGTGTGATCCGAACACCATGAGCGTTGCTTGTGATGTGGATGGAGACGGATTAACGAATGGTGAAGAAGGAACTGCCGGAACGAATCCGAATAACCCGGATACCGATGGAGATGGAGTATTAGATGGGGAAGAAGTTCACGGAGTGGATGACCCTTCCACGCCATATGTTACAACGGGAACATCCGATCCGTTGGATCCATGTGATCCGTTGCCGACCAGTGTAGCTTGTGATGGCGATGGCGATGGCGTCTCTAATGGCGATGAAGCAACAAACGGAACAAATCCGAACGATCCGGACACCGATGGTGACGGAGTATCTGACGGAGAGGAAATATATGGAATTGATGATTCCACAACTGTATATGTTCCAACCGGTACTTCCGACCCGCTTGATCCTTGTGACCCGCTTCCGAATGCGCCTTCGTGTAACCCTGGAGGTGGTACTGGAGGACCTGGTGTCGTTGTTCCGGAAGGATTCTCTCCGAATGGGGATAATTCCAATGAAACACTGATTATTCCAAACCTGGAAGATTATCCGAAGCATGTGTTCAAAGTGTTCAATCGCTGGGGTGAGGAAGTCTACAAGGCAAGTCCTTATAACAATGATTGGGACGGAACGAACCAGGGAAAAATGGCCGTTGGAAAAGAGGCTTTGCCTTCGGGTACATACTTCTACATCCTGGATTTGGATGGAGATAAGATAGTTAAAGGTTATATCTACATAACAAGGTAGGAGAATGCTTAGAGCAGATTAAAAAGAGAAGAGATGAAAAAAAGATTCATATTAATAGCATTGATTGTTTTAGGATTAAATCAATTGCATGCACAGCAACAGGCGGCATACACTCATTACATGTATAACACGTTGGTGGTCAACCCGGCATATGCCGGAAGCAGGGACGCGCTCACGTTCACCGCATTGGGAAGATTCCAATGGGTTGGATTCAAAGGCGCCCCGACAACACAAACATTCACAGTTCATACACCCATCGCCAAAAAGAATATCGGGTTGGGATTGAGTCTGATGAATGATAAAATCGGTCCCACAAACAATACGGCAGTGAATGTGGATTTCGCTTATCGGTTGAAACTATCCGAAAAAGCACGTTTGTGTTTCGGTATCAATGGCGGATTTAACAGCTTTTCAGCAAATGTGAACTCCCTGACTCTGGCTGATCCGAATGATGCGTCATTTATGCAGAATATGAGAGGTAAAATGCTCCCTAGCCTGGGAGCCGGGATTTATTTCCAGATGCCTAATTTTTACTTAGGCGCATCTGTTCCTTCCCTCCTGGAAAATAATTTGTTTGCAACGGGTAACAGCAATGCAATGGATATTTCCAAAGAGCGGAGACACTATTATTTCATTGCAGGTGCCGTATTCACCCTTTCGCCTTCGGTAAAATTCAAACCTACCGCATTGGCAAAGTTGGTGCAGAATGCTCCTTTCCAGGTTGATGTTACAGGAACGTTCATGTTGCGGGAACTGATCGATCTTGGAATCATGTATCGAACCGGAGACGGTATCGGCGCATTGGTCGGTGTTCATGTCTCCAAACAATTCCTTTTCGGATATTCTTTTGACTGGTCAACAGGAGTTCGGACAGGTAAGTTTAATGGAGGAAGTCATGAAATCATGTTGCGTTATGATTTACTCTTCAACAACGATGAAAAAATTAAATCCCCTAGATACTTCTAATATGAAAAGAATCATACTATTTGCTGTTTCATGCTTACTTATCAGTTGGGTGTCAGCGCAGGAAAAAAATGAAATTATCGGGACTACCGAGTTAAATAATTACGACTATTATGCATCTGTTTCAACACTTGAAAAAGTGAAGGATAAGGATGCCGGAGTACTTCGCAAATTGGCTGAAGGTTATGATATGATCGGGAATTCTGCGAATGCAGAAGCTTGTTATGCTGCAATTTGCAAACGCATGGACCGGATTCCGAATGATCACCTGGAGTACGCACGGGTCCTGATGAAGAATCAAAAATATGCAGAGGCGGAGACGCAACTGAAGATCTATTCGGAATTGAACCCGAAAGACAGTGAGATGGACCGCTTCAAATTGTTGAACGAGTCTTTGGCAAAGTTTTCTACTCAGGGAGTTGCTATCAAGGTTCAAAATGCTCCATTCAATACAGAAGAAGAGGATTTTGGACCGGCAATCCATAACGGGAAATTGTTTTTCACTTCGTCCAGGAGAAAAAGCGAGGCTGTTAACAGGACCTGGTTGGGGAATCGCCTTTCATTTCTAGATTTATACCAGGCAGACATCAATCCTTCCGATAACAGTGTGGCAAACATTCATTCCATTAAAAACAAGAAGGTCAACAAGAAATACCATGAAGGACCGGTCGCATTTTCTCCTGATGGAAAACAAGCATTCATTACACGCAATAACTACCAGGAGAAAGCAATCGACGGAACCCGGCTTTTTTCCCTGTTTGTTTCCAATCTGAATGGAGAAATCTGGTCAGAACCGACACCGATCATGTTTAATAGCAATGATTACAGTGTAGGACACGCTACGCTTTCCCCTGACGGTAAAACCTTGTTTTTCGCTTCCGATATGCCGGGGGGAAAAGGGGGAGTTGATATCTATCGTTCCAGATGGCAGGATGGAAATTGGTCTGTTCCGGAAAATATGGCTTCAATCAATACAAGTGGTGACGAGATGTTTCCTTTTTTCCATGAATCAGGTATTTTCTTTTTCTCTTCTGATGGTTATGCCGGTTATGGAGGATTGGATGTGTTTGTGGGACAATACAAAGACGACGATATCAAGCAAACCCGAAATGTAGGGGCGCCATTCAATTCTTCCGGAGACGATTTCTCGGTTTGGATGAATCCGGATGCTAAAACGGGAATGTTCTCTTCCAACAGGACAGGCGGAAAAGGGAATGATGATCTGTACACCTTTTCAATGGATAAGCCCTTCACCTTTGCACGGACAGTCAAGATCACTGCAAAGGATGAAAAAGGGAATAAGTTGGCAGGCGTTCAGATCAAAATGAAAGATGCTTCCGGCAATGAATTGGCAACATTGACTTCTGACGCAAATGCGGAAACTGTCTACGAAACTTCAGAAGTCGGCTCCTTCAATTTGGACGGAATGAAAAAAGATTATTTCGAATCGAAAACAACGGTGAAAATCACAGATGAATCTCCTGAATTGCTGTCTGCAGATTTGGTATTGGAAAAAGATCCCGGGTTCATGCTTTTGGTTAAGGTACTCGATAAAAAATCGGGATCCGTGCTGGATAGTGTGAAAGTGACTTTGATCAACAACATGACCGGCAAGGAGGAAGTGTATTATACCAATAAGGAAGGCGCAATCAAACGACCGATTTATGACAAGAAGTTGAATGACCGGGTTTCTTACAATATCCGGATGGAAAAAACGGGTTACCTGCCAAGAGGGACGACCTATAATAAAGAACTGACCGCTCCGGGAGTGTATGATGTTTCCAAAGATCTGAACCTGGCAATTGAAAAAATGGAAGTTGGAACGGATCTGGCGAAAGCGATTGATCTGAAACCGATTTATTTTGACCTGGCGAAGTATGATATCCGCCCGGATGCTGCAGTGGAATTGGATAAGATCGTGGCAATCATGAACGAATTCCCGACAATGGTGGTTGAACTCGGTTCTCATACGGATTGCAGGGGAACAGCACTTAAGAACCTGGAACTTTCCCAGAAACGGGCAGATGCTTCGGCAAACTACATAAAAGCAAGGATCAAAGATCCATACCGTATTGCAGGAAAAGGATACGGGGAAACAAAGATCTTGAACGGTTGTTCCTGTGAAGGACCAAAAAAACAACCGAAATATACGGAAGCACAGCATGCTGTGAACCGTAGAACGGAATTCCTGGTAGTGAAGATTTAACCTTCACCAAATTGAAAAGGGCGGATTCATCGAGTGTCTGCCCTTTTTCGTTGATTGGAATCCTCAGTGTGTTCACAGTGAAAAGAGTATATTTGGTTCAACTTTAAAACTAATGACTTATGATTATCGTACTACTTTTCTTCTTTATCGTCTACTTCGGAATAATTGCTTTAATGATCATTTCCATGTGGAAAGTATATGAAAAAGCAAATAAACCCGGTTGGGCTGCAATTGTTCCTGTCTATAACCTGATAATTATGCTGGAAATAGCGAAAAAACCGACTTGGTGGGTGGCTATGTATTTCGTACCGGTTGCAAACATTGTATTCATGATAATGACCATGAACGGTGTTTCTAAAAACTTTGGGAAAGACGAAGGTTTTACTGTCGGAATGGTGCTGCTGGGAATTGTTTTCTGGCCGATCCTGGCTTTCGGTAGTGCACGTTATGTGGACAACAAGGCAATGGTAAATTCAAGCAACGATTTATTGGATTCGTAAAGAACTTTCACAAGATAGAAGAAGCACCGATCAACTGATCGGTGCTTCTTGCTTTTATTGAGTTATTTTTTACAATTGAATACTCAATTTTTCCAGGTGACCATACTTTTTTCGATGATTCATTTTCGCTTCAAAGTGGGCGCAAAACGATTTGAAAACCTTACTCAGCCAGAAAATAGATGTGAATTTTAAAATAAAGAAAATGTTAAAACGTGAATTTAGTATTATTCAACAATAATTGATGTATCAATTTAAATTGCCCTAGTAACCAGCTAATTAACAGATGCACAACTATTTTAACACTTTGTTAAATCGTTTTAGTCCGGATTATTCCGCCAATCGAATTATCCGTACCTCTTGTGAGAGTATATTTAATATACTATCTTTCGTCAAAGAAACTTTGAAATAGTCTATGAAATGCAGGTGATTTGGTTCACCAATTGTGCAAATCAATAAAAATATACGGGTACATATTGTTTCATAAAATGAAACAAATATGGCTCAAGGAGCTCTTACGCAAGAGTTAGTTAGGTTAAGTTGTAGTAGAGAAGCCCATTGAACTTTGTTCGATGGGCTTCTTTTTTGTAGCTTGCTTTACAACTGAAGATACTCCGCTAGTCGTTCTTCGTTTTTACTTTATCTTTAATTCGTTTCTCAATTTCTGCATGTGATCAATCTCCATTTTCAGGTATTTCGCCGTGTGGGAAATTTCTGTATGTTTCTTGATGAGGTCTTCCGGGGTTCCTGTACAAACGATATTACCGCCACCACGCCCGCCTTCCGGTCCGACATCGATGATATGGTCGGCAACTTTTACAATATCCAGGTTGTGTTCGATCACCAGAACCGTATTTCCATCGTCTACCAGGCGTTGAAGAACTTCAATCAACATCCGGATATCCTCAAAATGCAATCCCGTACTTGGTTCGTCCAAAATATAAATCGTATTTCCTGTTCCGCGTTTGGTTAGTTCACCTGCCAATTTGATCCGTTGTGCTTCTCCACCACTTACCGTTGTGGAAGGTTGGCCTAATTTGATATAACCGAGTCCAACGGAATTCAAGGTTTCCAGAACACGATGGATTTTCGGGACATTTTCAAAGAATACAACGGCATCTTCAATGGTCATTTCCAATACATCGTTGATGGATTTTCCTTTGAAACGAACTTCCAATGTTTCGCGGTTATAACGCTTTCCGTTGCAGGTTTCACATTCGACATAGACATCCGGCAGGAAATTCATTTCGATGACTTTCAATCCACCTCCGCCACAAGTATCACACCGTCCGCCGGCAACATTGAAAGAGAATCTCCCGGCTTTGTATCCGCGGATCTGTGCTTCTGGAAGTGAGGCAAACAAGGAGCGGATCTCCGTGAAAACATTGGTGTAAGTTGCCGGATTGCTTCGCGGAGTCCTTCCGATCGGACTTTGATCGATTTCAATCACCTTATCCAAAAACTCCAACCCTTCGATTTTCTTGTAAGGCATGGGTTTCTTCACGCCATTGTAAATGTGCGCGTTCAGGATAGGGTAGAGTGTATGATTGATCAAGGTCGATTTCCCGCTTCCCGAAACACCTGTTACGCAAGTCAATGTTCCCAACGGGATAGTAAGATCTACGTTTTGCAGGTTGTTTCCGGTTGCACCTTTTAAAACCAGTTTTTTTCCGTTTCCTTTCCTGCGTTTTTTGGGAATCTCAATTTCCAATTCACCGCGTAAATATTTGGTTGTGATCGAATCGGTTGAAATGAGCTGGTCAAATGGAGCTGCATTGACAATTTCTCCACCATGGACTCCGGCGCCGGGACCGATATCGACTACAAAATCTGCAGCTTCCATCATCTCGCGGTCGTGTTCCACTACGATAACAGAATTTCCCCCATCCCGCAAGCGTTTCAGGGAATTGATCAGGCGGGTATTGTCCCGTTGGTGTAATCCGATGCTCGGTTCATCCAAAATGTAAAGTACATTCATCAATTCAGATCCGATCTGGGTTGCCAAACGGATGCGTTGCGCTTCACCTCCTGATAAACTTCGGGCTGAACGGTGCAATGTCAGATATTCCAAACCGACTTCCAGGATGAAACGCACACGCGCCCTGATTTCCTTTAGAATTTCAGTTCCGATAACCTGTTGTTCATTATTCAATGTATCTTCAATATTCTCCAGCCAAAGAGCCAGTTCCTGGATATCCAGGGTGGCAACTTCGCCCAAAGTCCGATTGCTTACTTTAAAATGTAATGCTTCTTTTTTCAATCGTGCTCCATGACATTCGGGGCAGGTGATCTTATTCATGAAACTTTGAGCCCAGCGTTGAATACCGGCTGTACTTTCTTCGGCGTGTCTCGCCATGAAATTTCCAAGACCTTCAAACTGAATTGTAGTTTCCTTGGCACCTTGCTCCAAACCTTCATTCCCATTCAAAATCACGTGCACCAATTCATCCGGAAGATCTTCAATGGGTGTATTGATGTTATAACCTTCCTGTTGCAGGAACGATTCGATGCGATCAAAAAACCAGTTGCGCTTGTATTCGCCGATTGGCGCCAAACCACCTTTTTTAATGCTCAATTTGGGGTTTGGAATCACTTTTTCACGGTCAATCTCAGAAATTTCACCCAATCCGACACATGTTGGACAAGCTCCATACGGTGAGTTGAAAGAGAATAGATTCGGTTCCGGTTCTGGATACGAAATTCCGGTTGTAGGACACATCAACAAGCGGGAAAAATGCCGCACGTGATTGCTTTCGAACTCCTGGATCATCATGCTCTTTCCACCATGCTTCATGGCAGTGGTAATGGCATCGTATAATCGCTTGCGGTCGTCCGCCTTGATCTGGATCCGGTCGATTACAATTTCAATATCGTGAATCTTATAGCGATCCAGTCTCATGCCTTTTTCGATTTCCTTGATCTCGCCATCAATGCGAGCCTTGGAATAACCCATTTTGGCAATCTGTTCGAAAAGTTCCCGGTAATGTCCTTTTCGTCCTTTGATTTTTGGAGCTAAGATCAGTACTTTTTTTCCATCAAATTGTTCAATGATCAGATCTGTAATCTGGTCGTCGGAATATTTGACCATTTTCTCCCCGGTTTCGTAGGAATAGGCTGTTCCTATCCGGGCGTAGAGCAAACGCATGAAATCATAGATCTCGGTTATTGTACCGACGGTAGAACGTGGACTTCTTGAAACGGTTTTTTGTTCGATCGAGATGACAGGGCTCAAGCCATTTATCTTATCGACATCCGGGCGCTCCATTCCACCAAGGAATTGTCTTGCGTAAGAAGAGAAAGTTTCAATGTACCTCCGTTGTCCTTCTGCGAAAATGGTGTCGAATGCCAAAGATGATTTCCCACTTCCGCTTAAACCGGTAAATACGACGAGTTTGTCTCTTGGAATTTCTAAATGCACATCCTTTAAATTGTGTTCTCTGGCTCCGTAAACTTCGATTGTTTTTGTTTGTTCGTCAAAACTCATGTCAAAAATGTGTATTCTTAAATGTTAATTGTATGCTTTGTAAGGTTTGAGGTTTTCAGAAGCTGAAGGTAAAATGAGCGTGAATTTTTTTCCTTCTTTCACTGTCAATTTTGTTGTTTTCAACCAAGGATTCAATTTACGAAGAATTTTGATATTGAAGCCCTGATCGTTCGCCCAAATGGCCAGATTCGGGATTGTTTCATTCACAACAACCTTTTGGATATGGAAGGGCTCGTATAATTCCATCTGTTCCGGATAGAATCCGTAAGCTTCCGGGTTTTCGTAAATGAGTTTTGTAGCCAATAGTCGGAAAACATACCTGCCTGTCTCACTATTCTGATAGGTATCAAAATAATGTTCCGTTTCTTGCCATTCCATGTCTTCTAGCACACCTCCGACACCACGATTGTAAGCTGCGGTTGTCATGACCCAATCGTTCAATGTCCGGTTCGCATCTTTCAGGTAACGGCATGCTGCATGTGTACTTTTTTCAATGTTCAGGCGCTCGTCGATCTCCGCATTCATTTCCAGGTCGTACAGTTTCGCAGTGGCAGGCATGAATTGCCAGAAACCTTGCGCACCAACAGGTGATATGGCTTGTTGAAGGTTGCTCTCAATGATTGCCAGGTATTTGAAATCATCCGGAACACCTTCTTCTTTCAGAATACGCTCTATTTCAGGAAAATAGCGATTTGCACGTTTGATTGCACCAATCCAGGCACTTTGATAATATGCGGTCATGAGTACTTCCCGATCCAATCGCTCACGTAGGTCTTCATCCCGCAGATCGATCGTTGTACCGGCAAGAGTCATACTTTGGGGTAAATCCGGAAAAACAACGGCTGCAGTTGAGGTGACCGCTTTTTGTCGGGGAGTATTTTTTTCCTGCGGTTTTTGGGTCTGACAAGCAGCGATGGAAACCACGGATAAGAAAAGAAATAGTTTTTTCATGTAACGCAATTAAAGCATTACAAAATTAATCAATCTACTTCTTGTGAATAAGGGTGTTACGGTATAAAACAAAAAATACTGCAAAAAAGTAGCTTGTGAGGAAGAAAGCCATCCACGGATTGCCCATTTTTGCAAATACTACTGCAAGAACCGTTATTAAAGTTGCCATCAGACCGATTCCCAGAAAAACAATCCAGACTTGACGGTCATTCAATCCGGAATAAACCAGGTGATGGGTCGTATGATCTTTTCCTCCAACCATTGGGGATTTCCCTTTTCTCAGGCGATTGATGACAACAGTAAGCGTATCTGCAATTGCGGGAGTAAAGGCGATCAGGGTGATTGCAGCTCCGGTTAAGGGATTCAACTGCGTGTTATTTCCAACGTTCCATAATTCGTGAATTGAAAAGAAGGAAACAAATAACCCGATGAACTGACTTCCGGCATCTCCCATGAATAACCTGGAAGGATGAATGTTGTATCCCAAAAAGCCGATAGTTGCACCAATTTGAATGAACATGGTCAACGTCCAGATATTCATGTTCCAATCGAAAAGGATGATATTGCTTGCCAAACAGGAAATCAGGATAAAAAGCACGGTTGTGCCGGTTATTCCATCCATATTATCGAGCATGTTCAGGGAATTCATGATTCCCACAACCCACACAACGGTTATCAGGGAATTTAACCAGCCTATATCGCTCAGTTCAATGATATTATTGGTGTAGACAAAAATGATACCGCAAAGAATCTGGACAAACAGCTTCATGAAAGGTTTGGTGTTGTAAGCATCATCCGCCAAGCCCATGATGAACGAAATTGTTCCGGCAGTAAGAAGTCCTACAAACTGCCTGTTCTGAAAGATGTTCTCGTTATTGAAAATGACCGAATAAGCGACTGTTCCGAAGAAGAAGGCAACAAAGAACCCGATCCCTCCCAAGGAAGGTTTCGATTCGTTCGACCAACGCACGGTTACATCATTTTTGTTGCGGATCCCAAGACTTTGGGAAAACCGCAAAAGAATACCATTTGAGACATAACTCATGATAATTCCCATTAGTAGGAACCCAAGACAGGCTAAAGTTATTTCGTATGTCATGTCAAACTATGCAAATGGAGATTTAAAATTTGCCAGAAGAACTCCCAGCTTATCTTTTTCTGATAAGATCGGGTTGGTCTCTTCCCATTGAATGTGTAACGCGGGATCGTTCCAAAGGATGCTTCCTTCACTGGACGGATGGTACCAATTAGTACATTTGTACTGGAAAATGGTATTGTCCTCCAATGTAACAAATCCATGCGCAAAACCTTCCGGAATGAACGCTTGTGTTTTGTTTTCCTCGCTTAAGATAAAAGAAACGTGCTGACCGTAAGTAGGGGAACTTAAGCGGATATCCAAAGCCACATCTAACACACTTCCTTTGATGACGCGGACTAATTTTCCTTGTGCATGAGGAGGAGCCTGAAAATGTAATCCACGAAGTACTCCTTTGGAAGATTTTGATTCATTATCCTGCACAAAGGAAATTTCTGACCCAATAAAATCATTGAATTTTTTTTGGTGAAACGACTCAAGAAAATACCCTCTGTCATCTCCAAAAACAGTTGGTTGTATCAATATCACATCAGCAATGGCTGTACGTTTAAATTCCATTTAGTTGTTTTTTTTCTTCTTTTTGTCCTCCTCCTCATAATAGCCATACCCGTATCCGTATCCATAGCCATATTTCCCTTTGGAAGCTTTTGTACCATTCAAAATGATGTTCAGGTGGGTTATCTGGTTCATATCAAACAATTCACGGACCCTTCCTGCAAAAATGCGTTTCGAATAATGTGCTTTGAAGATATAGATAGGAACATCCGCTTTTGCGAGGATTTGAACACCATCTGTGACCAGGCCAACCGGTGGATTGTCAATAATCACTACGTCATATCGCGATTTCAATGACTCCAGGATATCAAAAAAGGAATCGCTCAGAATCAGTTCCGAAGGATTCGGAGGAATAGGTCCTGCACTGATGAAATCCAGGTTTTCAATCTCGGAGTGCCGGATGCATTCGTCCAAAGTGGCTTGTTTGATAATCAGGTTACTGATTCCCTTGTCGTTCGGAACATTCAGTCCCAGGTGAACTTTTGGTTTTCTCAAATCCAGGTCAATGACAATTGTTTTTTTTCCCGAAAGTGCAATGATTCCCGCCAGGTTGAGTGCCACGAATGTTTTTCCTTCCCCTGAAATAGACGAGGAAATTGCAATTATACGTGCATTGGAATTGACGAAACTGAGATTGGTCCGGATATTCCGCATGGATTCCGCCAAAATGGATTTCGGATTGTTATGGATCATCAACTGGCTGAATTCGGAACTTTCTTTCAACTGAGGAATATTTCCTAAAATGGTGATCTTGTCCGGAAGAAGTTGTTTCAGGTCTTCAACCGAGTTGATCTCATTGAATGTGATATACTTGAAGAAAAGAAATGCAAAACCAAAGATGAATCCGACGAAGATAAACCCTGCGTAGACCAATTTCCGGTTCGGGCTCACAGGAACCAGGTTCAGCGATGCTTCGTTCAGTACCCGGTTGCTTGAAGTATAACCTGCATTCGAGATCGAGTACATGACCTTCTTTTCCGTCAAAATGGTGTAGTATTTTTCATTCAGGTCCTGCATCGATTTTAACCGGTTGTATTCCATCTTCTTTTGAGGAAGTTTCAGGTATTCTCCTTCAATCACCCCGATTTTTCCATTGATGACCTTGATTTGTGCCCGGATACGTTCCTGGATGACCTCCACACTTCTTCTGATGGACTGGATTTTGGATTGAATCCGGGAATTGAGCATTTTTAATTCCGAATTATTCTCTGTGACATTGGTGAGTAGTTCTTCTTTACGTTCCAATAAAGTATTCAGATCCGTAATTTGCTTTGTCAGGGACACTTCAAAACTTTTTCCAAGCATTTCGGGAATCAGGCGGTAAATATCCAGGCGATTGGGTTCCGACTTCAATTTCAGATTGACCATTTTCAAGGTCGCTGATTCATTCTCCAGGTCAAACAGCAGATCCTGGAATTTATCCATATTGTCAGATAATGAACCGCCGGTGTTTTCAGGATCGGTAAGGTGCGTTTTGCGCTGGAAATCAGTCAGGCTATCTTTCGAATCTTTCAGTTCTCCGGAAATGGAATCAAGTTGCAATTGAATAAATGTGAGAATGTTATCCGCACTTTTCCGTTTCATTTCTTCATCATAATGGAAAAAAGTGGTTGAAACGGATTGAATGATGTCCTTGCATAATTCAGGATTATTCCCGTTGTATCTTAATTCTATCGTTTTTGCATTGACATCGATCGGGTTTACCTGTAGATTCGCAATCAACCGGGATGCCAGAGACTTCTGATTGTTAAAAGTGAAATAAAGCCGGTTGTTGTTGTCATCCTGTTTCAGGAGATCCCAATTTTCCACTTTGAAGGCTACGTCGAAGTGCTTGGTCCGAATAATCTTGTTTACACCGGAAACTTTTGAATAAGTTTGGTTGTTCAAGGTGTACATTAACTTGACCTTGTGATGATCCATTGTTTCAACCCATACCGGAATATCACAAAGGCTGCTATCTCTAAGGGCATACGGCAGTATAATGAAAGTACTTTGATGGTATTTTTCCTCTGTCAGGATTTTTCCTTCTGCGAAAATCGAAACGTTCATATTCATTTTCGAAATAGCCATTTCAAATAATAATTGTGAACGGAGTAATTCAATTTCGGTGGAGATATCATCATTTTTGTTGATGTTATCTATTTCAAGTAATTCCTTCCCCTGATCCTTTTCAGCCAACTGAATAATCATTGCGGAATCATAAACGGGTTTGGTGTAGCGCAGGTAGAAGAATGCGATACTTATGAAGAATGAGACTAACAGTAAAACCCACCACCAATAGCGGCGCAGGATCACACTCACAATAATGGGATTGTAATCCTTGTTTATAAATATGGAGGAGTTTGAACTGTTCACGTTATTTCAAGGTTGAGAATACAGTAATAATGACCAAAGCACTGGATACCAGGGATACGATCGGAGCAACAACTTTCAGGGTTTCCTGTCCGACTTGTTCTTTTGGTTCAATATAAATGAAGTCATTCGCCTGGACGATCATATCGACATACTTCAGGCCTTCAATGACAGAAAGGTCAATTACATACATAGTCCTGACATCGTTGACAACGCGCATGATCTTTACGGTATTTGCTTTTCCACGTTCCGCGATCCCTCCCGCAAGTGCGATTGCTTCCATGAGTGTCGTATTGCTGTTCTGAAGTGGAATCACCTTTGCCGCACTTCCGTTTCCGGGAAACACAATCACCCGTTGATTCGTCAGTTTGACCTGTACAAATGGTTTATTGTACCCGTTTTTCTGTTCGAAGAGGTGTGACAGCGTATCTTCACATTGTTTCACGGTGAATCCGGCAACTTTTGTCGCGCCAAGAATAGGTAAATCAGCAGTTCCATCAGGTCTTACTACATATTCTATTTCTGCCTTGGCAATAGCTTCCTTGTTCATCCCGGCCATTTCATTGACAATCCGTTCCCCCTCATTGGTATAGAGCATAAAGGAGAACTTGTCATCTCTAGAAATTTTATATTCGGCAACGGGTTTTAAAGGAATGCTATCTCTTACTTCTTTCATCCCCTTGGGAGTTCGGAACATGAGATTGCTATTGATCCCACAGGATTGCAGTAAGAACAAACCGACCAGTAAGGAAAACAGTACTCCTTTATTTCGCATTTTTTCTCGAATTTTCAATTAATTCAGTATAATAATTCTCCATGTTTTTCACCAAGGTAGTGTAATGGAATTTATCTCTTACGAAGTTCCAGCCATTTTGTGACATTTTATCGCGAATTTCTTTCTTTTCGATCAGCAACCCTAGTTTTTCAGCGAATGCTTTTGCGTCTTTTTTGGGTACGACAAAACCCGTTTCACCTTCATCCAGGATATCCTTCACACCTCCTACATCTGTTGAAATCACCGGAACTCCGCTGGCTTGGGCTTCAATTAAACTGACAGGTGTTCCTTCGTTGTCGGAACTCAGGCAGATAATATCCATCCCGGCATTAAAAGTTGCAATATCTTTTATCCAGCTGGTCATTTCGATCTTTAAATCGTACTTGTTTTCAAGTTCTTTTGACCGCTGTTCAATGGAAATTTTTTCTTGCCCGTCACCTACAATGAAATAACGTGCCTTGATCCCTTTTTCAGCAAGCAGTTCGATTACGTCCAGGAAGAGTCCGTGGTTTTTGATCGGAGCCAATCTTCCAACGATTGCCACAGCTACTTCATCGGCCTCCAATTTCCATTCGGTTCTTGTTTTTATTCTTTTTTCGGGTAAGTTTTCCTGGAACTTCACCAGGTCAAAACCAAGTGGAATAACCTTTATTTTTTCCGGTTTGCAAATGCCGTGAATGGAACTTAGTTCTTCTTTTTGAATCGGGCTGATAGCGATAATACCGGTAGAAAGTTTAGCCAGCCTGCGTTCAATCACTTTATACAGCAGTGTTTTTGCTTTCCCGAAATAGGAATGGAAAACATGTCCATGGAAGGTATGGACAATGATCGGAACGCCACAGGCCTTTGCGGCTTTTCTTCCGAGAGCTCCGGCTTTTGCAGCATGTGTATGGACAATGTCCGGCTGGAACTCTTCAATAATCTGTTTGATTTTCCGGTATGCCTCCCGATCGGAACGAAAATTGGGAATCCGCTTCATTTCCGGGATCAATAAGGGCTTGACTCCGTAATCTTCCAAAATGTGCAAAGAATCCGATTCGTCTTTTTCAGGTAAACCACCCACCAATAATGTCTCATAATCTTCCGAGATGAATTTCGTTAAGAAAGTAGCATTGTAGGTTGGTCCACCAATATTGAATCGGTTAATGATTCTCAGCACTTTTGGCATTAATTGTAGAGAGTTTAAAACGTTTAATCAAAATTGAAAATTGAGAATGGAAAATTGAAAAGTTAAGAAATAAATTGTGCAAAGCTTGTGTATATTGATATACCACGACAAATCTCTCCTTTTCAATTGTCAATTTTCCATTTTCAACTGAATTAGTTCAAAATTAAACAAAATCTAACTAAATCCTTCCGTAAAATGTTCATTTAAATCGATTAAATGGAAACTTTCCTGATCGAACTGTTCAAAAGTTTTTAAGTGGCAGAAATTTTGCAAGCAGAGAAAGCAGAACTTTATAGTATGATTCATTTCAAGTCGATGTTGCGCATTTTTTTTATCGGATTCCTATCTTTTTTTCCGGGAAATTTCAGTTTTTCCCAGAACTCGATTCAAACGGCAATAGACGCATTTTCTTCGAATGCCTATTTTTCGAATGCGTCTATCAGTTTCATGGCAATGGATTGTGCTACCGGACAGGCTGTTGCATCAAAAAATCCTACGCTCGCATTGTCACCGGCGTCCACAACCAAATTATTTGCCACTGCTACCGCTTTTCAGTTGTTAGGAAAGAACTATGCTCCCCAAACACGCATCTACCTGGATGGCGAACTTTCCAAAGACGGGGTTTTGAATGGGAATTTGTGGATCCGTGGTGGTGGCGATGTTGCTCTCGGAAGTCGTTATTACAACGGAGAAGGCAGGGAGGATGAGTTTATGGAAAAATGGGTAGATACGCTTGTCAAATTAGGAATCAGGAAGATCAACGGGGCGATTGTAGCCGACGGTTCGGAGTTTGGATATGAAGGTGCGCCCGACGGTTGGAATTGGGGAGATATGGGAAATTATTATGGAGCCGGTGCTTCCGGATTGCCTATTTACGATAATATGCTGCGCTATCATTTCCAGACCGGGGCAAAAAGCGGAACGAAAACTACCTTTTTGGGAACAACTCCTTCCATTGAGAGCTTGAAATATGCCAATTACATCCAAACAGGAGGTTCGGGAGATAACTCCTATATCTACGGAGCGCCTTATTCCATGGACCGGTTCGGAACAGGTACCTTGGGAGCCGGGTTGGGAAAATTCACGGTGAAAGGAAGTTTGCCGGATCCGGAGCTCTCTTTTTCACAGGAATTTACGCGGGTTTTGAAATCGAAAGGAATTGAGGTGAAGGAAACGGCACTTGCAGCACGAAATTTAAGCCTTTCTTCAGCAACCACAAGATATGCAACCATGAAGTTGTTTTTCACCTACAAAGGGAAAACACTGGGCTCCATTGCCTGGTGGACCAATATGAAATCCGTGAATCTGTTTGCGGAAGAAGTCTTGTGCTGGATCGGTTACGGAACATCCGGAAATGGTTCCATCGACAACAGCATTGCCAGAATGATGGGTTATTGGTCAGGCAAAATCAATACCATCGGGCTTTACATCACAGATGGGTCGGGCCTTTCAAGAAGCAATGCCATTTCTGCAAGTCATTTTTGCGAGATGTTGAAGTACATGACAACTGCCAAAGAGTTTGATGCGTTTTACGGAACCTTGCCCGTTGCCGGAGTTTCAGGAACTCTTTCTTCCGTTTGTAAAAATCAGCCGGGTGAAGGAAAGATCCATGCAAAGAGTGGGACCATGAAGCGGATCAAGGCCTATTCCGGGTATGCGGAAACAAAATCCGGGAAACGAATTTGCTTTTCGCTGATCATCAATAATTTCAACTGCTCATCCGAGTATACCGTAGAGCAGATGGAAAAGGTCTTCAATGCGATTGTTTTATCGGAATAATCTTTCTTCCCTCTTTGAAGTGGGATAAAGGAAGGTAAAGAACTACAATTCTAAAATTGCTTTTCTTCAATTCAGTGCTTTTATTAACTTTGTGGGAATAGACTATTTTAAGTAATCTCCATAGATTTAAGCACGTGAAAAAAATTCAAATGGTTGACTTGGCCACTCAGTACCAAGCAATAAAAACGGATATCGATTCAGCTATTCAGGAAGTTTTGGATTCAGCGATTTTTATTGGTGGACCGGTGGTTCAGCGTTTTCAGAAATCATTGGAAACGTATTTGGATGTGAAGCACGTAATTCCGTGTGCCAATGGAACGGATGCCTTGCAGATTGCCATGATGGCTTTGGGATTGAAAGCAGGTGACGAGGTCATTACCCCTTCGTTCACTTACATTGCTACAACAGAAGTGATCGCCTTATTGGGATTAACTCCGGTATTTGTCGATGTGGACCCGAAGACATTCTGCATGGATCCTTCGAAAATTGAGGCTGCAATCACTTCGAAAACAAAAGCGATCGTTCCGGTTCATTTATACGGACAGGCATCGGATATGGATGCGATCATGAAGATTGCGAAAAAACATAACTTGTTTGTTGTCGAAGACAATGCCCAAGGAATCGGTTCCGATTATTATTTGGAATCGGGTGAAACTAAGAAGTTGGGTACAATTGGGGATATTGGCTGCACAAGCTTTTTTCCATCAAAGAATCTGGGTTGTTATGGTGACGGTGGTGCAATTTTCACAAACAATGATGCATTGGCAGAGCAATTGAGAATGGTTGCAAACCATGGTCAGAAAGTGAAATACCAACACGATGTGGTCGGCTGCAATTCCCGATTAGATGCGATGCAGGCAGCGATTCTGAACGTCAAACTCCCGAAATTGGATGAATACATTGCTGCGCGGATCAAAGTGGCGGATTTCTACGACCAGGCGCTTGGAACATCTGAAAAAATAGAAACCCCAACCAGGGATGGAAAGTCAAAACATGTATTTCACCAATATACCGTTCAATTGAAAGGTGTTGACAGGGATGCATTGCAAGCGTATCTGGCATCAAAAGACATTCCGTCGATGATTTATTATCCCGCTCCGGCACATAAACAAGGAATGTTCAAATCATTCAACTTGGGAGATTTGGATCTGCCGGTGACGGAAGCATTGACGAAATGCGTGATTTCATTCCCTATTCATACAGAAATGACAGAAGAGCAACAAACCCTTATTTGTTCTGAGATCCTGAACTTCTTAAACGCTAACTAGAACATGAAAAAAATTGCTGTTGTTGGAACCGGTTATGTCGGTTTGGTAACCGGGACCTGTTTTGCTGAAACGGGAAATCAAGTGATCTGCGTAGATATTGATAGTAAAAAAGTGGAACGCATGCGCAATGGAGAAGTTCCTATTTACGAACCGCACCTGGATGTGCTTTTTGAACGGAATATCAAAGCGAACCGCTTGTCTTTCACCACGAACCTGGAAGAAGGGATCCGGGATGCGGAAATTATC
The DNA here is from genome assembly GCA_965650135.1 of uncultured Fluviicola sp. Lineage (GTDB taxonomy): Bacteria > Bacteroidota > Bacteroidia > Flavobacteriales_D > Crocinitomicaceae > Fluviicola. The sequence continues at coordinate 20,265 of CBFGNC010000026.1, forward strand.
TTTTTGGCTTTACCGACTCCTCCGGGAGAAGATGGTTCGGCCGATTTGAGGTACATTCTGGGTGTTGCAGACGATTTGGGTAAATTATTGAAAGATTACAAAGTTATTGTAGATAAAAGTACTGTTCCGGTAGGGACGGCTGAAAAAGTTCATGCTGCCATTGCAAAAAATGCGACGGTGGACTTTGATGTTGTTTCCAACCCGGAGTTCCTGAGAGAGGGATATGCCGTGGACGATTTCATGAAACCAGATCGCGTGGTTTTGGGAACTTCTTCCGAACGTGCGGAACGCATCATGGAACAATTATACAAACCATTTGTCCGCCAGGGAAACCCGATTATTTTCATGGATGAAAAATCCGCAGAGTTAACCAAATATGCTGCAAATGCATTTTTGGCTACCAAAATCACTTTTATGAATGAAATCGCGAATTTCTGTGAATTGGTGGGTGCAGATGTGGATAAGGTGCGCATCGGGATCGGTTCGGACGAACGGATCGGTAAACGCTTCCTATTCCCGGGTATCGGTTACGGAGGTTCGTGTTTCCCGAAAGACGTTCATGCATTATACAATTCGGGAGCGGAAAACCAATTTTCATTTGAGATCTTGAAGGCTGTGATGGCTGTCAATGAATCCCAAAAAACCGTTCTTTTCCCGAAAATGCAGAATTTTTTCAGAGGAGACCTAGCCGGAAAAAAAATTGCCTTGTGGGGCTTGGCTTTCAAACCCGACACGGACGATATTCGTGAAGCACCGGCATTGTATATGATTGACGAACTAACCAAAGCAGGAGCCATTGTGACCGCATATGATCCGGAAGCGATGGAAAATGTAAAAGCACTCGTTGGAACCAGGATTTCCTTTGTGGAGAATGAATACGATGCCTTGAAAGATGCAGATGCCCTGTTGATCTGTACGGAATGGGGCGTATTCCGTAATCCGGATTTCGACAAAATGAAGTCTTTGATGAAAGATTCCGTTATCTTCGATGGAAGAAATCTATTCGAGGTTTCCGAAATGAATAACAAGGGCTTCTATTATAGCTCGATTGGTAGATCCGTAGTATCGAAATAAGATGAGTACAAGCAGAAAACGCATATTGATTACCGGTGCAGCCGGATTTTTAGGTTCTCATTTGTGTGACCGTTTCATCAAGGACGATTACCATGTGATTGCAATGGATAACCTGATCACAGGTCGTTTAAAAAACATCGAACACTTATTCCAATTGGAAAACTTCGAGTTTTATAACCACGATGTGAGCAAGTTTATTCATGTTTCCGGTGAATTGGATTACATCCTGCATTTCGCATCGCCGGCAAGCCCGATAGATTACCTGAAAATCCCGATCCAGACATTGAAAGTAGGATCCCTGGGAGTTCACAATTGTTTGGGATTGGCGCGTGTGAAGAATGCACGCATATTGATTGCAAGTACATCCGAGATTTATGGTGACCCGACGGTTCATCCGCAAACAGAAGAATATTGGGGAAATGTGAATCCCGTTGGACCAAGAGGTGTTTACGACGAAGCGAAACGTTTCCAGGAAGCAATCACCATGGCGTATCATACATTTCATGGACTTGAAACACGGATTGTTCGCATCTTCAATACGTACGGACCGCGTATGCGCTTGAACGACGGGCGCGTATTACCTGCATTTATCGGACAGGCGTTGCGAGGGGAAGACCTGACCGTATTCGGAGACGGCTCCCAGACACGTTCATTCTGTTATGTGGATGATTTGGTGGAAGGGATTGTCCGTTTGTTGCATAGCGATTGTTCGGATCCGATCAACATTGGAAACCCGGATGAGATCACCATCAGCCAATTTGCGGAAGAGATCATCAAATTGACAGGAACAAGCCAAAAAGTCATTTACAAGGACCTGCCTGTCGACGACCCGAAACAACGTCAGCCGGATATCACAAAAGCACGAAAATTGCTTGGTTGGGAACCCAAAATTGACCGGGCGGAAGGGTTGAAACGGACGTACGCTTATTTTAAAAGTTTAACCAAGGAAGAATTGTACCAATCGGATCATATCGATTTTGAGAAGTACATCGTTAGATAATTACTAATTGAAGACTTAAGACCAAAGACTTAAGACCAAAGACAAATGTTGTTTAAAGTCTGTTGTCTTCGGTCTGTTGTCTTTTCACTTTTCAATTTATATATGGATTATTTTGCACACGAAACAGCTATAGTTGATGCCGGCTGTATTATTGGTGAAGGAACCAAGATCTGGCATTTTTCGCATATCATGCCCAATTGCACAATCGGTGAAAAATGCAATATCGGGCAGAATGTGGTGGTTTCTCCGGAAGTCATTCTAGGGAACAATGTCAAGATTCAGAATAACGTTTCTATCTACACGGGTGTGATCTGCGAAGACGATGTGTTCTTAGGTCCGTCGATGGTTTTCACCAATGTGATGAATCCGCGTTCGGCTGTAAATCGAAGAGACCAATATTCGAAAACCGTTGTGCGTAAAGGCGCTTCCATCGGGGCAAATGCAACAATCGTTTGTGGAAACGATATCGGTGAATACGCCTTCATAGGCGCAGGATCCGTTGTCACAAAAGAAGTTCCTGCCTATGCATTGGTGGTAGGAAATCCGGCAAGACAAATCGGCTGGATGAGCGCTTTCGGTCACCGCCTGACCTTTGATGAAAAAGGGTTTGCGGTTTGTCCGGAGAGCAATGAAAAATACCAGTTGGTTGAGAATCGGGTGAAGGTGGTTTGACCAGCTTGTACATCATTTTACCACTGATCTCGAATTATCGAGACAAGTTGCACAGATATAGAAGTCGCCTACCGGTCGACTTTTATTATTTCATTCATCCTGCCCATTGGAGATTAATACAGAATTGCTATTCTAAACAGATCATCTCAGCAAGAATGAAAACACTGCTTCGTGTGATACAGGTCTAAACAGATTGAAATAATTATCTAAGCTGTTGTTATCTTAATAAGTTTGCATGCCCGGTCAAGACCTTCTTCTCGGTTGTATTTTCCGCTTTGTATTGCAGTTTCCAACCGAAAACTCCTTCTTTTGCAGGTGAACCGTTGTAAGTCCCGTCCCAACCAATTTCTGAGTCTAAAGAAGTAAAAACAGTTTCTCCCCAACGATCATAGACTTCAAACCGATATTCCTGTGGATCATACCCGCAGACAAAAACCGGGTTGAAGATATTGTTGTGTTCGTCTCCGTTTGGTGTAAAGGTGTTGGGAACGTAGTAGATGATTTCATCTTCAGCGAGGTTTAATTGCAGGTTATCCCAAAAGATATAGGACATTCCTCCGTCTAGATCCTGCGGTTGAAGATCATAATTACAGGAGCCTCCAAGCATGACTGAATAAATATCCTCTTTCGGTGTAAAGAAAAGATAAACGGTACTCCAGGTCTTTTGCATGGAATAACTGATCTTTCCAACTTCTTTCCATCCAAAACTTTCAGGACACCCGGTTGTTTGAACAGGGAATGGATCACAGTCTGTTTTTCCGAATAATACTAGGTCAATCGGAATGGGGGGAGGATCAGTATTTGAAATAGCAAAATAAATGCTCGAAGCCACATTGAATTTTAGTAAATAGGACTGATCCTTAAGTAAAGGTCCGTTCAGGCAAGTGCCAATATATTCCATCCAATCTGTCTCAAAAATAGTTCCCACACAATTAGTTCCATCCGGAATAGGTAATGGTACCAGACCGGATATATAACCATTAGTAGAGAACAGATCTGTTGTTGCTAAAGTTGCCTGACTCCAATCTTCTGCACAATTTAATTGACTGACCCAATCCGGAATGCAATTAACCGCTTCAAAAGAAGGATTCGGGATCAGTGAAATCTTGAATGTATCTGCACGAGTACACGGACAATCTTCCACATCATACAAATCAATCAATCGATCACCATCATCATCAATGTTATTATTACAAATTTCCTGGCTAAGCGAAGAAAAAGAGTGTAAAACAAGGAATAGAAATAATGTGAGCGAATAATTTAGTTGTTTCATTTAGCGACTAGAATTTCAGTAACGGTTTTCAAATATAAAGATTATCCTTAATAATTACACATAAATGTGTAAATCAATAATCAATGCTGTTTTACTGCAATTTGCTTGCAATCATAGGCATAGTATGGGGTTACATCTTCGATGTAATAATTAATATTTGTCTTTTGAAAATTCAGACGAATTGTGTCGTTTTTGAAATTATTATATTCTTCTGAAATACCTGCACTCAATTTCCACCTTTTAGAGTTGGAATCAAACAAAGTATCATGACCTCCGATTGATATACACATTGGGAAATTCGCAGGACTTGGATACAATTGTTTTACTGTAAAAGTAAATTCCCCATCAAAATTTTCAAACCTCAATGAATCATTTTGTTCATTTACATGTATCAAATCCATCTCATACAAATACACGCCTGTTGTATCATACACCTTGTAATGTCCTGCAATCTTTTCCCATTTTGTTGGCTCGGGTGGAGGTGTTACAGTTGGTGTTTTCTCTTTGGTGCAAGAAAAAAACAAACCAATCCCGACGATCAACGTCGGGATTAGTGTTAAATATTTTTTGGTGAAACCCATCTCTATATCAGTGCTGTTTCACCGCAATCTGCTTGCAGTCACAAGAATAATACGGAATAGCATCGGTAATCCAATAAGCTGTATTGTTCATTTTGAAATGCAATCTTATTGTATCATTTTTCCATTCGTTATCTAAAGCATTTGGCCAGTATTCAACTAATTGCCAAGAATGACTGTCGTTATCAATTGCAGGGTTGTGGGAACCAATTCGAATTAACATTTCAGGCCAGTTTGAAAAAAATGATTGATACACCGTCAAATTGAAGTTTCCATCAAAATTTTCAAATCTTAAAGAATCAGTATTTGTCGGATTGTCATGAATGTAAATGAGATTCATGTCGTGTAAATATACCCCTGTTGTATCATATACCTTGTAATGTCCTGCGATTTTTTCCCATTTAGTGGGTTCCGGTGTAACGGGTGTTGGTGTCTTCTCCTTTGTGCAGGAAAAAAACAAACCAATCCCGACGATCAACGCCGGGATTAGTGTTAGATATTTTTTGGTGAAACCCATTTTTACATCAATGCTGTTTTACCGCAATTTGTTTACATTCACACGCATAGTAGGGAGTTACATCCTCAATATAATAATTGATGTTTGTTTTTTGAAAGCGTAGCGGAATGGTATCATTGTTCCAATTGTTGTAATAGGTAAATGTTCCTCCACTTAGTTTCCATCGTTTATTATTAGAATCGTAAAGAGTATCCCATCCTCCAATTGCTACATACATTGGGATATTTATAAAGTCTTCCTGTTGAGTCGTAAAAGTAAATTCACCATCAAAATTCTCAAAGCGGATCGAATCTCTATTCGTTGCGTTATTATGAATATGGACTAAATCCATATCGTACAAATACACGCCTGTTGTGTCATACACTTTGTAATGCCCTGCGATCTTTTCCCATTTTGTAGGTTCGGGAGTTACGATAGTAGGTGTCTTTTCCTTGGTGCAAGAAAAAAACAGACCAATCCCGACGATCAACGCCGGGATTAGTGTTAGATATTTTTTGGTGAAAACCATTTTTACATCAATGCTGTTTTACCGCAATCTGCTTGCAGTCACAGGTATAGTATGGGGTTACATCTTCGATGTAATAATTGATATTCGTCTTAAGGAAACGCAAAGGTAAAGTGTCATTGTTGTAACTATTATAATATTCGTAAGTAGCACCTCCTAATTTCCATCTCTTTGAGTTTAAATCATATAACATCATGTGATACCCTAAATCAATATAATTTGGATAATTACTTGGATTTGGACTTGACTGCTTCACTGTAAAAGTAAACTCTCCATCGAAGTTTTCGAAGCGTAATGAATCAACTTGGTCATTTACGTGAATATGAACAATACTCATATCATACAAATAAACACCTGTAGTATCGTAGACCTTGTAATGACCATTTACTTTTTCCCAAAGAGTTGGCTCTGGAACAGTTGGAATTATTGGTTTCTTTTCCTTGGTACAGGAAAAAAACATGCTAACCCCGACAAAGAATGTCGTGATTAGTAGTTGGTATTTTTTAATGAAACCCATTTCCTTCTAAAATCAATGCTGTTTGACTGCAATTTGCTTACAATCACAGGCGTAATAAGGGGTTAGATCTGAAATGTAATAGTTGATGTTCGTTTTTTGAAAGCGTAATCGAATCGTATCATTATCAAAGATGTTAAAGTATTCTAGATAAATACCCGACCATAATTTCCATCTTTTTGAATTTGAATCAAAAAGGGTATCATGACCATCAATAGATACAGCCATTTGAACAGTTAAATTGTCTTCTTGTTGAGTAGTAAAAGTAAATTCACCATCAAAATTTTCGAAGCGGATCGAATCCCTATTTGTTATATTATTATGACTATGGATCAAATCCATGTCATACAAATAGACTCCCGTTGTGTCGTACACCTTGTAATGTCCTGCGATCTTTTCCCATTTTGTTGGCTCGGGTGGAGATGTTACAGTTGGTGTTTTCTCTTTGGTGCAAGAAAAAAACAAACCAATCCCGACGATCAACGCCGGGATTAGTGTTAGATATTTTTTGGTGAAACCCATTTTTGCATCAATGCTGTTTTACTGCAATTTGCTTGCAATCACAGGCATAGTAAGGTGTTAAATCAGAAATATAGTAATTGATATTTGTTTTACTAAAACGGAATGGGATAGTATCATTAAGGAAATTGTTATAATACTGGTAGGCGGCACTGCTTAATTTCCATCTTTTTCCATCGGAATCATACAGTGGGTCGTATCCCCCAATTCTCACAAACATAGGAAGGTTTGCAAATTCTTCTTGTTGCGTTGTAAAAGTGAATTCCCCGTCAAAATTTTCAAATCGAATCGAATCCCTATTTGTTGTGTTGTTATGAATATGGACTAAATCCATGTCGTATAAATACACTCCTGTGGTGTCAAACACCTTATAATGCCCTGCAATTTTCTCCCATTTAGTTGGTTCAGGTGTAACGGGGATTGGTGTTTTTTGCTTCGAACAAGCAAATAAGGTACTTATCCCAACCAAAGTCGGAATAAGTACCTGATATTTTGTGAACAGTTTCATTACATTTTAATTACTTTCCGAACAGCATAGGCCGTTCCGGAATAGATACGAATATAATACGTTCCTTTGGAATAATCAGCTAAGGAGAAGGTTTGATTTACCACTTTATCCTTGCTCGATAGCATAATCCCTTTATCATCGAACACCTGGTAGTACACATCGTCTGATCCTGTGCCTGAAATCTGAACTAAATCCGTTGTTGGGTTCGGGAACAAACTCAATTCTTTATCCAAACGTTCCTGATCTGCTTTAAAGGCATCCAATCTCTCTTGTTGTTGAGGTGTGAGTGAACTGTTCACTGATTCCCCTACGTTCTGTCCATTTGGGTTTTGAGCAAGATTCACTACCGTTTGCACGTAAATGTCTCCATGCATAATCATGGATTCTCCGTTGCAACCATATAGCTCAATGGTGTAAACATATACCTGTGCCTCCGCAAGATGCTGATTTCCAGACGCCGTAGTGTAGTAGCCATCCCACCAAATGCTTGAATGTGCAATGGGGTTTTCGGGAGCAGGTGATTCGAAAGGACAACAAGCGGTAGTCTGTATTCCTGTAATTGAATTGATAGGATCAGCACCTGCATTGGTACGCAAAATTTCCAGATGAAACCCTTTTGCTCCAAAGGCACAAAAAGGATGATTGACATCCGTCAATTGAAAAATATCATTGGTTGGATCGTTATCATCAAAATTCATGATGATAGGAACAGGAAACTGATCGTAAGTAAAACCTGCCCAATCGGTACAACAGTCTTCACAATCGGTTACGCAGGTTGTTGGATCAATGATGCCTTCATAACCTGCTCCGGCATCCCAAAAAGAACCATAATCAAGTGTTTTTCCGGCAATGAAAGTTACATTCGCATTTCCGGTCGAAACAACCTGGCTAAAACCGGATTGAATACATTTTCCTGCTTTCGTTTCAGCAGGAAGTGGGGTTCCACTCGGAGTCCTGTTTTCATAACTGATGCATACAGGGCATTGATCACATACGACTATTATTCGAAATTTGAAAAAGCTTGTATCTGAATCACAAGCATTATCATCAATCGCCTTGATGCTGTAATAATATTCTCCTGTTTGAGTAGATAACGAAGTAACCCAACTTAAGGAAAATATACCACCATATGGACCAGGCGTTACCACTTGAAAACCAGAAGGGATATTATTGTCTGTTGAAAGATCAATTTGTTCATTTGAATGGTCATTTGATAGCAATGAGTTGAAGAATACCGCATCACCTTGCCTCACATAGTAGGTATATTCTCCCGTACCATTAATCCCATCCATCCATGGTGCAATATTGTTAGGTGAACTCACATTCAAATGAATACTTTCAGTATGTGTGCAGCCTTCCTGCGTGGTTACGGTTACGGTGTAAACGCCGTTTCCAATAGTTGGTGTAACGGTAAGATTCTTTAAACCTGTTCCAGTTGCCAGTTGCTGACCTCCCTGACTCCAGGTATATGTCCATCCATTGTCTCCGGTAACCTGCAGATCAACAGGGAAGTTCTCACAGACGGGGTTACCGTCAAAGATGAAATCAATGTCGGGATTTGCAATACAAAACTCTACGGTAGCAACATCATTACAAACACCGTAGACCGTTAGTTCGGCTCGGTAGCAGGCTCCGGGAAGTGCAAATGGTAAACTGGGAGATAAGGTTCCTGCTGTTCCCTGAAGTATGCCGGAACTGTAAACAAGGGTTCCCCCATTATTAGGATAGTAAATATTCCATTCGTAGGAAGTTTCATTGGCAGATGATGAGCCATCCAAAACTGGGAGTTCTCCATAACAAAGTACTGTTTCAGCAATGCTCAGATTGGCTGTAGCAAGTGGAGTGGTTGGAGGAATGGTCATTACACTGACACTGTCAATGAAATATACGGCATCTCCGCCATATCCATTGTAAGGACCAAAAGTTACGTAATGCACTACACTGTTTTGAGCAGTGAAACAGGCCTTGAATTTTGTACATTGAGTACTTTCAGGAGTGATTAACATTAATGGAGTTGCAGAAACAATGGAAGTTGTTGGGACAGTTTCAGACATCACCAAACCAATTGACCTGTTTACTTCCGTGGGATAATCCTTCTTCACCCAAAAAGAAACTTCATAAATTTGTCCTGCTGTAAGTGGAAGTGTAGTACCATACATATATTCAGGTGATCCGCTGGTTCCCGACACACCAAATCTCCCACAGCCATTACCAAAGCAAGGCGTTCCGTCCACGTCATGTGGTACACATGGATTAATCAGATCACAGGTTCCAGTGATATTATGCCAATATGCACCATATTCGATATTATATAAATTAACAGTCCCTGAAGGAGCGTCCCCGTCGCAATTTTCAAAACTCCCGTTGAGCATCATATCCTGCGCAGTGACTTTTGCTGTTATCCCTAACAACAAAAGAAATAAGAATAAGTACCGCATCTTATTTGGAAGTTTTTTCTAATTCAACCACTTTAGTTTTCAAAGCTTCCATTTGCAGCTTTAACTCTTCCGTATTCTTATTTTGCTGAATTAAATACAAGGTCAATTCTTCCACTTTTTCCATCAGGATTTTGTTCATCTCCATTACGTCTGCACCGTCTGCTTTTAATTCTTGTTCAGAAGGAACATTTGGCAAGTGTTTTTCTTTCTTTACAAAAGTCTCTACGTCGCTTAATGGCATCAATTGGTAAGTCGGTTCAAAAACGTAATCCGCCCAAGTGTCCAAATCCAGTTTCATTCGGCGCCCACGGATCATTCCGTTTGTTTCAACTTTGAATGTTTGCAGTGAACCGCTTCTAAGCTCTAAGGAACCTTCCGTTCCCAAATGGAATATCCGGGTTGTTCCGTTATCAATGTCCATCGCACCGTTGGCTTGTAATAGGAATGGAGTTCTGCTGGTCGCCGTATTGATAACCTCCATAATTTTAGTGTCGGCATTGTCGTATTCAAAATACATTAAACGCTGATAAGCAAGTGTATTACCTACCGTTCGAACCTGAACGGCAGCAGCTCTGTTTGTATTGACAAGATTAAATTTTGAAAAAGTATTCAGATCGGTACCAACTGAAAGCGAACCATTCGCCCAGATATGTGAGTAAGCTTTGATATCCCCGATTACATCAAGACTCCTGGAAGGCGATGCCGTCCCAATTCCAACCCGAACTTCGGGGCATTCACTGAAGATCTTATTCGGTCCGTTTGCCCAGGTCGGACTAGCTACAACACCTCCAACTGCGGAACAATGTTTGGAATACAGAATGTTGTTTAATTCGGTCAGACTTCCTTTTTCTACCTGCCCTTCCGAGTTTGTAAATAAAATGGTTTCGTCTATGATATGGTCTAATACCGGAATATTCGGAAGGTACAGGTTGCCATTGACCTTCAAATCTTCGCCAACACTTGCACTGGACGACATCGTTACCGAATCGCTTACAATAAGGGTGGAATCAATGCGGGCTGAACCTGCAACGGTCAAACGTGCAGTGGGTGCAGTTGTTCCGGTTCCCAACCCGACGTTCCCGTTTTCGGAAATGGTATTTTCCTGGGCAATAGAATTACTTGCAATAAACAAGGCTGACAAAGACAGCAAATAAGTGATTTTTTTCATGATAGTGATAATAATGATAGTGCCTACTCTGATTAAATCGTCACAAGGGCATTTTTTGGCATCCCTGTCCATGTGAAGTCTGGTTCCGATGACCTGTAATCCATCGGAACGTTGGAAAGAGGACCTTACAGGTATCCCGTTTCCGGATCTTATGTTGTTTCGCTGAATGTGATCCAGTGAATTGTTCGCGGAGACCATTTTTAAGTATTCCGCTAACAAGTGATTAAATTCCATGTCAAATAATGCAGTGACTCTTTTTTGTTACAGTTCTTCTTTTAGCTGTGCGCTGAAAGTAATGAAAAACAATTTTACGCACACAATAGTGCATAAAAAGTTACATATTTGAATATAATTGTTGATTTTTATTTAATTCTTAGCAAAGGTAAGCCCGGAGTCCGTAAACAATTTACGAGCTACTTTATTTTATGCAAACCCTTACCGGGCAACTTACACATCTTTGCATCCTTTGTGCCTTCGCTGTAGCTCTTTACCCTCGCATAACCGCTTCGGTGGAACAAGGTCGGCGCAAGCGTTGCTTCTCTGCGGTCTCTAAATTTAGAATCTTCTACAGATCCACCTGATTTAATTTCATAAAAAGAGTTAACCGGTTGCAACCGGGGTCTCAAAAAAAACGATGCGTATGCAGCAGAAACAAGATTGGGGGGCAATTGTGCTTCCCGAATCTGTATTCCAAGCAAATTTCATTACTTTTGGTCTCTGAATTTTTCATAGAACCCATCAAAATATAGAACGAACAGTATGATACCTGAAAATCACAAAGTAAAATTTGCCATTCTTGGATCCGGGCATATCGGGAAAAGACATGCTGAAATGGTTCGGAGAGATCCTGAAGGAGAACTGGTCGCAATGATCGATGTGCGTTCGATGGAGGAATGTGCAGCTGCGGATTTCAATGTTCCATTCTTTAAGACGGTTGACGAATTATTGGCTTCGGGTATCGAATTCGATGTGCTGAATGTGTGTACTCCGAACGGATTGCATGCAGACCAGGCGTTGATCGGTTTGGAAAATAAGAAACATGTGGTGGTTGAGAAACCGATGGGTCTGACCAAAGACCAATGTGAAAAAGTCATTTTTAAATCCCTGCAGCAATCCAAACACGTTTTTTGTGTGATGCAAAACCGCTATTCACCTCCGAGTGAATGGATCAAGGACCTGGTTGAACGCAAAGTGTTGGGTGATATCTTTATGGTTCAGTTGAATTGCTATTGGAATCGCGACGAGCGTTATTACAAAGCGGGAGGATGGAAAGGAACGAAAGACCTGGACGGGGGAACCTTGTTTACCCAGTTTTCTCACTTCATAGACATCATGTATTGGTTGTTCGGTGATATCGACAACATCCAGGGAAAATTTGCCGATTTTACACACAAGGATTCCACAGATTTTGAAGATTCGGGATTTGTGAGCTTTGATTTTGTCAACGGTGGAATGGGATGTATCAATTATTCTACGGCAGTTGCCGATAAGAACCTGGAAAGTTCAATGACGATTGTCGGCAGGAACGGAAGTGTGAAGATCGGTGGCCAGTATATGAATGAAGTGGAAGTATGCAATATTCCCGGTTACGAAATGCCTAATCTGGCGCCGACGAATCCCGGGAATGATTACGGAGCTTACAAAGGTTCCGCAGCAAACCATCATTATGTGATCACCAACGTGATCGACACACTGAAAGGAAGAACTTCCGCAACAACCAATGCCTTGGAAGGATTGAAAGTGGTGGAAATTATTGAACGCATTTATAAGGTAAGAAATGAGCAACTCAATTTACAATAAATTAGTAGCAAAAGAAGCGAAACTGGCAGTTATCGGTTTGGGATATGTCGGTCTTCCGATTGCATTGGAATTTGCAAAAAAGATCCGCGTTGTCGGATTCGACATCAACCAGGCGCGTGTAGACATGATGCGTAACAAGAAAGATCCGAGCAATGAATTGGCTTCCGGTGATTTTGACAACTGTGACATTCATTTTACTGCGGATCTGGAAGATTTGCGGGATGTCGAGTTCTACATCATTGCGGTTCCTACACCGATCGATGATGCGAATTTACCTGATCTGCGTCCGCTTCTGGGTGCTTCGAAAACAGTTGCACAGGTTCTGAAGAAGGGCGATTACGTGGTGTTCGAATCAACTGTATATCCGGGTTGTACTGAAGAAGATTGTATCCCGGTCCTGGAAGAAATTTCGGGATTGAAATTCCGGGATGATTTCAAGGTCGGTTATTCACCTGAACGAATCAATCCGGGAGACAAGGAGCATACGCTTCAAAACGTGATCAAAGTCGTTTCAGGTTGCTCTGATGAATCCCTGGAGGAAATTGCAAAAACCTACGAATTGGTTGTAAGTGCAGGAGTTCACCGTGCTGCTTCCATCAAGGTGGCAGAAGCTGCAAAGATCATTGAAAATACACAGCGCGACGTGAATATCGCCTTGATCAATGAATTATCCATCATTTTCAACCGGTTGGGGATCAATACCTACGAGGTGTTGGAAGCTGCCGGAACCAAATGGAATTTCCTGCGGTTTTCACCCGGTTTGGTAGGTGGACATTGTATCGGGGTCGACCCATATTATTTGACACACAAAGCGCAGCAAGCTGGTTATCATGCAAAAATCATCAACAGTGGCCGCTATGTGAACGATTCCATGGGGTTCTATATCGGGAAACAGACCGTTAAGAAGATTATTGCCCAGGGGAAACACATCCAACAGGCGAAGGTTTTGGTGATGGGGGCAACTTTCAAGGAAGATGTTTCGGATATCCGAAATTCCAAAGTGATCGATGTGGTAAATGAATTGAAGTCGTTCCAGGTAAAAGTGGACCTGGTGGATCCGCATGCGTCTTCTGAGGAAATGGAACACGAATATGGAGTCGGATTGGTTGAAATCGGGAAAAACTACGATGCAATCATTGTTGCGGTAAATCACAAAGCGTATAAAAACCTGGATGAAACCTACTTCAAATCCCTGATGAAAGACAATCAAGGAGTTTTTGTAGACATCAAAGGAATCTATAAAGGAAAGATCGAGGATCTGGAATACTGGAGTTTGTAAAGAATTACGAATACCAATTTGTAGAACTCCTTTAGGTAGAGAATCCGGTCGAACCGAATATTTTCTGTTAAAATTAAAACGGCTTGTCCGTTTTTTTTCATTTTGTCCCGCTTTTGTCCCAACAATTTAAAGCAACGTTCATTTACTTTTGGAGTTTATCATTCTACAACATACAGAACAATGGTATTCAAAAGTCTCTTCAAATCAGTTAAACTGTCAGTCTTCATTAGCTTGGGTATTAGTTTCAATAGTTTTTCTCAATGTAATTGGACTTCGGTTTTCTATGACTCATTCGAATACACGACAATTATCCCCTATATTATTCCGGGATCGACGTATCAGAATACTCCACAAACCTATGCAGGTTGTATTCGAACGGGTTCTCAAGGGATGTATCTGAATATCGTTGATGGCTTTGCCGGATTAATTTATAACCAGCCATTCAATAACCTGTGTGTCGGACAATCTTACCGATTTTCTTTCTCCACCCGGGACGCCTGGACTGGAAACGACAACCTGACTTTTAACGTCAAGGATGCCTCCGGGACCATCATTTTAACTCAAACCGTACTAAACGGATCTACCTGGAATGATATTACGATGGGTTCATTCACTGCCACTACCACAACCGTTTCCTTCGAGATTGTCACAAATATTCCCGGAGGTGCCGGCAACGATGTCGGATTTGATGATTTAAGATTGTCACAATGTCAGCCGATTCCATTGGTATTCAACCATACAGCTTGCGTTGGTTCAGGTGGAATTGACGTCTATAGTTTGTTTTCAGGCAATTTATCCCAAACCGGTATTTGGTCCGGTCCCTCTGCTTTAACGAATGGTTATTTGGGAACATTTACTCCTGGTACAAATACAAATGGATTATATACTTATACGATCGATGGCGCGGCAGGATGTGCAGATTCAAGCGCTCAAGTAACCATTTCTTACGTGAATACACCGAGTTTGAACCCCATTTCAAATGTACAAGCCTGTCAATCTTATATATTGCCGGCAATTACGGGTTCAAACCTTTCAGGAAATGAAAAATATTATTCCGGAACCGGAGGAACTGGAACAGTATTTACTGCCGGACAAACTATTACAACTTCTCAGACACTTTATGCATACGGAGGAATTACCGGTTGTTCCGACCAGCAAATGTTCACTGTTACAATCTCTCAGCCACCTTCCGCCGGATTTGATAACGGAGCTTATTATTGCGGTCCGGGTCCTGCGATCACGATGTCGGCATTTTTATCTGCCGGATCTACTGCCGGAGGCACCTGGACTGAGACGACAAGCCCGGCTTCAGGAAATTTCAATGCCGGAACTTCGGTATTCAATACGAGCGGATTGAATTCGGGAACGTACATGTTCACTTATAGCATAACAGGAACCGGAGGTTGTGCAACAGATATATCCAATTTTACAATCACGATCGGAAATATTCCTTCCGTGAACCTGGGTCCCGACACAACTTTGTGCACGGGGCAAACAATTACTCTGAACGCAGCAACTTCCGGACCGTATGATTCATACAAATGGAACAATAATTCTACTGCTCCTACCAGGTTCATCACCAGTGCAGGAACATACAGTGTGAAGGTCGGAAAACTGGGAAGTAACCAGATCGTGAACGGTGATTTTGAAGCTGGGAATACTGGCTTCACGACAGGATATACAATTGGGACCGGGGGAACATGGGGACCTGTTTCAAATCCCGGAACCTATGTGATTTCAAATTCTGCATTCGCAGCACATAGCAATTTTACCCCATGTACGGATCACACACCGGCACCGGGAACTCAAATGATGGTCGTAAACGGGTCAGGAACAGCCGGGATCAATGTTTGGTGCCAGAATGTACCGGTTCAGTCAAATACAGATTATCAATTCGGGGCTTGGGCTTCCAATGCATCGAACGATCCAAACGTGGCACAATTACAATTTACAATTGGTGGATCTTCATTAGGCCCGGTATTTTCTACACCAACAATCGGGTGTAGCTGGCAGCAGTATTTCCAGGTGTGGAATTCGGGATTAAATACCTCTGCACAGATCTGTATTGTGAACCAAAACATAAATCCGGGAGGAAATGATTTTTTACTGGATGACATCACATTCAAACCGATTTGTTACTCGTATGACACTGTTGTGGTTACGTACAGCACCTTTCCCGTGGTCAACCTGGGAGCAGACACCACGATTTGTGAAGGGTCGACTTTGGTTCTGGATGCACAGAATCCTGGATGCACTTACCTGTGGAATGACGGTACGACGAATCAGACTTTGAACGTAATTACCTCCGGAACCTACCAGGTGACGGTTAAAAATGCGGCTCAATGTGCCAAAGTGGATGCGATAACAGTTTCTGTTGAAAATCAAAAACACGCAGGAAATGACAGTTTAGCCGTTTGGTGTGAAACGAACGGGATTGTAAACCTGAATAATTTACTTTCCGCGGGAACGACGGCTGCCGGAACCTGGTCGGATGTCAATGGTGGATTGGGAGCAAGTTTGACTGCTGCGGGACAATTGACTGTGAATGGGGCAATCGGCTCGAACTTATTGGAGTATGTAGTTCAGGGGACATTTTGTCCGAATGATACGAGCAGGTTCCAGATCCAGGTGAACAGTCAGCCAATTGGAGTCAACCCAACGAATTTGCACTTGTGTAATTCTTCCGGTTCCACTGTCGACCTGGATCAATACACGACCGGAGCTATTCAGACGCTCGCACCTTATTGGACAGAGACATCATCAGTTCCAAGCAACCAGTTTGACGCTGCAACAGGAGTTCTTGATCTATCCCTTTTACCGAATGGAAATTATGATTTCGCCTATGTGTTGCCGGCAGATACGATGTGTGTGAACGATACGGTGGATGTAAGTATCCAGGTTACCGAAAATCCGATCATTGCCTTTTCTTCGGATGTCCTGAAGGGTTGTTTCCCGCTGGATGTTCAGTTTATCAATGAAAGTAGTGCGAATCCGGGTTCTGTGGTAGAATGGAACCTGGGAGACGGAACCGTTTCTTCCAGCAATTCGATCGTGGATCACCAATATACCGGAATCGATTGCTTTGATGTTACATTGACCATCACGGCAGATAACATGTGTACGACAACCAAGACCATTACCGATATGATCTGTGTAGATCCCTTGCCGGTCGCAAGTTTCAATTACAATCCGCAGCAGGTGTTTTCAATCGATCCGACAACTAATTTCGAAAACACTTCCACATTCAACGACCAGAATATCTGGAATTTTGACGATGGAACAAGTTCTTCGGAGGAGAGCCCGACACACCAATTCCCAATCGGACAAATCGGAAATTACCAGGTAGAGCTAATCGTTATTTCCGACCAAGGTTGCAGGGATACTACTACTCGTATTGTAATCGTCAAAGACCAGTTGCTGTTTTATGTTCCAAATGCATTTACTCCGGATGGGGACCAGTTCAACAATGTATTCTTCCCGGTTATGACGGCGGGATTTTCACCTGCGACCTATGAGTTCTACATCTATAACCGTTGGGGAGAATTGATTTTCGAATCCAGAGACACACAGGTTGGTTGGGATGGAACGTATGCGGGAAGCATGGTCCAGGCCGGAATATATACTTGGGTGATCCGCTTCAAGGATGATGACAATGACGAAAAATTTGAGTATTCAGGGCATGTGAATTTGATAAAATAAGGGCTTTTCCTCCCAATCGGAGGAAGATGAATCAATCATTACTACCGCAAACTCAAAACTATGTGCGAATCATCGGGGGTCTGAACAACTGTTATCTGCTAAAACAGTGTGTTTGTTTATGTAAATCCAAAGTAGACCATGGAATTTCCCCATTTTTCTCTCAGAAAGAAATAGTTTACATTTGTAAGATTACCCCTGGAAAAAAACACATTGAAACAAATTCGCCATCAGTTAATCTTACTACTCTTCTCTTGCGTTATGAGTTCAAACTCTTTCGGAGCGAAGTTGGATGCAGGGCAAGGTGTTGCAAAACTGATCGGGGAACACGAAAGCAAAGGTACTTCTTATGTTAAGCTGTTCGAAAATTATCACGGCGACGATTTTTCCAATAATACGGAATGGAATAAGTTCCTGAAGAAATTGTGTAAAGAAGATAAAATCACTTCCACAGAAGAGTATCCAGAATTGTGTTACAACATCGGTCACAGATTATGCGACGGTCAAAAATACCGCGAAGCCTATTATTTCCTTTACATCACATTGCGTGAAGAAAAAGAAGTCTATACTTCTCAGAAACCTTATTTGGCTCAATTTCATGAAGTGTTAGGTCAGGTGTACTATTTTTTTAGACGGTTTGACCTGTCTGAAAGACACCTGAAAGTATCCTTGCATCATTCTCACATTACAGAGGCAAGTAAAATCAATCTTTACAATACACTCAGTTTGATTTATCGCGATAAATCGAATACGGAGATTTCCGAGAGGTACCTCCAGAAAGCTTACAATCAAGCCGTAAAATTGAAAAATGATGCCTGGATGGGAATTCTTTCAGGTAACCTGGGTTACATCGCCTTGAAAAAGAAAGAAAGCGATAAGGCGAGAAAACTGATCGAATTTGATTACGAAGTGAGCACTAAGAGTAAACAAAAGAATAGTCAGATCAATGCATTGGCCTTATTGATAGAATTGGATTTGGTGGAAAACAAACTGGCCCAATCAACTTTGAAAATGAAGGTGTTCGATAGCCTGATGACCGATGAAACCAATCCACAGTTGTTAGGAACCTTGTACAAGACGAAGATTACCTATTACGAGAAATTGGGTCAGTACGAGTTGGCCTTGCAAAATTTCAGGAAGTACATCCAATACAAAGAGATCAATGATGAGAAAAGGCAATTCCTCAATATTCAAAATGCCGAATTTCAAATTGAATTTGAGCGGAAACAAGGTGAGAATATCATTTACAAGGAAAAGAAGCAGAAAGACGATCTGATTATTTTGGGACTCTTTGTCATTTGTCTTATTTTGGGATTGACGAGTTTCATCATCATCAAACAGATTCAGCGAAAACGCTTCCAGGATAAGGAGTTGTTGACCTTGCGCGCCCAGAAGATGGAAGACGAATTGCATGCTACGGAACGTGAAATGCGTGCCTTACTTTCAACGATGTTCGATAAGAACAAGGTCATCTTCGAGTTGCAGGAACAAGTGGAGTCCTTTGAAAAGAATCAGCATTCAAGAACCGATTCGGAGAAAGAAGCCATGTTGAATGATTTGCAATCCTTTTCGTTATTAACCGAAACTGATTGGATTGAATTCAAGCGGCTGTTTGAAAAACTGAATCCCGGATTTTTTGATTTCTTCCATGAGCGTTTTTCCGAGATAACTTCTGCCGAGATCCGGCTTGCGGCACTCATCAAGTTGAATTTATCGAATTTGGAGATGGCAAGAACCCTTGCAATCTCTCCGGATTCCGTCCGAAAGACCAACCTCCGACTGAGAAAAAAATTGAACATCGAGTCATTGGATGATTTAACTCGCTTTATCAAAGCAATCTAGTGTAATTTATCATGCTTGAAAACACCTGTCGTTAAGCATTTCACAGATTACTCATTGTCCCTATTTTGTCTCACTAATCATTTAGTAAAAACACTCCATTCTTCATAAGTTAGCCTAAAATTAAACTTATCATAATCTTATGAAGAAACTTACAACTTTAAAAATCCGGAATCGAAAGATCTCAAAAAATCTCGCATTGGGATTATTGCTATCGATGGGTTCTTTGTTAACTTGTGGTCAAACAATTACAACCTCGATTGGGACCGGAACAAACACCAATAACAATGTTCCGATTACTTCTTACTACGGTTATTCTTATTCCCAGCAAATTTATTTGGGATCCGAAATGGATCCGGCTGTTCAGGGACAACCAAATAATATCACGAAGATTCGTTTTTATTATGCTTCCGGATCACTTACAAATTCGAATAACTGGACAATTTATATGGGTAGTACAAATCAAACAAGTTTTACTTCTAATACGAATTGGGTTCCTCTTGCTAATCTGAGTCAGGTTTTCACTGGTACAGTTACGTTTCCCGCAGCAGGAAACTGGATGGAGGTTACATTAACGACTCCATTCCAATGGAACGGGCTTGGCAATATCGTAATTGGAGTAGATGAGAATCAAAGCAGTTATTCAGCATCTGATGGGTATTGGAGATCTCAAGCAACTTCAGGAACGCGCTCTATTTATTTCAGAAATGATTCGACGAATCCGGATCCTGCTTCACCCCCAACTGCAACAGGAACAAATACGCTAGTTGCCCAGATTGAAATTGTACATGATTTGGCACCGGCTTGTTCAGGTGTTCCTTCTCATGCAACTGCAGTGTCTTCTCTTTCAACAACCTGTTCGAATTCACCTGTTCCCGCTAATCTTAGCTTGACCGGAACTCCATTTTCTACCGGTTTAGGTTTCCAATGGCAATACAATGACGGATCGGGATGGGTTAATTATGCAACGGGAACGACACTTGCGTTTTCTACAACTCCAACGACAACTGTAAATGTCAGAGCGATTACAA
>CBFGNC010000027.1:0-35748 GCA_965650135.1 uncultured Fluviicola sp.
CCACTTGCCCAATTGAATGTATATGGTCCCACACCTCCTGTAGGAGTAAGGTTAATTGCTCCTGTGTTTCCACCAAAACATGCCACATTCGTTACAACTGTAGTTCCTGAAACCACTGAAGCCGGTTGTGTTACTGTTGGAGAAACTGTTCCGGTACATCCGTTTGCGTCTGTAATAGTTACAGAGTATGTTCCTGCTGTTAGTGACGTTCTGTCTTCAGTTGTAGGTCCACTTGCCCAATTAAAGGTATATGGTCCTGTTCCTCCTGTAGGAGTAAGGTTAATTGCTCCTGTGTTTCCACCGAAACATGCCACATTGGTTACCACAGTACTTCCTGAAACGGCAGTTGGTTGTGTTACTGTGATTCCGGAAACGGTTTTGGTACAAGCGTTTGCATCTGTAATTGTCACTGAATAGGTTCCGGCAGCAAGTCCTGTACGGTCTTCAGTTGTAATTCCACCGCCCCAGCTAAAGGTGTACCCCGACGCTCCACCGGAAGGTGTTAAATTGATTGCACCGTTTGTTCCTCCGTTACAAGCCACGTTCGTTACTATTGTACTTCCAGCGATAGCGGGAGGCTGAGTAATTGTAAATGATTTGGTTGCTGAACAGTTATTTGCATCTGTTACCGTTACGGTATAACTTCCTACCGTTAAAGATGAGGCTGTTGCACCTGTACCGCCACTTGGAGACCAAGAATACGTGTATCCTGGTGTTCCACCCGATGGAGAAACAGTTGCTGACCCATTTGAACCGGCATTACAAGCAACATTCGTTTGCGATCCGGCACTTGTATTCAAAGCTGTTGGTTGAGTAAGAGTGAAATTTTTTGTAATCTGACAAGAAATAGCATCTGTTATTGTTACAGTATAGCTTCCCGCGGATAGACCTGTAGCAATCGAGGATGTACCACCGGAAGGAGCCCAACTGTAAGTGTATGATCCGATTCCTCCGGTTGGAGAAACAGCTGCAGATCCGTTGGATAAACCAAAGCAAGTTATATTGTTTTGAGCAGTTGGTGAGGTAATGTTGGATATGCTTAAGGTTCCGGAATTCGAATTCGTAAAACACGAAGCAACTCCATTGATCGCTGTGCAGCGGTACAAATAGCCATTCATGCCGGATGTCGCTCCCGTGATAGTTAATGTGGAAGTAGTTGCATTGGAGTAAACACCTCCGTTTGTGATATCGGTAAATCCGGAACCGGTATTTACTTGCCATTGATAAGCAGTAGCTCCGGTTGCTGTCGATGAAAAAGTTGTATTTCCATTCACACAGATTGCTCTGTTTGGAGGGTTCGCTGTGATAGTAGGTGCAGTACATGCTGCTACTTCAAATAGGCGAAAGTTATCGATTCCCCATTCTTCATTGGATCCTTCAGAAAAAACACGGATTCGTAAACTTAATGTTGTTCCGGTTCCGGGAATGCTTTTGACAAATTCACCGAATACATTGGTCAATTGGGTTCCATCACCACATCCATTTCCATCGGTATCTTCAAACAGGTATTTATCTACGCCATTTGCAGCACTTCCTCTATTGAAAAAGCGGATTAAAGGAGTATATGCTCCACCATCGATGCTGTATTCAATAATAATGTAATCGGTATTTGTAGTACCAACCCCACTAATACAGGCATTGGTGTTATCCCATGGTTCGTTGGTACTTGCAGCAGCAATTAAACCTTTGAAACTCAGGGTGCTTTTTCCGGCAATGTTAATTCCGGTCCAATCGATTTGAAGTTCATTGGTTGCAGCACTGGCAGTTTGATTGGATACGGCTCCACTTGCTGTAAAACCGGTTCCGAGAGCGTTATGATCTTCACCAGCCCAATAGGAAGTACCTTCTTTACCTGTAAAGGGAACTACTTGAGAAACTGTTGAACCATCCGTTAAACGAAAATAGGAAGTTGATGGGAGTGGTGTTGTACCGCCGTTCTCCTCTGGTGTGCGAGTACCGCTCGTAGGAGAACTGTCAAAATTGTCCGCCCAAAATTGGGTCTGGGCCATTGAAAATCCGGCAGACAATAGGGTTAATAAAAGTAATAATCGTTTCATAATTTAATTATTAGTAAATAAATGTTTGTCAATTGCAAGTTGCAGAAATTCTGGTTTTTACATACGCATTAGTTTAAGTTAGATCCTGTTTGAATAAATAATCGGTTGAGTTCACCTGCCTGGAAAACCCCTGATTCAAGCTTTACGATATGAGTATTAACAATACTATCATCTATGCAAGCTATTTTTACAGAGTGGGTATCCATAGATAAAACTGTTCCTGCTTTCGCTCCATGTGATTTAAGTTCAGCAGTTGCTGAAATTATTTTAAATGGTTGATGAAACATTACATCTGCGCCAAAATTCCAAGGATTGCATGCATTGACTAAACTGACAATCTCTTGGGCATTCATATTTTCCCAGATAATCCGTGTTTCTTCTATTTCGGGCATTGGGAAGTATTCTGCCAGTGTTTCATCTTGTTCGATCAATGGAATATTGGTTCCGAATTCAAGCATTTGAACGAGGCTTTGCACCGCAAGACTTGTACGTTCTCTTAGTTTGATAGCCAAAGACCCAAATGTTTCATTTTTATCAATTTGTACTGTTTCCTGGAAAACAACCGGTCCTTCATCCGCATCGGATACCATTTTATGCACAGCAATGGCTGTTTCCTTTTCCTGAGCTTTGAGAACCTCAAAAATAGGCATTGCCCCTCGATAGGATGGAAGTGGTCCCATATGAAAATTAAACCATTTATTTGGAAGCAATTCCAGAAGATTCTCACTTATGATAAAAGGAAAATTGATTGAAAAAATATATCCGGGTTGGACGTCCTTAATCCATTCTTTCATTTGTGGAAGGTCTTTTCCTGAGCGGACAGAAAGAAAAGGAATATCTGAACCGTTTGCAAATTCTTTTAATTGCCGGGCAGATTCGAGATCCTTGCCTCCAATGACAACACCTGCAAGATTTCCCTCCAGTGCCAGCAAGTGAACGGATTCAAAGGCAGTTTTTCCGCCACAGATGATGACTGTTTTTAATTTTTCCATCAGATACAAGCATAACTGTTATACCATCCTGAGATAGCATTTTCCAATGGGACAGCAATCATTTTTTCAAAAGCAGATTTGACTTCTTCAATTTGAATTGTCCCGGTAATGGAAAGATCACATTTCCCTTCTTTTTCAATCAATGTAGCTTCGTACAAAGGAGTAAGTGTTGCCTGGGCAGTTTCATGGAAACGGATAGTTCCTCTAGGGCTTTCAAATGTTTTCGTTTTAAACGCTTTCAGTGTTTCCTTTCCGTTGTTTTTATGCTCCTGCATCAATTCTAATAAGGCAATGGCCATAGCAGCGGCTTCCCAACCCAATAAGGAGAACAGGTTAGCATTCCATCCGGCTTCTTCTACATTACGAACAAAATGCTTGTTTTCTTCATTGTCAAATGTTCTTGACCAGGCAGCTACACCATAGACATTTTCACCAGGAAAAGCAGCATCTTTAAGAAGTGTTTCTTCAAGTGCAAAGGGAGCTAGGTATATGGGTAATTGTTCTTCCGGGAAATGCATATTAAGTTCATCAAAAAACCATTGAACAAAATCCCCGCTAAATATACCTAACATAGCATTGTCTGATTGTTGATCACGGAATTCTTTCAACGGAAGCATGGAAAATTCTCCGCGTTTATATCCGGTAGCATGATTAAAGACCACTTCACCGCCACCGTCCATCAATCCCAGAGTGCCGGCATAAGTTTGAAGGTAACCACCGTCATAATAACCCGAAACTACACCAACTTTGGAATAGCCATCGTTAACTGCCTTTTTGCCTGCAAACCAGTTTCCAAGTGCATTATGTAGGGAGTGAAAAAGAATATTTGGACAATCCGGCCATTCTTGCGGCATATTGGCACCGCCATCAAGGACAATCAGTATCCGGTTTGTAGCAATGAAAAGCGGACGCATTAATTGTGCTGTACGGTGGCTGACAAATGCAAAAACAACCGAAAGGTTTTCCTGCATTAATAAGCGTTCTGCGATCCGGTAACAATTCTGCTGATCTGTTCCGAAACCGATATTTTCACTAAAGATCTTAATATCCTCTCTTCCGAAATGCTTCAAACCTGAACGCAGTCCTTCATACATATCGAAACCGATCGTTTCGTAATAAGTGGAGCGGGGTAGTAAAATACCGATTTGATCCATATTTTTCTTACTTAAAAAGGAAACAAGACCGAGGTCTTGCTTCCTTTTGATATTCAAATTAGTTGCGACTTGGAAAAATTCCTTCAGTTGCAATACTGTAGTTTAATACAAGGTAAGGGTTCATAATACCGACAGGAAATCCAGATCCTGTTATACTTGTAGTTCCGCCTACTTGAACAGTTCCGTAGAATTTACCAGGCGTAGAAACCGAAGAATAGACATCGGTCCCTTGATTGGCAATATAGCCTCCTGTTGGATCTGATTGGTCGCCGCCAGCTGAAGAAACAGGTAGCATAGCTGTAATTCCTTGTCCGGAATGAATATGAGCAGGAAGGTTACCAACAGTCAGTGTAGCAGATTCTGATCCGGCTTCTTCTCCGATCGTATATTCAGGTAAACCTGGTCCTTGGCCTTGTCCTAGAGGAACACGTCCTTGAAGGTCAGGTAAGGCAAAAGTTGTTTGTCCGTCTCCACCATATGTTGTACCCAATAAAGAGAACAATGCGGTGTTTTGGGCAATTGATAGTATTTGACCCTGGCAAGTCATATAACCCCTAGGAGCAAAGTTGAAACCAAACGTTTTGATTTCACCCACAAATGGTTCTGTAGACATATTAAGAATGTTTTAGAGGTGAGTATTGTTTAGTTTCTGCTTGGGAAAATTCCTTGCAGCGCGATGGAGTAATTCATAACCAAATAAGGATTCATTACGGAAAAAGGTAAACCGGAACCGGTTACACCCGTGTTTCCTGCTACTTGAACAGGTCCATAGAATTTACCTGCTGTAGAAACAGAAGAATAAATGTCAGTTCCCTGATTAGCGATAAATCCGTTCGTTGGATCAGATTGATCACCACCACCTGAGGAAACAGGTACTTGAACAGTAATTCCTGCCGCTGGGTGAATATGCGGTGGAATATTAGAAGTTAACAGTGTGACATTCGGTGTTCCCGAAACCTCTCCCATGCTGTGAGAAGGGAGTCCAGGCCCTGTACCTTGTCCGATCGCCATGCGACCTTGTAAATCCGGTAACGCAAAAGTAGTTTGTCCGTTTCCTCCGTAAGTTGTTCCGAGTAACGAAAAAAGAGCAGTGTTTTGTGCAATTGATAAAATTTGCCCTTGGCAGGTTGCATAACCTTTTGGAGCGAAGTTAAATCCGAATAGTTTAACTTCTCCGATAAATGGTTCAGTAGACATAGTTATTATTTGTTTAAAAGTTACAGTTTGACAAATGATAACATACGCTTAATTGAAACGCAGGTTTACTTGGGGGATTATTGAAAAGAGGTTTCATCATCAGTGAATGTTTAATCATATGGTTGAGACAAATATAATGCATAAATGGAAATAAACTAATAACAAAACTATAATGTTTGACCGAATGATTGAGCTTGAACTAAAAATCAGGGGGAAACCCTTGTTATTTTTAATAGGATAAATTCGAATAAATCGTCGATAATTGTTAAAGTATTATCGATTAACTAAATAAAAGACGATTTTTTCAAAAAATAAATTTGCAACCTAAGAACCGGGGGAATGTGCCTTTAATTACTTGGGTTTGGTGGGATTTAGAACTCAAAAAAACGCCCTTTTTTGGATCTGAATAAAAGTTAAATTAACGGAAATAGCATTTATTTTACCGATATCCTGATTTTTAACCGTACCTTCGTTCCAAGTATTTATTTAATAACAAGTTTAATGAACAAAGGAACAGTAAAGTTCTTCAATGAAACTAAGGGATTTGGTTTTATTAAAGAAGATGACTCCGCAAAAGATCACTTCGTACACGTATCAGGATTAGTTGATGAAATCCGTGAAGGTGACCAAGTAGAATTCGAATTAGAAGAAGGTAAAAGAGGAGTGAACGCAGTAAACGTTCGCGTAATCCAATAATTGATTTTAATAATTGAACGAAAGAGTTTGTTTGTCGGTTGACGAATAAACTCTTTTTTATTTAAAAAAAAGTAGAAATTTTAAAAAATTAAATGGCAAGATCACAAGAGACTTTCAATAAAAAAGAGATTCAAAGTAAAAAAGACAAAAAGCGCAAGGACAAAGAAAAGAAAATGCTTGAGCGCAAGGAAGGTGGAAAAGCAAGTTTTGAGGACATGATCGTTTATATCGATGAGAATGGAAATCAAACATCAACTCCGCCTGATCATTCTAAGCGATTGGAATTCAACGCTGAGGATATTGTTATTGGTGTCCCGAAAAGAGAGGATTTACCACCGGAAGAGAAAATTCGTACAGGAACTGTAACTTTCTATAATGATTCGAAAGGATACGGCTTTATCAAAGATAGTGTATCGGGAGATAGTGTGTTTGTTCACGCAAATCAACTGACTGAGGCAATTACAGAAGGAAATCGGGTTACTTTCGAAGTTGAAAAAGGACAAAGAGGACCAACAGCTGTAAGAGTTAAGAAGGATTAATTATCCGTTAAGATAGAATCGAATTTTATTAGTGTGTCACTGCGATAAATCCACTTTTAAATTCGATTTTTTCGTTTGAATAAGTGACGATAAGGGTATACGTGGATTCCATCCGGAACTGGCCATTCGTTATACTTTCCGTGGGAAAAGCAAGGGATTGGATCCAATATGCATAAGACAATCTTCACAACAAGGTTCTTCGCTGAAGGTCTTTTCATCGATTGGTTGGCTTCGGGGAGAGAAAAAGTTCAATTGTTCAATACTTGAACGGTTTGACTTTTAAACTTTTGAACAAAAAAAAGACTTCCTTCCGGAAGCCTTTTTTTTACTTATCAATCGAACCGGTAACGCGTTTCATGAATTCGTTGAGCGCATCTTTCTGAGATTTTCCAGATTTGATTTCCCTATGAACCTCTATCGCTCCGGAGAAATTGGAGAGTAGTTCTCCAATGACATCCAGCTCTTCATCTTTCAAACCAGGAGCATCAATCAAGTGTTCCAATGTTTCGATAGTCTCGTTCACGTAGTCTTCATCATTTTCCTCGATGAAAGCTACCATATGTTTAATTACCGGCAACCGCATCTCTGACCTCTTGAATGATTTCCACTTTATTTCCTTGAGCTTGTTTTACCAATTTTCCTCCTACAAAGCCAGCGAAAGTCGGCAGATTCGAAACATCCGCAAATTTGCGTGAGTTTGGCAATTTCTCTGCATCCACGTAATAGAATTCTATTTCAGGATTTTCCTCAGCCAACCGTTTGAACTTTGGTTTGGTGATCTTACAGTTACCACACCAGGATGCCCCGTATTGAACCATCACTTTCTGATTGGCGCTCAATAACTGCTCTAAATTGTCTTCCGTTAACTCTGTAAACATGATTCTTAGTGTTTGCTTAAATAATCTGCTGTACTTGTACGATCAGCTTTCATCGCATCTTTCCCTTCTTCCCAGTTTGCAGGACATACCTCACCGTGTTTCTGAACGTGTGTATATGCATCAACCAGGCGAATGTACTCGTGTACGTTGCGTCCTACAGGCATGTGGTTAATTGATTCGTGGAAAACCGTTCCCTCTTCATCAATCAGGTATGTTGCACGGTAAGTAACGTTGTCACCTGTTGAATCCTCATCATACGGATCGAAATCCAGGATGTCCAGTTCTTCTGCCAAACGACGCGTTGAATCTGCAATCAATGGAAACTTAACTCCTTCAATTCCTCCATTGTCTTTTGCCGTGTTTAACCATGCAAAGTGAACTTCAGCCGTATCACAAGATGCACCGATAATCAATGTGTTGCGTTTTTCAAAATCAGCAGCTGCCTCTTGGAAAGCATGGATTTCCGTCGGACATACGAACGTGAAATCTTTCGGGTACCAGAACAACAATACTTTTTTCTTGTTTTCAATTGCATGACGCAATACATCGATTTGGAAAGTATCTCCCATTTCATCCATTGCATTTACCAATACGGAAGGAAATTTTTTACCTACTACACTCATTTTTATTTGTTTTTATTTATTAAGATTCTAAAACTTTAAGATTTTAAGATATCGGGACTTTAGTATCGTTCAAAGTCTGAATATCGTCCAAAAAATCAATTTTATTTGCTACATCAATTTTCAGAAAGAATTGAGGGTTTTCCTATGAGATAAATCAGGTTTTGGTATGATTAAGAATTTATTCAAGTCTTAAAATCCTGATGTCTTAAAGTCAAATCACTTACCCAGCCACGCTGCAAACATCCAGTTCGTTTTCTCTTTTTCACGAACCAGGTCACTCATCATTGCATTTGTCCCTTCATCTCCCAAATCAGCAGATTCGGTCAGGATTTCACGCTCCAGTTTCAGAATTGTTTCCTGGGCACTTAAAATGTACGTCATACCTTCTTTTCCTTCGTGAATGGTTGCGTTTTCTTTCAATGCACTATTTTTAAGATAATCCTCAAATCGGTGAAGGGGAGTGATTCCAAGAGTAAGGATTCGTTCCGCCAGATCATCAATGATTACTTGTGTTCTGGTATACAATTCCTCGTATTTCAAATGCAATTCAAAGAAGTTGCTTCCCTTTATGTTCCAGTGAATCGCCCGCAAGTTTTGATAATGTACTTGGTATGTTGCCAAAAGGCGGTTCATCTTATTATTTAAATCTTGTTGTGAACTCATAGTTATTGTTTTTGTAGTCTAATAGACTAAAGACAATAGACCCAAGACTATCATCGGTCCGTTGTCTTTGGTCTTCTGTCTTTAGTCTTTCAACAATTCAAAGGTGCAACTATTTCAAATATAAATGTTATTGATTAACTTTATAAATCCATAGAATTAATTTATAATGATTTCCCCACAACAAATCACATACATTTTGGCGGTCTATGAGACAGCTTCAATCAGTCGGGCTGCGGAACAATGTTTTGTAACTCAACCTACACTTTCCATGCAATTGAAAAAAGCAGAGGAATTACTCGGACATCTCGTTTTTCACCGCGATACGAATTCCATGGAATTGACAGATTTCGGGAAATCATTAATTCCCCTTTTGCAACAGATCCAAGGAGATTTTGGAGCAATCGACCGGATCAGTCAAATACATTCGGGGACATACAAGGAACGTTTAAGAATCGGTGTTATCCCTACAGTAGCAGCCTATTTATTATTGGATAATTTTCAGGAATGGCAGACTTTACTTCCAACGACCCAAGTTTTTGTGGAGGAATTGAAAACGGAAGAACTGATAGAAGCCCTGGATCAACGCAAAGTCGACCTGGCAATTCTGGCGGGTCCTTTGAATCAGGCAAATTACCGTATAACACCGATGTTTTCGGAAGAGATTTTAGCTTATGCTCCAAGTGTTCCGGGCGAGATTTTATTAGTTGACCAATTGAAAGATCTGCAACCCTGGCTTTTGAACAAGGGAAACTGCCTGCGCACCCAAATGATGCAGTTTTGTGCCATTAATGATGATTTACCCTCCAGTTGGAATTACCAGGGAGGAAACATGGATTTGTTGATGCGCATGGTCGATCAGCAAGGTGGTTATACCCTGATTCCTGAATTCTATCATCCATTCGTGAATCAAAGTACCGAATTCAAATCAATTCGCGATAACCACGGCTCTTTTCCCGGCCGGTCGATCATTGCTGTGAGTGCATTCCGCCATGCAAATTGGGATTCAATGGAGAAGATTATCCGATCTATTCAGCACAAGTATGGAAAACCGGTTTCGAAGGAATTGGAATTGTTGAGTTGGAAGTAGCAATTATTAATTGAAGGACTATTAGTGAGGTACTCTCTTTATAATTGATAATTTTGTAATTGATAATTCTCAATAAAAAATATGGCTCTTATAAAATCATGCAGAGGAATAGAACCTCAATTCGGAGAAGATATTTACCTGGCTGAAAACGCAACAGTAGTAGGTGATGTAGTGATGGGTGATCGTTGCTCCGTTTGGTTCAATGCGGTCATTCGCGGAGATGTGAATTCGATTCGCATGGGAAATCAGGTGAATGTGCAGGATGGAGCTGTGATCCATTGCACTTATGAGAAAACGAAAACAACTCTTGGAAACAATGTTTCGATCGGTCACAATGCCTTGGTTCATGGATGTACGGTCGAAGACAACGTGTTGATCGGGATGGGATCTATTGTGATGGATAACTGTTATATCGAATCCAATTGCATCATTGCTGCAGGAGCTGTGTTACTGGAAAATACACGTGTGGAAGCATGGAGTGTTTATGCGGGTATTCCGGCAAAGAAAGTGAAAACCTTATCTCCTGAATTGTTTGAAGGAGAAGTACAACGCATCGCGAATAATTACGTGATGTATTCCGGATGGTTTAAGTGAAACAAGTTCAAAAAGTGTAATAGTTCAAAAGTTTAAACAATTGAACTATTTGAACAAAAAAAGCATCAGCCGTAGCTGATGCCTCTTGTCTGGCTTTTGGGTTTTTGATTTAGATTGCCAGGTAATTTTTTAGATCATCGGACGTTTTCACTTGTTTCGTAATGTTTTCCATCCGGAATTCAGGCGCTTTTGCATTAAGATCGATAGGTTTGTCTTTCTCCGATTTAAGGGAGTAGACTTCACCACTATCAGTAAACAGTAAGAAAATATTCTCTCCTTTAGAATTACAGGTAATTTGCTTCGGGTCGAAACTGAAAGAACCGTTTACATTCTTGTCAATCAGGCAAAGGATGTTTTGGTTTTTAATCTCTTTTTGAGTGGACGCATCCAGGTATTTGGGAGAAAAACTAATGGCATTCCCAACTTGATAGATCTGGTCGCAGTTGTAAACTCCGAACTTATCACAATTCAATCCTCTTACCAGGTTCGGGTATTGATGACCTTTGTCGCCTCCTCCGGGAAGCAAAGTATTCCCTTTTCCAACGGCTATATTTTTGCCTGCATTCCCTTGATTCACATTATTGTTGGTATTATACTCCGCCCAGATCAGTGCAATCAGAGGCTCAGCATATTCCGGACGTACCTTCAGTTGGAAATCCGCAGTAAGATCCTGTGCTACACTTTCTTCAACCTTTTGAGGGGATTTTTTAGCAAGGCTGCGGTAAGCTTCGCGAGTATCTTCATCGAGCGTCACAACAGTATAGGGTTTGGAAGTAACATAGGAGATTTTTGCCTCTTTCTTGTCTCTGATTTCTGCATCTCCCTGGACAGCTTCTTCAAATGCATTTTCTTGTCGAAGTTCCGGATTATTGGCCGGAGCAAATAAATCTCTTTTTAGAGTTGTCCATTCACCGGTTTGATCATCCATTTCATAGAAGTTGACTCCCGGAGCTTTCTTCGTGCAATTGAAATCGATCGAAATGTCCTTTTGAAGTGTTAGTTTCTGCCCGTCCTTTGTTCCACGGATTTCATACATTCCTGCAGAATTGAAAAGGTATGTACCTGTTTTATCCTTGAAGGTCATTGGAAGCCCGGAGAACAGGATCTCAGCCGGATTGCGGTATTCCGTATAACTCACTGTATAATTTCCATAAACAGGCTTTCCATTTGCATAAACAACCGCATTTGCAGGAATGTGGATCTGACTTCCATTCGGATGAGTGAAGACACCACCTTTTGAATTGTCCACAGAAAAATCGAGTGCCGGGTTTCCTGCATCTTTCATATTCGTGCGGTGATAGGTTCTCATATCCGGAGCAGCATCGGTGTAGATCCGGAAGCCGTGAAAGTAGTTTTTCGCATCTTCACGGGTTGTTGCACCTGTCTGTTCGATCCAGACTA
Organism: uncultured Fluviicola sp.; assembly: GCA_965650135.1. Classification (GTDB taxonomy): domain Bacteria; phylum Bacteroidota; class Bacteroidia; order Flavobacteriales_D; family Crocinitomicaceae; genus Fluviicola. Next base: position 11,882 of record CBFGNC010000027.1, read on the forward strand.
TTTCCGGTTTGTCGATCTGAAGTTTGGGGAGCAACTGGTTGAGGCGGTACATCCGGTCTTCGTTCAATTGATTCTGATCAAAATCGGCACTTTCCTTGTAACGGGTATAAACCAATTCGATACGACGGATCTTTTTCGATTGAAGGTCTTTCAAGGATTTCGATTGGGAAAGGGTCTCATGTGAAAAGGTGCTTGGAATTTCAATACACTGTCCTTTTTTTGGAGCCACTTTTTCCACTTCCAATTGCTGGTGGCTTGTTTGCGAATAACTTATCGAAGTGATAAATAATATGGTCGCGATGATCGGTAGTCTCAGTTTCATACGTTTAATTTTTTCGAGGTTCCAGAGTATAATGTCAAAGAAGTAAAAAGGTAAACGCGAAAACTGATTTTTATTATAAAAAAACTCTCGAAAGAACCTTATTTTTGAAATATGAAAGAGATCGGATCAAGGGAAGACGTGGAATTGTTGGTGGAGACCTTCTACCAAAAATTGCTTGAGGATGAGTTGGTTTCGCATTTTTTCTCCAAGCTCGATTTGAAAGAACATTTACCCAGGGTGGTTCAGTTCTGGAGTTTTATCTTATTGGATGAAGCCGGGTACAGTGCCAACATGATGGAAAAACATGCGAAATTGGATTTGAAGGAAGAATCGTTTGAACGCTGGCTCAAATTATTCCATGAAACAGTGGATCAATTTTTTGTTGGAGAAAAAGCAAATCTGGCAAAACAACGCGCTACCTTAATTGGCTGGACGATGAAAACGAAATTCATTAAATAATTGAAAATTTAAAATGGACAATTGAAAAGGGGGATTCTTCTAAAGGAAGGTAAATTGTGCTGCTAAACTAGTATTCTAAAACTTTTCAATTTTACAATTCTCATTTTTCAATTAACGCAACAGCGTTACATGTCCCGTAAGCACTTCCGCATTGGCATAGGGAGCACACGAAACGTAACGAATAACATAAGTGTAAGTATCGTTTTTACACGGAAGGCCGCTGAATGTCCCATCCCAATGTTCCTCGAAATTGGACGAATGATAAACAGTTTCTCCCCATCGGTTGAAGATTTTCATATCCCATTCAACCGGGTCTAATGCGACTTTAGGATAGAAATCATTGTTGTGTTCGTTCCCGTCAGGAGTGAAGGTATTGGGAACATACACTACGAATGGCTCAATTGCAATACTTCGGAAAGTGGTGTCACTGCAACCGAATTGGTTGAATACGATTTGTTTCGGATAATGCATTCCGTCAGTAAAGTAGGTGTGTACCGGATTCGGGTCCGTACTTCCGGAACCCAGTTCGCCAAAGAAATAAGTGATATGTGTCGCTCCCTGGGATAAATCGGTGAATTGCACTTCCGAATCACAAATAGTGGTTTCAGTTTTATCGACTGAAAAACCGGCAACAGGTTTCGGATGTATGGTAATGAGATCCTGTTGTAACAAGCTAAAGGTATCAATACAGCCAACAGTAGAAATAATGGTCAATTCGACAGAATAGGTTCCTGCAGTTTGGTAGATATGGAGTGGGTTGACCTCTGTGCTTGTTCCTCCATCACCAAAAGTCCAATAATTTAGCAAAGGAGCTTCGTATTGGCTTAAATTGATAAACTGTGCAGGATACGGTTCGCATTTCAATTCATCACTGATAGTGAATCCGATTGTTGGGATAGAGAATATGAATACATTCGAATTTGCAGTTTCAGAGCAGTTTAAGAAGCTGGCTGTTAGTGTAATCGGGAATACACCGGAATCGTCAAAAACCACATTATTTACATTCAGACTTGTTGCATTTGACGGGTTTGCATGACTCCCGAATTCCCAGGAATAAGTCGTGATGGCTGGCCCGGTAACGTTTCCTGCGAAATTGAAACTGTTGGTTGTTATACAAAGTGAATCGTTATGCGTGAAGGAAACATTCAAGGGCTCGTAAATCGTAATGTTCTGAATCGATGTATCCGTACAGTTGGGTCCGCTGCTTGCAATGAGTGTAATCGGGTAAGTCCCTTCTGATGGGAAGGTGTAAGTAGGGGAAACTGCAGTACTTACATCTGTTGTGATTCCGGGAACACCGAAGTCCCAGGAATAGCTTGTGGATCCGGTTGAATTATTGGCAAAAGTCTGAGTGTATCCGACACATTCATGGTTTGTCTGGAAGCCGACCTGAGGATCCGGTTTATCGTAAAAGAAAACCGTTTTTGAAATCGTATCTGCGCAAACACTGTATGTTCCGATAAGTGTCACCACATTTCCTGTTGATGAGCTGAATGCAACATTGGATACATTCGCCGCTGTCGAAGTAGCAGGAGTGGCATTCGGGCCGAAATTCCAATTGAATTGAGTGGTCGGAGGACCATTGATGATCTGACTGTGAAAGTCCAGGGTGTTATCGATAAAACAAGTGGAATCGATAAAGTTGAAATTCACCTGGAACGGATTTTCCAAAGTCAGGTCAACGTAAGTTGTATCCGTACAAGGCCATCCGGGGTTGGCCACCAGCATCACGTGATAAGTTCCGGGTTGTGGATACGTATAAGTTGGCTCGAAAGCAGTGCTGTTGTCTGTTGTGATTCCATTTACTCCGAAATCCCAGTAATAACTCGTTGCTCCGAAGCTTTGGTTGTCGAAAGTGAAACTGAGTCCCTGGCAATAGGAAACAAATCCGGGAGTATTTTCCTGATCCGTTACGATAGCTGAAAGTTGGACATTACAATTGACTACCCGGAAGAGAAAGTCGCGGGTCACATAGCTGATTTTAACACCGTTTCTCCACTCATTTACGCGGATTCCAACTACATAGAGTCCAAGATTGTTCGCATCTACAAATAAATGGCCGGTTACAGGATCGATTGTCGTGGTGGATCCTGGTCCAAGTGGAACAGTTTGACTAAAGGAACCGGCCCAGGTTACATTTGGGTATGGTGGATTGGGAATGGGATTGGGAGCCGGTGTAAAATTGTCTGCTCCGGCATGTGGAGTCACTAATTCATAGGATAAACTATCTCCGTCCGCATCCGTTGCGCTATGATCAAAATTCAGATTTTCATTGTTGCAAATCACTAATGGCGGATAATTGACAAAACGGGCAGAGCTGTTGATATATTGATTTTGACCTCCCGGAGGAATGATTGCTTTAATGGTGAGCCCGGTGTTATCCGGACTAACCAGATTGGTAACATTCGGGCCTCTGCAACAACGCTGATAGGCTACAATATAACCGCTAACCGATGGTGGCAGATTCAGGATTACCGTATAGATCGCCCGTTCCGTACAAATTCCGGTTGGTGCAGTGATACACGGATTATTGAATACGATTGGTAAAACAACACTTCCCGGAAAACTGACATCGTGATCCGAGATCCGGATTCCGGTACCCGTAAAAACACTCAAAGGAAGAGGGGAATCGTACGCTGCACCTGTTGAGGCACAATCGCGGTAAATCGCAATATAGAATTTGTAATTGTTCCCACCCAGGTAATCGTAATAGATTTCTCCCCCCACAATATGTGAAGCCTGGGAAGGAAGTGCCCAAACCAACAAGAATAACAGTATGAGGTTTTTACGCATAAATGGAGAAAAGCATTATAAAATTCAGTTTTTTTTTCTTAATCTTTAAAACTTTGATGCTCTATTGATTAAACGGTTTAATTTTTCATGTTAACGGAGATATTATTCAATAAGTTTCATGCTATTTAAAATATAGTTTCGACATTGTAACATGAAATTTAGACTTTGGTTGCTTTTCTTCCTTTCGAATGTGACTCTTTTTGCACAAAGGGGATTGATCCAGTATTCCAAAGAAAATGGATTGATCTCCAATGAGATACGGGATGTTGCATACGATAAGAATGGATTCATTTGGTTAGCAACACCGAAAGGGATTGAACGATTTGATGGACAAAGGTTTATCCATTTCAAGCACGACCCGATAGATTCCAGTTCAATTGCTTCAAATGATGTTCAGGGATTGGTGTTCGACGGGGATAAAACCATTTGGGCCTATACTTATAACAAAGGACTTATAGCGATACAGACTGAAACTTTCGGTATTGTAAATTACAGCAAACGTACAATCCCTTCTTTCGGAAGCAACCGGATCAATGCAATGGCTGTTCAGAATAACACTGTTTGGTATGCGTCTGCCGAGGGGAAGTTGTATTCGTTCAATTCAAAAAGTGAAAAAACAGTTCAATTTTCGCTCAATAAATTTGACTCCAAAGTTTCCAGCCTAAATGCGATCTTGATAGATGGATCAGATCCGAATAAACTCTGGATCATGTCATCCAACGGACTGTACCGTTTTGGTGTGAAGGATCATGGGGGACTTCCGTTTAAGTTTAAAAGATCGACAGATATAAATCCGCAACAGACAACAAGTTATAGAAATGAAATGGTTTGTTGTGTGCAGGATAGCAAGGGGAATTTGTTCATCGGTTTAAAAAAAGGAGGATTGCTCTATTTTGATCAATACCAAGGGTTGTTCAAGTCTTTTCCTGTAACCTTGGATGATTTAAGAGGATGTGAAATCGCTTCCATACAATGGCGTGATCCGAGATATTTGCATCTCTGTTTTCTGAACAAGGAAATTCTTTTGTTTGATACGAATAAGAAAGAATATGTACGTTATGAGGAATCGGAGCGCAGTGCGGTCATGCCTTTTAAAATAACGGAATTCGATTCCCAATTGGCAATAGCGAGTTCAAATGCCGGGCTTTTTGTTCATGATGAATCGCTGATTTATGGAACAAAGGTGAAAACTGAAATGCAATTGCATGCTATTCGCTATTCACAGGACGGAAAAAGCGCCTATCAACTGTTGGGAGATTCGCGTCCGATCCTAAAACGAATTTTGGGTTCCGGCCCGGAAAAGGTTCCATTGAACGGATTGGTCGATGCGAAATCATTCTATTATCTGAAAAATGGAAGCATGTTGGTTGTCGGAGCCAACGGATTGATGTTGATAGACCGGAATTACAAAGTGGTAAGGAAGGTGCTTCATTTCAATCACCAATCCATTGACAAGCGTTTTCAGAATTCACTGCTGGTAGAAGATTCACTCTTGTTTGTAGGAACATTGGATGCCAGCCTGCTTTGTTTTAAGCTTTCTGATTTCTCCATGGGAAAAATCTATTCCATTTCCGAAGAAACGAAATTGGATGAAACCCGGGAATATTTCCCATTATCAATGGTTTATAAGCATAGGAAGGTATATTTTTCGGAGAACGAGCAATTGTACCGGTACGACATCCGTTCGAAAAGATTGGAAAAGATAAGACTTTTCAACCACGAGAATACGGATCAGATAACTTGTCTGGCAATCGGTGCAGAAGAGAAACTGTGGGTTGGAACTCGGGCAAGTGGCGTTTGGAGTTATGATCTGATGTCAAAAAGTCTATCCAATGAGTACACTTCGTTCAACGGATTGCAAAATGACGAGGTGAACCAACTGACACTGGATTCGAAAGGAAGACTTTGGATTTTGAATCCTTCCTGCGTAGCAATTGTCAATACATCCACCGGGAAAGTCCAGAGTCTGGAAAGACGCAATGGTATCAGTGACATATTCGGAATTAATATCACACCGGATTCTATTTATTTTCTTCAGCGGAATTCCTATGTAGTTGGAAATGTTTCAAAGAGTCTGCCGGTCAGTAAGAAAGCCGTCCCTTATATTGTCCAAATCAGGGATATGAATGGAATGAGTCGTTTTTCCACGATTAAAACCAAGTATTCCTATGATCAGAATAACCTGGTGTTTGAATTTGGGATACGGGATTTTTCAAATGCGGAGAACAACCTGGTCAGCTATCGTTTGCTTGGACTGGATACCAAATGGATCAATGGAAATCAGAAGAACGAGGCATTGTACCACAACCTTCCAAGCGGAAAGTATGTTTTCCAGGTGCAGGTTGTTGAAGGAGATGAATCAACGATCACATCCTATTGGTTCAAGATTACACGACCTTTCTGGCGAAGATGGTGGTTCATTACCATTTCCTCTTTGGCAATTGCTTTCGGAATCTGGTTTTTCATGCGTTCACGGATCAAGCGGATCCAAAGTACGGAGCAGATGAAGGCGGAATTCAGCTTACAGATCAATGAGATGGAATCAAAAGCGCTCAGGGCCCAGATGAATCCCCATTTTTTATTCAATAGTTTGAATTCGATCCGGTTGTTTATCCTGAAAGACGAAGTGGATAATGCAGCGGATTATATTGCCAAGTTTTCCAAATTATTAAGAATGATCCTGAATTATTCGCGCCAGGATATGATTACGGTATATGATGAAATCCAATCCTTGAAATTGTACCTGGAATTTGAGCGTTTGCGGTTTGATCAGGACTTTGATTTCGATTTGCAAATTGATGGGCAGGAAGTGTTGGATTGCCAGATTCCACCGATGATTATTCAACCGTTCATTGAAAATGCAATCTGGCACGGATTGATGCCGAGAACCGAAGCAGGTGGAAAAATTCGGGTGTCCTTTCAGAAACAGTTGAGCGGATTATATGTGATGGTTCAGGATAATGGTATCGGAAGAGAGAAAGCAAAAGAAAACAACCGAAAACGTTCGTTGAAAGAAGGAAGTGTGGGTCTTCAAATAACGAAGGATCGTTTGCGTTCACTCACTTTACGGACGAAAAAGCAGAACGAATTTGAAATAGAAGATTTAATTGACGAAAATGGTCTGTCAATCGGAACTTTAGTTACCTTGTACTTTGAAACGCCAAATTAGATTATGAAATTACGTGCAATTATTGTTGATGATGAAAGGCACAGTTTAGAAACTACTGCTATATTAATTCGAAAATTTTGTCCTGATGTTGAGGTTGTTGCAGAATTGCAAAGCCCGATCGATGCGGTCGAAATAATTAATACCGAGGAACCGGATTTACTCTTTTTGGATATATCAATGCCTAAGATGAACGGCTTTGAATTATTGAATGTGTTGACTTATAAGGACTCGGATGTAATCTTTACCACAGCTTATGATGAATATGCCTTGGAAGGCTTTAAACAGGGAGCTGTACATTACCTGGTTAAACCCATTGATGCGGAAGACCTGGTTGAAAGTGTTCAGCGTGTAAAAAAGAAACGATTGGAGGGAAAAGCCCATGGTATCAACGGAATGGGGTTGAAACCCAAAATTCCGATTTCTTCCCTGAACGGTGTTGAATTGATTGAAGTTGATCAGATCATCCGTTGTGAATCCGACGGAAATTATACGACCATCGTCCTGCACCAACGCAAGATCACGGTTTCAAAAACATTGAAGGAAATTGAAAAACAATTGATCGATTTTCCATTCTTTTTCAGATTACATAATTCCCATTTGGTGAATTTGAACCAGGTGGTGAAGTACATTCGTGGTGAGGGTGGTTCCGTAATTTTATCCAACCAGGAAGAGATCGGGGTTTCCCGAAGCAAGAAAATGGAACTTTTGGAAGTTTTAGGAATCAATTAAGTAAGGAGTCCACACACTGAAATGGAAGATCCACGAGTTTTGGGTCTTCATTTGGTCGTCTTTGATTACATTTGATCTGTAAAACCGAATTATGAAAACACTTCTCTTAGCGCTGATCGCATGCTGCTTATCCTCCCTTGTTTCAGGACAATCGGAGTTGATTAAATCTGTTGGCAGAACTGCCCAGGAAAAAGCGAACGCCAAGGATTTTAATACCACGAGAAATAATAAGGAACGCGGAAACCTGATGGATGACAAATCCAAGGAAGCAGCTCCGGCTCCGGGGGCTCCGGCTCCGACTTCAAGTGAAAGTGCAACACCTGTGGAGGAAACTTCAACAGAAGCTTCCGGCGATTACCAAGCATCTTACACTTTTACGAGCAGTGTGACTTATAAAATTGAAAGCAGCAAAAAACCGGGTGAGTCGCAAATCATCAATTACAACTTTGGAGACCAGGTTGTGAAAATGGACGCGAATAGCCAGGGGATGGCTTCCATAATCGATTCGAAGAACGGGGTGATGATCATGCTGAATGACAAAGAGAAAACAGCCATGGTGATGTCCACTAAAGCGATGGAAGCTGCGATGAAACAACAACAGATGAATCAGGGAGATAAACCTGCTTCAAAAATCACCAGAACAGGAAGAACCAAAACTGTTTTGGGGTATAAATGCGAAGAGATATTGATCGAATCAGATAAGAAAACCGAAGTCTGGATAACGAAAGATGCAGGAATTGACGTTAGTAACACTTTTGCAAATATGAGCAAGGCTTCTGCCTCACAAATTCCGTCTGAAGCATTTACCGAAGGAGGAATGTTGATGGAGATGAATTCATTCGATCCGGCCGGAAAACCTGAAATGCACATGGTGGTGACTGCTCTTTCAAAGGAAACCAAAACGGTGAATATCGGGGCTTACAAGATCACGAAATTATAACTGGATTTCAAACAAAGAATTGCAAGGTTTCGCTTTTAGTGGTAATTGAGCACTTGTTTGTTGAATAGGTATGGAGTCTGAGTCACCTAATTTATGCTACAGGAAAATCTTTTGGATCCGGGTAAATGTATTTGTATCCAAGTTCCAACGAATACTGATTGGATATAATGCGTTCGGAACGGGTTTTGTCTTCAAATAAAGGAGGGGCGATTCCCAGTTTGGAAGCCATTTCAGTATAAAATTGTCCTTTAAACGGGTGTTCGGTGGAGCATCCGTTGATTGTTTTATTCCACCATTTATTCCCGATAACGTGTTCGATCAAGCCAATAGCATCTTCCAAGTGGATCAGGTTCACCCGGTCGAATGCCTGGTATGTTTTTCCCGATTTTGCCATTGCTGTCACAGGGTATCTTTTCGGACCCACCAATCCGCTCAAACGTATGACCGTCAATCGGTCCCGCAACATGGAACTGACAGCCAGTTCAGCATAACCGATTGAATTCGTCTTTACGGAACCGGCAGGATAATCGGATTCGTTAAATATGCCGTTCCTCTCAGGATAAACGCTGGAAGAACTCAGCTGAATGACTTTGCAGCTGGGTGAAATGAAATCCAATAAGCGGACGCAATCCTTTGCATAAGCCTTTTCGTCTGTTTTGGAAGGTGTGAATGCCAGGATGAGTATGTCCAGTTCACTGAAATAACCCGAACTCGATTGTTTTTTTTGCAATGGGTCGAACAGGACATGCGAAAAACGCTCATGGGATAACTCGACAGAACGTGAACGCGTAGTTCCGATTACATAGAATCCTTTGTTTAATAGTGATTTGGCGAGTGGAAGCCCGAGCCATCCCAATCCGATTATTCCGATCTTCATGAGATAAATGTACATTATTTTGGGAGTTCGATGGTATCAAAAAGATAAAACTATGTGCTCTATGTTCTTATGTGGGGTAATTATTTAGCCACGGTAAGGTACATGGAGCACATATGGAATAATCCGGCTGGATACCGATCTTATCTCTTAAGATGTAAATGATTTAGTTCTCCTTGATCCACGTATTTTTTATCGTATGGCGAACCAGGTAGTACTTGCTGTCTCTCCAATAGAAGAAACAAACACAATTGTTCACTCCGTCAATGATCATTTCGTACTCGTTCCCGACATCGCTCTTAATATTCATGGTGTACTTGATCTCTTCTTCGTTGTAATCGTAATTCGTGATGAAGTAATCGGAAGAAATACTTGCCGTTGTATGGTGGAAAGTGGTCAGTTCCTTGTTGAATTCGAACAAGGTGCCACCTTCATCCGTGGAAGTGATATCCCACTCGGACGTTTCTTCGTTCCAAATCCCATCCTGGCGATAATTCGTGGAGATGTTCAATTGTGCGAACGAGATGATTGAGGTGAAAAGAAGGCTGATGATTAAAAGGATCTGTTTCATGGCGTAATAATTTAGTAGGACAAAGTAACGATAGAAATTCAGGTGCCGCAATACTGCAATTGTCGTATTCTATTCACTTTGAGTGATTTGTTTGTCCGGATGACTGGTTGGGTTCTTAGGGAATATAAATGAACAGATTACTCCTAATTGTAACTTAATAATCGGCAACAAATAAGGGAAACTTACATTTGTTCATCGATAACAATAGTTGACTCATCGGTGATCGTATTCTCTGAATATTTGCGGTATATTCAATTTGAAAATCACGTTCATTGAAAGGGAAATCTCCCAAAAGTTACAGGATTCCAATTGGTCACCTGTTCAAATTAACCACATTAACTGAAAAGTCTATGAAAACAAAACATTATTTTGTCATTTTGATCATGACATTGTTAGCCGGGGCATGTTCCAAAGAACAGCTTTCACCGCGTAAATCAGAAAACATTCACTGCAAGACGGATGAAACCAAATTGAAATACAGTGAAGACGTTATCGTTTATGACCAGTCGCATAAATTCAGTGTCACCTATCAAATAGCGTCAGATCACTCTGAAAGCGTGAAAGCTATGAAAAAAGATATGGAAGCAACAACAATCAAACTTCTTATGAAAGCTCCGAATTTTACGAACAAAGTTGTCGATGCAAAAAGAGGTGAGAAATGTAATAAACAGCCCGTTTCTGATCCAAAAGGCATTTACCTGACCGAGGTCGATCGAAATATCGGAGATGCAATAGGATATTCAATCGAAGCCATCCGTCAAAAGGATGGTTACGTGGAATCATATTCCACTATCACAATCACAGTCGATTTTTGTGCAGGTCTTTATATCAGCAATCAGTGGGTGTTTGCTAATTACAACTATCATTATTGGAACGATGGTATTTCCTGGTATTTCGACAGAATGGAAACACTTTCATTTAATCAGAATTACTATTTCACTGCCGGGGGCTACAGTGGCCACCGAATTATTAGTCAGCCAAGTTATACGGACAGTTCGATTAACAACCGTATTTATTGGGTGGCTTTATGATCTGATTTTATCGGATAAAGAACGTGATTTTTCAATAGTTTGTTATTCAGTAATAAACCAAAAGCCGCAGACCGATGTTTCTGCGGCTTTTGCCTATACTTGGTTATGTAAAACGGAATCGAACCGTTGTCGTCTCGATACTTTCGCCTGACAGTTCGAGTGCGGAGCTGGCATTGAGGGACAAAAAACAAAAAAGCATCCAACTACCGCTGAATGCTTTTTCTTTCGTTTCATCGCTACCTCAGCAAATTCACATGTCCCACAATACGATTCCGCAAACCGTTAAGCGGAGTATATATGACCTCATAATTATACATTCCATCCGGGCATCTTTCCCCTTTGTATGTCCCATCCCATTGGAAATGTGGATCTGTCGAATAAAAAAACGCTTCTCCCCATCGATTGAAAATCCGGATTTCAAACTCGGATATTCCGGTAGTTTGTGCTTCAAAATAGTTATTGTATTCGTTACCGTCAGGAGTAAACGTATTCGGGATATAAATGTAAGCTTCCTCCGGAATAACAAGTGTTCTCCAGGTTGTATACTTACATCCGTTCGTATCAGTTGCGGTTAGTAATACAAGATAGGCTCCTGGATTTTGATAGATGTGATTCGGATGCAGAACACCTTGCAAGATAGTTCCATCTCCGAAATCCCATTCATACGTCACGTTTTCCATCTGCAGCAAGTTCTGGAACAGGACCGGCGATCCAACCGTTACCGGATTCGTTACGATTTGAAAAGCAAGCAAATCACTATATGGTATTTCAATCGTATGCGTCACGTCATGACTGCAGCCCAAAGTATCCGTTATCGTTAATATAACCGGGTAAGATCCCGGGTTTCCGAATTGAAAGGAATTAAGCGGTCCGCCTGTTTCTTCCATTCCTCCGAAATTCCAATCGTAGGTATAGGTAGTGTTTTTGGGATCCGCATCAACGTCCAATTTCCGGGTACAATCCAACACAAAATCAAACCCTGGGGTTATTTCCTCGGACAGGATATAAGTACCTTCCATGAAGTTGAAACAACCAAATTGATCTGTAAACTCGTACCTGATCGTGTACACACCCGGTTGCGCCTGATCCAGGTTCAATTGTCCTCCGATCACATTGTTACCTGAAAGAATTCCTCCTGCCGGTTGTGGTACCAGGGGGATAAATTCAGCTCCGGAGCAATAAACGTTTTCCAGGTTCATAGACACTATCGGCAATTCATGAACTTCTATTGTCGCATTTCCGGTTCCTGCACATCCGTCACCATTTGTATAGGAATAACTTAGGTTATGCACCCCTACACCATATATCTGGGGAGAAAAATTGAAGCCTGCATTCGCACCATCTATCTGTATTTGTCCGCCGGCAGGATTAACCTGGATATTCACCGGGTTAGCGTCAATACACAAATCAGTGGGAACTGTTATCTCGGCATCAGGAGCTTCAGAAACCACTTCAACAACAGTTGTTACCGAATTGGCGCAACCATTGATGTCTTCGTATTGATAAGTCAAATTAAAAGTTCCCGGTCCTGCCTGTGCGGGATGAAACTGGTTCTGGGAGACTCCCTGTCCGTTCAATTGTCCGCCGGCAGGAATTCCCTGAATGTTTGCATTCTGAATAGCTACACAATAGGGCGATTCGATGTTTATGAGATTCACTGCCGGTAATGCATGAATGGTAACTGTTTCAGTAATGCTATTGTTACATCCCATTTCATCAACATAGGTATATGTTATTCCGGAAATTCCAGCGCCAGCTATCTGTGGGCCAAAAATATTCCCAGAGACACCATTTCCGCTAAAAACACCGGTAGCTTGTCCTACAGGGACCGGCGTTGCCAATAAAGTTACAGCCGGATCATTTAAACAGAATTCATCCTGGACACTAAAGTTAAGTACCGGCTCAAAATCTTCAATTGTTACGGTGAATAACTGAACAGTTCCCGCTCCATCCGTTACCTGACAAGTATATGTTCCTTCACAAAGTCCAACAGCAGTTTGAGTCGTTTGCTGTACCGGGCCACTCCAAGCAAAAGAATAGGGGATCATACCACCTGTAACATTGATCGTTGCTGATCCGGTACACATGACTCCTACAGGTTGCTGACAGGCTGCATTGCATGTGCCATAGGTAGGAGAGTGTAAAACATTATCCCACGTTCCACCATCCACCATTCTGGCATAGGTAATGCCATTTACCGGAGCAGCCGCAATCAGTAATTCTTCTTTCCGATTTGCTGGAATATTTACAAAGGAACTTAAAGCTGTTGGGGCAGTACACCCATTTCCAGCTGTTGGTATACAGGGTTGATCAGCTATCATAGCACCGGTTCCCCAAGCAAAAGCATCCTGAGCAATGCCCGAATCATCGTAAACTGCCAACCAGCCACCTTGATTGGGAAGCCAAAACCGACCGTTTGAATTACAAATACCCGGATATGTGTGAGTGACTATTATTTCAACCGTGTTTCCCCCGTTCTGAACGAGCAAATTAGACGGAACTGCTGCTGCCTCTGCGCCCCGGATAATGCAGAATCCTCCCGGAGGAATGAGCGTACCGACAGGCAGCCGAAGAGCTCCTGCTCCCTCAACCGAACTGTTTCCAAGATAATAACAGGAAATGTCAGTCTGACATAAGTTCGGATTGTAAAGCTCTATCCACTCAGCACAATTCAAAAATATTCCTGTCCCATCAGTAGAGATACATCCGTCATAAGAATTCGGTGTTACCATTAGTTCATTGATCAGAATTGTCGGTCCATTATTATTACACGGATTACCATTACAATTGGTATTAACGGTTTTGCTGAATGTAGCATTCATCTGTGCATCAATCTGATCAAAAAACACATTGAGAATCATCACGAATAGGAGCCATTTTTTCATCAGTAGAATGCTTTATTATTACTACTAATAACACATTTATTTTGCAAACAGTTGCCCCTGAAACGTGGCTGTTGAGTGTTCTGTCGCAACCGTCAATCGATGTGTCGCAACTAACAGGTAATGTGAACCGGGTATTCCGCTTTAATGCAAGAAAAGCATCCAATTATTGATGAATGCTTTTTTTGTGGAGAAGAACGAACGGGAATGGAACCAATCATAGTTTCACTATAATTATCTTAATTATTTCCTTTTTTTCTCATTGATTTGTGTGAGTAGCTGGATAAATGCTTTTTCTGGAACTTCTCTAATTATAAATTCCTCTTTAAAAAGTTTTTTAAAAGTTCTTTTAAATTCCTTACTATCTCTGAACTTTTTAAATAGGGGCCATTCCTGATAATCTTCTTTTCCTAACTCCTCATCATTAGGTCCAATTTTGAGCATCAGTATTTCTGCACCCAAATAATCTTCCTGCAAAACAGCTACAGCAAGTTTAAATTCATTTCCAATAGACCAGTCTTCATTTTTGAGAATCTTATCAGATTCTTCTTTATTACCCGAAAGATAACTTGCCAGTGCTTTATTAATAATGAGAGTCTTTTTCATCTCATCATTTCCATTTTTTGGAATTGTTTCTGTTGCAAATCGAAGTAATTCTATTGCGATATCATAGTAGCCGCTAACAATTAAATCATAACAAATATTATTGATGTTCTTGTCTGCTTCAATTATTCTATGAGGCAAAAATTTCCTCCATAATACTTGTCCCAATTTAACTCCCACATCAAAAATAGCATGGAATCCATTTTGAAAATACATCGGATCAACATCTAACTGTTCGTTTATTTGGATTTTGTCAATCCCTTTAACTCCGTGTTTTTTGCATATTTCAACATATTGTCTAGATACGATACCATTACAATGAACAAACAAATTTCTTCTTTCCGTAACTTCAATAAAATTTGATAGCGTTGGTAAATTCTTTGTTAGAACAAAATTATTTCCATTAAATTTTGAAATTCTTTTCTCCAAAGTTTTAAGCTGTTCAAAATGACTATCTCTTAGAAGGGATTCAACTTCCTTTTCGATGATAAAGTCTTTTAATTCTTCTAAATCTGAAAATTTCAATATTTCTTGAATATCCATCTCTCTTTCAAGGGAGTTGATTAATTCAGGTTTTGCTTCAAATAAAGATCTATATAACTCACCAATGAAGGCATCATACTGACTAACTAATGCGACAACAAAAGTTCTTGGAAGAATATTTAGTGCAGCTTCTGCACTTCTCATTTCATCACTAAGCTGATTGAATTTATTAAATTCATTAACAGGGATCTTGAAGCTTGTTTCATCATTTTTATCAGAAGAATTGTCATCAATAAATTTATCTAATTTTTTAGATGAACTCATATACTTTATTTGAGTTAATCCTAATATCAATGGGAGAGACTCTGCTAATGCATCAATTTCTAAGATAAAGTTGTCGATCGCGGACTCGAATAGTTCAAAATCTTCAATCTCTTCTATTATAGGCTCTTTTATCTCTTCAATATTCTTATTTTGTTTCTTTTCTTTCATTTCAGTAATAGCGTTATGTTAAGTCCCCAATACTACCAAAAAAAATCTGAAATACAACACTTTTCGAGCAACAGGGAATCGAACCGCGGTAAATTTGGAAAAACTGAGTAATATCTGCTACTCGCGGAGGTCTTAGGTATGTCACCCTCCTTAATCCTCCCTCAAGGGAGGAAACAAAAAAGCCTTGACAAAACTGCCAAGGCTTTTCTTTTTGTGGTCCCACTTGGGATCGAACCAAGCACCTACTGATTATGAGTCAGTTGCTCTAACCGACTGAGCTATAGGACCGCACTACTATTTTAAAATCTCCGCTGATCTGGAGCAATTAGATGGGTGCAAATATACTATTTCTATCGAATTTCAAATCGAAAACCTGAAAAGTCAAGGAAATTTATCCGCGGATACTATTCTTTGAAAGCGGCTTTGACAAGGGGCGTAAACGAATGAATTGCAGGAACAGAATGCCGAATAAAACAGTAGCACACAATAAATGAGATACTTGCACGAATCCGGGCATATCGGCATAAGCCAATAAAACTCCACCGACCAATTCGATCACCAAGACTAAAAATGCCCAATAGACGGATTTCACTTTGTCCGTTTTGTAGTTCAGGAACACCAATAGGACCATCATTACCAATACTGCCCAGGAGAACGAACGGTGAATGAAAAATGCCCATCCGAACCGGCTTGTCCAGGAATCCCTTCCCAATCCTTGCTGTGTCAACTGATCGATGTATTCGCGCACTTGCGTTCCCAAAAACATTTGGTAGGCTGTAATTGCCAGAATGATCCCGATCAGCCATTTCATCGCAACCGGTAAATTCAACGTTTTCTGTTGGATAGGGCTGATTCTCCGGATTAACAGCAATTGGAGACAAACAACCAATAGTGCCAGGAACATGTGTACAGTAATGGTCCATGGAACCAGGTTGGTTGCCACGACAATCGAACCGAACCATCCGTTTAATCCGATCGCTACCAGGTTGATGAATGAAAGCCAAACAAATCTCCGGTCTTTCCGATATTTCCAGAATCCCCAGAGGAAAATGATCAATACACCATTTCCGGCAAGAAAACCGACCAAGCGGTTTCCATATTCTGTCCAGGTGCGCTGAGCATTAAACGGTTCCTCTTCATAAGTTCTGGGATCCTTCTTGATTTTCTCCGCTGTTTCCTTCATTCCAAGCATGGAAAGGAATTTGGCAAACTTTTCCACTTTCGCGACACGTTTTTCACCGTAAACTTCCCGGTAATCCTTAGGTAATTGTGCTTCACTGGTAGGAGGAACCCATGTTCCGAAGCACTTCGGCCAATCCGGGCATCCCATCCCACTTCCTGAAGTACGAACGACACTTCCGGCAATAATTACCAAAAAGATGAAGACCAATGTGATCCAGTTTAACCGGATAAACCCTTTTGAAAACATAATCGCTATTTGAGCCCTAAAATTAGGTATAAAAGACGCTGGTAAATAATGAGCGAGATCATTTTTTGAATAGAATATCTATTTCAAAGCAAACTACATCTTCGCCTTTTCAGCAAAGTGAATACTCAACTGAATACTTATTGCAGCTATCCCGATAAAGAAAACAACCAGTCCCATGATTGTTTTGGAAGTGATCTTACTCGCCCTGAAAAGGAGATAGCCGATAAGCAAGTTTGCCAATGCCCATAAAACATTTGTCAAGGGCGAGGAAAGTCCTATGCCTGGTGGGTCTGCGAAAGGAGTGGGGAATGGGTTTCCTGAAACCCCGTTTACAAAATGCGGAATGACGTTCGCAAGAAAAGTACCTGCAAAGAATGCAGAAATGTAATGATACCATTTCAGTTTTGGTGTATGTGTGTTTTCCATTCGATTAAAGATTTATGATCCGATAATATTATCCAAACATCCTGTAGGATCCAAATCAGGCAATGTTAAAAATGGGATATTTCAATTTTTAAAATAGAAGATGTCTAAATCGTCCCAAGTATCAGGACGTATGTGAAAAACAAAAAGCCAATTCTTTCGAATCGGCTTTATCAGGATTTAGGGTTACTTTCTTTTACAATTTAAACGATACCGGCAATACCATCTCAGCATCCACTTTTTTACCGTTCTTTTCCCCGGGAATCCAGTTCGGCATAGCAGAAATGACGCGCAATGCTTCATTGTCCAGTTCTTTACTGACGCCGCGTCTGATGGCTGACTTACTAACCTTTCCGTCTTTTGTCACTATGAACGATACAAAGACCTTTCCGGTTGTTTTTGTAGCGACAGCAGTTTCCGGGTAGCGGAGATTAGTGATCAGGTAGTTGGTCATCGCTTCCGTTCCACCCGGATATTCGGGTAATTTGTCCACTTCGGCTTCCTGCGTTAAGGTTTTTGTGTCCATTGTCTGCAATTTGGTGGAGATTTCCGGTATTTCTTCGACAGGAGGAAGAAATTGAACCTTTTTTTCGTCCGTTGTTGACTCTGTTTCGAGACCAGTACCAGGAATTTCTTCGAAGTGTTCCGTTTTTTTACTTAGAATTTCGTCAGCTTTAGCTTCCTTTGACCCGGATTTCAATGTTGAACTTTCCTTCGTTACTTGTTTTTCCCGGATTGTGCCATTCGCCCCGGTAAAGGAGATCAAGGTCATTCCGCCGGCAATGATGGGTAGGGCCAGTGCTGCAACCAACACTTTTTTTGAATTTTTTTTCATGATTTTGATGCGTTTAATCAGCGTGAGCTTCGTCATGAACTGATTGGTGAATAAATATGAGGATGAACTAGTTCCTAATGAATACGCCAGCAGGAATTCCATGTAGCCGACGCAGTATTTGTTGTACATGATCCGATCCACTTCAAATTCGTGGATATGGACCAATTCTTTTTTCATGAGCAGCAATATCGGGTTGAACCAGGACAAACAATGAATTGCTTCGAGAAACAGGCGGTCTGCCGAATGCCATTTTTGAGCGTGTACTTTTTCGTGCTGGAAAATAATGGAGCGATCGTGTTCCGAAAGTCCGCTTGGCAACTGGATGAGACGAAAGAAAGAGGAGGGAGCTTCATCCGGTAATTCGATCAGTGTAAACCCTTCTTCTTTTGACCGGTTTGCCTGTAAGAATAAGCGAATTACCTTGTAAAGGTTAAAGAACATCCAAACGGAAAGGATTCCGACTCCCAACCAATAAGTGATCTCCAGCAAGGAGGAGTAATCAAAAACCGTTGGAACTGCTTGTTTTGGCCTGATTTCGACAGCTTCCAATTCGAATACCGGAATATGATAGCTCCACGATGATTTGGAAACTGCTCCGTGCTTCAGCCAAATTGCTCCGATTGACAGTACGGGAATTGAAAGCAGGGAGAAACGCTGCCATCCGAACGGAAGATAACGTTGGATGATTTTGAAAATACCGAACAACAAGGTGATCAGTACATTCACTTCGAAAATGATCCACAGATAATTAGTCATGGCGTTCGTTTTTGATGATTTCCAATAATTCATTCAAATCCTGGAGATCAAGGTTGTTTTCTTTCATGAAAAAGGAAAGCAGTTTTGCATTCGAATTCCCGAAGTAATTTTCCTTTAGGGATTGGATGCGTTGGGCAGAATAGGCTTCTTTGGTTAGCATCGGGTAATATTCATTGGATTTTCCATACGTTTTGAACTCCACAAATCCTTTCTGAACCAATACACGGATTACTGTCAGTACCGTATTATAAGCGGGTCTCGGTTCTTCCAATTGCTCGTGGATATCCTTTGCAAATCCTTTTCCAACCGACCAAATGGCCTGCATGATCTGTTCTTCTGCTTTTGTTAATTCCTTTTTCATAAGGCAATGATATAATTACTTTTCTAATTATACAACTATATTTATAAATATAAATGTATTAATTTTTGTTTTCCCTTATATTTCCTAGCTTTAAACGTTGAAAAAAAATAAGAATGAACGAACTGGAAAAGAATATTGCTGCACTTTTTGAAGTTAAAGCCGCTGATTTGAAGATTATCTGTTCATTTTTCCGGCCAATTCAATTGAATAAAGGGGAGTATTTTTTCAAGGAGAACGGCTACTCGAATCAAATGGGATTTGTGGAATCCGGAATCCTTCGTGAATGGGTCAACCTTCCTGATAAAGAAGTGACCAAATGGATTGCCACGCCAGGTTATTTCATTACCGACCTTTCCAGTTTTTTATTTGAAAAACCATCCAAATCAGCGCTTCAGGCCTTAACAGACTGCAAGATCCAGGTCATTAGCAAAGAGGATTATAGTAATATGGGGAAGACCATTCCGTCCTGGCATGTAGTAGAGAAGCTTTTTATGGCAAAATGTTTTTCTACGATGGGAGACCGTATCCTGACCTATATTTCCCTGTCAGCTGAGGAACGATATAATCAATTGTGGAATTCTAACAAGGAGTTGTTTAACCAGGTTCCCTTGCAGTATTTGGCTTCCATGCTTGGAATGACTCCTGAAACGTTCAGCAGGCTGCGTAAAAAAAGCACTTCCATTTCTTGATATTTGTCAAGAGGGGGTTCGGCTATTTCATCGAACTTTGATTTATCAAATAATCAAAATTCAAATCAGATGAAAAAGGAAATCAAATCGGAAATAGTTATCCAGGCCACACCAAGTCGTGTATGGGAAATTCTAAGTGACTTTAAAAAGTATCCAAACTGGAACCCGTTTATCAAATCAATCCAAGGACAAGTGAAAGTGGGAGAGAAAATTGTTGTGCGTATGGAACCTCCCGGAGCAAAAGGAATGACATTTAAACCGACAGTTCTGGTATTCGATCAAAACAGGGAATTCAAATGGATCGGTCATTTATTCTTTACCGGTTTATTTGATGGTGAACACCGTTTTGAACTTATTGACAATGGAGACGGAACAACCACCTTCATCCAAGCTGAGCGATTCAAAGGAATCCTGGTCCGCATGCTTTCAAACATGTTGGATGGAAACACCTTGAATGGATTCCGTAAAATGAATGAAGCGTTGAAGGCAGAAGCAGAGAAATAAGCGGATAATCAAAATTTTCCGTCACATAATAGAAGAGTACTTCTTTTACGGGAATTCATCGGTAGTATTGATGAAAAATGGAAATGAAACGTTTAATTTTTTTGATGGCGATCGGAATTCTTTGTTCGTGTAGTTCTTCTCATAAGACAAAAAAAGGAGCTAAAATACAAGGAATCGGTTCCAGGCATATAAAAATTGATTGGAGGCCTGAGATGAGAAGGGATACACTACTGAATACGCAGAAATTCCTGGTCATCGGTCATAAAGCGATGAAACTCGATTGTATTTACCGGAATGAAAAAAATCAACCCATAATGAGTAAAGGCGACACGCTTTTTGCTGATTCGGAAGCTATTCTTTTGGGTAATAGAAGATATCAGGTCACAACGTGGATTTCAGTAAGATATAAATCCGCCTTTCATTTTAGTCAGTTCAAAGTGAATCCGGTCACAGGCAAAAAATTAAAACTTCCCGACTTAACGGATGTGAAAGCTCCTTTCTGCAGTTATTTAAATGAGAAAGAATGGAAAGCATATGTAAAATCCGAATGCCTGACACAGGGAGTAAATTTTGCGGGGCATTACACTATTGTGGAATGGGGATGTGGTTCAATGTGTCAAAATATGTGTATAGTAAACAGGCTCACCGGTAAAATCAGTTTTCCGAATATTACGGATACGCACATAGATGGTTATTACGGAGTTCGTTACCAAAGGAACAGCAGAATGCTCCTTACAAACTCCGGTCTGCTGGAAGAGACTCCGGGATATTACTACGCAGATTGGGGAATTTATCCCGAAATCTACGAATGGAAAAACGAAAGAGCAGTTCGGTTAGAGTTGGCACGCGATTAATCGCGTGCCCGTTGGATTATTTCTTTAAACCGGCCTAAACCCTTTCACAAAAGCATTCAACCGGTTCATCCATCCTTTTAGGAAAACAGCATTTTTCCCTTTCGCAATGCGGTGAAAGAAATCGGAGCGTTGTTTGACCAATTCGTCGAACAATTCTTTTGGCGGAATTGCATTTGCTGCAGTGATAGTTTTTTGTCCGATCACTCCGTCAACGCCAACCGCGCCGCCTTTTTTATTGATTGCACGCTGAAGTGTCAATCCTGCTTGTCGGGCCCCGGAACCCCAGGCAATGGTGGTAACCATAAATCCGATGGATAAGGAATTGAAGGAAGCTGCTTTTACTTTTGAATAATAAAGCGAATCGAAAACGGCAAACCAATCGGCATTGGACATTTCAAAAAAACGCTGGTCGTTTAGTTTTCCGAATTTTTTTCTCCAGACGGCATAAGTGATTCCTGCATTGGTATGCCAACCTGTTTTTCCTTTGTAAGGAGTAGGGCATGGGGTTTTACTTGCAGAATCGGAGGTGTGCCTGCTGAGACCGCCTTCCCATTTTCGTTCGAAATTGATGAAATCTTCTAGTGTCATAGTGTTCAATAAGTGAATAGTAAATACCACATAAATATGCGACAAATTTTAATAGTATCCAATCCTTTTAAATCGTTAATGAATTGATAAGCATTTTGTTACGCTTGGATATTGTAAGGCAAATATAAGGCAGGAACTACGTAAATTTTTTACGAGGTGAAAAAAGAAAATCGGATGAATTTCCGGGTTCATCCGATCTCTCCTTTGCTTCCGGAGCTTAGGGCTTTAGTGCTGTAAATCTATTGAATCAAACCATGCAACCATCAGCCTTAACGGAACTGTATTGCTTTCGGTTGGGAAGTGAACAAAAAGAAAATCGAGTGAAGTCCTAAATTCACTCGATTTTCCCGGTTTTTTTTGAATGGTTTTACTTTTTAATGGTCTCGGAAGTACTTACCTTACTTTTAGGACTTTCATTCCAATACTGCATGATGATAAATGATATGGCTACAGCGCAGCCAATCCCTTCAGTGAATAGGGTCAATGCAGCCTGACCTATTGTAATGTGGTTGTTCCAAAGTATTCCCCCTTCAAATTTACTGATGAAATCAGGTTGAATGAACGTCGCATAAATCACGAAGCTGAGTAAAGATAAACCGACCGTTATCACATTGGCGAGGATCAGGGAAGCCCAGGCATTCAGGTAATTGCTGTCCAAGTTACTTTTATGATTCTTTCTGGCCAATCTGTTTGTGAAGTAAATAATGATCAGAACGTTTAAAAATCTCAGGAAAGTCAGATGTTCCAATGAAAATAGTTTTGTCAGTAAGAATAAAATTACAATACCGGCAAAACTATAAAGTCCGTAGCGGATGGATTGAGACCGATTGTTCATGGCGATGTGTTTTAAATGAAATTATAAATTACGATAAAATGTCATAACATCCAAATTTTAACCGGGTTAAAATGCTTATTATCAGTCCGATGTATTGAAGTGTGTATCAGGGGGGATAAAAAGAAAATCAGGTGAATTACATGAATCCACCCGATCTCCCGATTTGTATGGGTTATTTTTTTGTGGGCTCTACCGGCACACATTTGTTATCCGGGCTTCTTTCATTCCAATACATCACAATAATGAATGATGAGGCTAACGCAGAACCCATACCTTCAAAGAAAAGGACTACAGCTGCCTGACCAATTGTAACGTGATTGTTCCAAAAGATCCCACCATCAAAATGATTGATAAAATCGGGTTGAATGAACACCGCATAGATTACAAAACTGAACACGGATAAAACTACTGTTACAACATTGGCAAAAATCAAGGAACCGAAGGCTTTCAGGTAGTTATCATCTGTTTCGAGTTGACGGTTCTTTTTGGCCAATCTATTTGTAAAGAAAAATACGATGAATACGTTCAAAAAACGCAGATAGCCATTGTTTTCCAATGAAAATAATTTCATTATCAAAAATAGTATTGCAATCCCTGCAAAACTATAAAGTCCGTAGACTAGAGATCTATTTCGAATATTCATGACTTTACTCTTTGAATGAGATTAGAAATTACGATAAAATAGGTTGGGATACAAGTATTTAACATTTTAAAACACTTGATTTTACTGAAAGAATTGAACAGGAGAGAAGTTTTCCAGAAGCATAATATCTGATTAGTTAGAAATGTAATTAAGATCGACAGATGAATTATGAACTCGTAATTCTGCATTCGTAATTCGGAATTGTTTACATTAGTGAACTTAATTCGGTACCTATGAAATTTGCCTTCTATTCTTTGCTTTTTGTTGCTGTGCTTACCTCTTGCGGAAATCCGGCTATTCCGGAATCCGGAGGAAAAACCCCGGTTGTGAACGAAACCCTGCCGATCAAATTAGGGTCTGCGGATTTATTTAACGGGGAAAAGGTGCGTTTGTTCCTGTTTCAAAATCCGAAAGCGAACCCGAAATCGACTAAGTTATTCCTGAATGCATTGGATGAATTCAAGAACAAAAAGAATTTACAGGCTGCAAGTGAGGGGTTCAAGGCTTCTATTTCAGAGTATCCGAATTCAAAGTCCTATTACGAGTTGGGAAATGTATATATGGAAATGAAGAATTACCAGGGAGCTTTAGATGCGTATTCT
>CBFGNC010000028.1:0-34191 GCA_965650135.1 uncultured Fluviicola sp.
GTTCATCAATTCGGGCAAAAAGATGAAATCATTTATTGATCGCTATCAGACCAGGACTCGGAAGAAAGACGCAAACAATCCACTCCTGGAGGATGTCCGGAAGTATCTGATGGTAGAGAAATCGAAAATCGAAGAAGCGAAACGGAAAGTGGAACTGATGCAGGTGAAGCCGCAAAAAGCAGTGGCAAAAAAACGCAAAACGCAAAAACAGGAAGAAGACACCTATCAACGGGATAAGATTGTAGTCGGTTCGACTGTGAAAATGATTGAAACCAAACAAAGTGGAACGGTCGAAGAAATCAAAGGACATATCCTTACCGTTGTATTCGGATTCATGCGCCTGAAAGTGGAACGGGAAAAACTCATGTGGATCAAGTAAGGTTCAAAGGTTGAAAGGGTTCAAAAAGTTTAATCTCAATTTTGAACATTTGAACTCTAAATAAAAATAATTAAAGTAACTATGCCAACTAATAACAACTTCTACTACTTAGGTCAATCAAGTGTTCTGAACAGTTTACTTTTCCTGGAGCGCTTTGCCTTCTACGGTTTACAGACTTTTGCGTTCAGTTACCTGATCAGCGATGCAATGAACCTCTATGGTGATGATGCAAATGAATTGCTACTCACTTTTGCTTCAGCCTTATTGTTTGCTCGCGTATTCGGCGGGTTGATCGTCGACTTCCTGTTAGGCCCGAAGATTTCAATCATCGTAAGTTCTGCCCTTCAGATTCTTGGGATTTTGCTGTTCATGCAAAAGCAATTAAGCCTATTTTATTTGGGAATGTTTGTTTTTATCCTGGGGCAATCCATGTTTTCACCGGCACTATTGAAATCAATCGGCACCGTCTACTCAGCCAAAAAGAACAAAATGGACGGGGCAGTTACACTAAGTCTTTTTGCAATTAATCTCGGTTCATTCATCGCTCCAAGAGCATTCCATTATTTTGAATTTGCAAACACATTCGAAAACGGTTTCATTTCCTGCATCATTTGTTTCATCCTTATCATCGGGCTTTGTTTCCTGGTCAGGTATCCCAAAAACCCTTCGGAAGAAAACCAATTGACCCTGGAGTTTGGAAATCGCACCAACGAACTGATTTTCTTATCGATTCTAGGCCTGTTCCTGTATTGGTTGTTTGAAACCTTATTGAACAGATCCATGTCGAATTTCAATTACAGCGGCTTCAGAAGATCCGATGACATCAGCCTGTTTGTAAGTATGATTCCTGCATTGATTCCTTTGATCGGATACCTCATTTTCGGAATTATCTGGAATCGCTTCAAATTTCCACCACTTCTGAAAATCATCATCGGTTTTGCCGCAGCGACCATTTCAATCGTAGCGGCAATTATTACAATGGCAAATAGTCAGACAGATGATCCCAAATTCATGACCGGTTTCCTGTGTTTGAATTTTATAGGTGAAATCCTGATCGTGCCAATATTTCTGAGCCTCATTCTACAGTATTCCCCTAAAAAATTGATGGCTACCTATTCGGGAGTCGCCCTTGCCATATTTGGTTTCTTATCTATGTTTATCGGGAACAAGATTTACGATGGTATCGGGGATGGAAATTACCGCATCATTACTTTGGTAGCAGGTGGAGGTTTCTTTTTCAGTACACTGACCATGCTTATTATTTTCCTGCTTACCCGAAGAAAGGATGTTGTGCATACACATTTGGATGAATTCTAAAAAAACAAGCCCTGTCTTGAAAAATATCGTGCCAATTGATTTCAAGACAGGGCATTATATACTGAAAGGCTTTAAGCCTTCTCAATCGTATGAAACGTTACACTATAAAAGCGTACATGTTTTAACAATAGAACCATCGCTTTCATAACCATCACAGGTTTTCTTCGCGTCATCCAATGATGAATTTTTAATGGTTTTGTGTTCTGTTATGGTTGTACTTCCCGTATCTTGGTATGTACACTCACAATCATAATCCTTCTTACACGATGCCAGGCCCAACAATGCCATTGCTGAAACTCCTAAAACTAACTTTTTCATAATTTCTGTCTTTTAGTTTCTAATTCCTACTCAAGATACTCCGAATAAAAAGGCAAAAAAATCAACGTTTGTTAAAAAACAATCGGGTTCATTTGAAAAAAGAACAAAAAATGACGTGTCAAAAACGAGGTTACTCTCCTAATCGCAAGTGAATCCCGGCGGTCGAGCTAAAAACCGTTTTCCTCACATTTACAGGTGGAGCGCTGTCATAATAGATGTTAAATTCAATACGCATATCCAAGCGTTTGGTGATTGCCTGGGCAATCGAGTACTGGCCTGAAAAGCGAAAGTCATTAAATTTATCCCATCTGGGTTGATAGTAAGTGGTTCCCGAAAAACTGAATCCTGATTTTGTCCGTATAAACCAACTGATGTAGTTACTCCAACGGAAGTTCTCGTTGATAATTCCATCCTCAGTTAATTCCTCGTATTCCCAAAAGGTGGAAGTTCCTGCAAAAAAACGCACATTATTCGTGTCCACAAATTTCCAACGGGGACCAGTTCCAATCAGATATCTCACGCGCTGGTTCAATAACTGGTTGTATTGGATCTGGGTGTAGGCCTCCCACTTCCACGGACTGTTCCTGATTCGTCGGGCATAGCGGAAGTGCGACATTCCCGAATTCGCATAGGTAGTCTTATTGGAAGCAGTATAATTCAGGTCCGAAATCAATAAATAATGGTTTTTCCGTGTTTTGTATTGGACTCTTGGACGCAAATTTCCGGAATAGAGAATATCCGGGGAGTTTTGGGTAACCGCAAAACCTGCATCAAGTGCACCACTCCACCCGGAAGTATCTTCGTAAATGCGCCTGTTCTCAATATTCACGATCTGTGCTTGCGAATAGAAAGAAAAAAGAATCAAGAAAAAAATAAAACCTACCTGTTTCATTACTTCGGTGCAATGCGGTACATGAATATGGCCAAAATACCAAATATAAAATTCGGTAACCAAACAGCAGCTATGGGAGGAAAACCAACAGTTGTTGCTGCCACACTTGTCACCTTCATCGCAAAAATATAAATGAAGACAAATAACAGGCCGATGGCGATATTCACTCCGATTCCTCCTCTTCTTTTCCTGCTTGAAACACTCACCCCGATCAAAGTAAGGACATAAGTTGCAAAAGGATAACTTGTTCGCTGGTAAAGTTCAATTTCAAAAGTCGGAACATTCGAGTTTCCCTTCTCTTTCTCCTTCTTGATGAACTTTCTTAATTCGGTATAGGTCATTGCTTCGGCAATATTGTCACGAATAGCCATGTCTTCGATCCGGTAAGGTAACACCGTATCCTTTTCGTGTTTTTCGATCAATTGGATTTTTTGGTTGATCACCTGGTCTTTAAAATCAATGGTGTCATTATAAGATACAACCCGTTCAAACACATCGACCAGGTGCCAATTTGAGGAACCGTGGGCAACGGTTGCCGTTCGGGCTTTCAGAAAATGGATCAACCGGTTGTGATCATCATACTTTTCAACGACAAAATCATTGACAATATTCTCCTTAGAATTATAACTGGCATAATGAATCAATTCATTTCCGGGAAATTCTGCATGGTAATTTTCAACCAACAACCGATCCCGGTAGAATGATTCCTCAAAATCCAAACGGACCCGGTTTGCTCTTGGCAAAACAAAATGGTTCAGGATCAATGACATCAGCATGAGGATAGTTGCGGCAATCATATAAGGCCGTAGAAACCGGGTAAACGGTCTTCCGCTGTTCAGTATCGGAATAATTTCTGCCTCCTGCGCCATTTTCGCCGTAAACCAAATCACGGAAATGAAAATGATCATGGAAGAAAAGGTATTCCCATAATAAAGCAGGAAGTTGAAATAATAATCAAAAACGATCGATTTGAACGGAGCCTGGTTTTCAATGAATTCCGATAAACGCGATGCGATATCGAACACCATTGCCAATAGCATGATCACTCCCAACATAAAAAAGAATGTTGAAAGAAATTTCCGAATGATATATCGATCTAAAATTCTAAGCATTAAATCCTTCTCCCTAGTATTTTGACTTGTTCGTCTTTCCAGGCGCGGAAAGTTCCATCTAAAATTCTTCTACGAGCCTCCTTAACCAACGCCAAATAAAAGGCTAAATTGTGAATTGTCGCAATTTGAATGGCTAAATTCTCCTTTGCTTTGATCAGATGGTGTAAATACGCCTTCGTGTAAACCTGGTCTACATAAGCCGTGCCATTGATGTCCAAAGGAGAAAAATCCATTTTCCACTTGTGATTCTTGATATTGATCGTCCCTTCCGAAGTGAACAACATCCCATGTCTTGCATTGCGTGAAGGCATAACACAGTCAAACATATCCACTCCCAATGCGATCGATTCCAGGATATTCACCGGAGTTCCCACTCCCATCAGGTAACGCGGTTTGTCTGTTGGCAAAATAGAGCATACCAGATCGGTCATGCTATACATATCTTCATCCGGCTCACCAACTGATAATCCACCGATGGCGTTCCCGACTGCCCCCTGTTCCGCGATAAATTCAGCAGATTCTTTTCTCAGGTCGGGATAAACACTCCCCTGGACGATTGGAAACAATGCTTGGGAGTAACCGTATTTCGGTTCCGTCGAATCCATTTGAGCAATACAGCGTTTCAACCAGCGATGCGTCATGTGCATCGAGCGTTTCGCATAATTATAGTCACATGGATATGGTGTGCATTCATCGAATGCCATGATGATATCCGCACCGATCACCCGTTGAATATCAATGGCTCTCTCAGGAGAAAAGAAGTGATAACTTCCGTCGTGATGCGATTGAAAACGCACTCCTTCTTCCGTTATTTTCCGGCTTGTTGCCAAGGAATAAACCTGGTAACCGCCGCTATCGGTCAAAATCGGTCTTTCCCAACCAATGAACTGGTGCAAACCTCCGGCACCTTCAATTACATCCAGACCCGGACGCAAATACAGGTGAAAGGTATTTCCCAAGATGATCTGGGCTTCCACATCATCACGCAATTCCTGTTGATGAACACCTTTTACTGTTCCATGTGTTCCAACAGGCATAAATATCGGAGTTTCAATCGTTCCGTGGTCTGTGTGAACAAGTCCAGCTCTCGCTTTTGAGTGGGGATCGGTATGCTTCAGTTCAAAGTGCATAATTGTGTTGAAAAATAAACGCTGCAAAGATAAGGGGATTTCGGAAAGAGCCCCATCTTTGTAAGCGAAGAAGACACTTTAATGAAAATTATCCCCGAATTACAGGAAACAGGCGTATTTTATATCTTTTGGATTTTTGCTGGACTATTGGCTATACAGTTGATATACTCCGTACTTTTCTTTGGGAGACTAGCTTTTTGGAAAAACAAGCAGGTGAAAACTGACTTGCCCCCCGTATCAATTGTTATTGCCGCGCGCAATGAATCAGACAACCTGTACGAGAATTTACCTAAGATTTTAGACCAGGATTATCCGGCACCATTTGAGGTTGTGGTCATCAACAACCAATCCATGGACGATTCCAAATACCTCTTGGATGCCTTAAGCCGCCAATATCCGAACCTGGTTGTGATGGAAGTTGAACGCAGCAAACACCTGATGCCAAGCAAAAAATTCCCTTTGACTTTAGGAATCAAGAAAGCGAAATACGAACACTTGGTTTTAACGGATGCAGATTGCACACCTGCCGGAAACCTTTGGCTGCGTAAAATGGTGGAGCAATTCAGTGAAAAAAAGCAGATCGTACTCGGATATGGCCCATATACGAAGAAGAAAGGATTCCTGAACAAGATCATCCGTTTCGACACGACCATGATTGCTGTGAATTACTTTTCCATGGCTATCAACAAGGTTCCTTATATGGGAGTTGGCAGGAACATGGCGTATACCAAAGAAGTTTTCAAGTCGACCAAGGGTTTCAAATCCCATTACTCCTTAATGTCGGGTGATGATGACCTGTTCATCCAGGAAGCGGCAAGAAAAAGCAATTACACGATTCAATTGGATCCTGACACATTCCAATATAGTGAAGCGAAAGAAAACTGGGAATCTTTTGTTCTACAGAAGTCCAGGCACTACACCACATCGCCGAGATACAAGGTTTTCAAGAAAGTAATGTTAGGAATATATCCGTTTACCCTGATTTTGATGCTGATATCTTTTGTTCTTTTGATGTTACAAAGTGGATGGTGGATACATGCCTTAGCCGGATTTGGTTTTGTAACAGTGATAAAATGGTGGCTTTTGGGGCTTTGCTTCAAAAAATTGAAGTCACCGGGATTCATTGCTTTATTACCTCTTACTGACTTGGTATATGTTTTGATACTTCCATTTTTTTATTATTCAGCATTGCAAAAAAATTCTTCGAAATGGAGGTAGTTGGAGAGCATTTATCGGACAAAGCACGCATAGATCTGGCATTGGTAGACCAGGCCCGAAATGGCGACCAGGCTGCTTATGCGCAATTGATGGACCGATACCGTGAATCCATTTATTTCATGATGATGAAGATGGTCCGGAATTCAGATGATGCGGATGACCTGACAATTGAGGCATTCGGAAAAGCATTCAGTCGCCTGGAACAATATTCACCAAGTTTTGCTTTTTCCACCTGGCTTTTCAAAATTGCATCCAATAACTGCATCGACTTTATCCGTAAGAAACGAATCAAACTCACTTCCATGGATACAGGCTATACCAATGAAGATGGGGAAGCCGTTGGAATTGATGCACGGTCTGACACACGCGATCCGGAAGAGCACATCATTCACAACCAGAAGGTGAAACACATGCGCAACCTGGTCAGCAAATTGAAACCCCGCTACCGGGAGTTGATCGAAAAAAGGTATTTTGAAGAATTAAGCTATGAAGAGATTGCTGAAGAACTGAATCTTCCTTTAGGAACAGTAAAGGCGCAATTGTTCCGCGCACGTGACTTTCTGGCACAGATGATGGAGCAGACAAAAGATTCGATTTAGGATTTAAATAAACCCGCAAACTAAACCTACAAGAAGGATCTGCTACAACGGGTCCTTTTTTATTCAGCAATACTTTTTTTAACTCCCACGGAGGAACGCGGAAGTACACTAAGATTGATATCTTGAGAATCCAACAAATACATCCGTGTTCACCAAAGATAATCTGTGCCCTTCAGTGTGAAACTTTTAAAATCATCACCAAGGGGAAAACATAAAAATTCTTAAACACAGAATTATGTAACACCCGGTCAAAAACCAATAGATAAATTAAGCTATGATCATAGCGGAAATTTTCGATTTGGATGCCTTTCCTGAAATGGCTGATCTGGTTTACGTATCGGTTTCAGACCCGGGGATTTCCCGTGTGCGGAAAGGAGAAGACTTTGAATATTATTACAACAATAAGCAACTAGACTCGGAGAAACAGTTGCAACGAATTAAAAAGTTGGTCATACCACCCGCCTGGGAAAACGTTTGGATTTGCAAAGATGCCAACGGCCATATTCAATGTACCGGGTTGAATGCCCGCGGAAGAAAACAGTACCGGTATCATACACTATGGCAAAAGTCCAGGAATGAATCGAAATTTTCACGATTAATTGACTTTGGAAATGCCATGAAAAAGCTTCGCAAGCAAATAACCAAGGATCTAAGAAAAAAGAAATTAAACGAAGACAAAGTCATTGCTACTGTCCTGGCTCTAATGGATGAAACGCATATCCGCGTTGGGAATAACCAATACGAAAAAACAAATAAATCTTACGGACTGACTACATTAAAGAATAGACACGTGGAGATCTCGGGAGAAAAAATCCGCTTTTCCTTTGTAGGAAAAAAAGGAATTCATCATACCATTTCGTTAAGAAGCAAACGATTGGCACATATTGTCAAACAATGTCGTGATATTCCGGGAAAAGCGCTCTTTCAATACTACGATCAAGCTGGAAACCGGCATACATTGGATTCGGGGAAAGTGAATTCCTATATCCGGAAACATACCGGGGACTCCTTCACCACCAAGGATTTACGGACTTGGTCGGCAAGTGTTTGTACACTGCACCATTTTTTGATTTCAGATTCTATTGACAATGAAACGGCGCGTAAGAAAAAAACGGTAGAAGTTTTGGACCTCGTTAGTGAACAACTGGGCAATACGCGAACTGTCTGCAAAAAATACTATGTACATCCGCAAATTTTATCTCTTTACGAGAACAGTCAACTGGAAAAACACCTGAAGAACATTCCGCCTTCCGATCCGTGGCTCAGTTCTGAAGAAAAGCTGTTATTAAGAATCTTAAAAAAAACTACGCGTCCGAAAAAAAACAGTAGATCCGAAAAAACGTAGGGCGCGATTAATCGCGCCCTACGTTTTTTCTTTTACTCGTGGTGATCACCTTCTTTATAGATCTCATCCACCTGTTTTTTATATTTTTCGAGGATAATCTTCCGTTTCAATTTCAATGTAGGGGTCAGTTCTCCTGATTCAATCCCAAATTCTTTCGGTAATAGCGCAAACTTCTTGATTTTCTCCCAGCTTCCATATCCTCCATTGATCCTATCCACCTCCTGCTGGATCCGTGCAATCACATCGGGATTCTCAGCGATCTCTTCGTTCGTTGTTCCTATTTGAATATTCTTGCGATTCGCCCATTCTTTCACAAACGGGAACGCAGGAATGATCAATGCGGAAGGAAATTTCTGTCCTTCACCCAGCACCATGATCTGTTCAATAAACCGGGATTCCTTGAAGGTGTTTTCCATCGCTTGTGGAATGATATATTTTCCTCCTGAAGTTTTGAAGATCTCTTTTTTACGATCTGTAATTTTAAGGAAGATCCCATCTTCAAACGTTCCAATGTCTCCGGTATGAAACCAACCTTGCGGATCGATCGCTTCTGCTGTCTTATCAGGTAAATTAAAATAACCGATCATTACATTCGGACCTTTCACCAGGATCTCTCCATCTTCAGCGATTTTCACTTTCACACCATCGATCAACGGACCCACGGTACCGATTTTAATTCCTTTTTTCAGGCAATTAACGGAAATCACCGGGGAAGTTTCAGTCAAACCATAACCTTCCAGTACCGGGATTCCAGCTGCCAGGAAGATTTGTGCCAAACGAGGTTGCAATGCTGCGGATCCTGAAGCTATAGCTTTCACTTCGCCACCAAGTGCTGCCTGCCATTTTGAAAAAACCAGTTTTCGGGCAATTGCCAATTTGATTTTATACCAAAATCCCAGTTTTCCCGTATGATATTGTTCGGCAACCTTAACCGACCAAAAGAAAATTCGTCTCTTGAACCCCGTCAATGATTCACCTGTCAACATGATCTTATCAAACACCTTTTCCAACAGGCGCGGAACCGCAGTGAATACATGTGGTTTCACCTCCAACAAGTTTGGCCCGATGGTATCCATTGATTCCGCGAAATAAATGGAAGAACCACAATACATATATAAGTAGTGCAACATGCGCTCATACACGTGACAAACCGGTAAAAATGTCAATACACGTGAATGCTCATCCGCCGGAATACTGAACTTACAAGAAAGCACATTGGAAAGAAGGTTATTATGAGATAACATGACTCCTTTCGGATTTCCGGTTGTTCCCGAGGTATAAATGATCGTCGCCAGGTCTTCATTGCGAACATTTGCCTTCAAATCCGTGATCTTGCTTTGAGGAACATTGGCTCCCATGGATACCAACTCCCTGTAATTGGGAAAATCCTCCAACTGGTCAAATGTAAAGATCTTTTCTAAAGAAGAAATTTGCGGTGCTACGCCTTGGATCTTATGCGCCAGTTCTTCACCTCCCACGAATGCGTGGCGAATTCCGGCGTCGTTAAAAATGTACACGTAATCGTGCTCTGAAATATTCGGATAAACAGGAACCACAACAGCTCCCACTTGCTGGATCGCAATATCCATCATATTCCATTCCACACGGTTTGGTGAAACTAATGCCACACGGTCTCCAACTGAAACACCAAGTTCCACAAGTCCCTTCGAAATCTGATTTGTATGTGCTACAAATTCTTCGGTCGTCATAGGTATCCAAACTCCCTCCGTTTTGGTAACAAACATCGAGGTGCTTGGAAAGTTTTTCAATTGATAAGTAGGCACGTCAAATAGTCGTCTTACTTCATTCATATCAGTTGTAATAGCACTCACAATATATGTATTAAAAATTAAGCAATAGTGCAAAAATGTTCATCCAAAACCAGTGTTTGTTTTTTCACAGCCCACTCTTATGAAACAAGTCCCTACTTTTATACTGTGGGAATATAGTTTCTAACTTCGATCAAGTGCAATTCATGAACTAGTTGGAAAGTTACAAAGAAATAATGACTTGTGTTTGATCGTTTTTGGTTTTTTGGTTTGTAGGGTTCGTTTGCCGGCGAGCCCTTTTTTATTCCATAGAAAACACCAATTTACCTTTGACAAAGGTCCTGTTTGAGAAGTTCGGACTGTATGTTCCTTTCGAGACAAACGGACTTTCCAGAATCACCAGATTCGCCTCTTTCCCTTTTTCCAAACTCCCCTTGTTTCCTTCCTGAAAACTGGCAAACGCTGCCCAGATTGTCATTCCTCTCAGGCAAGCTTCTTCCGTGAGCGCTTCCGCAGGCAAAAAACCATCGATCGGATCGCCTTCCGCATTTTTTCTATTGACAGCTGCATGAATCGTTAAAAAAGGATTGGTACTTTCAACCGGGAAATCGGTTCCGATCGCCAACATTCCGGCTTTTTGCAACAAGGTATTGTAAGCATAAGCACCTTTCAGACGCGCTTTCCCCAAACGTGATTCCGCCCAACGCTGATCGCTCACAGCATGAGTGGGTTGAACGGAAGGAAATGCGCCGGAACTTTCCAACAAGTCAAAGTCGGCCGGATCCAAAACCTGTGCATGTTCAATTCTCCAGCGATGATCCGGGTTCTTTTTGGAATACGCTTGAATCAGATCAAGCACCAATCGATTGGTAGAATCCCCGATTGCATGAATATTCAATTGGTAACCGGTCAACTCCGCCAGGGAAGAATAACGCTTCATATCAGCAATTGAAGTTGTCAATAAACCGTGATTATGCGGATCATCCGAATAGGGTTGTTTCAGGAGTGCGCCACGTGAACCCAAAGCGCCATCGCCGATCACCTTGAAGGAACGGACCAACAGATTCTTTTCTTTCAGGAACCCATGCTTTTTGGCAAAACCAGCATTTTCGGTTGAGGGATACAACATACCATAAATCCCTATTGTCAGCCTGTTGTCCTTGACCAACCTGCGAATCAGTTTAAAATCATGTGAAGTCAATCCTGCTTCATGCACATCGGTAATTCCATATCCGTACAGCTCTTGCTGGATCTCCAATAAAGCCTGAGCCAATTCATGGTCCGAAAAATCGGGTAATTTATTACTGATTAACGAAATTGCATTATCCAACAAGATTCCGGAAAGACTTCCATCCGCGTTTTTTAAAATAGCTCCACCCTCAATGTGCGAAGATTCAGTAACTCCGTATTTTTTAAGTGCAGCCTGGTTTGCTAAAACAGCATGACCATCGATTCGATATAAGACAACCGGTTTATTCGGAAATTTCTCATTCAACAGTTCATTTGTTGGTAATTCAGCTGAATTCCATAAACTTTGATCCCAGCCTCCACCAACGACCACCGGGCGCTCTTTCCGTTGTGCATATTTTTCCACACGAACAATCAGTTCATCCATGGAAACGGTTCCAACCAGGTTCACTGATAATTTTTGGCGCGCCAAACTCATCATATGTCCATGTGCATCCGCAAAACCCGGAAAAACATCTTTCCCTTCGGCATCAATATACTCATCGGCACTGTACTTATTCATGATTTGTCTATCCGGACCAACTTCCACCACTTTTCCATCACGGATTGCGATAGCTTGTAAGATTGTGTTTTCCTCATCCATCGTGTGGATCTTTGCGTTGTGGATTACCAGGTCAACAGATTGACCCTTCATACACGAAACACCAATCAAAGCGACTAAAAAGAATAAAAAATAACGCATTATGAATGGGTTTTATGAAATACGGTGGAACTCGCTTGCGCACTTGGCATAATTACCAGGTCATTGATACAAACATGCTTCGGTCTGGAGCAAACATAATAAACCGCATCTGCAATATCTTCTGCCAGTAAGGGGTCAAATCCCTCGTATACATTTTTAGCTGTTTGCTCATCCCCTTTGAAACGAACCAATGAAAACTCCGTTTCCGCAGCTCCAGGAGCAATATTGGTTACCTTGATTCCATCGTGAACCAAGTCAATACGCATTGCCCGGGACAAAGCGTCAACCGCATGTTTCGTAGCACAATAAACATTTCCACCGGCATACACTTCTTTTCCTGCAATACTTGCAATATTTACAATATGCCCACCGCCGTTCTTTTTCAAAATTGGAGAAATTGCCCGCGTCACATAAAGAAGTCCTTTCACATTCGTATCGATCATCCGGTCCCAATCATCCGTATCACCTGAATCAATCGGACCACGTCCCACAGCCAAACCTGCATTATTGATCAAGACGGACAAGTTCTTTTTTACCTCTTCAGACAAACTTTGCACAGCCCGCTTCACCTCATCCTCATTGCGCACATCAAAATTCAGAAGTTGAATATCAACTCCCTTACTTAGGAGCTCCTGTTTCAAAGATTCCAAACGCTCGATTCTCCTTCCGGTCAGCACCAGGTTCCATCCGTTATCAGCAAACAAGCGTGCTGTCGCCTCTCCAAAACCTGCAGTCGCGCCGGTAATAAAAATAGTTTTTTTCATAATTTAAATTTGAACGGTCTTGAACCTATAAATGCAATTAAAAACAGAGCTAAATATGCCGGCACCCGGTAGCGCACAATCGCTCCCAAAACCGGCGTTGTCCAACCTATTAAGACGAACAAAATGACAGAAAAACTAAGTAAAAACAAAATCACATTCTTTTCTTCCGCAGTGCGATGCTTCCGATTGTACCAAAAACCAAACCCAAGGAATACGAATAACCCAATCGTTTCCAGGAAATTGACAATCTTAAGTCGTCCTCCCGGATCCCAAAAGGTGGGTCTGAAAGTAGCATTTGTTATTGCTTCCGGAACATTTTTAACCAATTGTCCGAAATCATTATTAATAGCGGTCAGCTCAATATAACTTCCGCATTCTGTCCCGATAAAATCAATTCTCCAGGGACCATCGGACGGATTTAGCGCAATATCATCAAATGGATAACTCATTCCGAAAGTCACTTTCTTCGCAACAATCTTCTTTTTAACCTGAAGCCCTCCATCTTTCAAAAAATTCAGATCTGCAAATTGATCCGTTCTGAAATAATAATAACAAGAATCTGCATACGCATGAAGGCCTCCTCTTCCAACATTCATAAAATCAAACTGCATACGGGTAAGCCTATGGGTTACATTCGTCCTGAAATTGGAAAACACCGCAAAACCAATTAAAAGGGTAGCCAAGATTGTCAATGGAGCCAATATTACCCGCTTTTTAAAGACGAATTTTCCCAGTACAAAAACAGGAATACTCAAGAATAAGGCTCCCAGCACATACGGTTTGAATCCCAGCATCAACGCGAAACCCAAAATAGCTCTCCATAAACGGGATCTCGATCCAAGCTTACCAAATAATGCGTTCAGGATAAATGCAAGACCTAGAATCATCAAAGGTTCTTTCAACACTGTACTGGTCCAAAAACTTAAGGTAGGAAACAGGAATAGTGCGAACCAAAACCAGCGTTTATCATAGAAAATCCGATCCTTGAATGCCAGAAAAATTTCCCGCAATGCTATCAGGGAGAGGAAAGAGAAGAACAGGATATGAATATAGACATTTCCTCTTGAAAGGAATACGATCAAACTGTTTATACGCAACACATTGCGCGAATCATTCATCAGATCCAGGTCACCGGCCGACCAATGATTGGTATGCTCCAGGTAATGGTGGACATCCACTTCCGAATTCAATCCGAATAAAAATTTCAGGTAATCTCCAAAAGACTGATAAGCCACACCATTAAGCGTAACGCTATCATCCATGTATTCTTCCCAATCAACGGTGATTTCTCCAATCCCGTAAATTTTGGTGTGAACGATCATGAACAAAATCCCAAAGAGTACTTTAACGCCCCAACCAATCAATAAATTTGCGCGCGACAAACCATCTGTTTTGAACTTCCAGACAACCCAGGTTAAAACGAACAAGACTAGTGTGAATACCATGACGGCTCTAAGTTAAACACTATTCAATTACGAATTACGAATGCCTAATTACGAATTTTAAAAACTATTTGTAATTCGGAATTCGGAATTCGAAATTAGAGAAGGAATGATTACTTTTGCAACAAAGTTATAACAAAATGAGTACTTCCATCAAACAAGAAGCTACCCTTGAGCAAGCAGTTGAACTAGGTTTGCGGGCAGATGAATTTGAAATGATCAAAGGAATCCTTGGTCGCACGCCAAATTTCACTGAAACTGCAGTTTATTCTGTCATGTGGTCTGAGCACTGTTCTTATAAAAACTCCATTTATTGGTTAAAGCAATTGCCAAAAGATGGTCCGCACATGTTGGTAAAAGCAGGTGAAGAAAATGCCGG
Organism: uncultured Fluviicola sp.; assembly: GCA_965650135.1. Classification (GTDB taxonomy): domain Bacteria; phylum Bacteroidota; class Bacteroidia; order Flavobacteriales_D; family Crocinitomicaceae; genus Fluviicola. The sequence continues at coordinate 14,595 of CBFGNC010000028.1, forward strand.
ATTAGTAGATTTAGGAGGTGGTATCGGTTGTGTTTTCAAAATCGAATCTCACAATCACCCCTCTGCATTGGAACCTTATCAGGGTGCTGCAACAGGAGTTGGTGGAATCAATCGTGACATTTTCACAATGGGAGCTCGCCCGGTTGCACAATTGAATTCATTGCGTTTCGGGGATATCGAAGAAGCCCGTACAAAATGGTTGGTGAAAGGCGTTGTAAAAGGAATCGGCGATTATGGAAATGCATTTGGTATTCCAATTGTCGGTGGTGAAGTATTCTTTGACAAATCTTACAATCAGAATCCATTGGTAAATGCATTCTCTGCCGGAATTATAGACACAAAAAAAGTAATCTCTGCGAAAGCGAAAGGACCAGGAAATCCGGTTTATATCGTGGGTTCTTCTACCGGTAAGGATGGAATCGCAGGAGCTGCATTTGCATCAAAAGATATTACAGAAGAATCTGCTCAGGATTTGCCATCTGTACAAGTTGGTGATCCATTCATGGAGAAATTGCTTTTAGAAGCTACCATGGAGTTGGCAAATACAGATGCAATTGTCGGAATGCAGGATATGGGAGCTGCAGGAATTACCTGTTCAACATGTGAAATGAGTGCCGGCGGTGGTGTCGGAATGGAAATCCACCTGGATCGCGTTCCTACCCGCCAGGAAAATATGTTACCTTATGAAATCCTTCTTTCCGAATCCCAGGAACGTATGTTGGTGGTGATCCAAAAAGGAAAAGAGGAGGTCGTAAAACGCATTTTCGACAAATGGGATTTACATGCTGAAGAAATCGGAACGGTAACGGATGATGGAAGAGTTCGCTATTATATGAATGGTGAATTGGTTGGGGATGTTCCTGCTGAATCTTTGGTTCTTGGAGGTGGCGCACCACAATATCAACGTGAATATTCCGAACCGGCTTATTACCAGGAATACAAGAAATTCAATATCGACTCTGTTGAACAACCGGATAACTTGAAAGAAATCGGGTTCTTCTTGTTGGGTCAACCGAATATTGCTTCAAAACGTTGGGTCTACGAACAGTACGACTCCATGGTTGGAACAAAGACAATGACCACCAACCGTCCGACGGATGCAGGAATTGTAAACCTAAAAGGAACTGAAAAAGCATTGGCAATGACCGTGGATTGTAATTCACGTTATGTAAATGCCGACCCTGAAATCGGGACTGCAATTGCAGTTTCCGAAGCAGCCCGCAATATTGTTGTTTCGGGCGGTATTCCGAGTGCCATCACGAACTGTTTGAACTTTGGAAATCCATACAACCCGGAATCTTACTGGCAATTTGTCGGTGCGATCAAAGGAATGTCAAAAGCATGCCTGAAGTTTGAAACGCCGGTAACCGGTGGAAACGTTTCCTTCTACAACCAAAGTAATATCGGAGGAAAAGAGATCCCTGTTTTCCCTACTCCGACAATCGGAATGATCGGTGTAGTAGAAGACAAATCAAAAATCATGTCTTTGGATTTCAAACAAAAAGGCGATCTGATCTTCATCCTTGGAGATTGTGTAAATGACATCTCATCTTCAGAATACTTAGCAAAGTATCATAAAATAGAGGCTTCTCCCGCTCCACATTTCGACTTGGAAAAAGAGTATGTCTTGCAGGAAGCTGTGAAAGGGTTGATCTGTCAGGAATTGGTCAACGCTGCTCACGACTGCGCTGATGGCGGATTATTCGTCTCACTAGTGGAAATGTCCATGCCACGTGGACTTGGATTCGATATTGTTACTGATTCCGAGGTTCGCGAAGATGCTTTCTTGTTCGGAGAAGCTCAAAGCCGTGTAGTTGTGACCGTTTCAGAAGAAACGGAAGAAGATTTCATTGAATTCATGATGGGAAGCGGTGTAAACTATACACTTCTTGGTCATGTCACAAAAGGAAAAATGATGGTTGACGATGAGCATTTCGGATTCATCTCTGAAGCAAAAGAGATTTTTGATAATGCACTCGGAAACTTGATTGAAGGATAATATAAAGACTATTAGACTTAAGACTAGAGACTCAAGACAAAGACACAAATCTGTCTTGAGTCTTTTGTCTATAGTCTTTAATCGGGATTGAAATGAGCGCAGAGCTAATATCAAAGCATTTTCCAAATTTGACAGCGGTTCAGAAGAAACAATTTGAACGATTGCAGGAGTTGTATTTGTTTTGGAATGCCCAAATCAACGTCATTTCCAGAAAGGATACGGAAGAGTTTTACGAACGCCATGTACTTCATTCATTGGGAATTGCAAAAATCATGGAATTCACACCCGGATCATCTGTTTTGGACATTGGAACCGGTGGTGGCTTTCCGGGAATTCCACTGGCAATTTTATTTCCTGAAGTTCAATTTCACCTGGTGGATTCCATCGGAAAGAAAATTAAAGTGGTCAATGAGGTTTCGCAGGCCCTCAACTTGAAAAACGTTCGCGGCACACATGCACGGGCGGAAGAAATCAAAGAGCAATTTGATTTCATCGTAAGCAGAGCTGTAACAGCAATGCCTGCTTTCCTTCCCTGGACTAAAGGGAAGTTTCTCAAGGAAAATAAGAATCCGCTGCCAAACGGAATTTTATATCTCAAAGGCGGTGATTTGAAAGAAGAAATGGCCCCCGTGAAACAACAGGTCAGCATTCATTCGCTACAAAAAATCTTTTCCGGTGAATTCTTTGAAACGAAAGCAGTGGTTTACGTGAATATGACCAAATAAAATCGCACTTTTACAACTACCTATTCTTCAATCCATTATACTTAACATTCTCTTAAATATTCGTTGAAACCTGTATAATGTTCGACGAAAGTGGTTATTTACACATTTAATTAAATTGTTGTATTCTTAACTATTTGTTCTTTGTATATTGTTCCAAATCTCTTTGATTATGAAGGCTTTATACTTACTACTATGCCTATCTTTAGGCTTATCCTCTATTACTTTTGCCCAGAACTACTCAACCATCGCATCCAATAGAATCATTCAAAAACATCATCTTCCGGAACGGATTTCAAAAATTGCTCAGATTGATCCGGTAAGGCTCCAGGTTCTGTGGAATTATTTCACAACAAGTTTTACCTTCTCGAGTTCTGAGACAGGAATTTCAGTGGAAGAACTTCTGAATATCCAGCATTTTGACATTACTGAATACGAGCATCTGAGACAGGACAATCAGCAGGTTCAATTCGTATACAGAGGAAGTATCCAGATTACACTTAAGTCAGGTTCGGAGTTGAGCAGCTTGCTTCAGGGTTACAACCTGAATTCGTTGATCAATGAACTTCCCGAAAGACCTTTTCCAGTCTGGACGAGCAACAACTTTACGAACTCAGACTTTGAGGGCTACAAGGCGCAAGTTTGGGATTGGGCAAGGGATTACCCTTCAGCTTATCTCCAGCTGACATCCGATACCGGTCGAATGCACATCCATTTTGATGACTGGAAAAATCTGGAAGATGTAAGACGCACCCAGATTTTGAATGAACTTACTTATTTAATTATCGATTAAATTGATCCATATGAAAATCTCTTACTTATTTCTACTCGTTTCAATGATTGTTTTAGGGTCGACAAATGCCTGGACCCAGTGTTCTGGAGGAAGCAGTTTTTCCAGCGTGGCTGCGCCAACCGGGGCTACTGCTACCACCATCAGTTCCTGTAACTGGGCTGGTGATTACAATACCATAACAAGCGTTGTTGCAGGAAGCACTTATACACTTGCTGTTTCTCCATCGGCATGTATCACGATTCACAGTGGATCACCGACGGGTCCTGTGGTTGCTTTCGGAACATCATCCGTTCCGTTTACCGCCGCAACTTCGGGAACTTACTACATGACCTTAAATGCAAACTGTACCGGTTGCGGTACGGGGACGACCTGCTTGACAACCACCATTACTTGTACCTCTTGCAGTACCGGCCCGTGCGCGAGCTCCTCACCGATTTCAGGTTGTGGACAAGCATTTACACTTACTACAACCGGAGCATCTTCTTTTGTTTCTACACTTTGCGCAACATCAACTCCAGGCTTGGAACAGATATACAGTTATACAGCCACATCAACCGGAAACTATTCATTTGACGTAACATCTGTTACAGGTGGTGGTTATGCCATCGGATGGAAAACAGGAGGGTGTTCGGCAACAGGATGGAATTGCGCCGGAACAGCCACTGTACCCGGTTCTGTTGGATCAATTGCCCTGACAGCCGGAACAACATATTATTTCATAATGGATGCTACATCCACTGCTGCTTCCGGAATTACATTCTCCCTGACCTGTCCAGCCGGAGGACCAACTACGGCAGGAGATTGTGCCGTGGCAGCAAATGTTTGTTCGAATGCTTCCTTTTCAATTGACCCAAATGGGTATGGGGCAATCAATGAGATTTGTATTGCAGGAACGTGTGCTGCGAATCCGGACGTGAATGTTTCAGGGACAAATTCGGGTTGTCTACTTTCCGAGGAATTAAACAGTACCTGGATGATTGTTAACGTATTAACAGGAGGAAGCCTTACATTTAGTCTTGGAACTCCGAATTCCGGAACGTTCAATTGTCTGGATTGGGCAATGTGGGCGTACAGTCCAACTACCTGTTCAGCTATCCAGGCTGGAACCCAGGCTCCTGTTCGTTGCAATTACAACGGTTCATGTGAGCAATTCACAGGTATTGCCAGTGCGCTCCCAAGTGGAGCCACGTCCATGACGAATTGGGAAGCACCGATTACTGTAGGATCTTATACTCAATACCTGATCTGTTTATCCAACTATTCATCAGCAGTCACAACAGTTCCCTTATCTTTCGGTGGTACAGCAGTTGTCAGTTGCTCTCCACTTGGCATGGAAACCATTCAATTGACCGGTAAAAACGAATCCGGTTACAATAGTTTGGAATGGATCAGTTCCGCTGAATACAATGCGGTCAAATACTCTATAGAACGAAGTGAAAATGGCAGCGATTTTTCCGAAATAGCCTCTGTTAATGCACATGGAATGAGTTTGGAAGCTCTAAGCTACCGATTTGAGGATTTACAACCGCTTTTCCAGGATATGGGTTATTACCGCGTGAGATTGACCCGGGAGAACGGAACCGCAATAACATCCAATTCCATTGCCGTTGAACAAGAATTCATCCATGATCTGGAAATTGTAAAAGCGTATCCAAACCCTGCAACCGACAATCTCCACGTTATTTTGGCTTCAAAAATGGAAGCGTCTTACCAATTGACACTTTCCAGCCTGAACGGAACAAAGGTTTTCGATAGCAGTCAATCCGTTCAAAAAGGTGTAACCTATACTTCCATTGATGTAAGTCAGATCCAAAACGGGTTTTATTTACTGGAAATCACTTTGGATGGAAAGAGTATCTCGACACATAAGATCATGATTGAATAGCAGATTTTGTGTATTTTCCTTTGTTCATCAATCTAATCGGAATCCGAAATTAAAATCTTTGGTATATTCGAAATTAAATGAGAACAGAAGGAACAAGCCCGGAACAAGTAATTGCAAATTGCCCGGAGGAACGGCAGGAAGCAATGATTAAACTGAGAAAAACAATCTTGGACAATCTCCCCGGGGGATTCATGGAATGTATTAACAATGGAATGATCGGATATGTCGTTCCCCATTCTTTGTATCCACCGGGTTATCATTGCGACCCTAAATTACCCCTTCCATTCCTAAGTTTTGCTTCTCAAAAGAATTTCATCGCATTCTATCATATGGGAATTTATGGTAATAAGGAACTACTCGAATGGTTTGTAAATGAATTTCAAAAAATCAGCAAAACCAAACCGGATATGGGTAAAAGTTGTGTAAGATTTAAAAAGCCAGATCAGATTCCTTTCGAATTAATCGGTAAATTAGTAAGTAAGATCAGTCCGCAAGAATGGATTGCTTGTTATGAAAAAGTATTAAATCGTAAATGATATGAGTGAAATATTGGATAACACGAGCTTTTTTGCTCAAAAGAATGTGGATCTTCGAAACCTGAATTATCCATTGAAATTTACATTCAAGATAGGAACCATGGCGAATGATTTTGTGATTGAGGATTCGAACTCCGCAACATTGGCTTACGTGCGCGAAAAGATGTTCAAGTTTATCGATGAAATCCAGGTTTTTACAGATACAAGTAAGAAAAACCTCGAGTTCACGATCAAAGCAAACAAATGGATCGACTTCTCGGCAACCTATGTTTTCACGGACAAAAACGGGATAGAGAAAGGTCGTGTTGCACGCAAAGGGTGGGCTTCCATTTGGAGAGCACGCTACGATGTTTACGATCAGAACGAGCATTTGGCTTTCCATATTATGGAGGAAAATGCCTGGACCAAAGTATTTGACAGCTTATTGAGTGATATTCCTGTCTTGGGATTATTCAGTGGATATCTATTCAATCCGAAATACATTGTCGGGAGACCGGACGGATCCAAAGTGATGCGATTAAAGAAAAACGCTTCGATGTTCGGGAGAAAATTCTCCCTCGAAAAAATCGGATCGACGCACAATACTTCAGAAGATGAATGCATCGTGTTGTCATTGATGATGATGATCTTATTGGAAAGAAGAAGAGGGTAATTCTGAATCTGAAATCGATTCAAAAAGGATGTAACTTTTTGTGGTCAATAAGCTTATTCATTTTTTTAAACTTGCTGAAATGAATATTAAGATAATTTGGATGACCTTTTTAATGAGTCCTCTCATTTCATTTGCTCAATCATCCGGAAAAATCAGAGAATTTATAAGTTATTCATACTTCAGTACTGAATTATTCCAGGAATCTCCTGTTGATGTAAGAGAGCTATATAATTCAATACAATGTCATGACACTCTGATCAGCCAATATCCTGATAGTTCATTATTATACCTTGAAAGAGGTATTATGCGCTATAACCTCGGGGGCCGCCAAGCTGATAACATGGATTTTGACCAGGCAATTTTGCTTGACAGCACTAATTTCCTTGCATACTTTTACAGGGGATTATTACTTATAGGTGGTCCCGCGGCAATTGCTGATTTCAGTAAATCAATTGAACTCAATCCAAAATTTGTGTATGCTTATATTTTTCGTGGGTGCGTATATGGGATGGCAAAAGATTTCCATGAATCCATCCGGGATTTTAATAAATCTATTGAAATTGAACCGACGTCACTAGCCTATTACAACAGAGGCGTTGCCAATAATCAACTGGGAGAAAAAGAGCTCGCTTTAATTGATTATACATCTTCAATCAAACTTGATAAAAGAAATGTACACGCTTATTTGAACCGGGGGATCATAAAGGGAGAAACGTGCAGTGATTATTATGGTGCAATCGAAGACTTTACAAATTATCTGTCAATAAATCCATACAATTCTGAGGCTTTATACAACCGTGCATATGTTTACACTTTATTAAACAAAATTGAACTGGCAAAAAAAGATTATCGGAAAATCCTTAAACGTTATTATCACATGAGTGCTGAAAAAAAATTGAAAGAATTGGAAAAACTCTAATCTATTATTAAACCCGAAAATAACATGACAACAATCCACAAAAAGCAATGATTCCGATCAAAAAGCCCTGAATCCGCGAATTGTTGCCATACCCATTGTTCAAAAAGTACAAAAACACCGAATTCGTATCAAAACAAGAAAGACCGCAACAAGTTGATTTGTTACGGTCTTTCTTTAATATCTGTTTCTACAAAGCATTTTCCACAATCTCATCTACTACAAAAGGATCAAGCAACGTGGAAGTATCTCCCAGGTTCTTTACATCCCCTTCGGCAATTTTGCGCAAAATGCGACGCATGATCTTTCCTGAACGCGTTTTGGGTAGTCCGGAAACAAACTGAATTTTCTCCGGGATTGCAATCTTACCGATTTCAGCAACCACCGATTCCACAATCTCAGCTCGTGCTGAATCCTGGTTTTCTGTTGGAACTTCCTGCTCGCAAACCACGAAGGCATAAATCGATTGGCCTTTCACAGGATGCGGATAACCGACAACGGCAGATTCAATAACCAGTCTGTTCATATTGATTGCGTTCTCAATTTCAGCAGTCCCGAAACGGTGACCTGAAACGTTGATCACGTCATCGATTCGTCCGATAATCCGATACATTCCATCTTCATCTCGTTTTGCCCCATCTCCGGTAAAATAGTACCCGTCGTAATGCGAAAAGTAATTGATGCGACAACGTTCATGATCGCCGTAAGTGGTTCTCAAAATGGACGGCCATGGGAATTTGACACACAAATATCCTTCTTCATTCGCTCCTTCAATTTCTTTTCCTTCCTGGTTTAACAGGACCGGTTGAATCCCAGGTAAAGGATAGCCTGCAAAGGTCGGTTTCTGAGGAGAAATATTCCCAATCCCGGAAATCATGATTCCACCTGTTTCGGTTTGCCACCAGTTATCAACTACCGGACAACGTCCTTTCCCGACGTGTAAATGGTACCAATTCCACGCCTCTTCATTAATCGGTTCACCGACAGTCCCTATAATTTTCAACGAATCCAGGCTGTAAGAAAGTACATGATCGTCTCCGCAAGCCATCAAAGCACGAATAGCAGTTGGGGCCGTCAGGAATTGATTCACTCCGTATTTATCGATCACTTGCCAAAAACGACCGGCATCCGGATATGTCGGAACACCTTCAAACATGACTGTGGTTGCACCGCTCAATAATGGTCCGTATACTATGTAAGAATGTCCCGTAATCCAACCGATATCAGCCGTACACCAAAACACATCACTTTCCTCGTACTGATAGACATTCTGAAAGGAGTAAGCCGTATAAACCATATATCCTCCACAGGTATGAACGACTCCTTTCGGTTTTCCGGTAGAACCGGAAGTATATAGAATAAACAAGGGATCTTCCGAATCCATCGGTTCAGGGGCGCACTTATTCTCTTGTCCGGCAACCGCATCTTTCCACCAGATATCTCTTCCTTCTTCCATATGCGGCAACCAGCCCAGGCAATCAAACACAATTACCTTTTCAACACATTTCACATTTTCCAAGGCTTCGTCCACAACACGCTTCAACGGGATCTGTTTCGGACCACGATTCAAACCATCAGCCGTAATGACCAGTTTTGCCTGGGCGTCATCAATTCTATCTGCCAAGGCATTTGCCGAGAAACCGGCAAAAACAACCGAATGGATAGCACCGATCCGGGCACAAGCCATGACCGCAATTGCCAATTCCGGGACCATCGGCATGTAGATGCACACCCGATCACCTTTTTTCACTCCCTGCACCTTCAAAGCATTGGAGAACAAACAAACTTGTTCATACAATTCCCGGTAAGTATATCGAACGAATCGTTGTTGCGGATCATTGGGCTCCCATATCAGGGCTAACTTATTCCCACGGCTTTTCAAATGGCGATCCAACATGTTCTCGGTAATGTTGAGTTTTGCGCCTTTGAACCATTTAATGTCAGGTTCGGTAAAATTCCATTCCAGGACCTTATCCCATTTTTTTATCCATTGGAATTCATTTGCGATCTCTTCCCAAAATGTTTCCGGATCAGAAACGCTTTGCGAATATTTCTCATAGTACTGTTCGAGGGTGCTAATTTGAAGTTTGTTCATCGCTTTTCTTTTATACTGATTTTTATTGACCGCAATTTAGTAATAATAAGACACAAAAAAACCCCGGTTCCCCGAGGTTTATATCTGTTCATGAATTTGCTATTCGTCAATCTTGTACTTCTTGAAAAAAGAATCCCAATCCCAAAGGAAATTGGTCATGATCTGATCCATCCGTTTCAGGAATAAAGGGTTCGGTGATTGCAAGCGTTTGAAATATTCATCCTGAAAATCATTCAGATCGTATTTTTGGAACACTGCTTTGGACATCGCATAAACCATGTTCTTGGAAGGATGGTTGATACGCTGCATAAATTTCTGATATTCCCTTACTTTTATTTCCGCATCGGCTGCCGACACCCCCATCAATGAACCCATTTGTTCAAAAATAATTTTCTCAATTCTATTTGCCTGAACCGTTTCAAAAGTTGTTTCCAAAGATGAAATATTCGCAACCACCACAATCATTGTGAATTGTCCGTTACGTTCAACAGGAATGGAAGGAGAGGAAACAAAAGCCAAATCTTCATTGATTAGATCCACAACCTCAACGAAGCCATTGTCAACAATCTCGAAAATTCCATTCAGGAAAACATTCGCTAATTGAGTGTCTGACAATCTTTTTTTTAATAGTGTCCCTAGCATAGGCCTGCATTATATCGTTCCTACAAATTTAGGTGAGAAGCACTTGTTATTTTTAAATCATGTTATTTAAATGTTAACTAAGTTATTAACATTATTTGTCCAACTTTTCACAATCTTTCAACGTTTTCCTTTTTTGGTTGTACATTTATGAAAAGCACAGTATGAAAGCATTCCGATATGTTGCCTTTTTACCAATCCTATTCATTCTCTTCTCCTGTTCCGGTGAAGATGAAAAAAATCTCAATGACAATTCGGACAACACTATCGTACTAATCGGAAAGCAGCAACGTGATACGGTATTTTTAGATTTCAGCATTCCCGAAAAAATAATCCGCGCCCAACGTACAGGAAAGCTCGAACGCTTGGTCGAAAATCCGGAATTTAAGAAAAACAGCTTACTGGTCCAATTCGATAATTACGACACATTTGTTGAATTGAGCGGCGAAAAGGAAGGATTAAAAGAAGACCTGACAAATCTGATTGACAAATTTCCAAAATCCTTAAGTCCTGTCGAAAAAAAATGGCGCGATTTTGCAAATAAACTGGTTCCCGATAAAGTGATGCCTCCTTTCCCGACCTATGAATACAAGGAAGAAGCCGGATTAATTGAAGACTGGAAAATCGAAGAGAAATACAAAGCGATCCAAAAGAAAGAATTGTCCATCCAAAATTATTTCCAATTAAGCAAAGAAGACGGATTCATCATCAGGGTTTACGCCCATACAGATGACTATGTAAAGAAAAACAGTCCGCTGATTGCATACCATCCTAAAAAGATCAAAGTGACTGCAAATGCTTCATTTCCGTTATCCCGACGAATTATCGGGCAAATAAAAACAGACCTCTTGGTTCGTATACCGGTAGACCAGGTAACCCGAACAAATTTTTCTTCGACAAAAATCACTTATTCGCTGACTTTAACCCAGCAGCTGAACCCGAAAATTTGTCCGAAATATGTGATTATCAATCAGGAACAAAACGTATTTCATGTCCCGGAAGATTTTGTCGGGAAAGATAAAAAAGTGAAAGTGGTCGGTGAATCAAGACCTTACCAGGCGTATTCAAAAAATGGTGATTACCTTATTTACAGTGACGCAACATCTCTAAAGATTCAAAGACCATAATTAAGTCAACAAAGCTATTTCTGAATGCCAATTACTTCTTTTTAATGAAAAAATTATCCTGGTACTCGATCGGATAACTTTGTATGACAAGCGTGTCTCCACGATAAAAAAGTGGTTCATAACTGTTTTTCGCACCAAAAAGCACATGATTTTCATCATCCAAAAAAGGCATTTTGGTTTCAATAAAACTCATTTTACGTTCCTTTTTCCCATTCTTGTAAAACAGGATCTGGTCTTTTCGATTGATCGTAACTGTAAAGGCCTCTTTCCCATCTTTTGCATAGGAAACGGACCTATCTGCAACCGATTTGTAATATTCGTAGTCTCCTAATAATTCGGGGTAGACACGTTCAATTAATCCGTCACCTCTAAAAGAACAAATGAGTAACGCAACTCCAATGAATAAAAAAAACTTTTGCACCATAAAACGAAAATACCCAATTTATTCGATGTTCCATTCCTGCTTGACTGAAGTACATCTATGATTGATTTTATTGTATATTTGATTCAATGAGAAAGCTGAATAATTACCTACTTACTGGACTTTTGGTAATGGCATGTACTTTTAGGTTAGTTGCTCAGGATATTCATTTTTCTCATCTCAACAGACAACCCATTTATCAAAACCCAGCAAACACAGGACTTTTTGCCGGCGATATCCGTCTTACGGGAAACTACAAGGACCAATGGAGAAGTGTCACCGTTCCCTTTCAGACTTTTGCAGTAGCAGGAGATATGAAATGGAAACAAAAAGGAATCAACTTCGGTGCTATTCTCTTTCATGACAATGTTGGTGATGGATTCTATCAAACCCTGGAATTATTAGGGAGCGTTTCCAAAAACCTGAAATTGACCAGCGATTCGACGCATACCTTAAGCGTGGGAATACAGGTAGGTCTGAATTACCGCAAGGTGAACATGGATAAATTCTACTTCGACAATCAATTCAACGGACTCATTTTTGATGCAAGTTTACCAACCAATGAAGCATACCAAAACGATAGCAGGGCAAATCTCACCAGTGGTGCGGGAATTGTTCATTGCTATTATTATGGAAAAGGAAATTCGTTGAAAACCGGAATCAGCGGTCACAATCTGAACCGCCCGAATCAAGGATTTTACGGTACAAAGGTTCCACGAGACATTCGAATCAGTTTCTTTTCCCAATTGGATCATGCAATCAATAAACAATTGGCAATTATTCCGGGAATCGGGTTCAACCTTCAAGGGAAATACCGGGAATTACTCATCGGTTCACAGGTAAGATACACTTTGGTTAATAAATTGGGAACCTACCGTGCCGTTGATGGCGGATTGTGGTTTCGATCAAGGGATGCGGTTGTGGTCCGATTGGGACTAGCGATGCAGAACTGGTCGGTCGCTGCAAGTTACGACACCAATATTTCCAAATTAATTCCGGCAAGTACTGCGCGTGGAGGACTGGAAATCTCCGTTGAATACATCATCACACGCTTCAAACCCAAAAAAGTCATTCACCGAATATGTCCAGATTATATCTAATCCTTTTTGCTTTTCTTTCATTTACCGGTTATGGACAAAATATGCTCGGCAAATACCTGGATTTTGCTGATGAGCAATATGCAAAAGGCGATTATATCTACGCGCTTCAATTCTATGAAAAAGCCATGGAAATCGATTCCAATACAGTCAGTATTATTTGGAAATACGCAGAATCATTAAGAGCTTATAAGGATTATCGCAAAGCCAGCTATTACTACCAAAAAGTTTACGAAAAAGAAGAAACAGCTATTTATCCTTCCAGCTTGCTGCAATGGGCCCTGATGGAAAAACAAAACGGGCATTACGAGGAAGCGATTGAATTATTCAAACGGGCAAAAAAGAAATATTCCAAAGACAAACGGACATACAATTACCTCAAGTCGAAACGTGAACTGGAGTCATGCCTATGGGCGCAAGCAGCGTTGAAGGACACTTCCGATTTAGAGAAAATCGAATTACCCAAAGGATTAAATACCGTTAATTCGGAATTCGGACATACCATTTCGCAGGGACAGTTTGTCTTGTCTTCCATGCGAAGTAAAAAGGAGAATGTCGGGGAAGAAATGCTCGATGACAACTACAAGAACCGTCTTTATTTCACTGCCTGGAAAGATAGCTTGAAAGAAGTGAATCCCACATTATTGGAAAGTCTCAATAAGGCCGACATCAATACGGGGAATGGGTGTTTTTCTCCAGACGGCAAACGATTCTACTACAGCAATTGTGGTGGCGATGAAAATCAATTTAATTGCCAGATCTGGGTTTCTTCTTACCAAAACGGAAAATGGTCGAATCCGAATCCCTTGGGCGAAATCATCAACGAACCCGGAACAAATAATACCACTCCAACTATCGCAGTCATTGAAAATGAAGAATGGCTGATCTTTTCTTCCAATCGGGAAGATGGAAAAGGTGGGATGGATTTGTATTATTCAGTTATTAAAAACAATGGAAATCAATTTTCCAAAGTCAGACCATTGAATGCCGCAAACTCACTTGACAATGATATCAGTCCTTTTTACAATACAGAAAAGAAGCGGCTCTATTTTTCATCTTCCTGGTATGACGGATTTGGAGGATACGATGTCTTTTACCTCGAATTAAAAAACGGACGTTGGGAAGCTCCGCAAAACCTGGGATTACCAATCAACAGTTCAGCAAACGACCTGTATTATTTTGAAGATCGCGACAGTATGTATGTATCGAGTAACCGGCTCGGAGTACAGTATGTCAAAAACCCAACCTGCTGCAGCGATATTTTCGCATACAAACATCCACGGATCATTATTCCTGAAACGAAGAAGGAAACTTTGGCCGAGTTGAACAAACGTTTACCCGTCACCCTTTATTTCCATAATGATGTTCCCGATCCCCGTTCCAAAGAACCCACAACAAAAGTCAATTACATCAGTAGCTACAATGATTATATCGCCATGCTTCCTGAATACCGCAAGGAATATTCAAAAGGATTGAGCGGTGAAAAAATTGTAGAGGCAGAAGAAGATATCGAAAGTTTTTTCCTTCAATACGTAGAACAGGGAGTCAAGGATTTGAGCCTGTTTCAAACCCTGTTGCTGGAGGAATTACAGAAAGGATTTCAAATCAGGTTGAACATCCGGGGATTTGCTTCACCTCTGGCAAAAACAGAATACAACGTTGCACTTACCCAACGCAGGATCATGTCCTTGGGGAATTATTTGAGAGCATATGAAAATGGTGTTTTTGCTCCTTATTTGGATGGAAATGCTCCCAACGGGGGGAAACTGGAATTGGTCGGTGTACCATATGGAGAATATACTGCGAACCAAATCACGAGCGACAACCCGAATGACGTGAAGAATTCTGTCTTTTCAAGAGCTGCGGCAAGAGAGCGGAAGATTGAAATTCAAAGTGTGAGTTATCTGGAAACCGATTCCATCTTCTTTTTCATTGATTGTGTTCCAAACGTAATCACATTGGGGAAAATTCAGCAGGGAGAAAAAAGCTTTCAATTCTCGGTACATAACAACCACGAAAAAAGCCTGAAGATCAGCTCCATCAAAACAGAAGGTGACCTGATCAGTTTCAGTTACGGGAACACTGTTCCTGCGAGAGGAAGTGCATTGGTCCAGGCAACAACCGGCAAAAAACTTCCGGATGGAATCTTCTCTTTCCCGATACTTATTTATTTTGAAGGATATTCGTCGCCGATTCGTCTGATGTTGCTGGGAGAAACCCCCAAGTAGATTTTATTGAATTGAATTGGTATAAAATGTATCTTTGCTCGTAAATCCAAACTATGTCAGTAGAAAATGGTGCGGTGCCATTAGCGGCTCGTCCACGATTGAAGTTTATAGATATGGCACGTTCCATTGCCATTCTGATGATGCTTGAAGGTCATTTCACGGGTTCTGCCCTGGCAGATAAATACCGGGATGACTCTAATTGGCTTTTCAGCTTCTGGCACAATCTTCACGGACTTACTTCACCCCTGTTCTTTTGCGTGACCGGTGTTGTATTCATTTACCTTTTGAGTCGATCTACGGACGAACCGTTCTTTCAGAATGAACGGGTGAAAAAAGGATTTGGTCGTGTAAGAATGCTCCTTTTCTGGGGGTATTTCATCCAATTTGACTTGATTACATTTGTTCGTGATACCTATTATGGTTTTGAAGATCTGTTCAAAGGAGGAACCCGCGGTTTTGTTTATCATTTGGATTGGTTCCAGGCATTCCATGTACTTCAATCAATCGGTGTCGGAATCTTTTTCCTGCTCCTTATTTTTGGAATCTATAAGATTATCAAGAAAGGACCTCTTTACTTGTATTACCTGATCGGTGCCTTGATTATTTTCATTGTTTACGGATACTTGAAAGAACACATCAAATTGTATGGTGTTTCTGAAGGGATCAAGACGCCGAAGGATCCAAGTGCATTTATTCCACAGGGCGCTCCGAAATTCATTCAAAATATGATTTATGGAGAATTCTCCGACTTCAGTTTTGTTCGTTATTCAGGCTATGTACTGATGGGTGGAATGATTGGAGCTATTATTCGTCATTACGAAAAAAATGTGCGCAAATGGTGGTTTGGAGTTACTTTCCTGGCAATCGGTTTATTCTTCAATATCGCCGGACAGTCCTTGTTCCATGAATTGGATCAGTTTACCAATTGGATCGGTCTGACAGCTCATGGATGTTTTGAGAACAACACTACCGGTTTCGCCCGCATGGGACAGGTTGCTATGCTCCTGGGTGCGCTGATGCTGGTCGATTCGAGGTTCAAGATCAATGCTCCTTTGTTCCTGAAAATGGGACAAACCACATTCCCGGTATACATCGTTCACGTAATCATTCTTTACGGAGGAATCATTGGTTTAGGACTTGATCCCGAGCATTGGTATCATCGTCAGTTCAACCCGTGGCAGGCAGCAGCAATTTCAGCATTCTTTATCACCGTTTTTGTCTTTATGGTGAAGTACATCGAGCCACTGACAGAATTATACTATAAAGTATTTGGTATTTTCTATCCTAAACGAAAAAAGCTTCGTAATGAATAAATTAATCTTATTCTTTTCATTAATCACCGGAATCAGCTTTGGGCAACAACCTATGAATGTTCTTTTCATTGGGAATAGTTTCACTCACATGAACAACATGCCTAAGATCTTTGAAACCCTGGCAAAGTCGAAAGGAAAGAACGTCTATGCAGATTCAATTGCAGTGAGCGGAAGTACCTTGAAGGCACACAGTGAAAGGCCGAGTACTTATCTAAAAATGAAAACCCGGAAATGGGACTACGTATTGATACAGGGATTCTCGAGGGAGTTCGCAGAAGACAGTTCCGTGGTTCAGAAGGAATCTATTCCTTATGCGAAACAATTGATTGACAGTGTTCTTAAGACAAGTCCATGTGCCCAGATATACTTCTACATGACTTGGGGTTACGAGAAAGGATATCCAGAACAACCGGCAAATGATACTTACCTCAAAATGCAACAACGCATTTGGAACGGGTACATGATGATGAGTGATACACTTCATTATCCAGTAATTCCCGTAGGCGTTGTCTGGAGAAACATTCGCGAAATGCATCCGGATATTGACTTATACTTTACCGACCGTTACCATCCGAATGCACTGGGAAGTTTTACAGCTGCCTGTACTGCCTATGCCTCTATTTTCAAAGAATCACCGGTTGGAGGAACGGCTCCTAAAAGAGTCGACAGCACCTATTGGAAAGTGATTGAACAAGCTGCTGCAAATGTGGTATTGAAAAACCTGAATCAATATAAATTAAATCAAACACGTGTTTTCGACATCAAGGAAACTCCATTGCTTGATTTCAGGGTTAGAGAAACCTGGTTGGCTGCACAATTCACCAACGAGACACATGATCGGGGGGATTATTACTGGGATTTCGGTGACGGTGTAACTTCAACTCAAAAGAATCCGAAGCATTATTACAAAACTTCCGGAACTTATACGGTGACTTTACACATGAGGCAAAGCTGTAACAATTTCACATTGAAAAAACTGGTAACCGTTTCAAATAAAATCAAACGGGCAAACCAACCGAAATAATCAGATTGAATCCCTCAGGTAAAACCGGAATTCGGAAGTACGGTACTTTTTTTTGATGAACCGTTGAATCCGTATGGATTCCTCCTGATTTAAAATTGCCAGCTGATCTGCTCCCTCCGGACTCTTTCCATAAATTGCCGAATACATGGTACAAGCGACAAGATAAGATCCCTCATACGATGGATGAGAGTTGTCTTTGAGATACAAATTCGCTTCCGGATAAGCAACATGATAGCTTCTCCAGACTTTTCCAACAGGAATGACCGGCACCTTGTATCTATCCCGCAGGTTGCTATAGCCGGCAGCAACAGCATCCAGCATTGAATCGGGATCGGAGAATTGTTTCGTTTTCGGATCACCTTTCCTGTAAGGCCACGTCATGTAGAAATACACTTTAGCGTCTTTTTGATTTTTCTGGATCATTCCAAGCATTTTGTCCAAAGCCGGATAAGTTCGGTTCTTGAATCTGGCAGAATCCCGCAACATATCTCTTGACGATCCCTGAAGAACGATCACATCCCATTTCTGATCACGCAATGCATGATAGAGTTTCTTCCTTTTTGATTGAAGATAAAAGGTGTATTTTCCTCTGGTGATGTGGGATACGCTCAGTTGTTCTCCTTTGGATTTGGCAATTTCCTCAAAAAGTTTGGGCATATTGTTCCGATAAGTATAACTGTTACCTACGAAAAGAATATGTGTTGTTTTCTTTGATTGGGAGCAAGAGAAACACAGAACAACGAGAAACAGAACAAGCAGATGCCTGCTTGTTCTGCCTGAAATTCGTTTATGCATTTTGAATATCCTGTGCTATTTGGGCCAGTTCCTCCTGGCTTAAACTTAATTTTTCCTGCGAAAAATTCATGTCTGCAATTCCATTGATCGGAATCAGATGAATGTGTGCATGGGGAACTTCCAAACCAATAACAGTAACCCCGATCTTGCGACAAGGAAAGACCTTTTTGATCTTATGAGATACGGTTTTGGCGAAAATCATCATTGCCGCAAGTTCCGAATCCTCCATATCAAATATGTAATCCGTTTCCTTTTTAGGAATAACCAAAGTATGCCCTTTTCTTAAAGGCATGATATCCAAAAAAGCAAGGAAATCATCATTCTCAGCAATCTTATGGCAAGGGATTTCTCCCGATAATATTTTTGAAAAGATGGTAGCCATTAGCGAGCAATATCAATTACCTCGAACTTCATGATTCCGTTCGGTGTTTGAACATCCGCAATATCTCCGACTTTCTTTCCTAAAAGTCCTTTTCCGATTGGAGAATCCACAGAAATCTTTTTCTCTTTCAAATCCGCTTCACTTTCTGCCACCAACATATACTCCATTTCCATATTGTTCGTGACATTTTTGATCTTAACACGCGACAGTATAAAAACCTTTGAGTTATCCATCAATGTGTTATCGACAATTCGGGCCTTTGAAAGTAATCCTTCCATTTTAGCAATCTTCATCTCTAACAATCCTTGTGCTTCTTTTGCTGCATCATATTCGGCATTTTCTGACAAATCACCTTTGTCCCTAGCCTCTGCGATTTGCTCTGAAATGCGCGGTCGTTGCACCGTTTTCATTTCATGCAATTCATCCTTCAACTTCTTAAGTCCTTCTTCTGTATAATATGCGAAATCTGACATAATTCTTTCTTCTGTTATGAGCTATAAATAACAACAAGAGAGCCCAATGGACTCTCCTGTTACAACAAATATATGTTTTTTTATCTATCAAAACAAGCGTGATTATCTTATTTTAACGTGTACTTACTTCTTAAGAAGGGTTTACTTTTGGCCTTATAAACTAAAATTCTCGTTTTGCATAACAGAATGAATTAAATTGTTTCAAGATCGACCTGGCGCATTCCTCCGAAGAACTTAACGATGCGTTCTCCGATTCCCGGAACCTCCACATGGATCAAATAAACACCACTTGCAATCGGAACCCCGATCGTGTTCTTCAAATCCCAATCGATATAGGTAATCTGATTGTCTTTCTTGAACTGACGGATCAACTTACCACTTACGTTGTAGATTGTCACCGTACATTGATCCGGTAAGTTCACAATCTTAACACGCGTATCAATTCTGTTACGCTCATACTCCGAGAACGCATAGTATGGATTCGGTACCACATTGATCAG
>CBFGNC010000029.1:0-32698 GCA_965650135.1 uncultured Fluviicola sp.
ACCAAAGAGGATTCCCGGGCTTCTCCCCTTGAGGGGAGACCGAGAGGGGTGACGCGTTAAATCGTTACAAAGAACAATTATCGCTCAACCTTTCAATCTGAAGTGAGCGCGTAGCAGCTCTACATCAGATCCTTCACCACCTTATTCATCCCGCATGATCTTCTTACTTTTTTCCGAAGCAAAAAAAGTAAGCAAAAATGCTTTTTCCCGCTTGCCCATCAAGCAGCCTTCCGTTTCGGACCGCTTCACGGAAAGAAGGAATCAGGATTCCAAACGCAAACCACAGCAGTTTTGCAAACACTGCGGTTTTTAGCACTTTCCGGAATCGTTTACCGAAACGGAAGTCCTTAGTCTTCGATCGACCAATAATTGTTATAAAAACGATTTTCTTATCTAAACAAGAATCAAGAATCAGGAATCCGCAATCGGGGGAAACGCTCCGCTTTAGCAACTGGTGAAATAAGAACAAATTTTCATTCCGAAGGGAATTCTTCCTGCGGCGCAGGCCACCAAAGAGGATTCCCGGGCTTCTCCCCTTGAGGGGAGACCGAGAGGGGTGACGCATTAAATCGTTACAAAGAACAATTATCGCTCAACCTTTCAATCTGAAGTGAACGCGTAGCAGCTCTACATCAGATCTTTCAACACCTTATTCATCTCCCGGATCAATTCATCAACAATTTTCATTCAAAGAAATTCCGGTGATGATGTTTTTATGGATTCGTTCTTTCAAGGATACTCATACCCGAATACCATTGTTTGCAATTTATTATTCCTGAATTGATAGGTGGCATAATACCACAGATCCTGCTCTTTCCGGTAATTTAGGGTGATAGTAGTTGCGGTACTATCCTTTACAGTGCAGCACCGTCCCAGTTTTCCGGTGAGTTCTGACTTGCTGATACCCAAACGAATCCCTTTTTCAGTCTCAAACACCTTTGAATCGATTCTTGGGTAGTTTTGTTTGGAAGCGGGTGCATACGAAACCCGAAACACACTTACTTGATTTGCATAGTCTCCGGCAAAGACAGTTAATCCAAGCACTTGTTTTTTGTCACCCGAATAGAACAGGTGAGTAGAATCTCCGGGCAGCCAGCTTTGTTTACCCAATACACGTAATGTGCTTTCAGCATCACGCAGCTGAATTCCTGCAACAGAACTGTCCGGTTCAGAGAAAACGCATCCTGTCATTTTGAGAGCCTGCTGCTTTTCAGATTCTTCCCTCAGGTCTTTGTCCGGTTCAGGAACCAATTCCATCCGGTTTACATTTTCATCGTTATCGCTACAGGATGCAATAAGTAAAAAGAGTGAAAAAATGCAAGCGATATTTTTCATGGCATTGATTTTAAGGCAGTAAACTTTGCGTCCTTTGTCTCTTCGCGGTTCAATTATACGGGTGTGTCCTCTTAACGTTTTATTTAGAACTACTTTCCTTCACCACCTTATTCATCTCCCGGATCGTCAACCCCGTCAACTTCCGGATCTCTTCAGTTGGAATATTCTTCTGAGCAAGTAACTTTCTCGCGATTTGTTTTGCAAGTTCTCTTTTGCCTTCATCTTTCGCGGATGCAATCTTCATTTCACCTAAATCAGCTTTGGCGGTGTCGATTAATTCCCACGTACCGCTGTTCTTTATTTTGTCCATCAGGCCATTATCCTCAAAGCTGTAATATTCTGTCTCTGTGATGACCAAATGATCTACCACTTCAATTTTCAGGAATTTACCGGCTTTGTACATGTAATCGGTTGCCTCTTTGTCCTCTTTTGATACTTTGGTACTTCCGCTTGGATGATTATGCACAAAAATGGCTTGGGTGGCCATCTTGTAAATCGACATACGGAAGGTGTCGGAAGGAGTGATGTTTAAACGGTTGTGTTGACCCAATGCTAGTAATTCAATAAACAAAATCCGGCTTTTATTATCCAATCCGATAATCCAAAAATGCTCCTGCTTTCGGCTAATGCGGTTCTCGCGCAACAAAACCTGCTGCATGATGTTGTAAACATCATCCGAATTGGCAATCTGTATTTTCTGATCTCTGGTTAACCGAACGTTCATGGAATAAATGTAGCAAATAGTTTTTGGATGGGGTAAAGGTAGGGGAAATTTGGGTTGGAAAATATCAGAGAGCTTCAATAACTACAATTCGTTTTCTATCTCCAACAATAGTTGTATGTCTTTTGTTGTTATGAAGGACAGCTGTCCATTGCCCTTTGATAGCCGATCCTCTTGCCTGGATATCCGGATAGCCGATGGAATACAATAACTCTTTTTGTTTAGCGCTAAAGTAATAGGTAACCGAAACGACCACCGTATCCTTGAATTCAATTGCCATCGAAAAGCATTCTTTTTGATAATACACATTTTCAAAGAAAATGATCCCTGTTGGAACCTTTGCAGGCAATTTTGTCGTACAATCTTGTTCGAATAGAATCTTGCGTCCAACGGGTAATTCCAGAAGTTCCTCCATGTGCCATTTGGAAACGTAGTAATATGCCGGTTGAGTGACAGTAACTTGGCTGTAGGAAAGAATGCAGAACAAAAGAAGAATAGAATAACGAGTTGTTTCATGTGATTACTTAGAATGGGAAATCGGTATCGTTTAAAGGTAGCAAATAGTTTTTGGATGGGGGAAAGGTAGGGGGGGATTCGGGAGGAAGTTTTGTGGAGAAACTGGAAAAATACATCAAAGAATTATTATTAAACGATGTTGAAAAGTCTAATATTTAGGTCACGCTTTCACTTCATAAATTACGATTTAATTATAATTTTGTATTCATTAGCGTTACATACTACTATCACAATCTTTAAATCATGTCCTTAAAACTTCTACTATTAAAACTGAAGAGATATATAATTGAATGGAGAGTCAAATCGGCTCGAAAAAAAATTGCAAATTCATATCGATTTATTAGAAAAAAAAGAATTAAATCTGTAGAAGACACCCGATTTCATAAGTTGACTCCATCAATTGTTTCCGATCACACATCACGATATTATCAGAAATCATTGAAATGGGCAATTGATCAAGATGATATTTATAATATTGCGCTTTCTGGACTTTATGGGTCAGGAAAAAGTAGTTTGTTAAAATCATTCTTTTCTTCTAATCCAGGATACAAGTACCTTCCAATTTCTCTCGCTAATTTTGATTTCAAAGAACCGGATAAAACCGATCTTGATTTGGGTTTAATTGAAAAGAGTATTTTACAACAAATGCTCTATAGCGTACACGAATCAAAGATCGCTGACTCGAATTTTAAAAGAATAAGACATTTTTCGAGATTAAAATTTCTCAAGGATTATGCAATTATAATAGCAATAACAGGTTTAATTGCCATTCTTATCCAACCAAGTATTCTTTGTTATACGTATTTGGATTTCATGTATGAAAAATATTTACTAGGGACTTATTGGGTTGTACTTTTGTTGACGATTTTTTTGTTTTGGTCTGGATATAAAAAAATCAGAAGATCTATTAACCAAGTTTCAGTTGAAAAACTAAGTATAAAGAATGGTGAAATTTCTTTAAAGAGGGAATCTGAAGAATCACGATTTAATACCTATTTAAATGAAATCCAATATTTTTTTGAATCTAATCATTATGACATAGTTGTTATTGAGGATTTAGACAGGTTTAATAATCTTGAAATATTTGCCCGTTTAAGGGAACTGAATTCTTTGATTAACAATTATGAAGGAATAAAGAAAAATGGAAAAGTTGTATTCCTTTATGCTGTGCGGGATGATCTATTCAATGATACTCAATATTCAGATAGAGTTAAATTCTTTGATTTTATTTTACCAGTAATTTCAATAATGAATTCTTCTAACTCTTTTCAAATGCTTAAGGAGTTGCTCGGAGAGGAAGAATCTAGTGAACTTACTGATGACTTTTTAAGTTCAATTACACTTGGGATAAATGATTTAAGGTTGCTGAAAAATATTTGTAATGAATATTCAGTATACAAGCATTTAATAAGAAATCAGTATGGATTGATTTGTGATCCTAAAAAGACATTTGCGATTGCAGTTTATAAGAATTTACATCCACAAGATTTTAATAAATTAGGAGTAAATGAAGGTTTTTTATTTCAATTGTTATTAAATGAATTTAAAGATAAGTTAGTTGAAAATCAGGTGTCGATTATAAGTAAAGAGATTAAGAGATTAACACAAGAGCTTAATAAGCTAAAGGATATTCAAAACTTACGAATCGAGGAGATAAAAATGATTTTTCTCGGATTAATTATTCAGAAATTGGGAGGTAATAATAAATTGGTTTCTATTTATCTAGACGGGGGAGTCATCTTACTATCTCAACTAACTATTACACATTTTGAAAAATTAAAAGTTACGTCTTTAGATGGTATAAATAGCGATGGAGTTAGGGTAACGGATGCTCAGATTAATTTTAATAATATAACTGATTTATCTGGATTATCTTTTAATGCGCGAACTGAGTTAATTGAAAAAGATGGTATTTCGAAAATTACTAAACTTCAATCAGAAATTTCAGATTTGCAACAAAAAATAAATACGATAAACAATAGAGAATTATTCTATTTTTTGGATGGAATAGATGAGAAAGCTTTTAAAGAGAGCGTAATTAATTATTTTCAATTCGATAAAGAATCATTTGAAGAACAACAACTTAATGAGTTTGTTTTTGATAAAACCATTTTTACATGCTTAAAACACGGCTATATAGATAGAAGCTACCAGCTTTATATTTCTCATTATAGAAAAGGTGGAATGACTATCAATGATATCAATTTCGTTCAGCATATCAACGATGATTTCGATTTAGAAAAAGATTTCAACTTTAAATTGGCATTTGTTAAAGATGTAATAGAAAGAATTCAACCTGCAAAGCTTATTAATAGCAGAGTTTTGAATTTTGACTTGATGGATTATATGCTGAAAAATCAATCTAAAGAATTGGAAGATTATATTTTACAATTCAAAAGATGGACCCAAACACATCAGGACTTTTTGGTTCAGTATTTTGAAAGGGGAGAATTTATTTCTGAGTTTTTTGAAAAATTGTTATCTACTTGGGAAAACTTTGTTGATAAACTAGTGGGTGGAAACTACACACAAGAAATTAAAACAAGAATTGTGATTCAGATATTTGGGCGAATGCCGGACGAGAAATATTCCAATTATAGCAAGAAAAAAAGTTTAATAGAGTTTTTAAAATCGAATAGATTATTGCTTGAAACAGAATACATTTCTCCTGGGGTATTAACTAACATTCTTCAAAAGCTCAATATCAGATTAGAAAATATCGTGTCAGACGAAATAGGTGAAAACGTGAAAGCTGTTTTTCATGAAAGTTTATGGGAAATTAATTTTAAAAATATTTGCTTTATAGTCGAAGAATATAAGGATCCGGAAAGATTGATTACTGATTCTAACCCAAAAACATCATTGTATACATATATTCAGGATTCTGAAAATGTAGTTATTCGAGATTACATAGATGAAAACATTGAACAATTTATAAAAAACGTCTATAATGAACTGCCTGAAATTCAAAAAGAAGAGCAGGCTCTAAGTGTTCATTTATTGAATCTATGCGAGGATGAAGAAGATTTGGAGAAAATCCTTATCAAGAAGAATCAAACAAGAATTGAATTATTAGAAGAAATTAGCAGTTATAAGTGTTCAATTGAACTTCTAAAAGCAGAAAGAGTTGCTTTGTCATGGGAAAACGTTATTCATTATATTGAGATTGAAGGGCAAGAGTATGAAGATATAGAAGTAGATGATGACAAAGTATTATACGAGTACTTAAGTTCTGATAAAGTTAATTCACTTGATTTTTCAATTACAGAACAAGATCTTTCAATTGACAAAAATAACTTTGAGTTATTGAAAATAAAAATACTCGAGAGTGAACTTTCTGATGAAGTTTTTGAGGGATTTATATCAACTTGTAATAAAGAATTAATCCGAAAAATTAGTTTAAATAATCTTGAACAAAAGAAAATAAAGCTGTTAATTGATTTTGATCTTTTGGATCTAATTGAAGCAAATTTTAATTATTTGAATGGTATTAATGAAGAATTAGCGGCGGCTTTAATTTGTTCGGAAATAGAAGACTATCTTAAGAGTCCCTCCGATTTTACATTAAATCGTATCCAAGTTGAATATTTGCTTGCGAGTTCTATAACTGCTGAACAGAAAATTGAATTTATTAATAAGATTGACCTCGCATCGTATAAGGACGATGAAGTAAGTTCAAATTTATTAGTCATTTGCTCGTCTAATTTCAATTTATTAAGAAACTGGTCTTATGAAAAAAAGTTATCAGTTTTGACTTATACAGAGCACAATACTAGTATCCAGATAAGACGAAAAAAGTATGCAATTCTTTTATTGAAGGAGAATTTAAGTAATAAAAATAAAGTAATTGAAATTGTTAATCATATTTACATAAGGGAATATACTGAATTATTTGATTATCAAAACGGAGGTAGTGTCTCAATATTTGATAATTCTGAAAATAGGGAAATCTTAGAAATTTTAGATAATTTAGATTTAATTGGGATTTATAAAAAAAGAAAAAGAGACGGCAAAATCGTTATTTACAAAAAGAAATCTAAATAGTTAATTGAACTGATTGGGAAGCTCTTCAACTTTTTATTCCACCCCATTAATCTCGTATCAAACTAATAGTATCCCCTAGTTAGCGCGAGCAACTCATCCCGATACTTCGGGATCTAGCCCGTGCTTGTAAGAACTTTATTCTCCCACGGAATCCAACTCATTCAATCTCCAACCTAATCCAAAGCAAATTGGAATCAATCCATCTTTCAAATCCCATAATCCACAGAATAATTTTAAATCCTTGTTATATTAGCCAACAATTAGGAAATCAATATAACCAAACAGTATGGGATGGCGTGAAAGGACAAGTCCAAAAAGAGCATGGCGTGAAGCAGTTGGAGTTTCTTGCTTTTTCGTTGTTCTCGGATTGTATTTATTGATATTGTCCATTCACCACCACTTTTTCCAATGGACCAGGAACGATTTTGCAGAATACACAGGGGTATTGAAATATTCTCCACAATTTGAAAGATCAAGAAGTGGTCCGATTCTAAAAATGGTTTTCAGGGAAGCAAATCAATTTGAATTTACAATCCAGGGAGACAATTATAAAGTTTTAAAACAAAAGAATGGTATTGAAAAATTGCATGCAGGCGATAGTGTATCTGTTCTGGTAGATAAAAACGACTTTAACGCCAAAATAAAAAGATCCCAGGCACCTACCTATGGACAAAGGATCATTAATTGGAATTGGCTCAGTGTGTATGAATTTAAGCATGATGATCAGGTTTTTTTGAGTTTTGATGAAGTTATTCGTGAACTCAAATCAAGTTCAAAGATCGCTTTTGTAGTCAGTTTAATCTGTTTTGTAGGAACTTATTTTTACGTGAGGAGGGAATACCGGATTTATTCGAAAGCGAAAATCATCAGTTAATGCCCATTTGATTTCCCTTACTGAGCATGAGAGCGAGCAACCTGTCCCAACACTTCGGGATCACCCTAATACTCCTAAAAACAATCTATCTTCAGCGGTCTAACCCCAATCTCCAACCAAACTGATCCCAACTTGTCCCGATCCTTCGGGATCTCAAACAAAACTTATTGAGCGTGCATCCAAACTTATTACGTCTGCACCGAGACTTATTCAATCTCTAACCAAACTTATTCAATCTCCAACAAAACTTATCGAATGTAAAACGAAACTTATTGCATCTGCATCCAAACTTATTGAGTGTGTAGTGAAACTTTTTCAATCTTTCACGAAACTTATTGAATCTCTCACCAAACTTATCCAGTCTCCAACCAAACTGATTGCCTTGAAACCCAAAATCAACGAAAATCTTCGTTAGTTCATAACCACCTTTTGAAAAAGGGCAGGCGCACTTTGCTCAACAAACTGCCCGGCTTAACGTCTCTTAACGATTGACCTGCAATAATTTGGCATGTTTTTTCATTATGCAAAATAGTAACCCCTTAATTCGGGAAATCATGAAGAAAACCACTGGAAACAAACTGAACATGTACGGAAGTGTACTTTCAGTCCTAAACGACAACCAGTTAATCTGGCAGGCAGTTCCTGCATTCGCAGATGCCAAAACAAGCTTTGAAACCCAATTGAACCGGCTCCGCGTGCGGGTCACCGAACAGTTGGGCGCCGTAACCGGAATTTCCGCGGAGAAAAAACTCCGCACGGAAGATCTGCGCAGCCGCATGCTGATCGTGCAACACGCGCTCTTCCTCTTGGGTCGTGCATCCGGGAATGTCCAGCTACAGGAACGGAACCATGCCACCAAAACTTCCCTGGCTGAAACGACCCTGAACGAATTTGCTGCACACTGCTCCGCATTGAAAGCAGATTTGGATACCTACGGCCCGCAATTGGCAGCATACGGAATTACGCAGCAAGCCATCGACGAACTCATCCCGCTGTTGCAAGGCATCGATGAACTGAACAACAGTGTCCGCAAAGCTGTCATCAAACGCAAAGGCATCACACAGGCCATCAAAGAGCTGGAACACGAACTCGATGAACTGCTCCGCGTGGAACTCGACCGCCTGGTGCTGGTTCTCAAGCAAACCAATCCGGAATTCTACCATGCCTACGAAAGCGCCCGCATCACCATTGATTACGGAGTCAGGGGGCAGAGGCCCGAAAACCCCGGGTTAGCAAGTTAACAGGAACAAAAAGAGCGATACAGGTGTGTCGCTCTTTCTTTTTGACCTTCTCAAATTCAATGTACCTGAATTGATTACTTTTGGGAATATGAATATGCGATCTAACTCTCTTTTACTGTTCTTTCTGTTTTGCTTAACAAATTGTTTCTCACAAGTAGAAAGGCCTGAACGATTCTTTTCAATGAAAAGCGCATTGAAAAAGCCATTGGAAGTTAAGGTGCTGGATCTTTCGGAGCAGAACTTAAGGATACTTCCTAAAGATATTTTAAAACTCCCAAATTTGGAGGAATTAAGTCTTGGTTCAAATCCGAAACTTGATTTTAGAGAAGTATTCGACTTGTTAGCGCAGCTCGGAAAATTAAAATTTCTGGATCTGCAGAATTCGGAACTTAAAGTAATTCCGGATAATATTTCAAATTTGAAGTCACTTGAAATTTTATGGTTAGATGATAACTTCATTGAAGAATTCCCTGAACCATTGAAGAGAATGGAAAACCTGAAAGAATTGAAGTTATTTAGTAATAAAATAGCTCAACTTGCCTTTCAACCCGGAGATCTTCCAAATTTGGAAACCATTGATTTATGTTACAATCAATTTACACAATTTCCTGTTGAATTGTCTACATTGACTAATCTGAAAAGTATCATTATCTGGTATAATTACATCGAGTTTATTCCTGAAGGAATCAATCAATTTGAAAAGCTTGAAGAAATTAATCTTGAAAATAATCGTCTTCGCTTTATTCCTGAACAATTTTCAAATCTGGATTCCCTAAAAGTGCTTAGTCTGAGATTTAATCAGTTGAGTTCGGAGGGAATAGCACCGCTTTATAAGTTGGCAGGTTTAGAGGATATTGATTTGGAAGGTAACCAGATAGTTGCGTTGTCGAAAGAGGTTGCGAATTGGAAACAGATGAAGCGATTTTCTATATCGGAAAATCCGATTAAAGGATTACCACTTGAATTCCGTCAATTAGAGAAATTAGAACAAATAGGTTTTGGTCAATTGCAGTACTTCAATTGGGAATCTACATTTTCGATCTTAAGTACACTACCAAATTTGAGAAGAGTAGGGATGTTTAGGATGAATTTAAAACAAATGCCCGCCGGTTTTGAAAAACTTCAACAAGTTGATACTTTTTGGTTGACTTTTAATTTATTTGACCAGGCAGAACAAGCCAGAATTCAAAAAATGGTTCCAAAAGCAAAGATAACTTGGTAGTCTAAAACTTTAAAATTTAATTCCTTCTACAAATACTTGGAATTTCCCCACGATAGATCATAAAAAGAAAAGAACGATACCGTGTCTGTTCTTTCTTTTTGCCCTCCCTGCTTCGTAAACACATCGAAAAACGATTAACTTTATAGTGTAACAGATCAATTTAATTCATAAGATGAAAACAAATCAAGCATCTCTCCTGGTTATTGCCGGGCTCCTGGTTATCGCGGCCTCACAAATAGTTGCTCATTATATGAACCTTCCTGATTTTGTTTTGGGGGCTGTCACCGGTGTTGGCATCGGTTTAATGATCGTGTCTTTTTTGAAGTCGAAAAAGGCCGGTTCATTTTAATAACCCGGTTAGAGGCCAGCGTTCGGATTCAATATTAGAATAATTCTTGTGGAAAAAGAGACAGAAAATAAATTTTGGAAATTGGATACGGACTATTGGTTCCAAAAATTAAACAGCTCTGAAATTGGTTTGTCGCAGGCAGCCGCCAATAAGATTTTATCGAATGAGGGCGTTAAACCTTCCAATAGATCAGGGTTCCACAAAGATATTTTACTTTTTGTCCGCCAATTTATAAGTCCGCTGATGGCCTTGCTGATCGGGGCGGTTATTATTTCCGGATTCCTGGGCGATACCTCGGATGTCTTTATCATTCTCTTCATCGTTTTATCCACGGGGCTGCTTAGTTTTTTCCAGGAGAGAAATGCAGGCAAAGTAGTGGAAAAACTTCAGTCATTGGTTTCGAAAAAAGCAACCGTTCTTCGTGACGGAAAAGCAACGGAGATCAAATCGGAGCTGGTAGTAAAAGGTGATGTGGTTATTCTGAAAGCTGGAGACATGTTGCCGGCAGATTGCCTGCTGATCGAATCGAATGAACTTCACGTAAATGAGTCCAGTTTAACGGGGGAATCGTACCCGGCGAGGAAAGAAGCCGGAATAGTGGATGAAGATGCGGTATTGTCAAAAAGGACCAATTGTCTCTGGGAAGGCACAAACATTGTCAGCGGGAATGCCAAAGCATTCGTTATTCAAACCGGTGAAAGCACATTGTTTGGCAGCATTGCAAAAAGTGCTTCGCAAACGATTGAGACTGCATTTGAAAAAGGGATCAAGGATTTCGGTTTCTTCCTGATGAAAATTACCCTGACATTGGCTGTTTTTGTCCTGGTCGTAAACCTGTTAAATCACAAAGGTGTCATTGATTCTGCACTTTTTGCATTGGCACTGGCAGTTGGGATGGCGCCCGAACTGTTGCCTGCAATTACCACCATCGCCATGAGTGCCGGGGCAAAACGCCTGCTGGAGAAAAAGGTCATTGTAAAGAAACTGAATTCCATTCAAAACCTTGGCGAAGTAAACCTGTTGTGTACCGACAAAACCGGTACCATCACCGAAGGAGTAATTAAAATTGCCGGTATCACGGACGGACAGGGACAAGAAAGTGAATTTGTAAAGCAACTGGCTTTTTGGAATGCTTCCTTTGAAACAGGATATGCCAATCCCATAGATGATGCTTTGAGGCAATTGAAACTGGAGGTGCATCCTTCAACGTCAAAGATCGGTGAAGTTCCTTATGATTTTATTCGCAAAAGGCTGAGTATTGCCATTACTGCGGAAGGACAAAATTTGCTGATTTGCAAAGGCGCGTTCACCCAGGTATTGAGTATTTGCTCTAAATTGAAATTGTCAGACTACCGTATCGAAGATATTTCAGCATACAAAGAAAAGATTCAGGAAAAGTTTGAGGAATATGGAAAGAAGGGCCTCAGGGCCATTGCCATTTGTTACAAAAACATGGAGGCAGCCGCCATTTCAAAGGACCTGGAATCAGAAATGGTCTTTGCAGGATTTGTGACCATGAGCGATCCCGTGAAATCAGACATTCCCGGTACCATTGATAAACTTCTCCAACTCCACGTAGGTTTAAAGATCATTACCGGGGATAATAAAAATGTTGCAGCATCTATTGCAGCTGCAATCGGGATCAAAGAGCCCGTAATTATGACAGGAAAGGAACTTCCGGATCTCAGCGATGAAACATTGGCGCAACAGGCGAAGAATACGCACATTTTTGCAGAAGTAGAACCGCAGCAAAAGGAACGGATCATTTTGGCCCTCAAAAAATCGTTTACAGTTGCCTACATGGGAGACGGGATCAACGATGTCTCGGCGATCAATGCCGCTGATGTGGGGATATCCGTAGATAACGCTGTGGACGTGGCAAAAGAAGCTGCGGACTTTGTGTTGATGGAAAAAGAATTGATGGTGATAGCTGAAGGGATTAAACAAGGAAGAAAAACCTTTGCCAATACCCTGAAATATCTTTACATCAGCACGGGATCCACGTTTGGTAATATGTGCAGTGTTGCCGCGGCTTCCCTGGTGTTGCCGTTTTTGCCCATGCTTCCGAAACAAATATTGTTAACCAATTTCCTCACCGATTTCCCTTTCCTGACAGTTTCAACAGACAATGTAGACAAAGAACAACTGGAACGTTCCGGCAAGTGGAACCTGAAAATCATTCGCAATTATATGGTGGTATTTGGTATTCATAGTTCCCTGTTCGATCTCATGACCTTTTTGACTCTTTATTTCCTGCTGAAAGTGAAACAAGCGGAATTTCAAACGGGTTGGTTTATAGAATCGGTTCTTTCCGAACTGTTCATTGTTTTCGTTATCCGTACGCACAAAAACTTCTTCAAAAGTAAACCCGGAAAGTATCTTTTTATCCTGAGTGTAATTGCTTTGATCATCACCATCGGGTTGCCTTATTTACCCTTTGCCGATGATTTTGGTTTGTCGCCGCTGCCGCTGGTTAATCTCGGTGCCATACTGTTAATTGTTGCAACATACATCATTACGGCAGATCTGTTAAAAGTTTGGTTTTTTAAAAAATACTCCGGTTCTTAAATCAAGGCTCCGGCTCCGGATACGTGTTGAGTTCACAAGGTTCAGCTTGTCGACTCTTCGATCCGTAATTTTATTACTTTTGTACTTTATAACACCTTTTTTCTTAGACTATGAATAAACCAATCATCTTAATCATTCTTTCTGTTTTTATTGTTTCAGGAAATTTATTTGGTCAATCTGCGTGGGAAAATGTTCCGCAGGCAACACAATTCAGCCCCACAGATATGGAATTTACGGACCTTAACAACGGCTGGGTCACTACGGTGAGCGGCTACATTGCGCATACCGCTGATGGTGGGAACACCTGGTCGCTTCAGGGAAATTATGATGCCTATAGTGCTTCGGTTTCGATAGATATGCTGTCTGCAACACACGGTTATGTAACAATGCTGCACAAAATTCTTGAAACTACGGATGGAGAGAATTGGAACGAGATTGTTGTTGATACAATGAATAATATTTTCGAAGAAATCAATTTTTTGAATGATACAGTGGGAATTGTTCTTGTTACAGGATCTATGGTATGGAAAACAACAGATGGCGGACAAACATGGGATACGATTTTCGCTAATCCGAATTTTTACCTTGGAGCATTACAGTTCGTGGATGAAAATACGATGATTGCAGTAGGGCAGGATCCTGGTTATGGAAATCTCATCGTGTCACACGATGGAGGTTTAAGTTGGACAGAGCCCCAGGGAACGGCAGGTTTATGGTTGACAGATGTATATTTTACTAGCAATCTGGTGGGGTATATCGTTGGTCAGAATGGAGTTTTCAAAACCACAATAGATGGGGGTCTGACCTGGCAGACTTCCTCTGTTCCAAATCCATCGTTCCCTTCCGTATACTTCACTTCAGCAAGTACGGGCTTCGTCCATGGAGATCAGGGGGCATGTTTTAGAACCACTGACGGAGGGAATACCTGGGTGAATATGTCTGTTTTGGCAAATCGCAACTACTCCCAAATGTACTTCATTGACTCATTACATGGTTGGAGAGCGTCTTCTGTGCTCACAGAGATCCAGGTAACTTCTGATGGCGGACTTACCTGGTCTTCCCTATACACCGGATCTGGTTGGGGGTTAACCGATATTGAATTCTCCTCGAACACTGAAGGATGGGCATGTGGGATAAGAGGAACAGTCATGCATACCATTGATGGAGGAAACACCTGGTCGTTAATCGAATCACCTCTTCAGGTTTCCTATTTGAAGTTGGAAATCTCAGCCCCCAACACGGTGTGGATAATCGATGACCAAGGCACGGCTTTCCACACCAATGATGATGGAGTAAATTGGTATGTGACCCAAATCTCCCCACAGGGAAGTAATCTATTAGACATTGACTTTCCAACACCACAGGTTGGCTATATTGTTGGTCCGTCGTACATTAATAAGACAATAAACGGAGGTAGCAGCTGGACATCCGATTGGGTTCCGGGAACCAACTATTCCAGTGTTGATTTTCTGAATGTGGATACTGGGATGACAATCACTGGCCAGGAAATATTCAGGACTACAAACGGTGGAACAAATTGGGATGCGATTACTCCTGCGGGAACTTATTTTTTCGCTGACATGGCATTTCCCGCCCAGGACACAGCTTACGTTGTTGGTTCTAATGGGTTGATTTTGTCAACATATGACAACGGAAATACATGGATCCAACAAAACTCCGGTACAACCAGCGTCCTGGCAACTGTTTCTTTCAGTTCTTCGACCAATGGAAGGGCTTCAGGTTATGATGGGGTAATGCTGGTAACGCTGGATGCCGGGGTAACCTGGTTACCAGAAGCAACTCCTTCCCAAGTGCAGATATCTGCCATCACAATGACACCCGATCAGGAGGGATGGGCTTCAAAAGTGGATGGGAATCTGCTTAAATTCAATTGTTCATCTGTCGATTCAATGAACGTAAATACATATACGCTTGACCCGGCAAGCAATTGTAACGGATCGGTGACACTTTCTTCTGCTTCAGGTGAATCTTTTGTAACCGGAGTATCCGGCCAGAACGAAGTGGTGAACGGCTCTGCAGATCTTTTCGGATTTTGTGAAGGACTTTACACACTTGATGGATATAATTCCTGCGGAAACGGATTGAACGGAAGGTTTGTGATCCCGGATCCGGCTCATTTCTTCGGAACATCTTCTGTTTCAGAGTCTATACTCGTTTCCCGCATGGGGCGTGTACAGGAATTGTGTGGTCAGCAGCTTGTATCGGTAACCTATGCAAGGCTTCTATCTGTATCGTTCGTAAATTCAACCACTGTACAAGCACAATGGGAAATAATCTCTCCTTCAGGTGTAATGCAAATCCCCGCGCTTTATGAAGTGAATGGAAATGGTTGGTATACGATTCAATTGAGCTTATATTGTGAGGAAAATAGCTTTGAAGGAATAGTTATAACTGGAGATATGTACGTGGAAAACAATACGGTAGTGTTGAAAACCTCAGAATTGGAGATGGAAAACGTAGCAATTTTCCCGAATCCTGCTTCTGGTAAAATCGCTATTCGTTTCGAATCAGGAACTGCTGATCTGATCGTTCGTGACATCAATGGGAAGCAACTGCTTTCAAGAGAAATTACTTCCAATGATTTCATTGATTTGTCCAATTTTTCAAATGGAATCTTATTATTTGAAATCTCAACGGAGAACGGAAAAATAATGAAACGGGTTGTTAAACACTAAAATAGTTCAAAAAACAAAAAAGCGAATTACAAGAGTGGTTCGCTTTTTTCTTTCAGGAT
This sequence comes from uncultured Fluviicola sp., assembly GCA_965650135.1. Classification (GTDB taxonomy): domain Bacteria; phylum Bacteroidota; class Bacteroidia; order Flavobacteriales_D; family Crocinitomicaceae; genus Fluviicola. Next base: position 15,626 of record CBFGNC010000029.1, read on the forward strand.
CGAGTGTGAGTTCTGAGACTGAATGAAGGAAAAATCAACTATATTCGTCCATAAACAAGGTATCGAAACTTCGATACAGGAATAAAAATGCCTTTGAAAACAATTGAGATTAACAGATAATAAACAATAAAAACCACTGGGACTATGGAAATACCAACCAACTACAACTTTGAAATAGTGGGCATTCAGCAGGATGCTCCGGAAGTATATTCGATTACAATTTCAACTTATACAAACATTGGTTACAGCCTGGATATCAACTATGGTGGATACCAATCATTGGGAACCGTTACTTACAACGGTCAGAAATACGAAGGGATAGAACTCACTGTTATACAAGACAACAGCGCTGAATTGCCGCATACGGAACAGAATACGTTCATTGTTGGGCATAGCGATCCCAGCACAATCGGTATTTATGTGAAATGTGGAAACCAGGAAGCGACAATCAATTTTTAGTAGTTTCCCAAACTGGATGGGGTCGGTGAAACCCGGCATTTAGCTACACTCAGTTGTTTTCCAACGAGTCCTCTTCAACTTTTGTGATCGAGTCCAAATTCGTATTTTTGCCTGCGTACATAAACTCCAACAAAATCTATCCGGATAATGATGCATCTCAAAATTGGTTTCCTGTTCCTGATAAGCTTGTTGGTGTGGTCATGCACGCCTCCTCAAAACACGCACAAGGTCCCTTTCCCGGATGAACCGGTTTTGTCCGTATCTGAAAAATCAGTTCCCGATTCATTGCTTCCGAATTACGCCACAAAGGAGAACTTCAGGTTTGATAAAAAAGGAAACCTGGTAGAAGAAAGCGGTTACCTGGAACAGCAACGGTTTTCCTACCGATATAAGTATTCATTTGATAAAATGGGAAATTGTTTGAAAACGGTTTCGTTGGCTGAGAAGACCGACAGCATTATTTTTATAGATTACAAGGTATTGAATAAGGAGGGTAGGCTTATGCTTTCCAGATTCTGCCAAAAGTTGCGGATTGAACAGAAGGCGCACCTGTTTGAGATCAAACTTGTCGAAAGGAAAGAACAGAATAAATACGAGTTGATTTCGGATTCGTTGGTAATCTACCGGGAAATTGAAGGAACAAAGGAATTGTTTAAACACGTAGACAGGTATCAGGATGGAAACCTGGTAAGTTCAACGCTATTCAGTGCGGGGGATTTTTTATCCAAAACAATCAATCGTTATGATGCGCAAAACAACCTGATTTTCCGCTCGGATTCCACCACTTCGGATGTTAGCATCACCACTTATGACTATGATAAAGAGAATAGGATCATATCGATTTCCTTAAGAGTGGATGCGCGTGGAGTCTTCAATGAGTTCGAATACGGTTACGATCAGTACGGAAACAAATCGAAAAGTGTCACCCGGAAAAAGGGCGTTATTGATGAACACGATTCATTTATAAATGTCTATGCCTATGATCAGCAAGGTAATTGGACCACATGCGAGCGACGGAAATTAAATGGTAAATTGATATCCGTTTTAAAAAGAAAAATCAGTTATTATTGAGATGGATCCGCCGTTGCAAAAGAATCTCTTTTCTTCATTGTTTTGTATTCTTTTTCTTTTCACGCGCTTCTCTCGCACCGTTGCTCACTTTGGGGTATTTTTCTTTCAGTGTTGAATGAAGCAAAAAAATCAACTATATTAATCCATAACCAATTGGCACTCATTTTACGAACAGCATCGGAGAAACAATGGAGTACAAACTAATAAAACCAGGTAAAGAATTAGCCCCCTTTATTCATTTTTATTGGGAACTGAAGGGAAATGAGCAGGAAGAAAAGTGGGAACGGGTTTTTCCGGATGGGTGTGCAGGTGTGTTAATGAATCTGGGAGCTACTTGTTTGACTGACAACGGTTCGGTTTCACTGGAGTTTGGGAAAACTTACGTAGTTGGTGCAATGACTACCTTTAAAGACAGCTTGATTGATACCGATACGCATTTAATAGGTGTGTGCCTGAAACCCGCAACTTTTGCAAATTTCTACAGCCATGCCTCACAAAATGAGTTGACCAACGACACCATTGAATTTGAAAGATCCAATTCATTTAATGTGGATAAAGCAAGTGCAAATCCATTCGATTATTTTGATCGGTTCTTTTCAGAACGAATAAAAAGCAAACAGAACCGGCTGGAATCGGTTATCAACGATATACACGCAACAAAAGGACAAATCGGTATTTACGAATTATCAAAACGGAATTTCACGACAGTCAGACAATTGGAACGGAATTTTAAAAGGCTCATCGGACTATCGCCAAAAGAATATGCCAATATCATTCGGTTTCAGAATGCGTTAAGATTAATCAAAAATTCAAATCAAAACAGGAGTTTATTGGATATTGCATTTGAATGTGGCTACTACGACCATGCGCATCTGAGCAATGAAATCAAGCGAAACACCGGGCTTTCACCATCATTGCTTTAATTTTGTCGCATTTTTACAAAGTGACACCGGTAGAGGAAAAGTAATTTTGAAGAAACATTTAAAATTAAAGCAGATGCGAAAAATAGCACTTTTCATTGCAGCAAGTTTAGACGGCTACATTGCAAAACCGAATGACGACCTCAGTTTCTTAAAACTCGTTGAAAAGGAAGGGGAGGACTATGGTTATAAAGCATTTACAGACACAATTGATACACTGATCATTGGTAGAAGAACTTATGATTATGTGCTTAAAGAAGTCGGCCCATCTCATTACGACAATGGACAACGGGGTGTGTATGTCATAACCCGAACTGAAAGGCCGCAAGTAGGCAGAACCATTTTCTATACGGGAGATCTCACTGAATTAGTCAAACGGCTAAAATCTGAAAAAGGGAAAACTATTTATTGTGACGGCGGGGCAGAAGTAATCAATGAACTATTGAAACACGATTTGGTCGATGAGTTTACAATATCGGTTATTCCCGTTTTATTAGGAAATGGAACAAGGCTGTTTAAAGATGGAAGGCCTGAACAAACACTTGAATTCGTATCCCAAAAAACGTTTGATACGGGATTGGTGCAACTGGTTTATACGCGAAAAGAAAAATAGCGCGAAACTGATGCTTGCAAAAAAGAGGTTATATTCGTCAATAAAAACGTTACCTGCAATACTATTGGGATAGTGTCGGCATCAAACTGGATCCAAGGGTATCACAAAAAAAACAAAGCGACTTTTAAAATTCATGGACAAAGAATATAAACTGAAAGATTTAGCTGTTGAATGCGGCTATTATGAATTGAGCATTCAACTATGTCCAACAAATGAAGAAACGGGTTCACGAAAAACGCTAACTTTGCGGGAGTTTTTTAGTCGGGAAAAGTTTCCGGATCTTCACAGGAATTTGAACCGCCACCTTAAATTCCCATTTAATATTTTAGGCATTCATTTGTTATGAAAACAATTATTTATGTGCTGAGCATCGCGCTTCTTTCGTGTGCTGTTTCCTGCAAGAAAAAAGTTGCAACTGTCAATTCGGATTACGTTGGGACCTGGATGGGATATGATTCCGATAAAAGTTATTCGTTGGTTATCGGATCGGACAGTAAAGGAGTGTATGAATCCTATGGTGCAGCTACGTTTACAGTAAGAGGAACAGTCAGGGTAAAAGGATCTGTGATGAAAATATTTACCAAGAAATTGAGTATCGATCAGGAACCTACACAAGACCCTTCAGATCCGTGGACTTATACCATGAAATTGAACGGGGTTGTTTACGAGCGGAATTGAACCGGTTCCGGAACAAACTTTGAAAAAGCATGATTCGCCGCGCGGATGATACTTTTTTATTTCAGTTCATTGACTTTGAAGATAAATCCCACATTGAATACATTTTCTATTTTGATGTGCGGATCACCTTTCAGGTATTTTCGGAGTTTCGTAATGAACACATCCAGACTCCGTCCCATGAAGTAATCATTTTGCCCCCAGATTTGAAGCAGGATTTCTTCACGCTTCACCAGTTTGTTTTTATTGCTTACAAGAAATAGCAGCAATTCTCCTTCTTTGGATGTGATTCTTTGCGTGTGTTTCCCGTCACTTAAACTTAAGTTCTCATAATCAAAAGTGTAATGTCCGATGAGAGTAGGAGGAATGGACGATTTGGTTTGGATCGGTACCCGTTTCACAAAGGCTTTGATTTTCCAGATCAGTTCCTCTTCGTCGAACGGTTTTACGATGTAATCGTCCGCTCCGATCTGGTAGGCTTTCAGTTTATCTTCCTTCAGAGCTTTTGCCGTCATAAAAATGATCGGGAGATCGGGATCGATTAACCGGATTTCATTGGCAATCGTATAACCGTCTACATTCGGCAACATGATATCGAGCAAACACAATGAAAAAGCTCCCTTTTTAAAATGGGTTAAAGCACTTTCACCGTCGCGGATCAGTTTCACATTGAATCCCTCGGTTTGTAAAAGGTCCAGCAACAGCAATCCCAGGTTGGGATCGTCTTCAACGAGTAAAATATTGGGAGTAGCCGGTTTCATTTCAAATAAGGTAAAACAATACTAAATGTGGTGCCTTGTCCCAACTCGCTTCTGACCTGTGTTTTACCCTGGTGCAGTTCGATTACTTTCTGCACATATGCCAGTCCGATCCCGAATCCTTTTACGTTATGGATATTCCCGGTATTCACCCGAAAATAATTCTGAAAAATCAACGGATGGTTTTCCGGGGCTATCCCGATTCCTTTATCGGCAAATTCAATGCAGAGAGTATGCGCCTGGTTAAACGTGGTAATAGTCAATTCACGGGTATCGGGTGAGTATTTCAGGGCGTTATCGATCAGGTTGTTGACAGCATTCGAAAGCAATACTGCGTCACCGGAAATCAGGCTGTTTTCTGCCGTTAAGTGCAAGTGAACCTGAAAGTTCAATTTTTCTAACCGTACGGAAAAGCAATGCAGGCGTTCATTCAGAAGTTTGTGCATATCGATCGTTTCCCTGTTAAGGAGTAACTCGCCTTTTTCCAGTGCAGTCATATTCAAAATGTCAGCAACCTGGGATTTTAGCTTTTCATTTTCACTCCGGATAATTTCAAAGTATGTTCCTGATTTGTTTGGATCATCCGTCCCGGTTTTCTGCAACATTTTGGATGCCAGCCCGATATTTGTCAGTGGAGTATTGAACTCGTGGGTGATGGTATTCAGAAAATCAGTAGTTCGTTGGGAAAGCAATTTTTCTTTCCGGTAAGAAATGATGGTTTTCATGTAAAAGATGGAAATGAGAACGATCAATGCGATAGAAGCTGAAAAAAGCAATCCGATTTCTTTGGTTATATAGCTGTATTTTCCCGGCAGGGACAATTGAAATTCGATCTCATCTCTTCCGCCGTTAACAGCTAGTTTTTTGATGTATTTATTGTTGACATTGTCGCTGATCCGGGTTTTGGAAATGGTTTTTCCATTTTTTGAAATGATCAGGGAGTAGTTCGTTTTTAACTGGTAGTACTCCAACTGTTGTTTTAATACGGAATCAATCTTTCGTTTGTCCGTATGTGATAACCGCAAAGGACAGTTTTGCATCACTTCACCCCGGCACATGCCTCCCATATTGGAGCAAAGTTCCCGGTCATTGTTTAAAGCATTCACGGTTCCCGAAATGGCCATGGTTGCTTTTTCATTGAATATGCGTTCTTTGCTGCTCACCAGTTGAAAGATCCAGACAACCTGTATTACCAATAGCGCAAAAAGAGCCAATGTTGGAAGAAGGAATGTTCTGGTACGTTGCTTCATGAAGTCAAAAGTAGGCTAAAATATTCCTGTTCTCTACTGTTAACAAGTCATTAACACGACAATAACGAGTGACTAACACCGTATGCAGGAAGCACATGATAGTTTTGTAGCAACTAATATCATACAACATGAAAAGAATAATTTTATCATCTGCTGCCGTACTTTTGGTCGCGCTTTCAAGCATTGCCCAGGAACCGAATACTTCAACATGTGAAAAGAAGTGCACAAAAAAAGAATGTTCCAAAGGAAAATGTAAAGACAAAACATGTGAAAAATGCGGCGAAAAATGTACCGCTTCTTCCTGCGACTCAAAAAATAAAAAATGTAAGTCGGAATGTAATACCCCTCAGACTACCACACACTAATAAATGAAAGCAAAAAGAACCATCTGGACAACTATAACCGGCGGATTAACCTCTTCAGCCCCGGTTTTATTGGCTTGTTGTAAAAGCGGTGCCTGCGTTGGCGTTTGTGCAAGCCCGGTAGCATCACTATTTGGTGTTTCTTCCGCAACGATTGCCAATTCACCGGTCATGAACGTATTAGAACCGCTGTTAATTGCGATTAGCGCAGTTTCGTTCACCATATCTTATTATTCACTCTATGTGCTTCCGAAGTATACTTGCAATACAGGAAATTCATGTGATTGCGCCCCAACGGATAAAGAAAAGCGCAGGGTAAAAAGATCAAAGGCAATCTTTTGGATTGGTTTGGTTCTCAGTTTAAGTTTCCTTGGCTATTTCGAGTATTCGAAATACAGTTCAGCCACTTCAACAAAAACAACCGAATGTGCAACAACAGGTTCGGAATCTTGTTCAAGTTCAGGTGAATGTTCTGAAAATGGTTGTGAGTAGCGTGTTTTTACGGAATCGAATGTTTCTGTATATAGCAAGCGCTCCGAATCATCCAATAAATAATTGAGTTACAAAAAAAGTCCGGAATTTCTGCCGGACTTTTTTGTTTCATTGCATTTTTGTTGGAAGAAACAAACTATTTTATCTTCAAAACAACTTTCCCTTTTGCACGGCCGCTTTCAACATACGACAGAGCTTCGTTGGTTTGTTCAAATGGAAATACTTTATCTAAGACAGGTTTGATACTGCCGGATTCGATCAGTCCGGTAATTTCCTGTAACTGGTTTCCTTCAGCTCTCATAAAGAGAAAAGAATATCCAACATTCCTTTTCTTTGCCATTTTTCGGATACCGGAACTGATCAGTGAAAAAATAATTTTCACAAACCAGGAGGCTTTAATCGCTTTGGCAAATTCAGGAGTTGGCGGACCGGATAAAGAAATGATCTTTCCATTGGGTTTTACAATCCGGATTGATTTCTCCAATGTCTTTTTGTCCTGGCTGTTCAGGGCGACATCGTAATCTTTCAAGACATCTTCAAAATCCTGTTTTTTGTAATCTACCAGTATATCTGCCCCAAGGCTTTTGAGTAAATCAAAACTTTTCTCACTGGCTGTCGTGGCAACAGTTGCCCCAAGATGTTTTGCCAGCTGAATGGCAATGGTTCCAACTCCTCCCGAACCGGCCTGAATGAAGATTTTTTGTCCTTTCTTAAGATTTGCCCTTTCAACCAGAGCTTGCCAAACGGTCAGAGCGACCAAAGGAATGGATGCCGCTTCTTCCATGGAAATATTCTTGGGTTTATGAGCAACATCGTCCTGGTTGATGGCAATGAATTCTGCAAAGGTCCCGATCCGGAAGTCTGAAGGCCGGGAATATACTTCGTCACCAACCTTAAACTTCGTCACTTTTGCCCCCACTTTAGTTACAATTCCCGCAACGTCATGTCCGAGTATTACCGGGTGTTTGTAAGGCAGGAGCAACTTGAATTCTCCCGACTTAATTTTGGAATCCAGCAGGTTTAATCCGGCGGCGTGAACTTCTACCAAAACGTCATTTTCCGTTACAATAGGTTCAGCCACATCTGTCAATTGTAGTTTTTCGTTTTTACCATAACGGTTTAGAGTGAATGCTTTCATTTTATATCGATTTATGCTTTCAATAATTGATTCGTTGCCTTAGGATTGACTAATCCGAAGGTTAATTTAGGAGAAAATCGGTTGAAAAAATAAATTAACCTGGTGTCTCCCACACGAATGGTGTAACGATCTTTTTGAATCCCTGAAATAAGTGCCTTGACTAATTTTTCCGGAGTAATTTTTTTACCGGTTCTTGCTGCGGTCATTTCAGTGGAAACGACGGGTGGCAGTAATTCGAATATTTTTAAGTTACTGTTTAGCGCCTTGAGATGCGCACGTAAAATTTCGGTATAAAACCGCAGCGCTACTTTTGAAGCAGAATAAGTTGATTCAATTAAGGAAGGTACGTAACTTAGGATGGATGTTGTATTGATGATCGCACTTTCCGGTCTCGATTGAAGCATTTCCATGAACAAGTTGTTCAGGTGGATCACCCCCAGGTAATTGATGTCGATCTCATATTTTGCGATAGTGTAATGTTTGTCGTCTGCAATACCGAGATTTGCCGGAGGACTCAAAACACCGGCATTGTTATACAAGATATCTATTCCTCCCATTTCTTTCACTTGGTCAAAAAGTGAACTGTTTTCGTTCGGATTCGCTATGTCGCTTTGGATCGTTATTAATTCGGGATATAATCTTTTTGCCTCATCCAATTTCAGCTGGGTTCTTCCGGTGATAATAACTTTAGCTCCAAGAGTCATAAACTGTTTTGCCGCCTCTAATCCGATTCCTGAAGCACCACCTGTAATCAGTATTGTTTTTCCTTGAATTTTCATAGTATCTGATTAATTTGTATTTTTACTTGCATTTTGCAAGTGTAAATATACTAATTCACTTGTTAAATGCAAGTGAATTAAAAAACTTTTCAATACACATGAAAAAAAGATCCGATTGTCCGGTTAGTTCTTCACTTGATATCTGGGGAGATAAATGGTCCCTTCTGATTATTAGGGATTTGATATTTGCCAAGCAATGTACATATGGTGATTTTCTAAAATCGGAAGAAAAAATAGCAACGAATATCCTTGCTGCCCGATTACAGGCAATGGAAGAAAACGGACTGATTACTAAATTGTCACATCCGGAAAGCAAAGCAAAAGTGTTGTATCAACTCACCGGGAAGGGGATTGATTTACTTCCCTTACTGATTGAGATAAACTTATGGGCGGAAAAATATACGGTTCTACCGGATGCGCAAAAAGAGCTCCTGAAGGAAGTTAAAAAGAACAAAGAAGGTTTTATTGAAAATGCAATAAAAGAACTGAATGCGATTATTGATTAGAATTGATTTTTTTTTAAACTGATTCATATTAGCGCTTTTCGTTCTTTTTTCAAAATTTACAGTTGATTTCAATTGAAGCCTACTGACATCGCTTCAAGTACTTACCTAAATTTTAGAATCGAATGACCAAAAATGAAAAAATACATCTACTAATAGTTTTGATGATTAATTTCGGTTTAATTCTGAAGATGATAAGTATCGCTTGGGCAGGAAACTCTTCATGGGAATTCCCAGAGAAAAAGGAGAAAATATGTGTATCTTTAATGGTTTTAAAAATATCTTTTTCGCAAAGAAACCGTCATGGCAAAATCTCCTATTGATTATATCTTAAAACCTGTCAATCGCTTCATTCACCGTGAATATACAGGAGGCATTGTTTTGTTTATAAGTGTGGTAGCTGCCATCTTTTGGGCAAACTCTTCCTGGAGTGAATCGTATCATGAATTGTGGGAAACGCATTTCGCGGTTAGTTTTAACGGGCAAGGATTGGATGTCCCCTTGCATGTATGGATCAATGACGGGTTAATGGCCTTGTTCTTTTTTGTGATAGGACTGGAGTTAAAACGCGAATTTATGGCGGGCGAACTGTCAACGGCGAAAAAGGCTTCACTTCCTATGATTGCGGCATTGGGTGGGATGATTGTTCCGGCGGTGATCTATTTGCTGGTAAATATTGGTTCTGACAGTTCCAAAGGTTGGGGAATCCCGATGGCGACGGATATCGCATTTGCTTTGGGACTCCTGTCGTTGGCCGGACGACATATTCCTTCCTCGGTAAAAGTGTTTCTATCGGCCCTTGCAGTTGCAGATGACCTGGGGGCGGTTTTGGTGATTGCTTTTTTCTATACGGCCCAGATCGCATGGATGCCGCTCCTGATTGCGGGTGTATTTTTACTTGTTCTTGCAGTTGGAAATATTCTCGGGATCCGCAGCATGTTTTTTTATTTGGTGCTTGGTATAGTGGTTTGGGTGGGATTCCTTTTTTCAGGGGTCCACGCTACTATTGCCGGAGTATTGGTGGCATTTACGATTCCGGCCCGAACAAAGATCAACGAAGATGAATTCGCTAAAAAGACCAAACTTCACCTGGACGATTTCGAAGAACAGATCCCGTTGAATAGTTCACTGACTACACCTGAACAGCATGATATCATTCAATCCATCAAGAAAAGATGCCTGGATGCCGAAACACCCCTGCAGAAAATTGAAGATAAACTGCATCCGTGGGTTGCCTTTGTGATCATGCCTTTGTTTGCATTATCGAACGCGGGAATTATCATTCACGGAGACTTTTTTTCATCACTGGGGAATCCGGTCAGCCTGGGGATCATCGTCGGGCTATTGGCAGGCAAGTTTGTAGGTGTATTCTCCTTTACATGGCTGGCGGTGAGGTTAAATATTTCGGAATTACCGGAAAGATCCAACTGGATGCATGTGACCGGAGTTGCCGTTTTGGCGGGTGTTGGGTTTACCATGTCGTTATTTGTTACCGGACTTGCATTTACCAATCCGCTCTACACGGACCAGGCGAAATACGGTATCCTGACCGCCTCATTTGTTGCCGGTGTTACCGGGATTTTATTACTTAAACTTTCGAAAAAAAGTAAAAACACCGATTTGAAACAGTAACTTTCTATCTGTATGAGTGTAGAAAAAAAACAGTGGCTCCAGGTATTTAAACAAAAGATCGTTCGACGCTTCAATTTGCGTCATGACCAGGCGGATGAAGAAAAAGTAATTGATTCCATTACACGAAACTCCGATTTCGTGGGAGCCAATCTTTGGACATTGATATTTGCTATCCTGGTTGCTTCGATCGGTTTGAACATGAACTCAACGGCAGTGATCATCGGCGCCATGCTGATTTCCCCGCTCATGGGACCGATTATGGGAATTGGACTTGGAATGGGAACAGATGATTTTGATTTGGTCAAAAAAGGACTTCGGAATGTCATTATTGCAAGTATTATCAGTATCGGGACTTCTGCAATTTATTTCCTAATCACCCCGATAGATGAAGCTCAAAGTGAACTTCTTGCACGCACCACGCCTTCGTTGTGGGATGTTTTTATCGCTTTTTTTGGCGGACTTGCGGGAGTGGTTGCCGCAACCCGGAAAGAAAAGAACAACGCAATTCCGGGTGTTGCTATTGCCACAGCCTTGATGCCACCGTTGTGTACAGCCGGTTTTGGATTGGCAACGGGCAATTACTATTACTTTTTCGGGGCATTGTACCTGTATTGCATCAATAGCATTTTCATCTGTATCAGTACATTCCTGATCATACGTTTAATGAAGTTCAAACGGAAGTCATTTGAAGAACCCCAACGTGGAAGAAAAGTTTCCAGGTATATTCTACTGACCATATTCGTTACCATTCTTCCCAGTATTTACCTGACCTACAACATTGTTAACAAAAGCCTTTTTGAAAGCAGGGCTAAACAATTTGTCGATGAGCAGTTTCAATTCGATAATGCACTGGTTGTCTCCAGGAATTTCAGGTACGACGAGAATCCTTCAAAGATCAATGTGCTTCTCATCGGGAAACACCTGCCGGAATTGCTGATCGATTCAATACGGAACAACTTGAAAGCATATGATCTTGGAAATACAGAATTGCTTGTAAGGCAAGGGCTTAATTCAAAACAGGAAATAGATCTGGAACAGATCAGGTCAAGTATCCTCAACGACGTTTTCAGACGCGATTCACTGAAAATTCAATCCGTAAACCGGACTGGCATGTTGAATGTCATTCCCGATCTAACCGGCGAACTGGAAGCTCTTCTTCCGGGTTTTCGTTCTTACAGTGCAGACCGGATCATTGAAAAATATCCGGATAAGAAGCCGGATACATTGACCCTGGTTGTGGTCAATACAGGTAAACCCCTGAAAATTGCACAACGTCAGCAATTGTACACCTGGTTGATGGCACGAACGAAATCAGATACCATCAAATTGGTTCTTGAATAAGGCTGCAGGCTATTTATCCGCTAATTAGTGGAAGAAGCTAATTTTTCTAAACGATTGTGAAATTTTTTGCCTTTCGGTTATTTCTTCCTTAACTTCTTGACTCGTTCAAAAATGAAGAGTTATGAATTATCACGATTACAAAAGCTGTATCGACGCGTGTTTGAGTTGTGCTTCGATCTGCAATCATTGCGCATCATCCTGTTTGCAGGAAAAAGACGTTGAAATGATGGCACGCTGTATACAATTGGATATGGAATGCAGTGCCATGTGTTATGCAGCAGCACAATTGATGAGCCTTGGAAGTGAGGACGCTGCTAAAATGTGTGCATTATGCTCGGAATTCTGTGAGCGTTGTGCGAAGGAGTGCGGTAAACACGACAATGAACATTGCCGCGAATGTGCTGAAATGTGTATGAAGTGCGCGCAGGAATGCCGTGCTATGCAGCAGTAGATTGAGTTAAACAGGACACTATTTTTTAGTTTGATCCTGTATCTTCAAATGTATCTTTCCACCGGAGAAAAAGGTAATTGTTCGCCAATGAGTGGACAGTTATCTTTTTAGTACAAACCCGGTTCATTAAAGTCGTTTCATCCGGCCGGCAAAATAGCAGTTTCGGATACTTTTTCGTTTTAAGTTTTGTAGCGATATTTGCAGCTCGAATGAAAAAGACCTTTAATTTGTTTGACTTCAAACAATCTGTCAATTACAAGACAGAAATCCTTGCGGGATTAACCGTAGCAATGACCATGATCCCCGAATCACTTTCGTTTGCACTATTAGCAGGTTTTCCTCCGCTTGTGGGATTGTACGGCGCCTTTATTATGGGATTGTTCACAGCCATTTTTGGTGGCCGGCCGGGATTGATCTCCGGTGGGGCAGGTGCTACGGTGATTGTTCTGATTGCCTTGATGCAGTCTCACGGGTTGGAGTATGTTTTTGCAGCGGTGGCACTTGCCGGAGTGTTTCAGATCCTTGTCGGGCTTTTTAAACTGGCAAAGTTCATCCGATTGGTGCCACAATCCGTGATGTACGGTTTTGTGAACGGGCTGGCAATTGTCATTTTTCTTGCCCAGGTTTCCCAGTTCAGAACAAGTGGTCCGCATGCGGGCTGGTTGACAGGATTTTCACTGTACATCATGCTTGGATTGGTCGCTTTGACAATCGGACTGGTGATCCTGGTGCCTAAAATCACCAAAACAGTTCCGGCATCTCTTTTGGCAATAATAGTTGTTTTCGGGTTGGTCTATTTCCTCGGGATTGACACGAAGACTGTCAGCGATATTGCATCCGTTCAGGGAGGATTACCGCCATTCCATATACCGTTGGTACCAATGGAGTGGAATACTTTGTGGATCATAGCACCTTACGCGGCAATTATGGCGGGAGTTGGTCTGACGGAAGGATTGCTGACCTTGAATTTGGTGGATGAAATGACCCAGACCAAAGGAAATGGGAACCGGGAAAGCATTGCTCAGGGAGGAGCGAACATCCTGAATGGATTCTTCTTTGGAATGGGAGGTTGCCCGATGATTGCGCAAACACTCGTTAATTTGTCGGCAGGAGCAAGAGCAAGGTTGTCGGGAATTGTCAGCGCATTGACAATTCTGGTCATTGTGCTTTTTGGTGCACCGGTAATCGGTGAACTTCCCGTAGCCGCTTTGACAGGAGTGATGATCATGGTGGCAATCGGGACATTTGAATGGACCAGTTTGCGAATTTTCGGAAGAATGCCTAAAGCCGATATTTTCATCATGCTCATCGTTACGCTGATTACGGTGTTCATGCACAATCTGGCATTGGCTGTATTGATCGGTGTCGTTATTTCCGCCTTGGTTTTTGCTTGGGAAAATGCGAAACGGATCCGGGCACGCAAGTTTACAGACGACCTTGGAGTTAAACATTACGAGATCTTTGGTCCATTATTTTTTGGTTCTGTTTCGGCATTCAATGAAAAGTTCGATGTGGCAAATGACCCGCTGGAAGTTGTGATCGATTTTTCTGAAAGCAGGGTTGCGGACATGTCGGCCATTGAAGCGTTGAATTCTTTGACAGAACGTTATCAAAAGCTTGGTAAAACACTCCGTCTACACCATTTGAGTGCCGATTGCAGAAAGCTTTTAATCAATGCAGATAAACTCATTGAGATCAATGTAACGGAAGATCCGACCTATCAGGTAATGGAAAATGGTGTGTAGGAAATTTTTATCTATTTCTCATTCTGATCCTTTTATATTGAAAGTTGATTGGAGAAGGAATTTAACACAAAAACACCCGACAAATCTGCCGGGTGTTCTGTTCTTTCTTGTTTATAAAAAGTTCCGTTTAACGTATATCGAACTGTACACGGCGATTTTCCGCTCTTGCTTCAACGGTTTTCGCCGGATTTTTAAGCTGTGTTTCTCCAAGTCCGGCAGTTGTCAGCCTGTCTGCGGAAATACCTTGTTCAACCAGATAATTTTTGGTGGCTTCGGCGCGTTCTTGTGACAGCTTCATATTGTATTCCTCCGATGCGCGATCATCAGCATGTCCGATTATATGGAGTTTATAGGAAGGATTACCTTTCATTACAGTCGCTATTCCCTTAAGCATTTGTTTAAAAGAAGGAGTCAGATCGGATTTGTCAGTTGCAAACTTCACCTCACTTTGTTCAATCAATGTGATCGTTGCATCGCTGCTATTGGGCGAAATATTCCCGCTTCGTTCGGGGCATCCTTTCATTGCAGGAGAGCCCTTTTCAAACGGACAGTCATCCAGGTCATCAGGAATATTATCTCCATCGCTGTCCCGTGGTTCCGTTGTACGCCCTTTTGTGTCCACAATCGCTCCGGGTGCAGTACCGGTCTCTTCATCCAGCCAGTTGGCAACTCCGTCACCATCATCATCTCGTTGCTGCTCTTCCAGTCTTTCCACTCGTTGCTGAAGTAAGCGGATCTCAGCGTTTTTGTTAGGAACAATTACCCAGTCAGCATGTTGTGCCCTGCGTCCGAAATTGAATTGAACACCAAGGGAAAGGTTGATCAGATAGCTGTCTATACCCCGGCCATTGTAAAGTGAATGAAGATCATAGGTGTAGTTTTGATAAACATTCCCAATAACCGTCGCATCAATACTTATGCTGAAACGCTCGGATAAGCGAACCTGGGGAGTTAATCCTATGATGGCGTGCATCATGTGATTCGGATTAATTAAAGCACCGTTCAGAACAGAATATCCTACACCCATGTGGAAGAGTAATCCTATCCGACGTGTCCAACTTTGGAAATCCATTATATTCCCAAGGTTGGCAACTCCTTCTAAGGAAACCCGGTAGTATTCTGAAGAAAAATACCGTGATCGGGGGCCTTCTCTGAAATTATCATAAGCACCACCCAGACGTAATCCGAACTTTGTATTGATCGCATACCTGAAACCCAACCCAACATGGAAAAGATTGAGTGTGGCCGCATCATAACCATTTGTCATGGGGTATATCGGGTTGTTCAAACCAAATTGAGCATCCACAGACCAATGATTATACGTTGTGTCCTGACCGTAGGAAGTGCTGACTGCGAAGAATAAAAATAAAGTAAGTAAATGTTTCATATTCAGTAACTTTTCGTTTAATCCAATTTAGGAAGATAATACAGACTTAACCTTATATATTTAGTGATGTTTTTTACATATTTCGCATATGAAAATGGTTCGGGACGGAGTTGTTTTTATTTTTTATTCCCCCCCCTTAAAGGTGAATCTTTCGTTTCTATTCATGCAACTTATCATTTAATAAGTAGTCTATAGATGTATCAATTAAAATTGCTTTTATGAAAAAAATTAATCTCTGCCTTCTTTTCCTGTTAAGCCTTACACTCCAAGCAATGGGGCAAACGGCAACAGGTGTAGTAACACAAACGCCGTGTAATAATGACGGGATTTATACGATTACTACCACTGGAATTCCGCTTCCGATCACCTATACTTATTATGTGAACGGGACATCGATTGTTCACGCGAATGTAAATTCCGCTACGGATCAATTGACTAATATCGCAATGACTTCTAATGGGGGACTTTTTTGCCAGGCAGCCGGCGGCGGTCTTGTCGGATATACGCAAAACAGTTACGCTCCTTCATTTGTTTTTGATGTGAACGTAACTTCTCCAACCTGTCCGGCAACTATGGGAACTATTGATGCTGTTCAGGCGAGTGGAACTCCGGGACCATTTACGTATACCTGGACGAACGCACAGACTTCTACGGTTTATACCGGGAATAATATCAGTGTTCCCATCGGATCGTATGATGGAGACATCCTGGATCAGACAACGGGTTGTCTATTGCATTTGGAAGATACAAATATTATTGTGATGCAATTATCGAACATTACGGCTTCTATCAATACGACAGTTGCAAGTTGCACTAACGGAACAGCTACAGCTGTAGCTTCAGGTGGTGTTGCTCCGTATTCCTACCTGTGGGTCAATGGGGCAACAAGCTCCACAATCACGGGTTTGAGTCAAGGGTTTTATCCGGTAGTTATCACAGATGCGCAAGGATGTCATTCGAATTATCTGGGGGCGAGTATTACACAAACTCCTCAGATTACAGTTAATAAAACCATTACAAACGCCACTTGTCTTCAACCGAATGGAAGTGCGATTGCATTTGGCTCGGGTGGTGTCAATCCGTATACTTATTCCTGGAGCAACGGTCAAACAGGGAATACAGCTACAAATTTACAGGGAAACAACTTTTATACAGTAGTCGCAACGGATGCAAACGGTTGTACAGGCGAAACGTTTGTTTACGTAGGAACCAGTTCACCGGTAAATGTTACTTATACAGCGTCACCGAGTCAATGTACTTCTGCAACAGGTTCGGCAACTTTATCTCCGACAGGTGGTACAGCGCCCTATACGTATTTCTGGGTTTCCAATCCATCGGTTACAGGTGCTACGATCTCAAATGTTGCTCCCGGAACCTATGCTTTCCAGGTGACAGATGCGGTGGGTTGTACCAAAAGCGGAGCTGTAGTTGTACCGCCGATCAGTACCATCAATGCAACCATCAATGCATCTTCGGTAATTTGTCCGGCTGTAACAG
>CBFGNC010000030.1:0-28338 GCA_965650135.1 uncultured Fluviicola sp.
CCGATGCAGTAGTCAATTCCAATTCTCTTCCCCCGTTTCCGGTTCCATCCAATCGTGTGATACGTGGTGTAATACCATATGAAGACAAATGCATCGTTCCCATCGATTCAGGAGCGGGATCATGCGGAATCAACTCCAGGGCTTTCACTTCACCGATTGCAGCTTTCCTACTTCCAAGGAACGGTTTTTTCTGCCCATCTATTGCATTCGGATCACTTGGATCATAGGGTTTATAATTGTTATATGCATACGAAATCGCCATGAAATAATAGCGCTTGAAATTGACCAACTTGCGGTCTCCGGAAGCAAACAAATCTTCTGTTACTCTGAATGTATGCTTAATACCCAAATCAGTGCCTTTTACTTTCTCTACCGGGAAAGAAGCCTGAAGATTCTCATCAAACTCAAAATTGATCAATCGCTTCACTCCATCCTGGAGATCCACTTGAGCAACCAGACGCGCTTTCGTCGGATCTTCCAGATCGGAAACGCTGACGTTGGATTTATTCAACTGGTAAATCATGTACCCCTGAAAACGATAATGTTTGTCAGCATTCGGGATAGTCGTAACAATGAAGGGATCAAATTCCGAATAATTCTCTTTCTTATTATTCGATGCCGGACCATTGGATAAATACAAGATCAATTCGTTCTTCAATTCCTGTCCGGTCAATTCCGGCGCATGAGGTCCTTCGAGCACACGAAAACAATTCTCGAACAAGGCTTGCGCTTTGTCATCTGCCAACTGCAGGCTTTTTACTGATTCGAATGGATCTCCTCCCAACGCTCTTGCCCAAACCATTCCGACCGTAATGTTATTGACGGCACCCGGTTTTAGAATAAACGGTCCGGCAGATTGCAAGAAACGACGGTCATAAGGCAGGTTGTTCGCTGTTTGCTCCGTCCAGATCGGTTGCGGAACTCCATCCGTTCCCCATCCCAACGGATCGGTATCGTTCGGGAACATGAAATCACAAGTCACATTCGGATTAACGGATGGATCAGAAATATGCCCGTTCCCACCATAATAAAACGGGGTATTATCTTTCCATCTTCCTCTTAGGAAATTATAATAATCCGCGGAATTGGTCGGGTCTGTCTGGTTCGGATTGGTTCCGCCTCCTGCATTCACATAATACAAAAAGCGTCTCATTCCATAGCGCTCGTTATCCACAATTCCATCTCCGTAACCGATTCCGTTCAACGCTTCTCCGTCTCCAATTCCAAAAGCATTGTCCAATGTATCATTATCCTGGTAAGGCCCTTCAAAAAAGTCGACACCACAAGCTGGAGGATTTGATCCATATCCATAAAAACCTTGATTATCTCCGTCAACCGCATCTCCATTATAGAAATAACCCAATCCACGGCTCACATCACAACCCACATAATCATCAAACGGATCACCGAGAGCTCCGTCGGTAAAAACTCCAAAATAAGTATTATACAAGGTTTGAGTTCCCCTATTGATCAATTCGTAATTATAAAAGGTCATGTTATTCACATCGTCATTGGTAGCGAAAGCAAAAGCCTGTGCCCGGATTTCCATCCCGATAGGTTCCCCACCGGATTCGGTATGGATATTCCCTTTATCATTCATCACCCACCACATATTGAAATCGCCATAAAGCGAAACCCTTCTGTCGGTTTTGCAATCTTTTGTTCCATTGATGTCGTACCAGGGATAATCCCCTTCTTGCCATTCATAATCCCCGTCATTATCCCGATCAAAGAAAGGAGCCAAATGATAATCCTGACCTTTGGATAAGTCGCCGTGAGCCGGCCAATTTTTGATAAACTCAGGAACCTGGTAATTAGGAAAATTACTGGTCTGCAAACTTGTTCCATTTTGCTGATCCAAAACTCCGGCGTTATACCAGGCATCAAATTGCCGCACCAGATCCTTACTCGAAGTAAAATGATTATCGTATTTCAAACATTCGCTCGGGTCAATCTCAGCAGTTGTATTGGCAAGCGGGCCTGTCCAATAATCCTGACCTTGACGATAACGCAAGGCAGCCAATTTTAATTGTCCATTCACATCTGTTCCACCCAACCACAATGCGGAAGTGAAAAAACACATGATTTTCGAATTCTTAGGAATTTCATATTGAGAGAAATTTTGACCTGGAACTTGCCACAAATTTCCTGCTGTATGTACCATTGCGCGTACATTATTGTAGTCCAAAAAGGTAGTCTTATTTGCGGGAGCACAATTCGCAGCTTTTGTCAGAATGGGTGTTTTAATCTTCTGTACACCTTGGTATGCTTGAGAGTACAATACTTTCGAGCAAATAAAAAACCCAATAACCAATAATAATCGCATTTCTTTCATAAATAGTTGCGAGTGAATATACTCAAAATTGGTGCGAAATAAAAAAGCAACGAGACAAGGAAACAACTCCTTTTGGAAGCGAATAGATATATCTCTTAATCCGGAAAAGTCATCAACGTTTCCAGCAAATCACTTTCTCGAAATCGATCAGTAACTGATAAATACCGTTGAATTTATTGAAACTCAATTCTTCATACGTATCATACACATCGTGGTAGTGCTTGTTTGGTCCCATCGTATACATAAAGAATGCGGGAACTCCTTTTTGTGTGAAGAAGTAATGATCGGAATTTGCAGCCGGTCCCCTGGATGCCACTTTTGGTAAATAGTGTTGTTTTTCGTTGATGGATCTCAATACTTCAAACTGCTCGGGGAACAAAGTTGCATTTACGACTGTTGCTCCTTCTTCGCCACTCCCCATAATGTCCAGGTTGAAAAGGAACTGAATTTCTTTCAATGGGAAAACAGGATTTTCCGTATAATATTTGCTCCCAAGTAAACCAACCTCTTCCCCGGCAAATGCAATGAATACAATATTTACTTCAGCCGGATTCTTCGCATAATAACGAGCCATTTCCAAAAGCAGTGCCGTGCCCGAGGCATTGTCATTTCCACCTGGAAAGTAGGCTTCTTGCCCCATTTGTCCTAGATGATCGTAATGCGCACTGAACACAAAATAGTTCTTCGATTTCTTCTTTGCAGGAACGTAAGCGATTACATTTCGCGCTGTATGATCCAACACTTTAGCGTCCACTTTCACCTGGAAAATCCATTCATCTAAAGAAGCATCCACTGCACTTGATTGAACCTGGAGCAATGGAGCCCGGCTTTGATCCTGGCTGACACTCCAAGTAAATTTAGTATCAATCAATTCAATGATTGGCATGGATTCTCCCAAAGTTTTTGCTAATTCCTGTGCTTTTTTCAGTGTATCACCTTTCCACAAGCTGAAATGAAATGCAAAACCTACAGAAGCCTTCGATTGGCTCATTGCAGCCTGGCTGATCTTATTCTTTAGTTTTTTTCCATTGAATAACTCTTCCACTGAAATCCGGTAAACTTTCAAACTGTCTACTTGGTATGCCGGGCAAGCCGGATCCACCACAAAGTCTTTTCCGGGAATAAGCACTTTTCCATTGACGGAACAAGCCATCTTGTTCGGGAATGTATTTACTTTGAATTGAAAGGGTTGAAAAGCCGAATTTCGAAAGAATTTACAGCCCATTTTTTCCAGTTCACCTGCAATGAAATTCGCAGCAAGTGAATCTCCTCCATTGACATACCCCCGACCATGAAAAGCCGGAGAACATAGTTTCTCAGCTGTCAAACGACCTTGTTCCACCTGAGTAAATCCAAGAAACGGCAGGAATATGAGAAGAAAGAGTGATTTATGCATACTTGCGTTCAACTTTTTGAATTAATTCGATTGCCAATTGACTTTCGGAATCCCAATGGTACTTATTTGCATAACTGCTTACCAAAGACCTTGCCTGTTCCTTTGACGGGATTGTTTCCAATTGCTCGATCAGGTTGTTGAATTCATCATTTGAACCATTGAACAATTCCTGGATAATTTGCAGACGCTCATTAAATCCAAAAGCCCCTTTCAATGTTTCCAACCGAACAGACATCAGGCGTGCTGCCAAAGTTCCGTCATTGGAATTCAATTTCCCGTAAATCGGATGTAAACCCTGTGTGTTTTCAATCGGTGCCGCAAAAGCAGGTTCCGGAGCTTCCGGCTCTTTTTCTTCCAGAGCCTCATGGTGATGACGAACGGGTTCAATAACTTCCTCAATCGGTTCTTCGTCTACCACTTCTTCCACTTCATCTTCAATCAATTCAAAAGCAACCTCATCTTCCGCTTCTTCCTCATCGTCCTCCATACCAAACAGATCAAAAGAAGGTTCTTCCTGAGCTTCCGGATGAACTTCCTGAGCTTCAATGATCGGAGCAATGTCTTCTTTTACAACAGCAGGTGCTTCCGAAACAGGTTCCTGATCCTGAACCGACGTTCCGTAAACTTTTGCTTCATACGCTTTATATCGCAAAATAATTGCGCGCTCATTCAATTGATTCGTAGCTGCTGCAAAAGCCTCCAACTCACCGATAGTAGCTTCTCCCGACTTTATCTTGACCAATAAAGCTGCAATTTCTTCGATTAACGCGTGCATTTCCATATTTCCAGTATTTCGAAATTTTTCAACATTTGCCAAAACTTGTAAACCTCATTCATTTTAAGACACGAGAAATCACAATTTTTGCAGGTTAAAATTACAATTCAGGAAACAGTTTTTCCGTTCGGAACCGAATAGTTGTTTATATTGGATTGTTGATAACCTTGAAAAATGATGTTTTTAGAGCAAATTCCTTCTGAAGCGAGACAAAACGGGTGGATTGAAGTGATCTGCGGATCGATGTTTTCAGGAAAAACCGAAGAGTTGATCCGTCGTTTGAAACGCGTGGAATTTGCGCAACAAAAATTGCTGCTTTTCAAACCGGCTATTGATAACCGCTATCATGAAGAACAGGTGGTGAGCCATGTGGGATCTTCTTTGGAAGCGATTCCGGTGACCAATTCGGCTGAAATTCTAAAACATTGGAAAAAGGAACGCATCGTTGCCATTGATGAAGCCCAATTTTTTGATCCCGGTTTAGTCCAGGTTTGTACTGATCTGGCCAAACAAGGTGTACGTGTCATTATCGCAGGTTTGGATATGGATTATTTGGGAAAACCTTTTGGCCCGATGCCGGATCTTTTATGCATCGCGGAATATGTTACAAAAGTACATGCCATTTGCGTTTCATGTGGTAACTTAGCACAGTACTCACATAGAACAACAAAGGACGAAGGACAGGTATTGGTTGGAGCAGTTGAAACATACGAACCCCTTTGTCGCAGTTGTTACAATAAAATTGAGCATTGAGACTAAATTATTCCATCGAAGCATGTACCGCAATTTTTGAAGCAAAGGTAATTGGCTCCAATGCAGGGCCTATTACACATGTTTACTTCGATTCCCGCAAAATTCAACAGGCAAAAGGAGCTCTTTTTTTCGCTTTGACTGGTCATACAAGATCTGGAAACCAATTCATTGAAGATGCTTACCGGCAAGGAATCCGTTTATTTGTAATTGCGAAAAACAGCGAAGTGAAATTTCAGGAGGATGCACTTTACTTCCAGGTGGAAGATCAATTGGTTGCGCTTCAGAAATTGGCAAGCTACCACCGGAAACAATTCTCGTATCCTGTTGTCGCCATAACCGGAAGCACTGGAAAAACAACTTTTAAAGAATGGATTTTCCATTGTATCTCGGATAAATTCAAAGTAGTCAGAAGTCCTAAAAGTTTCAATTCGCAATTGGGTGTTGCTTTATCCCTTTTGGAAATGCACGAGAATGCTTCCATTGCTTTTATCGAAGCCGGAATCTCGAAACCGGGAGAAATGAAAGTGCTTCAAAACATGATCCAACCCGATTACGGTATCTTCACAGCATTTGGAAAAGCACATCGCGAAAACTTTGTCAATAACGAAGAACACCTACTGGAAAAATGGGTGCTTTTCCGGGAATGCCGTTTGGCATTTATTCCCTATACATTTGCCGATCTGGAAAACCGCTTACCCGGAAATTTCCAGGTTTGCTCCCCATACGAGAATCACCGTTTTCCAAGTGGTTACAGTGGAATGCTGGGAGTTTTGAAAACATTCCTGGCTTTCCTTCAATTTGAACCGAAAGAGATTGAAGAACGGATCGATTCGCTTCCGACACTTGCATTGCGCATGGAAGTTTTTGAAGGGATCAACGGAAATACCATCATCAATGACACCTATAACCTGGATCTGGATGCCTTAAGTGAAGCATTGATCCATCAACGGCAATTGGCACCGGATAAAAAACGGATCGTTGTCATCGGATTGTCTGAAAAACATGCCCATGAGCGATTGGAGATTGAGAAACTGATTGCTTCCTTCAATCCGGACGAGTTTCATTTTATCCCGGAAGGAAAATCGATTCCCTGGGAAAATTTTCACAATGCCGTTGTTCTTGTAAAAGCGCATCGGGACCGTGCTTTTGAATACGAAGTGGCAAGAGGAAAAGCATTGAAACACCGGACGATTGTCGAGGTGAACCTTAGTGCAATCAAACACAATATTTCCTTCTATCAATCCCGTTTACCCAAAGAGGTAAAAATATTGGCTATGGTGAAAGCTTCATCCTACGGATCAGGTGCGGATAAAGTTGCTTCGTTTTTGCAACAGAATGGTATTCGGGATTTTGGAGTTGCTTTTGCAGACGAAGGTGTCGAATTGCGCAAAGCAGGAATTGGGATTTCCTCTTCCATTGTTGTTATGAATCCCGACCCGGAACACAGCGATCTGATTATCGAATATCGCCTGGAGCCGGCAATTTATTCGTTCGAGCAATTAGATGAATTTATTACCGCATTGATCCATCACCAAATTTCAGCTTATCCGATTCACCTGAAATTCGATACCGGAATGCATCGCCTAGGATTTGCTCCAAGTGACAAAGAGCGTGTTTTGGCTATTATCAATTCGCAACCTGAAGTCCGGATTCAAGGAATCTATTCACATCTGGCAGATGCAGATAATCCGGTTCACAGCGAATTCACAAAAAAACAGTTGGCAACTTTTGATTCGATTGTTTCATACTTCAGAACAAACAGTTCCGATTCTTTCCTTGCACACATTCTCAATTCGGAGGGTTCCCTGCGTTACCCCGAATACTGTTATGATCTCATCCGTCTGGGAATTTCCATGTACGGCTATACTGAAAACAAGGAATTAAAACCATCCCTGCAACCAAGCGTTTCCTGGTACAGTTCGATTTCACAAATTAAAATAGTCCCGAAAGGGGATTTCATCGGATACGGTTGCTCGTATGAAGCAACAGACGACCTAACGATTGCAGTGATTCCTGTTGGTTACGCCGACGGTTTCAGACGCAGTTTAAGTAATGGAAAAGGTTCTGTCTTTATTCATGGAATCAAATGTCCGGTAGTTGGACGGGTCTGCATGGACATGATCATGGTGGATATCAGTTCGGTTCATGCGAAAATCAATGATATTGTAGAAATTATCGGCCAAAATCAAGCGATGGAGGCTTTTGCAAAGGCAATGGATACGATTCCATATGAGGTGATGACCGGGTTATCGAAGCGAATGCACCGGGTTTATGTGGAGGATTAATATTTCCCGCAGACGAGCACGGAAGAACACGAAAGTTATAACAGGTATTTCCCGCAGAAAAGCGCAGAGGTTCGCGGAAATGATGACTGACGGGATTATCGCGACGGATGCACCGGGTTTACGTGGAGGATTAATATTTCCCACAGATTACCTTTAGGTTTGATGGGATTATAGTCGTTATTTCCCGCAGAGGTACGCAGAAACATTGCATACCAAACTTGAATTAATATTTAAGAAAGTGTTTCTTTGGGAGTAATTCTCACAAAAAACTTATAAACTGTTTCTAAAAACAACTGCGCTCCTCAGCGAACCTCAGCGGGAGGAAAAAAATCACTCTGTTTTTCGGTAAAAGATCGCTTCCACCCGTCGGTTCATCGACATATGTTCTTCCGAATCATCCGGAAACAATTCCATGCTGTTACTGAATCCTTCAGCTGACATTCGTTTATAATCCACATCTTTCAAACTCAGGTAACGCATCACAGCATAGGCACGCTTAACAGATAGTTCCATATCATTTGCGCAGCAAACATGTCCATGCAATTTCACCAGCAGGGTTGTATCGCCAAGCATCAGATCCAGCAATTTTTCCAGGTTCGGATAGGATATGGGGAGAATATCTGCTGTTCCACCTTTGAAATTGATATTCAGATTGACCGGTTTATTGAGTTCGAAAGCCAATGTCGGAGCCGGAGGATTTTCCTTAACATAAATCAGAACATCTACTCTCCGATTCATTTCATCCGGAACAGTTCGGTATCCGGAAAGTTCGTTTGCATTGACCAGCTCCATCTTCACATGGCTGAATGATGGACTTTTCAATAAATACTCCACGGACTGAATTCTCCCGGAAGCTAATACTTTGTTCCGCTTCAAAGATCCGGTTGAATCGGTGTATCCAACGAGTTTAATAACCGAAATCAGCGAAGCATCTATTTCGGATAATCGTGCAAGTACTTGTTCCGAATTCAGAATTTCCGATTGATTGTAAGCGAATGAAACACTTATTGAATCACTTCGTACTTCTTTTTGGGCAAAAACAGATTGAAATAAAAGAGTTAACAGAATGAAAAGTAGGATTGGTTTCATGTCCTAGGTTTTAGAGAGAAACGAAAGTCCGTTCATTTTGTTACATTACTTACTATTAAGCTTGTAACAAAATCCATCGGTGTGCATCTTCAAAATTGGAGAAAGTCTTCATCGGGATAGGTGGTTTTTTCATTCCATAGATCAGATTGATGATGAATCCGGTCAATTTATTGGGTGCAATCATTGCCATTGCAGAATAAGTCAACGGAAGCTCTTTTGCAGCCAACTCGCGTGTTGCTTTATCCGGAACGGGAGATTTGGCGATAGAAATGATCAACTTCACCGGTTTGTATTCATTCAGTGATTTCACCAAAGCAACATTGGATGCAATCGTTTCCACCGTCCGGTTGCTCGGTTTTGATTCCGAATAGATTGTCCGATCGTCGACCCGCCAGTATTTTGCCAATTCAGATTCTCCTATGATCGGAGTTTTTGTTAGTTCTTCCAGTGTCATAATTCTATTTTTCAATTGCCAGTAACATTCGTTTTCGCCAGCTTTCCCAACGGAAATTCCCAATCTTACCCGTATGGTGAATCACCCGGTGACAGGGAATCAACAAGGCAATCGGATTTGCACCTACAGCTGTTCCAACGGCTCTGGACGCATTCAAATCACCCAAATTTTCAGCAATCATCCCATAAGTTGCCAATTCCGATTTTCCCAATGCCTGGATCTCATTCCAGACTTGTACTTGAAAAGATGTTGCTTTCACTGCAATTGGAATAACCGGAAGATCCTCTGTCTTCACGAAATAATTCATCAGGGCTTCATAAGCTAATTCCTGCAGTCCGGTTTTTTCTTCCCGGATGGTACTCTTCGGATAAGATCTTCTTAGGCGGATAGAACCCACTTCTGAATCTTCAAGAGTCAGCTGGCAAATCCCGGATTCGTGGTTTGCTATAAAAACGGTTCCCAAAAAATAAGGAAAGATGGAATAGTAAATTGCTTCCGGGGATTCCTCTATGATTTGAATGTCCAAATCAATATGAGTGAGTAGTTCATCCTGTTCCTCCCCAATGGAATCAAAGATTGAAAGTTGCGCCTGTTGTTTATTGACTTGCGCCAGGGACGGAGAAAAAGCATGCTGTACGAACTTAATCGGGTCTTTGCCTAAATACTCCAGGAAAAGATGTTGCGTTTCCCATTCTCCCAATTCAACCTGTTTCGCTAATTCTTCGATACTGATACCGATCTGCTGCGAATCAAGCATCCATTTCAGGGTGTTGAAGAGCAATTCCATGCGCGAAGATTGATATGAAAAATCGGATTCCATTGCGGAACGAAAGTTAGGCAAAAGAAGTGAGATGTTGATATTTTAGATGGTAAACGGTTAATTTCTTGTCATAATTGTGGATAACATTCCGTTTTGCGTAAGTTGGACGAAGTACCTGGTATTTTTTCTCTCGCAGAGGGCGTAGATAACGCAGATTTTTTTTATGGCGTGAAATTGTTTACCAACCTTCACCTTGGGTAAGAATACTAATTGATACAAACAAAAAGAAGCTCGTCATTAACGAACTTCTTTTCTTCTACCTGTACATTTACTAATCCGCTACGACTATTCTTTCACGACTTTTGCCTGGACGCAACTCGTTCCGTTCTTTATAAACAAGTGGTACATTCCTGCAGGCAAATCATGTATATCAAACATCCATTGGAAAGATCCTGTCTGTGCTTTCCAGGTTTCTTTCAACTGAATCCTTTTCCCGGAGTCGTCTACTAGGTAAATTTCACAGGTTTCCTGGAAAGGCAAACTGATATTCAGAAACAAGTTATCGGAAGCAGGATTCGGGTAAAAACTCAAGATTACCGGTTTATCTTCATTCAATCCGACGGTACTTGGCGGAACATATGGATAGTAAGGACAATTCGGAAGCTGGAATCCCTGAATTCCATTTCGTGGAATACTTGCTGCATTTACTGATGTCAAATTTCTTGACAAATGGGTTGTCTTAAACGAAGTGGCATAAGAAAATCCGGAATTTCTGCTGTCAATCGTATTGACAAAATACCAATCTGCCTGTGCGCGTATTTTATTGATATCCATGATAACAAATCCATGCGCGGACAAGTCTGCGAACTTGATATGAGAATTTGCAAGCATCAAAGCGGATGCACCACCCGGAATATTCATTCCTGGAGAGGTTACACTCGGAGCAACAAATTCCACTCCTGCTGAACCGCTTCCGGTCGAACCATTGTAACCAGATGCAGGAATATCATTGGCCCAAGAAGAATGGATATCTCCCGTGATGACAACCACATCTTTGATATCGTAGGTGAGAATGTGATTGATGACCCGGTTTCTTTCTGCTGGATAACCGTCCCACTGATCTCCGTTCAACGCTGCTCCAAACAAAGTAAGCGGAGCGATCATTACTTGCTGGGCAAGTACTTTCCATTGTTCCGTGCTTTGAGAAAGACGTGTTCCTAACCAGGAAAACTGATCTGTTCCAAGCAATTGTCTTGTAGTTGAAGTCACGGTACTTCCGCTTGTTCCAGCTTGCTGATCCCGTCCGTGTAAACGCGTATCCAGCATAATCAACTCTACCAAATCACCGTATTTGATTTCTCTGAAAATCTGGTACGGATCTGTCGTTCCTGTTACGCGAATGGGAAGCCATTCAAAAAAGGCCTGCTTTGCAGCAGCTTTACGTGCGGCAAAACTTCCTTCATTTGCCTGGTGATTTTCAGCACCGTTCATCCACGCATCATTGGCAGTTTCATGATCATCCCAAACAACAATGATCGGGAATTGCTGATGCATATCGCGCAAATCATCGTCCAGGCGATAGGTTGAATAACGTGCTCTGTAATCTTGGAGGGAAAGAATCTCATTCGCTGGTTCCCACTGCCTGTTTACCGTTGGATTCGGGGAATATCCTCCCGATTCGTATTCGTAGATATAATCCCCCAAACAAATCACCGCATCGAAATCGTTTCGTTCTTTCAGCGCTGAAAACACATTGAAATAACCTGCTTCAAAATTCGCACAGGATACTACTGCAAAACGCAAACTATCACAATCCCCAACCGGAGCTGTACGCGTTCGTCCAATGACACTTTTCAATGTATCGGATTTAAACTGATAATAGTAGGTCGTATTTGCTTCCAATCCCATAGGATCTACTTTCACCGTATAATCTTTCGCCTGATCCGTCAAAACTACTCCGCTTTGCAATCCGATGGTGAATGCCGTATCCTTTGCAATCTTCCATTCAACAATTTGAGGTAAAGTACTCCCGTTTTCGGGTGTGATGCGTGTCCACAAAATGACACGGTCGGATAAGGGATCTCCGGAAGCAACTCCGTGATAAAAGGGTTTCAAACACGCATTTACTGATTTTGGAGTATGCTGACCCATTCCAAAAAAAGAAAGGGCTAAAAAACAAACCGATACAAGCTTCTTCATCAGTTCTTAATTATCTTTTTAACAATCGAATGCTCACCATGATTCAAAAACAACTGGTAAGTTCCTGAAGACAGGTTTTCCAATGAAATGGAAGTTGGTTCTGCAGACAGTGAATGCTTGTTTGAATAAACAATTCGTCCGGAAAGATCAATCAAACTTACTTCTGCATTTTCAATCAATGAACTGGTCGTCACTTGAATTTCATGGGTAGCCGGGTTCGGGAAAATATCCAATTTGAAGTTGGAAGCCAATTCCATCACAGACAATTCGCTGCATCCCAGGAAATAAGTTCCATTTCCTGCAGAACCATTCCCTGTACCTGCTATTAAAGTTGTTGCTGGATTGATTATCGCTGCAGAACAGATCGGAACAAAGACTTTGATACGGCCTCCGCCACCGGCTCCACCGGATTGTCCCGGGTTTCCATTATTTGAAGTCAGTGATTGTGAACCACAAAAAGTAGCTGAGTAATTACAGGAAACACCATTTCCTCGTGCGCCTCCGTCACCTCCGTTTCCACCTTTTACAGATAATGTTCCTGTAATGGATGCGTCATTGTCAGCAGAAAGAAGGATTCCACCACCGGAACCACCTCCAGCTCCACCAGCTCCACCCGAACCTGTAGAAAGGGTCGCTTCGCCGCAATCATCACATCCGTCCGAACAACATTTAGGTGTAGCTCCGCCATTTCCACCATCACCACCTGCTTCACCATTTCCACCATTTACAGAAATTGTTCCGGTTACGGTTAAGTTTGTTGAGGCACGAAGAATCACGGCACCACCACCGGCACCACCATTACCTCCCGCTAATCCGATATCGAAAGATCTTCCACCTCCTCCGGCACCGGAACCACCCGAACCTAATTGGATATCCATTCCTGAAAGCGTTCCGTAAACTACTCCTGCTAATCCGCTCGCACCTCCTGTTCCCCCCTGAACCGGATAAGCAGAAGAAACGCTTAATCCCGTCGCAACATAATCAGATGTTCCCGCTCCACCATTTCCTCCGACACTCCCGACTCCACCGTAAGCAGCTCCGGAGCCGGCACCGCCACCACCCGAACCAGCAATCATTCCGGCTTCATCATCGCTATTCATGCAAATTTGTTTGGGTCCTGAGCCATTTCCACCATTCAATGATGCTGATGCCGCACCCGGACCACTTCCCGGCAAACCGGATGCACCACCGCTCAATTGAACCAAGCCATTGTTATCTTTATTAGAACAGGAATTGATCGCCGTTTGATCTCCGGTTAAACTCGTAACCGTTTGCCCCGGAGCACCACCCGTACCTCCTGCATATCCGGCATAATCACCATTAATGGTTCCATCGATCACAATCTCAGAAGCGATGATCTCCAAAGAACCACATAAATTGGAGGAATAAGGCTGTACAAAAACTGTGGTTCCTGTCGTTACTTGGAATTTACCGGTGATCCGATATACTCCTGACATAAAAGTGGAACTACTAACAATCATATTACCTGAAATATCCGTCGTGTCACATTGAGCTGCTGCCATTTGTGCGAACACAATACAAAGCCCTAAAAGCATTTTATTCTTAATCATTATTTTATTTTGTTAATGTAAAAACTTGAGAAAAAGGGTGTTTTCGGAATCACTTGCCCGCAAGAGGTAAGTTCCGGAAAGAAATTTTGTTGCTTCGATGAGCAGTAGTTTATTTGAGTTGTTTGGAACTGTCTCTGAATAAATGAGCTGTCCCTGAACAGACCAAATCTCTATTTTCAATTCGTTTCCATTAAATCCGGACCATTGAACAGGAATGTACTGCTCATCCTGCCATACATTTGTCCAGACTTTCGGAGATCTGTTCGCTAACTCAGCGATCCCGGCAGTTCCATTACAAGCAGGTGATTGATCCAATTCCACATAGAAGGTGTCCACTATACAGCCATTCGTGTCACTTGCAAGATACATGGTAGTATGTGTTACCAAAACAGACAGCGAATCTGCAAGTACCTGGTTTGGTTGCCAAAACACTTTACTCGGAAAAGAAGGTTTCAGATTTACCAACTCATTTTGACATGCAATCAAATGATGAGAAGTTCCTGCATTCTTGATAATTGAAAATTGGTCGAGAACAGAACCAGTAGTTGAAACGAATTGAGCATCGAGACGATTTTCGTGAATTGTTAAACTCAAGCTTCCCATGTTGTCGTGATCTGCATAACTGCAAACCGGATGAGGCCAACTGGATGCGACCGAACTCAATTTCCCTGAACACCCGACAACTGCATACACCGTTCCCTGATGCGCTTTTGAGTAGGTTGTTTCTTTCTCATACGGACAATCATCCAAACGACCACCCGAACCATCATCCTTCAACATCTGTTGTGTCAAAGTTCCGGAAGTTCCATAATGTGAGTCAACCAAATAACTACGTTCGTACGAATGACTGTGTCCATTCAAAACCAAATCGACTCCGTATTGCTCCAAAATCGGAAGAATATTCTCCCGGATCTCTTCACATTCTCCATCCAAAAACATGGGATTATCAGAATCGTGGCTTCCTTTTGTATATGGCGGATGATGCCAGTATGCAACTAACCATTCTGCGGTCGTTTGCTGTAAATCAGAAACGAGCCAGGTTGCCATTGGAGCAGTAACAGAACGATCTTCATCATAACTGTCCAGAACTATAAAATGAATGTTCCCATAATTGTAGGAATAGTATTTTTCAGTTCCGGAAGCAACACCCCCAGCTTCTCCATTCGTTGGAAGGTTGAAAATATCAAAGTAGGCCGGAGCGGGTGAAAAAGGAATATGGTTGTTGTAATCGTGATTCCCCAAAGCAGGCCAACAAACCGTTTTCGAAATCAGATCTGCGTACATCTGGCTGAACACAGCAGTTTGGTAGCAACTTTGAGTTCCATCACTGATCCCGCTTCCATAAGCATTATCTCCCAGCATGATCCAACCATCCACGTGTCGATTTTCATTGTACATCAGGTAACCATCACGAACTGCCCGCTGATTTCCGTCCGACATCCCAGCGTCACCGATTGCCCAAAAACGGTATTTATTCCTGCTGCCTTCTAGCGGGCTGGTTTTGAAATATTGATTATTACCGGAAGGGATCAATTCAACGGATGAAGTTCCGATTGAATAATAATAGGTTGTTTTTGGTAGTAAGCCGGTAATTTGAACCGCATGTTCTGTGGTATACGGAAAAACAGAAGCCGATAAATTCAGGTTATTCGGACTGGTACCATATCGCACTTTCGAATCACAGGCAATATCTGTTTGCCAGCGGACAATCATCGAATGGGGAGTTCCCGAATTCAAATAAGGTTCCCGTGTAACCTGGACCACTTGTGGATTTTGAGATCCATTCAACGAAAGATTGAAACTGATATCTGAGCTGCTTGCTTCGTCCTGGTGAATTTCAACTGCAATTAAGTTATTCCCATTCGTTAAAAGTCCCGGACTGAATGCAAAATTATAATAGGTGTCTTCTGAAGTAAATGCGACCGTGGAAGAAGCTACCGTTTGATAAGAAATGTTCCCGCCAGGCATATTCGTGCGAAAAACCTCTGTTCCGTTAATATAAACTACCGCTCCGTCATCTCTGCGGATCGCTCCAAGTATTTCCTGAAATTGAGATGGATTGGAAACAAAAAAGACTTTACGAAAGTAAGTTGTTATCTGTTTATTATTGGAATTGGACCCATACGAAACAATCGTTTGTTCGTCTCCGTCACCATACCCAAGTTCTGCCAATCCAGATGCCCAAGAATTATCGTTGTATGCGGGATCTTTCCAGGTTGAACCTAAATCCAAGCCGGTATCGTTGTATTTCCAAGTACTACCGGCAGGCAATAGCGTTTGTCCATCGACAAAAAATACATGTAACAGTAGTAGTAGTAGTAGTCCTTTTTTCATAATGTTTTTTGATGATACAAAGGAAGCTTAGAGGTTTAAATAGATTATTTCCAGCTTATTAAATAACTACGCGCTAATTAAAAGTCATTGTTAAATTCAGTAACTCATTATGTTATGCACACCTAATAACTACCTCCCCAAACACGTGAATTCAAACTCACAGGAGTTTCGAATGACGGAAGTTTAAAAGGATGCTGTATTAATCCGGAAGTATCCGTCAATGATTTGAGGAAAAGAATAATGTCCTCTTGCTCGTGGTCACTTAACTGCAATGAATCAAAGGGTAATGTTTGATTGGGTACAGTATATTTAAATCCTTCTCCACCCCCTTTTTGATAAAATTGAAGGACTTGTTTCAGATCGGAATAAACTCCATGATGCATGTAAGGAGCTGTTAATTCACTGTTTCGGATCGTAGGTGTTTTAAAAGCATACATCTGTTTGGAAATTTTGGTCACTTCATACCGCCCTTTGTCCTTATCCAGCGACTTGTTTTCACTGGTTGCCGGAGCTCCCAAAATCTCGTATTCCGAATCCATGAAATAAGGCGGAACAGTTCCATTAAAAAGCGGAAAGAAATGACACGAACCACACAGTGCTTTTCCTGCAAACAAATTATAACCATTGATTTCCCGTTGTGTCAGGGAATTCCTCTCGCCGGAAAGGTATTTATCAAAGCGACTGTTCATAGAGATCAGCGTTTTTTCATATTCCGTAATGGCTTTTTGGATCGCATATTCGGAAATAGCTGCGTCTTTTTTAAGTACAAATGCTTCCTGAAATAACTTTTTGTATTCTTCACTTCCTCTCAATTTCAGAACCACATCAGAAAGTTTGCTTCCCATTTCGCGCTCATTATGAACCACATCCCGGATTTGCTGCTCCATTTGATAAGCTTTTCCATCATAGAAAAACGCTTTTTGATACAACGCATCTATCAAGGTTGGTGCATTGCGTTCTACAAATCCATCATGATTAAATGCCCTGCTGGTTCTCAATCCATCTGTAAATGCTTTATCGGGTTGATGACAGCTGCTGCACGCACGTTCATTATTGGCAGAAAGAATGGGATCATAAAAAAGCAATTTCCCCAAAGTAGCTTGCTTCTCCAAATTTGATCTATCGGAGTAGTCGATTGAAAAAAATTGCGGATTAAGTGATTCCTTTGAAAACAAGCGATCCGAATTCAAGCGAAGAGCTTGCTTGTGATCGGACCAGGGAAGACCCAAAAGACGGTGAAGAAATACCAGATCACTATTTATTTTCTCAACATGAAATACAATGAAGTCAAGCCGGTTAAAGGTATCGAAGTCTTGGTTTTTCCGAAGAAATTTTTGAGCATTTTGAACGTCTTCATGGAATTTCCGGAATCTCTTTTTTAATTCACCTTTTGTTCCAAACTTCAAGCAAAAGAGTTTGATGATTTCCAACATGGATTCGAGGTTTTCATCTACCTCCCGAATATTCGTTTTTGTGAATGTAGCATCGTACCCATTAAGATTCATTGCTGCAATTCGCACCAATTGCAACTGAAGCATTTCCAAATAAAGGTGATCGTCTAATGAGATACTTAGATACACATTCTTTAATTCCTGAAAGACTTCGATTAAATCCAGTAACTCATTTTCCAAAACAAGAGAATTGATTTCTTCTCCTGAAAACAAAATCTCCTCCACTCGCTGAAATCCACAAGGATTGACGATAAAGCCTTCTTCATATTCTGAAAACTTTGGGACCAATGCTCCGTTGATCTGGTATTTAGCCTGTATGGGCGAAACATGCTCAATGAAGAATTCAATGTGTTTGTAATGAACTCTTGTTTTGAAGTAATGCTCCTTTGCTTTACCAGGATCAGCTATATCTGCATGAAAGTCTTTCAATTCATCGATCAACAAATCCAGTTGTGAATCAATATATCTTTCCTGTCCACTTCGTTTTTGAATTGTCGCTTCAGAGGAATCATTGAAACTTAGAAGCATACCAATTCCAAAGATCAAGAACCCCAAACAGTAGTAATATGCTTTCATGTGGGCAAAGTAAGTCCCAAGAGATAATTAAAGCGTTAATACAGGATTAAATTTCTGATTGCATACGGTTATAAAAACAAAAGGAGCTCGTATTGAGCTCCTTTTTGTTTTTTTATTCAGTTCTACCACCTCCAGAAGATCCCGATGATTTGGGTTTCACCTCAGGCTTTAGTATTTTTTGAGGAGCTTCGGATTTCTTTTCCGGATCCATCATTTCCATCAATTTTAGACCTAAAAGTCCGTCCATTGCCGAACCACCTTGTTGTCCGTTTCCGCCAATCAAGACATCCGGGATCAATTTGATGTTTCCTTTGGATAATTCTTCCGTGATTTTGTATCGCGTGAAGTTTTCACCACCCAACGCTTTCACAGCTAACTCATAAGCTTCTGCAGTCGATTTACCGACAGCCAGGATCTTGCTTGCTTCCGCCGAACCGGTCTTGGAAATTCGTTCTGCTTCCGCATCCGCTTTTAATTTTACGGCTTCCGAATCGGCTTTCGCACGGGCACGTGTCGCTTCGGCCTCAGCAACAGCACGCATTTTGGTTGCTTCTGCTTCTGCTCCAACCGCTAGTTTCACTCCGGACGCATCTCCTTCCGCTTTCTTCACGGTTGCATTTGCTGTGCGTTCTGCGATCTCGACACTTTGTTGTGCTTTTACGATGTCTTTTTGCATATCTGCAATGGCCGTTTCTTTCTCCATTCCCTGGCGCGTTTCCTGTGCCTGCTTTTGGGTTTCATAAGTCACTTTTTGCTCTTCTGCAATCTTACGATCTGTCAGTGTCTTCATCAACGATTCCGGTGGAACAATGTCACCAATCAACGTATCAACTGCGTTCACGTTGTATTCATCCAATACTTTCTTAATATGTGCTTTTGCAGATTCCTGTCTTTCCTTACGTGTCGACAAGAAGGCAATTACATCACTATCCTGTGCCGAGTTACGGAAGTAGTTACCGATAGTAGGTTCCAACACTTGTGTCACCAGGTTCACCATGTTCCCGAAACGGGCAATCACTTTCGGAGCCTCGGTTGTGGGCACGTGAATGATCTGGGAAACGTCCAGGTTGAACGGGAACCCGTCTTTCGAACGAACTGTGATCGTAGAAAGGTTCTTATCCAGGTTATGCGATTCACTGCGCGCTTGTGCCCAGTTCAACACCAGGTTTGTTGTAGGAACCAACTCCACTTTCATGATGTATTTATTTACCGGATATTTACCCGGACCATATGGTTCCGACCAAACACCTTTACTTCCTTTTTCAACGATATTTCCATGTTTGAAATCGGTTCCTGTCAGATCCTTTCCATCTTGTCCGATATAAGAGATCACCACTCCTACAAATCCGATCGGGATTTCAGTCATGGGAGTTTCTTCCACCTGCAAAGCCCATGGATTCAAGTTGTAGGATCCAGCCAAAATAACCGTCGGCTGTAAACCACGGTTTCCTCCATTCTCCAGGAATGTATCAAAATTCTGGAAATTGTTATGTCCTTCAACTGCTTTACCGGCAATTTCACCCGAGTCAATCGGTCTACCATCCAAAGTAGTTACAATTCCAACCATGCTCTCCTGGATACGAACCATTTCTGTAATGGAAACCTGGAATAACATCGTATTGATACGATATGAACCTGCAGTGATATAATTCGTTTGCCGACCGCGCTGCCCGTTATTCGTCAGGAACATATTGGCATCCTGGAAATTGTCACATTCCACTTTTCGACCCAGGATATTTCCTGTTGGAATTTCGGAACCATCTTTTGAAAGAACCAATCCGATCTTTCCTTCCGGAATAACCGTAAACTGCTCCATTGTGATTTCGTATTGCCAAACCCACATCCAGAAATACAATCCGGGAGCCAAGGTTTTGGCCTGGAACCCGGCTTCTCCGTTTGTCGCTACAATGCGACCATCCGGAAGTTCTTTGTGTGCTCCGAACAAAACGAATTTCTTCGTAACCAGACCGATTCTGTCTTCCGGAACGATGACCATTCCGAACAGGAATCGTAAAATAAATTTGTAAAGGATCAGGCAGATTACAATCAATCCGACCCACCAATAACTAAGTAACATTTCTTTCATAGGTTTCTTCTATTTATTTAAGTTAAAATTAGGTACGCTACTTACCGGCATCAAATTTAGAATAAACTGCGTTCAAAACTCCCGGCCGGACCAATTTTCTTACTGCAGGCAAACATGTATCACAAGTTCGTGCATTCGATATGGATCCCGACCCGGGAGCGCCGTTGGCGGCAGGTTGACAGAACGAATTGAATTGCCGGAATGGACAAAATCCGTTTGGTCAAACTGCTTTGACGTATTTTTCTAGTAATGATTCACTTCAGTATCGTACTGTCCGCACTTGCGGGCAACGTTTCTATTCCGATAGGAAGCTTGAGGGAAGTGGCCTGATTCCGGTGGGCTGTATCGCGAATGTGACATTCACGTGGTAAATGTATATAACCTGCAATATCTTGGAAGATATTTAGGATATTTTTACTTAAAATCTGTTATTTATTTGATGAGCTTTAAGCGATTTTCCGAGTAAATACGGGCAATTCGGAGGTCTTTCTGAAGATTAGAGATCTTGAAACCCCGCAAAACTTCCAAGGTCTTTTTCGAAGTATCCGTCCCGACAAGAAATAGAGATTGAGATTCCAAACAGTATCCCGATCTACTTTGACGAATATACTTTTCCTGAAGGGTACGAGGTTTACAAACTTTTGGGTATTTTTCCAACCAAAATGGAAATAACCATTCTATAATTAAGACTTATGCTGCTGAAATCAATCCCAACCATCCTTTTTCTTTTTCTGGGAGCCAGTTGTTACTCTCAATCAAGAGATTATTTTCTTGTGGAGCAACCGGACAATAAAAATTTCAATTATCGAAATTACCGGTTCAAAATCGGGGTAACTGATATCTTCAGAGGAAATCTTGCTTTCTATTATGAACAATTATTGAATGAACGGATAAGCCTGGAATTCGGTGTCGGCTTAACATTTGATGATCTTTATGCACTGAAGTATTGGAAAGGGGAACAGTATGTCAAAAGAAATAAACCCCAAGATACCCGCTATAGCTTTTCACTCGCATTCCGTTTCTTACCCATTAGAAAATTGGATTTCTTCTTTATTGGACTGGGGATTAATCATCGTCGCTACTACAATGCAGATAAAGATGCTCTTTTTTACTATAATGGTGTTTGGATCGGTTCCAATCGCAATGAGTTCTCCTATAAGGTAGAAGCCGGTTGTTTCTTTAATGTGGGGAGACACTTCTGCGTAGATTATTATATCGGCTATGGTCTTTTTACAAGCTATGACCGATGGAACTTTATAAATTACTCAACAGCAGGTAAAACATTCAAAGGAGGACATGAAACGGTTGTCAGGGGAAGCCTCTTTGCAGGTCTACGCATTGGTATTTGATAAAAAACAGCCTTGTGTTTTATGATTACCCACAAAAAAAGGCTCTCAATTTCTTGAAAGCCTTTCCGTATTAAGTATTTTTCTAGGACTACATTGTCGTTTTCCTATCCATTCAATGCTTCCGCACCACCAACGATTTCCAGGATCTCGTTTGTAATAGCAGCCTGACGTGCTTTGTTGTAGCTTAGTTTCAAACTACGTTGTAATTCTTTTGCGTTATCTGTTGCTTTATGCATTGCTGTCATACGTGCACCATGTTCTGACGCATTGGAATCCAACAAAGCTTTGAACAATTGGATCTTCAAGGATTTCGGGATCAACTCTTCTACGATCTCTTCCTTCGAAGGTTCGAAGATGTAATCTCCAGCTTGTTTATCCTCTTTTTGTTCCGTTGGAACGATTGGCAGCAATTGTTCTTCTTTCACTTCCTGAGATGCTGCATTGATGAAGCTATTGTAAATCACAACCACTTTATCAAATTTCTTATCCAGGAATGCCTTCATTGCATACTCAGCAATAAAAGAAACATTTCCAAAAGACAAGTCCGCGAAAATATCTTCTGAGATTCCCGTTCCGGAAATATCGAAGTACATATCTGAACGTTTGAACGCATCTTTTGCTTTCTTTCCTAAACAAAGAAGACTTACGTTTGCATTCGAATACTCTTCAGTGATTGCCAGGTTCACACGTTTGATGATGTTGTTATTGAATCCACCACACAATCCACGATTGGAAGTAATGGCAATGATCAACACCTTTTCAACCGGGCGGGCAGCAGCCAATGCATTTTCTGAAATATCCAACGAAGCAGTCAAATTACCCAAAATCTCCTGCAATTTCTCAGCATACGGACGCATTTGCGTAATTGCATCTTGCGCACGCTTTAACTTTGCAGCAGAAACCATTTTCATTGCAGACGTAATCTGCATCGTAGATCCTACTGAAGTAATTCGATTTCGTATTTCCTTTAAATTAGCCATAGCTATAATTTAGAATTGAAAATGTAAAATTGAGAAGTTTTATAATTCCCCTTTTACATTCTCAATTTTTCAATTCTCAATTAATTAATATTTCGCAGCGATCTCTTTCGCAACTTTCCCTAAAAGATCTGTATCAGCATCTTCGTATTTTCCAGCTTTCAAGCGAACCAAAACATCTGAATGTTTTGCCTCTAAAAAGTCCAGGTATTCTTTTTCGAATTCTTTTACTTTGTTTACCGGAACGTTTTGCATCAATCCTTTTGTACCAACGTAGATAATTGCAATTTGCTTTTCTACCGGGTATGGATCTCCTTCACGTTGTTTCAAGATTTCCAGGTTGCGTGCACCTTTGTCCAAAACAGACTTAGTAGCTGCATCCAAATCCGAACCGAATTTAGCAAAGGCTTCCAATTCACGGTATTGCGCCTGATCTAATTTCAATGTACCGGCAACTTTCTTCATCGATTTAATCTGTGCGTTACCACCTACACGGGATACCGAGATACCAACGTTAATTGCAGGGCGGATACCGGCGTTGAATAAATCACCTTCCAAGAAGATCTGACCATCCGTAATCGAAATTACGTTTGTCGGGATATATGCAGAAACGTCACCCGCTTGTGTTTCGATAATTGGAAGTGCTGTCAATGAACCGCCACCTTTAACCAATCCTTTGATAGACTCAGGAAGGTCGTTCATTTGTTGTGCGATGTTGTCATCAGCGATGATTTTCGCCGCACGCTCCAATAAACGGGAGTGAAGGTAGAATACGTCACCCGGGTAAGCCTCACGGCCCGGAGGACGACGCAACAACAAGGAAACCTCACGGTAAGCTACCGCTTGTTTCGACAAATCATCAAATACGATCAATGCAGGACGTCCTGAATCACGGAAGAACTCACCAATTGCAGCACCTGTCATCGGAGCATAAAATTGCATTGGAGCCGGATCAGAAGCATTTGCAGCAACGATTACCGTGTAAGCCATTGCACCTGCATCTTCTAATTTCTTAACTATTCCTGCAACCGTTGAACCTTTTTGTCCTATTGCTACATAGATACAAAAAACCGGTTCGCCACGGTCGTAAAATTCTTTTTGGTTGATGATCGCGTCAATTGCAACAGTTGTTTTTCCTGTTTGACGGTCACCAATGATCAACTCACGTTGCCCACGTCCGATCGGAATCATCGCATCAATTGCTTTGATACCTGTTTGAAGAGGTTCAGTAACCGGTTGACGGAAAATAACCCCCGGAGCTTTACGCTCAATCGGCATTTCGTACAATTGTCCGGTGATCGGTCCTTTACCGTCGATTGGGTTACCGATAGTATCCACAACACGACCAACCATTCCTTCACCAACGTTTACAGAAGCAATACGGTTTAAGCGTTTTACCGTATCACCTTCCTTTACTCCGGAAGAACGACCTAATAATACTACCCCAACGTTATCTTCTTCCAAGTTCAAAGCGATTCCCTGAAGAGCTCCTTCGAACTCAACCAATTCACCGTACTGAACACCTTTCAATCCGTAAACGCGAGCGATACCATCACCGATCTGTAATACTGTACCTACTTCCTGCAATTCAGCTTCCGAACGGAAACCTGCCAATTGCTCTCTTAAAATCGCAGAAACTTCTGCTGGTTTAACATCTGCCATGTCTTCTTTTTTAAACGACGAATAATTCGCCTATCTAGTTAAACGTTGTTTTAACTTATTAATTTGCGATGCAACGGATGCATCAATTTGAGTGTCACCCATACGGACAATAAAACCTCCGATCAGATCCGCATCTATTTTCTCGGTCAACTCTACAGTACCTGTAATGGAAGCCTGAACTTTAGAAACAATCTCTTTCTTCACTTTATCATCCAATTTTTTAGCACTGATCAATGTTACCGGAACAATTCCTTGATGCGCCTTCAAAAGTACATCAAATGAACCTGCTATTTGTGACAAATATGCTTCACGACCGTTTTTCACGATCAAATCGACAAACAAATTCGTCAATTGATCAAACTGGTCAAATATTGCATTCAATACAGAAAGCTTTTTATCTGCCTTCACAACCGGACTTTGAAGCATCAGTTCCAATTCCGGATTTTCAGCACAAACAGTTGCCATGTATTTCATATCTGCCGCCACAGCATCCAGCTTGTTCTGTTCAATCGCAAGATCCAACAAAGCTTGTGCGTAACGGGAAGCTGATTTCGAAATCTTCATTTCTATCGATTAGTTCAAGTTAATATCACCTGCCATTTTCTCAGCCAACGCCTTTTGTTTCTCATCTGAAGACAACTCTCCACGAATGATTTTCTCAGCGATTTCCAACGAGATTGCAGCAACCTGATTTTTCAATTCCGCGATTGCAGCAGTTTTTTCTGTATTGATTGTAGCACGAGCCGACTCAACGATTTTGTTTGCTTCTGATTTCGCAGCATTCTTAGCATCCTCAACCATTTTAGTCGCCGTTTCTTTCGCATCTTTCACGATTGCATCACGCTCAGCACGCGCTTCTTTTAACAAATTCTCATTTGCAGCTTGCAACGCATGCATTTCAGCTTTTGTTTTCTCAGCCAATTCCAACGCATCCGTAATCTTTTGCTCACGTGCATTTACGGAAGCCAAGATTGGTTTCCAAATGAATTTGGTAAGAATAACCAACAAAAGAACGAATACTAAACCCGTCCAAAAAAGTAATCCTAAATCCGGTGTAATTAAATTCATTATATATTATTTTAATTTTTCAATTGTTGTAAAAAAGGGCTTGTTGCAACCAACCGTTACAACAAGCTCTCTTTAATTACTTCGCGTTTCCTAGTAGACCAACTACTACACCGAAAAGCGCTACACCTTCGATCAACGCTGCTGCGATAATCATAGCTGTTTGAATTTTTCCAGAAGCTTCAGGTTGGCGAGCGATTGCGTCCATTGCTGAACCACCGATTTTACCAATTCCTAATCCTGCGCCTAAAACTGCAAGACCTGCTCCGATTGCTGCGATACTTCCGTACATCTATATATGTATTAAAAAATTACTAATTAATGGTGTGCTTCTTCTACAGCTGCACCGATAAACAAAGCGGATAACATTGCAAACAAGAAAGCTTGTAAGAATGCCACCAGCAACTCTAAAACAGAAATAAACAAGGCCATAGGAACGGACAATCCTCCCCAGGATGCATTCTGATTAATAAAAATGATTGAAATCAATGCCAATACGATGATGTGACCAGCAGTCATGTTCGCAAACAAACGAACCATCAATGCAAATGGCTTTGTGAAAATTCCGACTATCTCAATTAAAATCATAATTGGCAACAATGCGACAGGAACCCCCGGCATTGCAAAAATATGACCCCAGTAATTTCTATTCCCTGAAAAAACTGTCACCGCCAAAGTAGCAACAGACAGGAATAAAGTCACTGTAATATTACCTGTCAGGTTTGCTCCTCCCGGAAGGAATGGAACCAAACCAAGCAAGTTATTAATGAAAATAAAGAAGAAAATCGTCAATAAATACGGAACATACTTCTTGTATTTGTGGTGATTGATGTTTGCTTTGGCAATATCATCCCGAACCATCACGATCAATAC
This sequence comes from uncultured Fluviicola sp., assembly GCA_965650135.1. Lineage (GTDB taxonomy): Bacteria > Bacteroidota > Bacteroidia > Flavobacteriales_D > Crocinitomicaceae > Fluviicola. The sequence continues at coordinate 25,991 of CBFGNC010000030.1, forward strand.
TTCTAAATACTTTGCCAATCCTTTTGGAGCAACCGGACCGTTCTTTTTGTAGAAGCGGGCAACATTACCCAAGATCAATAAAATCAGAACCGCACCCATAAACAAAGACAGAACGTTCTTTGTAATGGAAAAATCAAATGGTGAAGCATTTACCGGAGTAGCGCTGTAAACAAGTTTTTCCTCCCCTTTCTTGTTTTTTTCTAATTTCGAAAACTTCAATTCGCCGCCTTCCAGCTTGTAAATTTCTTCTTCGAACATTCCATAACCGGCAGCAGGACCAGAACCAAGAACATACTTAACCGTTTTACCTGTAGAATCTACGACCGCAGTCTTAGTAGATCCATGATAAAAATGTTTAGAAGAAAAGGTTTTCAAACCACCATCCATCAAGATGATGGGAAGATAGATGGAAACCCCATCATGGTGACCTCCCCACAAATGCCATTCGTGCGCATCAGAAATGTGGTGCATAATCATTTCCCCTACTTCAAACTCTTCTTCTGGGATAGTTTCTCCCGGATGAAAGGCATAAGTTGGGGTCAAGATGACCATTGCCGCAATTAATGTAAAAAATCGTTTTGCACTGAAAATTAATGACATCGCTTATTAATATTTAGATAAAACCCTAAATTTTGGCGCAAAGGTAGTGAATCTTTCAGAAAGACCAAGAAAAAATTGCAAACAAATCCCTTTTTTACCGCATTCAAGGTAAAGAGTGATACCATGTTTGAAAAAAATGATTTTGATAAGTTTATTCCGTGAAATTAAATTCATCAAGTGCCATCTTCAGCAACTGGCAAAAAAGAGCTATTTGAAAAGAAGTGATTTTGGTTTTACACTCAAAAAACACGAATCTGCGATGTGAAATAGACGGATAGACATCCATCTATTTGGTCAAGATTTCCGCACTTTCAGCAACATCCAAGTCGCCTGAGTGAAAAGCATAATGATAAAGAAACTCATAAAGTACCACACGAATTCCTGAAAGGAATCCTTCCAAACGTATTTTATGATGAGCACGAAAAACAGGATCAGAATCATTTGAATGGCTGTTCCCAGAACAAATCGTTGCGCTTGTGATTCCGCTGTTGCCTTCGACCCTGACATCATGATCGCTGTACTGGAAAAGAAGATCACCAGCAAACCTCCAATACCAACCAAGTGATTTATTGGAATTTGCCATTGTCGGTTTATACCTATTAATACAAAATAAACAGCGGCAATAATAATTAAACTCAAAAATGCACCCAGGCGTTTATTCATCTTCTTTTTCTTTAGAGATATTGATTACTTCCTTGATGATCAAATACATGGATACCACCACTCCGGTGAGCGTGCAGATCAGTGTCCACATATTTCCTCCCGCATTGAATTTTTTATCCAGCCACACACCAAGGAAAGCTGTGGCTACGATTGTTCCGGCCATTTGAAATGCTGCTCCTGTCAAACGAACATAATTCTTAACCTGTTTTTTCGGCTTTTCTTCCGGTTTTTCTTCCATGATACCTTGTTTGAATCAATACTTCTCGTCAAAGAATAACTGGTATTCCTCCAGTTTACTTGTTTCAAATAAGGTAAGCAAATTTTTCTCGGAAATGAATAAAATTTTCATTTTTTGCATATCCAATAAGTGGTTACGTGTCCGTTTATACATGGAAACATAGGAAGCCGCCTCGATTTCATCCTTGAACTGTTTCAACAGGATCACATTCTGATCTTTCAAGACCTTAGAAGTCACATTCAAGCGAAGCTTGCCGTAATACTCCTTGTTGAAATCTACCACGCGTGTTTTGGCAACTACATTATTAATCTTATCCGTCAGGAAAATCAGGACAAACATCGGTTCGCCTTCCACGTATTTATAAATACTATTATCCGCAAAATCAACCGGTTCGTTTTTCGAATATCCGTTCAGGATAATTTTTTTCATTTCCTCCGCTTTTGCCGCTTCCGGTGTTTTAGGATAAAGCGCAATCAAAGTATCCAAAGTTGGCAAAACAACGCGTTTATCCTCGTTCATCTTAGCTTGTGCCATTGCTTTTAGCAGGATATACTTACTTCTATACGGATTGTCCTTTTCGTCATTGATCACCCCGTTCGCTTTCATGATTACCGGGTAATACAAACCGCGCTCATAACGGTCCAAATCCGTCAGGTAAGCTTCCTGGGTCAGCTTCTCACGTTCTTTCTTTTTCAGGAAATAATCCGGATCCCTCAAGTAACCGGCATAATCGGAGGTCGGATAATTGATCAGGATGTAATCTTTCTGCTCAATAGCAGCAGCATCTTCCGGACTATGTAAACGATAAATCTGATAGGATGCCAATAACTTCATGTCGTGATTAAAA
>CBFGNC010000031.1:0-15089 GCA_965650135.1 uncultured Fluviicola sp.
AATTAGGAATTAGGAATTAGGAATTAGGAATTAGGAATTAGGAATTAGGAATTAGTTAATTTCTTTAAAGCTTCTTGGATCGCTTTACTTACTTCTTCGTGTTTTGACACAGTCATAAAATGAGTTCCTCCGGGAATAATGTAATCCGGGTGGACATTTTTAATGGGGAAAATCCGGTCAATGTCTCCATGAATATGCAACACCCTGGCTGGAACTTTTTCGCTTCTTTGCCAATTTGCAATATTACGAACTGCCCATTTGGTGAAAACGGGATCCGAATCTACCAGGATCTGTTCGAGGGTTTCCTTTTCGCGTTCCGTTTTGGTTCCGAAAAACCAATGGTTCATCCGTTTATTCCTTAAGACCGATTTGATCGGGATCAATTTATGAAGTCCGATCTTGCCACTTATCCGCATCACCCAAGGAAGCTCCGATCGTGTCCGGACACTCGAGATGATCAGGACGGGACAGTTTTCAAATAATCCGCTCATTTCCTGGGCAATCATTCCTCCAAATGAAATCCCGATTAAAATGGGGTTTGAAGTTTTAACTTGTTTGCTTAATTGCCGGACATATGATTCAAGGGATTGATCCGGTTTTACCTTTTCCCATGGGATGAAAATGGGGGTAAAGCCACCGAAATCAATTTGGTCGAAAACGCGTTCGTCTGCGCCCAAACCGGATAAAATATAGCAAACCGGGTTTTCCATTTTGAAAAGTTAGTTATTTTCCGCTTCGCGGAAACCGAGTTTGTAGGAAACTCCAACGAGAAGATTCAACGAATTGGTTCTAAGTGTACGACCGTAATAATGATTCGGATAAAGAATGTTACTAATCCCGAAATTGTCTCTGAGCTCCAGGGATAAATACCATCTTTTTTGAACCGGAACTCCTATTCCAACTCCTCCGACTACGCCGAAATCCAATGAATTGTAGTTGGAATAAATATCATCGAACGGGTTTTTATAAGTACCTTCAGTGGATTCGGTTTGTTTGGTTAGAAACGAGAAGAAAACACCTGTATTAAAGAAGAAATGGACTTTTTCTCCATATGAAAAACGGGCAAGAACCGGAATTGTCAGGTAATCGAAATGAGAACTTCCGGTACCATGACCACTTGGAGTCGTTGTGGTGAATGCAACTACTTTATTTTCATAAGTGATCCCGGTTCGGAGAGACAATCGTTTGGAGGAGTTCCATTGAAAGCTGAATCCATAAGATTTTCCTGTTTTTAGAATGAAACCGGAATGTACGTCGTCATTATTCTTAAAGGTTTTGTTTTCCATAAACGGAGACATGGATGGTCCGCCCTCCAGACCAATAACGATCCGGTTGGAGTGCGAAAAAGACTTGTTAAATGGTTCTGATGCTCTTAAACGATAGCTGATTCCGATTAACAAGTTTGCCGAATTGGTCATAACCGGCTGCGCTTTACCTGGAATGTATCCCGTAGTGGTATAAGGAGCATTTTTTCTTCGAATGTTTGTTAGTCCCAGGTTATCCCGCACTTCGATTGAAAGCACCAGGTTTTCACTAATCGGAATACCAATTCCTAATCCGGCAGAAACTCCAAAATCGAAGTATCGATATTTTTCAGTACCCTCTTTCTTGTATAACTGGAAAAGGTATGGATTTCCGTTGTCTTCCCAATCGATGTGATCCTTTTTGTTTGTAAGCATTCCGATATATCCACCTGTATTTACAAAGAAAGTAAGCTTCTTTCCAAAAGTGAAACGTGCTAAAACCGGAATAGTCAAATATTCACAGGTGGTACGGAATTTCGATTGAACTTCCTGGTAAGGATAGCTCGTGGAATAGTCCAGGTCGGATATGCGCGAAGTAAATCCTTTTTCTTCATATCCCAATCCTGTTCGAATGGAGAAGAAATCAGAACAGTTGTACTGAAAGCTCAGTGCAGCGGCTCCGTAAACAACCGGCTTGTAGTTGTACAAATCACTTTTTTTACGAAAGTTCGAAACATTTGGTCCAAGCTCCACTCCGACCTCAAACCTGCTGCTTTGAGCAAAAGATAAATTTGCTGTGAAAAAGAAAAGGATCACACCTGTTTTTAAAAGTCTTTTCATGATAATCCGGTTTATTTTGAATCCCTGAATCCCAAGCGGTATGCAACTCCAATATTCAGATCGGTTGTATTTGTGTAATTTTCGATTTTGCCGCCATTGCTCCCATTACTATTTCTTATACTTGTGTTCAAAATACCATAGTAGTTGCGGATTTCCAAAGAGATCAACCAGGATTTCAATGGTATAGCGATCCCAACTCCGCCTGTAATACCTAGATCCCAATCTTTAATACCATTAAAGTTTTTGTTATTGTAGGCTTGCACAGGAACAGCCTGCGATATCTTGGATGTGACTCTTTGAGCTAACAGATAACTGGCATATGGACCCGCGTTAATAAAGAACTTTACTTTTTTTCCAAAGGTTGCCCTGGCCAATATAGGCAAGGTCAGGTAATGATAGTTGAATGTCATATCTATGGAGGAATATACAATTCCCGATGAGCCTTTATCCTTCACTTCCTCTTGATATCCTTTTTTCTGGTAAGATAAACCCATTCTTAAAGAAAAAATCTTCCTGCTGTTGTACTGAAAGCAAACTCCACCCGAAAAGAACATCTTGACGCGGGCATCAAAACGAGGCTGATCCTTGAAAGTACTCAGGTTAGGTCCGCCTTCAATTCCCCAGTCATAACGGTTTAATGATTGCGCATTAAGTGAAGTTATTCCAATTGAAATAAAGGTTAGTATGATAAAGGTGTTTTTCATGTTGATTTTGGGTGATTATTTAGCAGGTTATTCTGTATCCCGAAATCCTAATCTGTATACGACACCAACGCGCAGATCAGTCGTGTTTGTATACGATTTGGTGGCGTTACCCGGTAATAGAAAGAAGCTAGCTGTGTTAATGTTTATGATTCCGGAATAATTGCGTGCCTCTACTGAGATCATCCAGGCCTTCTTGATTGGAATAGCGACCCCTATTCCTCCTGCAAATCCAAAATCCCAACGTTTGGTATAGGCGAAATCATTCTTAGACACTTGGTCATTATGCCCGGATAGCTTAAAACGATCGGTTTTAGCTAAAAGAAATCCTCCGTATGGGCCCGCGTTGACAAAGAACTTGACTTTTTTTCCAAAAGAAGCTTTAACCAGTAAGGGTAAAGTGATGTAATCCATGGTGGAGACTGATTTTCCGGTTCCAATGTAATTCCCTGCATTATCTGTAAAAGTAAGGTCAGAACTTTGATACCCCTTTCTCTGGTAAGAAAATCCTGTTTTGAATGAGAGGATTTTTTTTGTGTTGTATTGGAAGATAAATCCTCCTGAACCAAAAACAGCGGGTTTTGGGTCAAGAAAGAAATTGTTCTTTATGATTAATGTGCTGAAGTTCGGGCCTCCTTCGATTCCCCAATCGTAGCGGTTGCTTTGGGCGTGAAGAGCAGATGTGATTCCAATTGAAATAAAAGAGATGGTGATTAAGAAATAGCGCATAATTTGTGTTTTTTAATTTGTGAAGATAAAAGTAAAAACGCCGGATTTATTGTCCGGCGTTCCGTTTTTTTAGTGGTGATGCCCATGTTCACCGTGAGAGTGTCCATGAGTGATTTCTTCCTGGGTTGCTTCTCTTACAGCTAAGATTGTTCCCTGGAAAAACAAATCCGTTCCGGCAAGCGGGTGATTGAAATCCATAGTGACTGTATCGTCCTTGATATCAAGGATTGTTCCTCTCAAATGATTTCCTTCGTTATCTGTCATCGGCAGGATTGCACCGACCTTAATTTGTGTATCGTCTACTTTTCCGGATTCATCAAAGAATACAGATAGTGGAATAAGTGCTACGTGATCATCGCTTTTATCACCGTAAGCTTCCAGGGATGGAATTGAAAATTCGAACGTATCACCAGCTTTCAATCCGTGGATATTCACTTCAAATGCAGGAATGATGCGCTCAACTCCATACAGAAATTCCATCGGTTGATCTTTGGAAGTCTCCTCGATTTGTTCACCTGTTTTGTGATTGGTCAACTTGTAATGCAAGGAAACCACCGTGTTTGTGTCTACTGTCATAATTTTTCAATAATTTGGGAATAAAGGTAATGGATTTCAGGCAGATTTAATCACAAATTGTTCCTTTATGATCGCTATGCTGATACAAATCATCTAATTCCTCCAACTCTTTCAGGAGTTCCGCAGACGGCGGATTGTTTGTTAATTTTGCTAAATCGGGCTGGCCGGCATCTACCCAAGCCGTGTACCAGACCGAGCCAACAGCTATAATGGCCTGGCGCATACGCCGTTCCACCATTCCGTTCATTCGTTCCTGGTATTCGTCACAGAAGGCCTTGGAATAGGTTTGAATGACCACATTTCCGCGTGTTTCGTAGGTGTATTTCTGATCACTGGGAAATTCGGCTGTCAATTCTTTTTCAATACTTAGAACGGAATCTACAGCCATATTGGACGCTTTTACGGCTTCCCAGGCAAAATCGAGCACGTTGGGAATGTATTTTCCTTTCCCTACGAAATAATCGTATTCTTCCGAGTTGAGTTCGACGATCCTGCTTTCCCATAAACCGTGAATTCCCCGTTGACCGGTCAATTGGCCGTTGTAATTCTCAGTAGTGTGCAAAGGAACATGTGCGTCTCCGATATAATGGCCGATCTCGGACGCATTTTTCAGGATGAGGTCGATATTTTTGGATTCAAATGCTTTCTGAAGCCTGTTTTTCATCACCAGGATATGCCATGGAACAATGCCATAAGCTTGGAGCGTATCTTCGGTGAATTTGGCAACAGCGTCATTCCATCTTTTCGGGACCGCTTCAAACGGGTTCTGGCCGTTTAGGGCGTAGTGATCGATATCGATGTAATGCCTCTGAGCTTCGCCATCCACGCCATAACGTCTCTTGTCGGGATCTACCGCATGCTCCGTAATGAATTCGATGTTTTCCTTGAAGAAACCGAACATTTCAGGTGGCAAAGTGAAAGTTGCCACACGATTGATGCGTTTGTGACCGAAGAATCCCCAAAGATTGGAATGGGCAAGTGAAGAATAGGGTAGTGGAGAACTATTCCCTAAACCCGAAAAGAGTAGTGAAAGTAGTAGAAGACTATTAGTTCTCCGAAATGTTGACCAGTTTACCATTTCTTAAAATTGGAATCACGTCTGTTTGATTCGGTGTCAAACAATACTTGATGTCTTTATTCAAATTTAAGTTTTTTAATCGTCTTCTGTGTGAACTGGACTTTAAAAATCCAAGATAATTGTCTTTTGCTGAAAGGTATAGGTATTTTGCTGCAATGGAAGAATCTTCTACTGATGTGAAATTCCCTGTATTGATCAGGTGATCGCAAATTGCCCCGGCACAGATCGTGTCTTCCAGGTTGAATTTGTCTTGCCAACCCGAACACAGGCACAAAATATTTTTGTTCTGTTTCGCCAGCCACTCGTTCAGGTAGTTGAGATTCAGGAAAGATCCTACCACCACAATTTCCGCATCTTTGGCAACATCCAGTGATTTGGTTCCGTTGGTAGTCGTCAAGACCACTTCTTTCCCTTTGAACTCCTCTTTCATGTAGGAAAAAGGGGAATTTCCAAAGTCGAAACCTTCTACTATCTGACCTTTTCGTTCGGCACCGGCAAGAAAGCCTTTTTGTTTGTATTCCCAAGCTTCTTCAACTGTCGGAACAGGGATTATAGATAGAATTCCGTTGTGGAATGCAGCACAGATAGCAGAAGTTGCTCTCAGCACATCAATCACCACCACGATTTCAAATTCATCTTTAAAATAGGCATACTCACCGGGAGTATAGCAAACTTCAATCAGCTTTCTTGTATCCATATCGAATGCGAAGGTACTAAAATCAGATGGATTTCAGGGATTCTTGTGTCGGTTTGAAAATCTTCGCATCCGCTACAAACGTTCCGAAAGGAAGCAGGGAAGCGATGTAAGCCCAGAATTTTGTTTTCGTATCCCATTTCGTATCAGTGGAAGCCCAAAATACCAGGAACACATAGGCAATGAACAAGACACCGTGACCCATTCCCACGATCTTGTTGGGAGCAGTGATCTGCATCATGTATTTCAAAGGCATGGTGATCAAAAACGAAAGAAAGGAAATCCCTTCCAAGATCGCAACGATGCGAAGCGCACCTAAAGCAGATTTGAAGTTCATATTTTTTGTTTGCGAAATTAGTATTTGAAAGAATAGGGAAGGTACTGTTCACCGAAAAATATGGCTTTCAGTCATTGGGTTGAAAAAATATTTTACAAAAATGTAATTTTATTTCTCGCTTTTGTGTAGGTTTGTTTTAGCTGACACTTCACAATCTAAACGTAATTAAGTTACGATCTGGTTTTTTACTTTTGTACTTAAAATTAAAATTCGGTGTAACAAATGATTAAAACTGAATTTATAAATGAAAATGCTAATTTTAGCTCCTAATTATTTACTGCAACTGAAATCCTTATGCCACTAAATTCCCTAAAAATGCCTAAATCAATCCTTCTGCTCTTTTGCATACTGAGTTTTCATTCTTTTTCCCAAGTCATTGGAGGAAGGAACAATTCCGAAATGACGCCACAAGTTTCAGAACCTGCTAAAATCAGTTCTGGCGGATATGTCGGGGATGTCAATTTATTTTCGGGAGCCTATAGCTCGTCAATTCCTTTAGGATCTGTTTCAACACCCGGAGGACTCTCTTATGATTTGAGTTTAAATTACAATAGTTCATTTTCTATTGGAAACACTTCGCCGATTTCCAAGGGAATTCCTTATGGAGAGGGCTGGAATCTGAATATTCCAACTGTTTCTATTGAAGCAGAGGTGTTTAATACATTTACGAATATTGATTACTGTAGGGAAAATAATGGATTAGGTACACTTGAGTATTCAATTGCAGGTACACAGGCTTTGAATGAAGGTGATTTGTACTGGTACTCGCCTTATATCAATATTCCCGGAGTAGCAAGTGGAAGAGCTGTTTTCAAATACGTAGATGAAAACGATGATAGAGCAGTTGTCTTTGAGTTGAATACCTTTGAAACCCATGTGGAAGTTCGTTATGATAATAATCAATGGACAATTATTACTGCAGATGGGACAATCTATGAATTAAGCACTGCAATTCAGTCTTTCAATGCCCCTGCAAATAAACGCGTATTGTACTATCCGCCATCAGCGACACAATTAGGAAATATTGCATGGAATGTAGCTTCTTCAACGAGTGGCTATAATAGTAGTTCCACGGCAGGATTGGTAGAAAATTCGGTCACTCCGAAACAACGCTATAATTTATGGTATTGTAATGCAATTCGACATAAGAACAAGCCTCTCCAAAGTATTGTCTTCTTCTATCAAGGATTTGGGAAATTCAATTATTTCAAAGAGTTTGATCAAGAAGCATATAAATACGCAGCATCAACTCTTTTTCCAAATTCAACCTTTGCAATGGAGCATGATTTTTCCTGTTATACAGATTTATTACTAGCCAAAATCGAATCTTATGCGATTAGTGGATTGGTTAACCGCCTTGATTTGAAATATGAAACGGAAAAGGCCATTCTCAATTCAAATTCGAGTGAATTAATTCAATATCAACTAACCGGAAATGGCCGTTTGGATAGTTTGTACAGTTATCAGAGTGTATATAAAGACAATTTGAGCGATGCAAACGTAAATGATTGGAAAAGGTATCAACATTCAAAAGCAAGTTCTATTACGAATGCAAATAACGTCAATCCATCGAACCCTTACTTGACTACTAACGGTTATCTTCGTAGCTCGGCTCCTGGAAATTATCCTATTCCTTTCGCCCATAGTTTTTTGGAATCCCCACGCATATTGGACAATGCATTAGTCGCGGGAGATATTTATGAGGTTAAATCGTCTATTGCCAGAACCAATGCAGAGGATTTACGTTATGGAAATTCGACTGTTGATATTTCGATTGTTACGGGTGATATTGGAAATCACTTAGTTGGTACGAACCACGCTTTTAACGAGTTTGATAATAATGTAGGGACGTATTATTATGATAATCCGGCCTTTTTAAAAACACGTGGAATAAATTTATTCTCCACGTTCAATATGGCCATGAAATGGACATTGTCCTATACTGAAAATCTGAAGCAAACATCCAATCTGTTTGTAATGCCTAATTTTCCATCCAAATTCCATGGAATTAACATTCAGGTTGGTCCGGGTAACGCAGATATGAATTATAATGCAAGCCCATCAGACGTTTCTGAAACTTTTTCAGGTGTAACAAGACCTTATTCAGATCATGCATATTATTTCCGATACCCCAGCTCGGTTAATTCTGCCGCAGATATTCCTTCCAATTTTGGGATTGGGATGCCATGGGCACAGATGATACCGATTTACAAGCAAATGGTAACAACCCTGAATCCTTTTGTATCAACCAGTGATGCACTGAATACGGTATTTGATATGTGGGCAAACCTAAATGACCCAAGTGGTACAAGTTATACGCATCCCAATAAACCGACCAAGATGGATAGTTCGGTGACTCTAAATGAAATTGAAGTGATCCGTTATTCGAAGAATCCATATATGTTAAAGTATGTGGAGTTCTACAATGTAAAAGGAGATATGGGGGGATTGACAGAAACTGGACTGCATTTAATTTCAAAGAAAAAACTAGAATATACAAGCTCCAGGGAGAGAATACTTGAAAATTACGATTATCAATTTGCGGATAGCTTGCGTTACAAATCCAATGTGATGCAAGTATTTGTTTTATTGAGCAAAGTCAGAGAAATTCCCTTAGGGACACAAACCGATACTTCCCTGTTTCCAACGACCTTTTTCTCTTATGAAACGTTCAAGAGCCCAAGTTATCTGTTCGATGTCAGTATGCCGCTAAATGGATACACAGGTAAGGTGCTGACTAAAATTACGGATCATTTAGGAGGGATTACTAAAATTGAATACTATCCTGTAACCTATACTGATTCAAGAACCAATTATCATTCAACACTTACTTATAAAAAGAATTGTTCCGGTGTATCTTCTCCACCTCTCTATGGTTTGTCATCTGCTATTACAGTAAGCCCGGTAGTTAAGACGATATTGAAAAATGACGAAGATGATTTGGTGAAGAAAGACTCTTTAAGTTCCAATGCGGGACATAAAAAATGGACTTATGATTTTGTTGCGTCTTCCAAAGTTTATAAACAAACACAGATTCAGGTAAATCTTCCAAATTTCTTTAATACCCGCAGCGCCTCCTATGATGTAGGATTCAAAACGGTTTCTGTTTATGGACCGAGCCTTGTAGAAGGTGGAAATACATATGTGAATAAAACTGTATATGAACATTATGGGTATAAGAATAGTTCTGGAACAGGAACTCCAACCACAGAAGATTATCTGTATCATGGGAAGTTGAAATCAATCAAAGAGTATGATGTAAATGACAAACTGTTTACTGAAAAACTGATAAATTATGAGTATACATTAGCTTATAAAAACGGTTATGAACGTCCGAATCCATTAAAGGAAGATTTGGTTTGGGAGCAGGAATACGATAATCCCGGAGGGCAATATGAATATCGGGATTATTACCTGAATCAACCCTTGGTGATAGGTTCACTTGTAGGTACAGCAGCATATTCACAACTGGATGTTCCTGTATTGAATGGATCAGGAGAGAGTATGGAACTACCGAAATCCATGGAGTTCTATTTTTATCCACAATTGAAGGCCGATTCAATGAACCCGGAATATTTATTCCATTCTTATTTCATTAAGAAAACAGAAGAGATCAACCGCAAATACGATGATTACCTGTACAAGCAAGCGGCTATTTCATCAGGAACCTTGCCTGCACCTTTTGTGAATACAGGAAACAACCCTTTTGGATCAGGATATACCAATCCTATTTCTTTCAATGATGCACTTGCAACGAGCCAGATCAATATCATCAATACCAAGACGGAAGCTGCTATTATGGATAGTTTATTGCCCGTGTCTCCTTTGATGGATTCTGTTTTGTACCATGTCATCAATACCACCCGAATTACGGATCCGAAAAAGATCACCCTTTTGTTGGCACAAGGGAATTTAAGCAACCTGACCTTGAATCGGTTTATTTCCAAATTCGGACAGATATCCACGTCGACTGCCTATTCATCCATTTCGGTGATCCAACAACAAAGTTACATTTCAGATAATGTGTTGCTGACCACGCTTCCCAAAATCACCAACCGATGGAACACAAGTTTTGCGGAAGCACTGTTCCTGAAAAATGAGTACTTATCCGACCAGGTTGTCCAGGCTCTGGCAGGTACAACGGCATACTTCAGTCCGGCTTCGTTTACAAAAATCCTGTCCGTTCAACCACAGTTCAGTGAGAACGCTATTGACAAAATTATCAAATCACGCTACCTGGTACCTGCGGAATTGCGAACGATCCTGATGAACCAGGTGATTACCGATGCAAATTACACTTCTATTCTCGGTAAGTCTTCCATCCTGAATAACACCATTGTCCAGATCATTGAAACCGGGAACAAATACCCGTCTGCTGCTGTCTTTACCTCGTTGATGGCAAGAAGCCCTGCTTTCAGTGAAAGTGAAATGGAACGGATCATTGCCGTTGCCGACCGGGATATCGAGTCATCTGTTTTGACAGCCTTGATTGGAATCTATGGAAGCAAATCTTTCCTGACAGGCTTTGTCTTTACAGGAAATCCATTGGATGCTTATTGCAATAATGCGGTGCTGAGCAATTGGAACTACATTGAAACAAAAACGTCATACGAATACTACGAAGCCGATTACAAGGGAACTTCCAATGGAAGGGCATATAAAGTCCTGATGGGCCTGGAAGATATTCCGGGAAGGATTGTTTCCAAAACCGATGTGTTCGAAAGTGGAGGAAATGTGACTATCAATTCCCTCCGTTTGAAGCACGAACCTTCCTGGCAGGTATTCAGTGTGACGAATACTTCTCCTCATTTGGCAACTGCAAAAGATGAAAAACAGTATTTCTACCTGTATGATCTGAAAAACCGTTATGACCGTTACTGGTATAATTACGATTTGAAAACGATTGGGACTGAAGAAACTACTTTTCATCCACTTATTTTTGATCAAGATACTTTAATGTATACCACCCGTTGGGATGATGAGTATGAAGAATCTTACATGGAAGGGGTTGCTCCTGAATCCCCGAAGTACGATGGGATGACAAAAAGCCGTCAGTATGGAATGAGATCAACTCCTTTCCAACAAATTCAAATTACCAAAAACCAGCGCGATACGAAAGAATTAAAGAAAAGCGAGTATTATTTCTATGATGCCAGATGGTCTATAGACCCTTATTCTTCTACTCAAACAGTGGAGTACAACGGACCGTCTTGTCCTGAAATAGGAACGCCTCCAGTTAATCCGGTCAGTTGTGAATCCTGCATGCGCTGGAAGTATGGAACGGAACAAGAGTTTTTAGACCAATTACCTTTCAATTACTGTTTGTGGAAAGATCCGGTGATCGGATATTATGCCTGTCCGTCCTCCATCAATTATGCGGCTTGTTATCCGGGTGTAGAACTGATTGATTGCAATCCTTCTATTCCTGAGGAAGAAGGTGGTCCTTCAGAAATGCCAATCCTGACCGACGTACTCAAGAAAACATTGCAATTGCGTTCAACAATTATTCAGTTGGATACGATCATGGATGCTGTTTCGACTGATTTCTCTGCCAAACGTTTCGACCGAAGCAACTCGCAGGTTGCTGATTTTTATGTGGATTTTGATGGGACAGATGCAGAAGGATTCGTTCATCCCTTCAAAATGCTTTTCCCTTACGATACATTAACAACAGCAAAAGTACACAAACGAAACGAACATTTACAGCCGGCTTTGATCTCCAACCAGGTTGGATTGCTAACGAAGTTTTACTACAATATGACCAGAATCAAGTGGAACGTAGATACCAATTGTACGAATCCGAATTACAGCTTTCTCTACAATTATTCATCTGTAGACGCAGGCAATATAGGCTTGCCGGTTCGGGTAACAGTTGGTTATACGAGAGCTGATTCGATAGCGACTAATTTTGAATACACAAACGACGGACAAGTAAAAAAAAGGATCACGTCTTCCGGACATATCTTGGAGTACGCATTTGATGAGTTTAATCGCTTGAAAAATGTTACGGAAAATGGTAACCGCTTACTATCCAGGAATGAATACCAATATTGGAAACACAATACTACCAAGTCATTCAAAGAAAAGACAGAAGAAAATTACGTCTACTCGGTTCTTTTCCAAAATAATACGGATACTGCTACTACCCGTGAGTTCCAGAAGGCATTTATGGATCCGCTCGGAAGGACAGCCGGTGTTGTAAAAGCCTATCGTGGTTGGGGGAATGTTCAAATTTCCAGTGGCTCTATTCTCTATGATAACTGGGGTAGGTCGCGAATCCAATACAAAACAATAGATTCAACCCTCACATTCAGTTCTCCGGATTCCTTGAGACATGTGGAGGATTTGACTTCTTTGTTGTACAATGAAATCAAATACGATAATGATCCGGGTTCATTGGATGTGAAACATGCCGATCCGGGAGAACCCATTTCCGGCTTGCATACGGTGAACAAACAGACCTGGATCACGAATGCCATTTACATGTCGTGTGAATTGAAATTGAACCGTACGGAATTGGACCTGATCATGAATTCCTCTACGGGAAGTTTCCGGTTCATGCGTACCTGGATTTCCGATCAGGACGGGAAAGAAAGTATCACCTATACGAATGCACTGGGACAAACAGTTGCAACCCTGGCATCGGCAAATATGGCTGAAAAAGTAGTCACATTGTATGTCTATGATTCCTATGGGAACCTGATGAAAACCATCAATGCTTTGCGCCAGCACACCAATTACCAGTACAATATGATTGGTCAGTTGATCCGTGAAACCAACGTGGATGGGGGTGAAAAACGCTATATCTACAACAAACAGGGAAAAATAAGCGGTGTGCAGGACCAATTGGACCGCAACCATGTGGATAGTTTGAACGTTTTCGCACCGCGTTTCCGCAAGTTCACCTACGATATCTACGGAAACCTGATCGATCAGTCTTTGGTGACCAATCCGTATCACATCGATCCATTCTGTTTTCAGAACAAAACACTGGGAGTACCGGGGACTCATTATTTTGACGGATCGGGTAATGAACATTATTTTGAGTATGTGTTCTCCAATCGCATGACCCTGGATTGGTTGAATACCTACAAAACCTTGGATCCAATGAGCTCGGGTGAGATTACTTCTTCAGGTTTACCTGTTATTGCGTCTGTTTCTATAGCCAAACAAGAAAAAACCATGACTTATGGTGTGTTGCAAAGTTCTCCGGGTACTTTGGGTAAATTGATCGAATCTTATTCGTATAGTCCTACCGGAGTTGCCATTCAGAAAATCACCTACGCATACAATTCGGAGGACCTGTTGGCAAGTCAGGCAATTATTCAACACCCTACGGACATTGCTACGAACGACCAGTTTTTGGTAAAAGCAACTATTTCATATCCATCTTATAACTTCAGGGGTGCTTTATTGGAAGAGAAACTGGATATGGGAAGTGATGGGACTACTATCGAAATGAAGTACTTCTATGATTACGATGAATTGAATCGTTTATCTAAAGTGTCTGTTGCGCAAGGTGATGTATCGCTTTCCAATGCAACCCAAATGGTATCGTACAAGTACGATGATGCCCGAGGGACTGTTTTAACTAAAAAACTCTTTACACACAATGCTTCCAATTCACTCGTTGAAAACCAGCGAGTAGATTACGGCCACGATAAGCGAGATCGTTTGACCGGAATGGGAGGTGTATTGTTCAGTGAACAGCTGTATTATGACGACGCCATTGTTCCGACTTACAATAGTATGACAGTTGCTCAAAGTAATGCATATAACGGCAATGTGAAAGGAACGAAGATGAAATATAATTTCTCTTCAGTAAGTAATTCTTCCATTCCTTTGTTTTCAAAAGAAACGGTTTACGGTTATCAATACGACCGGATCAACCGTTTGGTTAATGCAGATGCTTTAGTCGGTGACTTTATTGATGCACAGTTTGCCAATACAACATACAATCTGAATCCTTCCGAATCCTATTCCATTGGGGACGAATTCTGGCGCTATGACCGGATCGGGAATATAATTATCCAGAATCGGGTGAAGCCGGGAGCTTTGGCGAATATCGGTTCATTGGTTGATGGGTTTACTTACACCTATGCCAATGGGACCAACCACTTGACCAAAGTGGAAGACCTGGCAGCTTCCACAGCTCGTAATTATACCTATGATGCCAATGGAAATCTCCTATCGGATGATTACCGGGATATGGACACAACAGCCTATATGCGTGGATCTTATCCGTATCGTGTAACACAAGGAGCGGACGATTCCTATTATTTATACGATGGTGGAGATCAGCGCATTTTCAAAAAAGTGGTAACTTTAGCTCAAACCACGCAAGAGATGCACATCAAAGACGCACTGGGAAGGGATCTGAGTATTGTGAAATTCATTACGGATGGAAGTACGACTTCCAGTACGGAATACTTTGTATATGGTACAGACCGGGTGGCGCGCGTTACAACAGGTTCTTCGGGTTCTATTCCTTCACGGATCTACTTCGATGAAGCAACTTATTTCTTATATGATCATTTGGGAAATACCCGTGTTGCGTTTATGGTAAACGGGAGCAATGTACCATTGATAGTGAATGCGCTGGATTACTATTCTTACGGAAAAATCCTCCGGGAATACGACAACGGGGCTGGAGATCGTTATCTCACAACCGGGCATGAGCGCGATAAAGAGACTGGATTGGATTACAGAGGAGCAAGATACTATGATTCGGACGTGGCGCGGTTTCTTTCCATTGACCCGTGGGCATCAAAATACCCGGGATGGAGTACATATAACTACGTAATGGGAAATCCGATAATCTTTGTTGATCCAACCGGAAAAGGTGCAGAATGGATTCCAAGAATTAAAGATAATGGTATTGAGTTAGTAA
>CBFGNC010000032.1:0-8168 GCA_965650135.1 uncultured Fluviicola sp.
CTAATTCCTAATTCCTAATTCCTAATTCCTAATTCCTAATTCCTAATTCCTAATTCCTAATTAATTTATATTTTTTATTATCTTAAAGTAAGAAACGCTATTCACATGAAAGGAAATATTATTCAAGAAAAAAGCTTTGACTTTGCAGTACAAATTGTAGAAACCTATAAATACCTGGCTTTCGAAAAAAAAGAATTCATCTTGTCAAAACAACTTTTACGTTCTGGGACATCAATTGGTGCTAACATCTCTGAAGCGATTCGGGGCCAATCTTCGAAAGATTTTATTCATAAACTTCAAATCTCAAGAAAAGAAACAAACGAAACTCTTTATTGGTTAAAATTGCTTGAAAAAACGAAGTATCTGCAAAAGGAAACTGCAGTGAAACTCATTCAAGGTTGCGAAGAGTTGCTAAAAATCCTAACATCAATTATTAAAACATTGGAACTCAAACCCAGATAATTTTAAATAGGGCAGTTAAGATCAACATTCGTAATTCGTAATTCGTAATTCGTAATTCGTAATTCGTAATTCGTAATTCGTATTAATCCGCCACCAACAAATTGCAGCCCCGTATATCCGAACGGTCAAAACGTCCCATCAGTCGAAGTTTCCCGTCCTCCATCCGTCCCAAATCCTGTGTTTCAATAAACGAACAGGAATAAATATTAGCCAGGTCGATCACATTCACACCTCCTGTTTTGTCTTGTTTCACCGACTCAAAAGGATCATTGACCTCTCTGAGAGAAATTTTCATCCAGGCAGGCAATTCAAATAAACCATGTTTATCGCTGTATGCCTGAGAAAGCAGTTCGCACATTCCGTATTCCGAGGCAATGTATTCACAACCAAATCCGGCAATCAATTCCTGATGCATTTCTTCTTTAGTCATTTCCTTCCGCTTCCCTTTCATTCCTCCGGTTTCAATAACAATTACATCATGAAGATCCGGTTTGAGTTCCGCCAGGTCCAACAAAGCATAAGAAACACCAAAAAGCACTAATTTCTTTCCGGTCTTTCTTCCCTCCACAACCGCATTCAGTAAACTTTCCGGGCTTTCCAGGTAATAACCGGATAAAGAATTTGTCGTTCCCGCAATCAATTTATCTACCATATAGACCAAACTGGATTCCCCTTGCGAGACATAATTCGGCAACAAGGCAAAGATGATCTGGTCTTCCAGTCGCCCCAAAAACTGCTCATAAGTAGGGATAAAAGAGCGCTCGTAAATGGAAACGTCTGCAACCGGATGCATACTTCGAACCATACCGGTTGTTCCGCTGCTTTTAAAAACCTGCTGAACAGCCTGGTCATCCGCAATGATCTGATGCGTTTTGAAAAAAGAAATGGGTAAATATGGAATCTCCGAATAATGTTTCGGTTCCGGTCGATTGATCAGTTCCAGGAAAGTTTTATAAACTGGTACATGTTCTTTCTGAAAATGAAAGACTTCCAGGGAACACTGATTGAAATCTTGTTCTGTGCGAATGGAAAAAATGCGATCGATAAGCGCTTGCATAGGTAATTTTTCTTAACTCTTTTTAAACAATAAGCTATTGACTATCATTTACTTAACCTTAAATCTGTTTGCAAATTAGCGAATTCTCGAATTCTATCCTTTTTAACTTTCACAAAGATAGCCGGAATTACTTCAAAGGAAACTTCAGTGAGAAGGTCGTGCCCTTACCTAATTGACTTTTTACCTGAATTGTCCCCCCGTGTTCTTCAACAATCAACTTCACATAGTAAAGCCCCAATCCAAACCCTTTCACATCATGTAAATTCCCAGTCGGTACGCGGTAAAATTTATCAAAAATCATCTTGAGATCCTCCCGTTTCATCCCGATTCCGTTATCACTTACCGACAAATAGAAGTTCTGTCCATCATCCCATGTACGGATTACAATTTGCGGAACCGTATTGCAGTATTTCACCGCATTGTCCAATAAATTATAAATGACATTGGTAATATGAACCTCATCCATCATCAAGGTTTCCTTCGTTGCATCCAGTACCAATTCAATTTCACCACCCTGATCGGTCTGATTGATGTCAAAACTCTCTTTCGCTTCCAAAATCAAATCATGAATGGAGCAAGATTCTTTCTTCAAGGTCAATTTCTCCCGATCCAATTTCGCAACATTCAACACGCGTTCCACCTGGTTCTCCAAGCGTTTATTTTCCTTGTAAATAATTTCTGCATAACGATGTAAGCGATCCGGATCTTCCTTGAAATCACCTCGCAAAAGCAGTTCACTTGAAAGGCCAATGGTCGAAATCGGTGTCTTCAATTCGTGCGTCATATTATTAATGAAGTCTGTTTTCACCTCCGAAAGCCTTTTCTGTTTCAGGATGACGTTCAGCGTAAACACAAAGAACAAAAACAGGAGCAGTAAGATGAAAACCAAATAAAACCATGGATAAAAATCAGTTTTGGCCACATCAATGGTTGTTGAACTTACGTTCGGAAACAGAACCGTGAAATAGTGTCCGTCATTCTTCCATTTCAACTGATTGGATGTCTTCCCGACCGAATCATTGTTTGTTACCGAATAGGAAGAATCCTTGGTGTATTTAATCAGATTTCCAAAGACGATCGAATCCGAGTAACAATCATAAATTCCATAAACGAAATCCTGATTCAGACTTTGATTGTCGAATTCCCTTTTCAACAGTTGCTCCAGGTAGAACGGATGCAATTCCTCTTCAATATCTACCGAAAAATAATTTGGACGGATCTGTTTTACAGCGCCGTACAAGTTTGCGCTGATATCATCTTTCGTGTTGAGTTGCTCCAATACATCCCTCAACGCAATATGTGCCCTTTCCGAAAACTGCTTCAGATTTAAACTGTCCTCCCGTTCCTGGATCTGAACCGTCAGTCTTTGCGCTTCCGTGGTTTTGTGAATCCAGAACAATTGAATACTCAGAACACTCAGCAATGAGAGTATTCCCAGAATAATTACGGTATTGATTGTTTTGCGATTCATTCAAAAAATTAAAAATTGAAAAATGGACAATTGAAAAGATTAAAATTCTGATTAGACCAAAATTTTCAGCATTCTCCTTTTCAATTTTAAATTATACATTTTCAATTAATAAGCCTCCATCGAAGGATCAACTTCTTCGATCCAAGCCAAAATCCCACCTTCCAGGTTATACAAATTAGTGTATCCATGCTGCTGCTCTAAAAAGGAAATCACACTGGCACTTCTTTTTCCCGAACGACAGTGAACAACTACCTTTTTGTTTTTATCGATCTGACCGAATTCAGCCGGAATATCATTCATTGGAATCAATATTCCATCCAAGGTACAAATCTCATTTTCGTATGGTTCACGCACGTCGATTAACTGGAAATCCTCATTTCCATCTTTCCATGCTTTCAATTCGCTTACTGTAATACTTTTCATAGTTTATTTTTGTCAAAATAAGTTCAAAATGCTTGCGCTAAAGCTTCGGCGCAGGGTTGAAAAGTTAAAACTCATATCCTTTCTCCCGAAAAAAAGCGACCAGAATGATCGCTTTACAAAATTACGGAAAAACGTTTACTGAGAATGCTCCTTTTCAAGCAGTTTCAACGATTCCTATTTTTTTCCAAATACTTTTTTGAGCAGGTCTGTTACCTGTGCAGCCGGATCCTTACGGATTTTAGCTTCTTGTTCACTAATCAACAACATCAATCCATCAATTGCTTTTGCTGTAACATAAGCCTCCAGGTCCGGATTTTGCTTTGTAACCAAAGGGATCTTGTTGTATTTGGTAACCAAAGGAGTCCAATATTCTGTAACACGTACTTTTTCCATTGCCGTTTTTACAATTGGTTTGAATTTCTCCGTCAGGGAAGCAGTTGTCTTTTCACGTAAATAATGAGTTGCTGCGGTATCACTTCCGTTCAGGATCGCAAAACCGTCACCGACCGACATTCCTTTAACCGCTCCTGCAAATACTTCGTATGCACTTTTTGAAGCTTCCTCAGCTGCGCGATTGACCGATTCTTCAAATTGTGTAACCTGGGTTTGCATTCCCAATTTTACCAATTTATCCTTCATTTCAGTCGCTTCTGAAGGCCAAGGAATAAAGATCTTCGGATTTTTATAAAAACCATCTGTCACACCTGCCGCACTGGCTGCTGTTTTAGCACCTGTTGTCAATGCTTCACGCAAACCGCTCACCACCTCATCATTGCTTAATGGGCTTTTGGACGACGACGATGACGTAGTTAATTCCTTTCCTTTTGAAACCATTTTCCCTAAGGTTTGTGCAGTTGTCAAATAACTGGTACTGATAAACAATGCAATTGCGATACTAATTTTCATACAATCTATTTTAAGTCTTTGTTAATCTGCTGCTGCAGATTTTTTTTATCGAAAGCAGTGCTTTCTCTTATTTCTATTAATTGGAAGTCCAAACCACCCAGATGTTTTGATTCTCTGTTTATTTTTAACGTACGGTAGCACCAAAAATTGTTCCATAAAAAATATGGGGATGCGATACGTGCATCCCCATCAAATATATGAACAATCACTTCGATTAAAATCCCTGAACTCCGTTTACCGTCGTGTATTTCAGAATATTCTTCTTATCCGGGTGAATCAGCGCAAATGCAGATTGAACAGCTAAAGTTCCTTCATGGAAACCACACAGGATCAATTTCAGCTTATTCTCGTAGGTGTTTACATCCCCAATTGCGTAGATTCCGGGAATATTCGTAGAATAATCCAGTGTATTTACCTTGATTGCGTTCTTTTCAATTTCCAGCCCCCAATCAGCAATCGGACCAAGAGACGGTTTCAGACCAAACAATGGGATGAAATGATCCGTTTCGCGCAATATATCACCTTGTGTATTGTGGTGGATCTTCACATGACTCAATGCGCCGTTTCCTTCCACACCTACAACCTCTGCTTCTGTAATCAAATTGATTTGACCGTTTCCGGCCATATCGATCACCTTTTGAACCGAATCCAAATGACCACGGAAAGAGGCACTCCTATGAACCAGGACAACTTCTTTCGCAATTTTCTTTTCCGCCAAAAAAATGGCCCAATCCAATGCTGAATCTCCACCTCCTGCAATTACACAACGTTTTCCTCTATAAAATTCAGGATCTTTAATGATGTACTCAATTCCTTTGTCTTCAAAGTCAGCCAAATTTGAAATAGGCGGTTTTCTCGGTTCAAAAACACCCAAACCACCCGCAACCATAACAATCGGAGCTTGGTGCTGTGTTCCTTTTACCGTTGTAACGGTAAATTTTCCATCTTCCGTCTTATCAATAGTCATGGCGGCTTCACCCAAAGTGAACCCAGGCTTGAAAGGTGCTGCTTGCTCCATCAGGTTATCGACCAAATCTCCAGCTAAAACAGATGGAAATCCGGGGATATCGTAAATTGGTTTCTTCGGATAGATCTCAGAACATTGTCCACCCGGCTGAGGCAAAGAATCAATCAAATGACAACGTAATTTCAACAATCCGGCTTCAAATACAGTGAAAAGTCCTACCGGACCCGCACCAATTATAATTATATCAGTTTCAATCATTATTCCTATTAAAAGTGCTGTAAAAATAACGATTGTTTCCTAGATAGAATGAGTATAAATATGGTATTTTAATGATTATTATCATTCTCATTCCGGTTTAAAATTTTAAATTTCTCCCAAATTATCCACCATGAAATTTAGAACACTTTTAGCGCTGATCCTTTTCCATTTTTATTCACAGGCACAGGAATTCGAAATCTCCAATCGCATTTATTCACTCACCAGTGTGAGAGGACAACGCAGTCCCAAGGAATTCCCGATGGACAATGACCTGAACTATATTCAGATTGAAAAGGGAGAAGCGGTAATCAATTACCGGTGCCGGGGTAAGGTCACGTTTTACCAAGGAAAAGTAACAAATTACAAAGTAACGCAAACCGACAAAGGAGAAATCGTCAGCTTTTACCTCGCTCCAACGGGACTGGGAAGCAAAACAATTTCCCTTGAAATCTCCTTTCAGGAAAACGGACAGTACCTGGTTCATCTCTTTGATAAGCTCGGTTCTTTGGACACTTTACTAAATGCCGAACTGGCCGACAAAGAAATTTTCAAAAACTAATCTCAAAGCTTTGTTATTTTTGTCTAAATAAGGGAAACAACAATGATCGATACAGGAAAAAAAAGGTTTTCAGATTTTGTAAAAGAACATTCGATCATTATCGGGATCCTTCTTCTTGCGCTTATCCTGAGATGCTACAACCTGTTTTCCATCCCCTATACTCACGACGAATTGAGCGGTCTGCTCCGCACCCGATTTGATTCTTTCGGGGAACTCATTGCCAAAGGAGTACAGGTAGATGGTCACCCTGCGTTCGTGCAGGTGTTTCTTTATTACTGGACCGGATTATTCGGTACTTCAGAATGGATTGTGAAACTGCCCTTTATTCTATCGGGTGTTGGCGGCGTCTACTTCGCTTATAAAATAGGAAAACGCTGGTCGAACGTTACCGTCGGCCTGATTGTAGCAGCCATTCTTGCAACAAGTCAATATCCGATTATGTACAGTCAGATTGCGAGACCTTACACTTCCGGATTTTTCTTCACTTTACTATTCGCTTATCATTGGGGAGAGATTGTCTTTTTCAAGAACTATGCCCGGAATCACCTCATCTGGTTTCCGATTGCAGCTGCACTTTGCGCTTACAATCATCATTTCAGTATGCTCACCGCAGGATTGATCGGGTTATTCGGCATTGTTTATACTTACAAAGATTACTTATGGAAATACCTGTTGCTTTGCCTGGCAGCAGTTATTCTTTATTCTCCTCATTTCACGATCCTGTCTGCACAACTCAAAATGGGCGGATTGTCCGGTTGGCTGGGTAAACCCGAACCTTCATTTTTACCGCATTATATTGAGTATATCTTTCAGTTTTCTTCGGCTTTATTGGTTATTTATACAATCATTATTATCTGGACACGCATTTCGGGAAAGTCAGTCAAACGAAATTCGAAAGCCATTCTTTTTTCCGGGATCCTTTTCCTTTCTGTCTATTTCACGGGGTATTACTACTCTATTCTTGTAGCACCTGTTTTACAAACTTCCGTGTTGATTTTTGCTTATCCATTCTTATTGCTATTCCTATTCGGTTGGGCAAAGGAGCAAAGTAAAGGAATGAATTTGATGCTTGTTTTGGCAATCGTTTTGGTGAATTGCTTCGTTCTCATTTTCCAACGTCAGCACTATACTGTGTTTTACAAAACGCCTTTCAAGGACTTATTTACCGGAATAGACTATTTACCTCCAAAAGAACTCGGACACAAACCTTCGTTTACTTTGATCTTTTCAGATGAACCCAAAACACGGTTCTATGTCGAGAAAGGCGAACTGCAAATTCCTGAACCACATCTTTTCTTTACAGTTCCGGAATTCACCGAAAAAGATTTGGAAGCGTTCCTTGAAAAGCACTCAAACCTCGACGAATTTTACCTGGCTGCAACCTCCTCCTTACCTCCAGCATATCGGGCTATTATTCTTCAGAAGTATCCACAGATCATTTGGCAGAAAAATTATTTCTCTGCGTCTACCCTTTTTCTCGCAAAGGGAAAACCAAGTGAAAAACCGATTGCAGATATTACCCGAAATAAAAATCTCTTTAATGGATACAACCCCGGGAAATGGTATGACGGCGCCTATCATTTTGAAAAAGACGAAGAATGGGGACCGGGTTATTCCAAACCCTTGGAAGAATTGATTAAAAGACCTTCAGATCTGGTTGATGTAGTTGTGACCCTGAAACTTTCAGATTTGAAACAAGATCCTTTATTGGTTCTCAATGTACAATCGAATGATTCCATTATCCATTATCTTTCCAGCGCTGTTTCCCAGCATACGGTCAATTTGAAGGACAGTACAGTCACTTTGGTTCAATCAATTAAGTTCATTGATTTGAACTACCGAAAATTCGACAAACCTTTCTTGAACACGTACATTTGGAATAGGGATAAGAAGCCTTTGAAAATTGTGTCGTTCCAAGTGATCTACAGAAAAGATAATCCGTTGACCTATGGGCTTTACGAGCCGATTTTTAATTGAAAATTGACAAGGGAGAATTTAAAAGTAAGAGCCTGTACATCCCTAATATAGGTTGACCACAAAAAGTCAATTTATATGAAATCAAACA
>CBFGNC010000033.1:0-6741 GCA_965650135.1 uncultured Fluviicola sp.
ACATGATTACATGATTACATGATTACATGATTACATGATTACATGATTACATGATATTGAAAACAAGTAACAAAGTAAATAGTCTTGGAGCAACCGGTTGGGAATTTTTCGGATGCAATGGGTATACCGGTGATCATTTTTCCAATGTTCCGATGGGTAACTATTATTTTGAGTGGCATGTAACCAGGAATAGTGTTACAAATATTTACTATGATACTATTTATCTCAACCCTGGAGAATACAAGGTATATGATATTAATTATTGAGACCATCAAGTACGGAAAATCGTAACTCACATTTGAAACATTTTGCGCAAGTTTGTGAAAAACTGCGATGAGAATACTGTTGACATTTGATACCGTTACTCGGGGTCGCTCTTCGGACAAACAATTGCCAACAGGTACTTACGTGATACAAGTACTGGTTGGTGATCGGTTGGAAATTCATAAATTGGTAGTATTATGAGAACAGTAGTTGCTTTATTAATGATTTTAATAGTGGTTTCCTGCACCAAATTTGGAAAAAACGTGACCCTGAAAGGCCGTGTTGTAAACCCCATAACGGGAGAAGGCATTGAAGGTGCGGAAGTGAAATTATTGAAAATAGCAGGTGGTTAAGACTCCAATTACAAGAATCTAAAGGGAAATCATCATTTCGGAAATAAACTTTCGAGACAGTTATTCCTGGGTTATTGTTTCATTAAATGATTGTTCTCAAATCCATTTCCATTGCCATTCCCGCTAGAATGCGTACCTTCACGTGAACAAATTTAAAGTGGATGAGCAAACAAAAGCGTCATGTACTTTCATTAGAAACTTCTGTAGACTTCGAACTAATCGGTATCTGTTCTCATCATAGCGATTACCGTTTGGCTTGGGGAATCAACAAAATTTTGGAGCTTGAGCTGACAAAAAGCGAAGAACCTTTTGTTATTCAATCCAAGAAGGGTACAATTGTTTCGCAACACAGTTTTCATGTATTTATCGATGAGGTAGATCACATGGAATGGTATTTAATTAAGAATAAATCGGAAGGTAAATTCCTGATTCCGGAAAAGAACCAAATAGACTATTTTTTGATCCTGAGAGAAAATGTCCTTCATGAATTGGATGAATTGGTTGAAAAAATCCGGGAATCAAATAGCGTGATGGCGGCTTATGTTTTTGAAGCCAGCGCAATTCCTTCCGCAGAACTAATAATTTTCGAATGAAAAAAACAAAGATTGTAGCGACCTTAGGTCCTGCCACCGCAGATAAAGCAGTTTTAAAACAAATGATATTGGATGGTTTGAACGTGTGTCGTTTGAACTGTTCTCACGGATCTCATGAAGATCACAAAAAAAGTATCGATATTATTCGTGAGATTAATAAAGAAACAGGATTAAATGTTTCGATTTTGGCCGATTTGCAAGGCCCGAAGATTCGTACTTACGAAATGGAGAACAATGGGGTGATGATGGTAGAAGGTTCTATCGTTACCATTGTAACCGAACGTATTACAGGAACAGCAGAGCGATTTGGAATCAGTTACTCATTGATGCCGCGCGATGTAATGCCCGGAGAACGCATCCTGTTGGATGATGGAAAATTGCAAATGGAAATCGTTTCAACTAATGGTGAGTCGGAGATTAAAGCAAAGGTCATCCATGGTGGAATTCTTTCTTCCAAGAAAGGAGTGAACCTTCCGAATACCAAAATTTCATTGCCATCACTTACGGAAAAGGACAGGGAGGATCTGGAATTTGCATTGAGTAATGATGTAGATTGGATCGGTTTGTCATTTGTACGTTCTGCAAGGGATATTATTGAGTTGAAGCACATTATTTCCAATCGCCAGGCAAAAGCACTTGTAGTGGCTAAAATTGAGAAGCCGGAAGCAATTGAGGATATCGATGAAATTATCAAAGTAACAGATGCCTTGATGGTGGCGCGTGGAGACTTGGGTGTTGAAATTCCTTACCAGAATGTTCCGTTGATTCAAAAGATGTTGATCCGGAAAGGACACCAGCATGCGAAACCGGTAATTGTGGCTACCCAGATGATGGAAAGTATGATCACCAATGTCACTCCGACCCGTGCGGAAGTAAATGACGTTGCGAATGCGGTTTTGGATGGTGCTGATGCTGTGATGCTTTCGGGTGAAACATCCGTTGGTAAATTTCCGAATGAAGTCATTCGCACCATGGTGAACATCGTGGACGAAATGGAAAAATTCGAAGGTATCTATCACAAGGACCAACTTCCTGATAAATTACAATCGCGTTTCATTTCAGATTCGATCTGTTTCAATGCGTGTCGTTTGGCACAAAGAGTAGAAGCGGATGCAATCATCACGATGTCTTATTCAGGATACACAGCTTATAAAATTGCATCTCAAAGACCAAATGCTCCAATCTTTGTATTTACAGGGAACAAGCAAATTATTACCCAATTGAGCTTGGTTTGGGGCGTAAGAGCGTTTTATTACGATAAGAAAGTAAGTACCGATCATACGATTGCAGATATCAAGTATCTTTTGACCAAAGAAGGGTTATTGAAACAAGGTGATTTGGTAATCAATATTGCTTCCATTCCAATTGAGGAAAATGGGAAGTCGAATATGTTGAAATTAAGCTACGTGGAGTAATTGACGATGTACAATTGAGAATTGATAAGAGGAGAAACCGCATTTAAATCTATTTGTGTTTTCTCCTTTTCAATTTTACATGATCAAATTTCAATTAATCCAGTTTCCCGCCCAAAGTAAATCCAACCCGTTTTGCAAATTGCTTTCCACCACCATCAACTGAAAATGCTTCAATTACGGCAATGTAAATTCCGATAGGTGCTTTTTGGTTATTGGACATGACTCCGTCCCAGGTAAAACTTCCCTGTTGACCAAGCAATTCACTGGAGAACAAGGTGTGGACCTCTCTTCCTTGATTGTCGAATATTTTGAGAGTAGCAATCATTCCGATATCAAAACTGTACTGAAAAAGCAAAACATCCTGGAAACCGTCATTATCAGGAGAAAAAATAGGTTCGGTTGTTCCGAATACGGAAGAAACACTTCCCGATTGGTATTGGGAGTTTATTTTTCCAGGAGTTCCAAATCCAATAGTTTCCGCTGCAGTATGCCAATTGGAAGCATCGGATGAACCCCCTTCCGGGCTGATGCGTTCGAGTGTTTTGTTTTCCGTATCATCAATCAGGGATAAATGCCAATCTTCGCGATAACTTACTTTATCTATGACCACTGAATTGTAAATCAGTTGAATAGTTGAAGAATCATTGTTCAGCAATGGAAGAGGGGTCGCATAAAATCGTCCTGTGACAGCTTCCGGGAAGACACTTTTCTGATAGTTACTGTCCGGAGTCAGGACCACATAAGATCCGGGATTCAGGAAATAGTTTTGTGCGAACTGAATGGTGTCCTCTTGGAGATTTGCAATTATCAGATCATTCAGATTAATCACTTTTGAGGAACGATTATAGATTTCCACGAAATCAGATCCACCACTTGCAGGATCGAACAGGATTTCGTTGATCACCAAATCTCCGGCTTGTGGAGTATCAGCCAGTGCAAAATCACCGGATAGGGTGGTTGCATTCAACCAACAGTCATTAACAGGTCCGTAAGAGAAACTGTAATGCTGACTCAAGGTCAAATTCTGATTAAAGGTAATGATAGCCTGATTATTGGAAGCTGATGCCACGGAAATGGATTGAACTGTCAGATTGGGGTTACTTGTCAAAGTTGCATTGACTAAGCTAGTTGAGTCCATTCCTTCCGAAAAATATACTTCCAGGTAATTCGGACTAAGTGCTATTAAACCAGTAAGATGAGGGACTTGCGTATCGGATGTAATGTTGTATACCGAATTTTGAACACCAGGAGTTCCACCGTTGGTATTGTTTGAAGCAACCCAATTGGATGCATCCGAACAAGGATCATTCGGATTGATTAATTCCAGCGTGTATCCTCCGTCTTGCTTTATGGGATCCTGGTACCAATCATCCGTATAGGAAATCCGGTCAATGAGCAGACCGGTGTTGTCCTTCAAAATCACGTCATCACTTGAATTATTGTAACTGGGAAAACTGCTCACACCTAAAGATCCCGGAAAATCGGCTGTGTTTGCTGTTGCACACAAAATCTTATATTGACCGGGATTGATAAACCCGGATGAAATTGTTCCATCTCCACTCTGATCACCAAGTTTCCAACCCGACAAGTCGATATACTTGCTGCTCTTATTATAAATTTCGATGAATTCCAATTCAGGTAAACCAATCACGGGTGAAGGATCCACCATGATTTCGGAAATCACAATATCACCTTTTGCTGTTGTTTCCCCTACCAGGTAAGTGAAATTTCCGGAGAGATCGGTAGCTGTATTTCCAGAAACATCTTCCATGCTGGAAATGGTAATTGTATAATTTTGTCCGTTTGTAAGAGACGTTCCCAAAAGAACATGAAGCAGCGCTCCATTTGTTCCATCAACAGAAATATTGGAAGCAGGAACCGATGGATTGATGCTGTAATTGCTTGTTTGAAGCAAAGCGGCTCCCCCAACAGGTTCACTGAACAGAAGATCCAATTGCGAATTGGTGATTACACTGGAACTTATCAGTGATGGGGCTTGTGTATCAATAATTTCATTTCCGATATAGACATCATCGTAGTAAAACTTACTTGCATTGGAAGCGGTATAAGTCTGAATCCCGCCAAAATGTGTCCCGAGTAAAGTCGTTGCATCTGTTCCGGAGTATGGGCTGCCATAATTTGTTCCACCACTCGCATCGACGGAAAGTTTCCAAAGACCTGTATTGTCTCGCACGACTTTCACGCGGGTGGTGAATGAGGCAGCAATTTGACCGTCCGGTGCAGCACAGATCTGAGTGGAAACTCCGGAAACAATTTTAAAGAGCCTCACGGCATCGGTTGTTCCGGCTTCTCCAAACTGAAGATAGAATCCATCCGGGTTCGTACTTAGATCACTGGAATTGGAGGTAAGATAAACTCTTCCGAAATTGCTTGAACTTGGAGAGAAAGTCTGACGAACCAATAGCTCCCATTGTTTATTGTCCAAAGAAGATAAATTGTGTGGAGTTGACAGGTAGGAACTTGCCGCAACGGTATTACTTAGTTGCAGCTGCTGGCCTGCATTAATAATGTAGGTAGAATTGGTTCCGTTCCAGGCAGGATTTGCAGTGAAATCTCCATCGGAAAAATCATCCGTAACCTGGTTCCATCCGAAAAATGGAAAAAGTAGTGTAAGAATAGTGAAAAGTGCCTTCATATCCATTAAAGTCGGACTAATATACAAAAAGTCCGATTTCAATGAGCTATTGTCACTGATTTGAATAGAAATTTCCGGATATACCAAAATCGGAACATCGGTATATACCGATGTTCCGATTTTCCTAAATAGCTATTTTTAATTCAGTTTTCGCTCCGGGATCTGCTGGTTGGTCAACTTCTGAATCGCTTTCCAATAAGCTTTTTCCTCACTTGAACACATGGTGTATGCGATTCCGCTTGAACCTGCACGACCGGTTCTACCAATACGATGCACGTATGTTTCGGCCACTTCGGGAATTTCGAAATTGATCACATATTCCAATTGATCGATGTCGATACCACGCGAAGCAATATCTGTTGCAATCAAAAAGCTGACAGTACGGTTCTTAAAACCCGCCAAAGCCCTTTCACGTGCATTTTGAGATTTATCTCCATGAATTGCTTCAGCGCGAAGTCCGGATTTCGTTAATTCTCTTGCTACGCGATCTGCCCCGTGTTTCGTTCGTGTAAAAACGATTGCATGTGTAATGTTCTCCGTTTTGATCAATTGCTTCAGGAAATTTCGTTTATCTGCTTTTTCAACATAATAAACAAACTGCTCTACAATTTCCGCTGTCGAAGAGACAGGAGTAACGCGCACATTAACCGGGTCGAATAAGATAGTTCCTGCAAGTTCCATGATCGTTGGGGAAATCGTTGCAGAGAAAAAGATATTCTGCTTGTTTTTAGGCAAGCGTGGAAGAATTTTTTTGATATCGTGGATGAAACCCATGTCCAGCATGCGATCTGCTTCATCCAACACGAAATGCGTAATTTTAGATAAATGAATATGTCCTTGGTTCATCAAATCCAACAGGCGCCCGGGAGTTGCCACCAGAATGTCTATCCCGGCATTTAACTGGTTAACTTGTTTGTTTTGGTTCACCCCGCCAAAAATTACCATGGATCTCAACTTGGAGAACTTTCCGTAAGCTTTGAAACTATCGTTGATCTGGTTTGCCAGTTCTCTTGTTGGTGCAAGTACAAGGCAACGGATAGGTCTTTTTCCTTTTACCTGACCATCCGGATCCAAATGCTGTAAGATTGGTAGCGCGAAAGCTGCTGTTTTTCCCGTTCCTGTTTGTGCACAACCGAATAGGTCTTTTCCTTCTAATAAACTGGGGATGGATTGTTCTTGAATAGGTGTTGGGGTGGTGTATTCTAATTCTTTTAGTGCGTCCAATAAATGTGGAAGCAAGTTTAATTCATCAAATTGCATGAAATTGTTCTGTAAAATTGTCCGAACTGATTGTCACGTGTGGTGAACTTTTCCTCACTTCAAATCGGCAGAAAATGATTTTTTCCGATGCAAAGGTACAATAATCAATTGAGAAGTGAAAATTGAGAATTGAAAAGTGGATTAATGAACTTCCCTAAAATAGGTTGACCGTTTTTAATTAAGATTCATACTCAAAAATA
>CBFGNC010000034.1:0-5026 GCA_965650135.1 uncultured Fluviicola sp.
CAAAAGTGGTCAACCTCAGAATTTGATAAACCAATGTTTACTATTTTTGAGTATGGATCTTAATTAAAAACGGTCAACCTATTTTAGGGAAGTTCAAGGGAAGAAAACCCTTCTTAATTTTCAATTCTCACTTTTCAATTAAAAATAATATCAAAAAAAAACTCTGCTTTCACAGAGTTTTTTTTTGATATTATTTTACAGTTCCCATAGGACCAAAATCAACCAGTTCTACGTAGAAAACCAAGGTTGAGAATGGTGGAATTGAATTCGGATCAGGTGAATCTTTTCCATAAGCCATATTTTGAGGAACATACAATTTGTACTTCCCTCCTTTTTTCATAAAAGGAATCCCGACTGTCCATCCAGGAATTACTCCTCCTAAATTGAATACCGGAATTTGAGGCCCGTTTAAAGATGATTGCAAGGTATCTCCATTCACGTTCATCAAAACATAATGCGCTTTCACATCACTTGTAGCTGTTGGACTTCCTCCGGTTCCAGCTTGAATGGTTTCCATATACAATCCATTAGGCAATTCCTTAATAGTTGCCATCTGTTTTACTTTTGCAAAGAATGCTGTCTCCTTTTTCGTCACTTCAGCCATCACACGTGTGTTGACTTTCGTCATGAAATCTTTCAACATGGTTTCTTTCAACTCTTTCTTGATCAAAGTGTCTTCTTTTTTCAAACCAAGACTGAAACCATAGATCAGGTATTCCTTATCGAATTCATTGAATGATTTTGCCTGCTCCCAACTCGTTTTGAACATTCCACCGATAAATTTACCGATACATAAAGAAGCATCTTTCACGTATTTTTGGTTGAATTCCTGTTGATTTTGACCTAACAAGCTTTGAATCGTTTGTTGACAAGCCTGGTCAAATGATTTCTCATTTTTAAGACCTTCTTCAAAACCTTTCAAAATTTGGTCTTTATCGTACTTCGCAAAGTTTGGATCTTGAAGTAATTGTCCAGCATTGTCTGCACCCATCAGGTAAGAAATTTGCTGTTTTTGTGTATCCAATGGCAGAACCTTGCCTGCATCTTTTTCATCACCACATGCGAAGTTAATCGCTAAAAGCAGGGAAGCCAGAATGATTTTTTTCATCTTAATTGTTTTCAATTCCTAATAATTCAACATCGAAAATAAGCGTCATGAAAGGCTTAATAGCTCCACCAGGGTGCGGATGTGCACCATACGCCAAATCTTCAGGGATATACAAACGGTATTTTGAACCGACAGGCATCAATTGCAATGCTTCCGTCCAGCCTTTGATCACTTGGTGAACTCCGAACGTTGCAGGAATTCCTCTGGTAACAGAGCTATCAAAAACAGTCCCATCGATCAATGTTCCATGATAATGAACATTTACGGTATCGGTACTTTTCGGTTTTGCACCGGTTCCCGGTTCTATCACTTCGTATTGTAAACCGGAAGCAGTTGTAGTAACACCTTCTTTCTTCCCGTTCTCAGCAAGGAATTTCTCCCCTTCTTTTTTATATACTTCAAATTTAGAAGTTGTCATTTCCTGAATATAATTCTGAATGATCTCATTTGCCTGTTCAGGAGAATACTTCATTGTTTTCCCTTGAAAAACGTCCGAAATAGCCTCTGCCATTACAGTTGGATCAATTCCACCTAAATCTTGTTGTAAAAGGCTATCTGCTACGCTTAAACCGATACAATAGCTAACTGCTTGAATATCTTGTGACATGCTTAATAATTTGGTGCAAAGATAATTCATAATTCCAAATGCCGAATTATGAATTACGAATGCAACCCAAATTTAAATAGATTGTGTCATTAGATCCTATTACTATTTATTTAGAATGCTTATCCCAACTGATTGTTTTCAATAATTCGGAACTAGTAAGCAGAAATTCGTAATTAATCCAACGTTTTTTCCATTTTGATATTTCCTCTTTCATAAACACCTTGTTCCATCTCAACTTCTACGAACCCGAATTTTCGATAAAGGTGAATTGCCGGTTCCAATTTTGTATTTGAATATAAAATGAGCTTTTTAATCTGTTTTTGTTTCGCAAATTCCAGGCAATGTTCCATTAATAGCTTCCCTACTCCCGATCCTCGGACGTTTTTAGCAACCGCCATTTTGCCCAGTTCAAAAACCTCATCGCTCTTTTTAAGAAGTGAGGCCGTGCCAATTATCTCTTCACCTTTTTTTGCAAAGAAGATAAAGCCACCTTTATCCAAAATGGTTTCCTGAGGTTTAGAAAGAGAAAGCCTGTCTCCTTCTTCGATGTAAAAATATTCCTCCAGCCACTCGTAGTTGAGTTGCTTCAGATGTCCTTTTAGTTCCGGGGAATATGGAATAATCTCAATTTGCATCCTGCAAAATTAGTTGAATAATGTAGGTGCAATTAATCGCGCACCTACATTCGGAATTATTTTAATGCCTGTTCAACATCTTCCCAGATATCCTCGATGTGTTCCAAACCGATACTCAAACGCACGAGTCCGTCCGAAATACCAACTGCTTCTCGTTCTTCGGGTTTCAACTTACTGTGCGTTGTAGAAGCCGGATGAGTTGCAATACTTCTGCTATCTCCCAAATTCGGAGTCAATGAAAATAATTCCAAGCGATCCAGGAACTTGCGCCCTGCTTCCAATCCGCCTTTTATCTGGAAAGTCACAATTCCTCCGCCATACTTCATCTGATCCCTGGCAATCTCATGCTGAGGGTGTGAACCCAAAAACGGATATTTCACCCAAGCTACCTGGTCATTTTTTTCCAATCGCTTTGCAATTTCAAAAGCTTGTGAACAGTGCTTTTCCATTCTCAAATGCAAGGTTTCCAACGATTTTGAAAGAATCCATGCATTGAATGGAGATAAAGCCGGCCCACTGTGTCGTGCAAATCCCTGGATTTTGGTAATGATTTCCTTCGTAGAAACGATCAATCCGCCTAAAACCCGTCCCTGGCCATCCATGTATTTTGTCGCAGAGTGAATCACGATATCGGCTCCCAGTTTCAAAGGCTGTTGCAAAACAGGAGTTGCAAAACAATTATCAACCACCAGTAAGACATTCTTTCTTTTGCAGATTTCAGCCAATCTTCTGATGTCAATAATATCCAGCCCCGGATTGGAAGGTGTTTCAATGTAGACCATTTTCGTTTCCGAAGTAATTTCCCGCTCGTATCCCTCATAATCAATCGCATCTACGTACGTAGTTGTAATTCCCCATTTCGGAAGGATATTCACCAACAACTGATGGGTCGAACCAAAAACGGATTTGGAAGAAACAATGTGATCTCCACTTTGGAGTAAGGTTGCAAATGTGGTGAAAACAGCCGCCATCCCGGTTGCTGTTGCCCAGGCAGCCTCACCCGATTCCAGGCGGGATACCTTTTCCAATAACTCATCCACATTCGGATTCGAATAGCGTGAATAGATATTTGCTTCGATTTCATCTGAAAAGGCTGCGCGCATCTGTTCTGCATCATCAAACACATAACTGGAGGTCAAATATAAAGGAACGCTGTGCTCTCTTTCCTGCGAGCGCTCGTTTTGAATGCGAATGGCAAGTGTTTCGTTTCTGTAATTATTCATGATTGATGTCTTACTTCTAATTGAATGTTTATTTCCGTATTCAGGGATGCCGAAACCGAGCAATACTTTTCATGGCTCAAATGCACAGCTGCCGAAGCTTTTTCCAAATCCACTTCCTTGTTGAAAGAAAATACCAACCCGATGGTCTCAAATACAGCAGGAACCGCATCTTTCCGGTTTGCATCGATATTCACTTCATAGAAAGTCACTTCTTGTCGTTGCTTTTTCAAAATGAGTAAGATATCGATCGACATGCAACCCGCAAGCGAACTTGCCAACACCTCCATTGGTCGCATTCCTTTGTTTTTCCCTCCTATTTTCTCTGTTGCATCCATTTTAATGGAAATTCCAGATTCGTTCTTAACTTCCAGTACGAAAGGTGATTCTACTAATTTCAAGTCTAACTTCATGAGATCTCTTCGATTAAATGAGCTGATTTCTTTTCCGAATTTAGATCATTATCCGTCAATTCAACGCTATCCGGAATCACCGCCAGGAAATAATCGGATGCATCATTCCAATTGTATTTACCGATTTCCTCGTATGTTATGATGCCGATTTTGTAACTGTGGGATTGTCCTGAATAGGTTTCATGTGTTTCAACAAACTCCACCTGGTCCAACTTTTCTTGAGTAGTTGCACTTAGGTACACTTTCACGGAAAAATCTTTTTCGAAGCTCAGGATCTCCTCCGTTTTCGACTTTTTGTATTCGTATGCATAATCGAATTGCAAGGCAGAAATATCGGAAAGTACTGCACTTGCTGTCGGGTGGCTTCCGGCTCCTTTTCCTAAAAACAATTGTTTATCTGAAAATAATGCCTCCACAACTACCGCATTGAACTCATTTTCAACATTGAATGCAAAGTGATTGTTCGGAATGATATGAGGTGCGACAAAACCGATCACCTGGTTATTGATCCGTGTACCAAAAGCCAATAGTTTGATTTTCAATCCTTTTTCCCGTGCATAAGTTGCGTCCCAATCCTTCAATTGACGGATTCCGTAATTCCATACCTCATCTTGTTTCGCTGAGAATCCAAATGCATGTTTCAATAATAACACCAATTTGTATTTCGCATCAAACCCATCGACATCCGAAGTAGGATCCAACTCTGCAAATCCCAAATCCTGTGCATTTTTAAGTGCACCATCAAACGATTCCCCTTCTCCGGTTTTAGTCAGAATGTAATTCGTAGTTCCGTTCACAATTCCACTGATGTTTGAAAGCGAATCGTTGTTGTAATACTCTTCCAGGTTGCGAATGATCGGAATCGAACCTCCAACAGATGCTTCATACAGGAACGAAACATTGTTTTCCTTTGCCAGGTCAAGCAATTCGTCCAAATAGTACGCAATCAGCTTTTTATTAATGGCCTGCGCGCCATCAACGCCATCTTCGGCCCCGACTTCCGCCGCGTCCGCATCGGCATCGGCCACCCGGGCCACAAGGAC
>CBFGNC010000035.1:0-4990 GCA_965650135.1 uncultured Fluviicola sp.
GTTGCTCCAACTGCTCCGTCTGTACCATTTGTTCCCGCCGGTCCTTGTGGGCCAGGTGTTGAACTTCCCGATGTCTTCGCATACAATGCATACGGCACACTCATCAGCTGGCTTGTACCCATCACAACGTAGTTTGTTCCACCGGCAAGATCAACCGCAGTTTCAATAAAGAATGGCCCGTTTGCCCAGTCAATGGTTGCAAACGTTCCACTTGTAACAATTCCGTTTCCAATTTCAAGATTTACTAAACCATAAGCATTCGTTGTTGGCGTAAATGTTTCAGAATAAACGCTTGGACCACCAATTGAACCTTGTTGGATTGTCATACGCATTCCAACGGCCTGGTTGTTTAAAATCACGTTTCCGGCATTTCTTACAACTGCCTGGTATTTGAAGCCTTCCGGTGCTTGCCCGAAAGAGTTTAATGTGATTGTTGCTATTGCAACGAGTGATAGTATTATTTTTTTCATCTGATTTGTTTTAATGGGTTTTAATAAGTTTATAAGTCTTGAGTTGTTGGTCTGGGTTATTCAAAGTCAATGAATAACTACCCGAAGCCAATTGACTTACTTGAATAGGTGTTTGCTCTGAAGAAAGCAGGTTCTGCATGACGAGTTTACCTTGTGCATCATACAGGGTGTAGGTTACATTCATGTACGAACTTGTTTTAATGTTCAATACATCCTGGGTTGGGTTGGGGAAAATAGTGACCTCATAATCAGGAGCAAAATCCTCCACACCTAAAAAGTTCCAGTTGGTTTGATGGAAACCTTGCGTAATATCCTTGGTTCCATCGGTTCCGGTGTTGATAATCACTTCGCCTATCGTAAAGTTGATATTGGCACTTGCATTGGAGTAAGATTCTCCTTGAGTGGATACAACTTCCTGCGCTGAGACAGAAATAGCAGCAAATAGTGAAAATAACACAATAGTGTTTTTTTTCATTGAGTTGATCTTTTATAAGATTCGTCTTAAATCAACTCAAATGAAGAGAGATAGAAGTAGAACTAGTCTTGGTTAATTTTGGTAAACATACTACATTTTTTTCAATATGTATACTTCGACAAATCAGCAGATTGCGAAGTAACTGAAATACTGGATTTAAAAATTAATCCCACGAAGAATAGGTAGCGACTATTAAAATGAGATTTACGTTGAGTACGTTGATGTGCGAATGATTTTCAATAATTTCCTCATCCTATGGTGGTTTAATCTCTATAAAAAGTTACTTTAGCTGCTAAATCAATCAATCAATCAATCAATGGGTTTTGTTTAATCTACAGTAATTTTTAAAATCCGTTCTTAGCCATCTAAATGATATGAAAAAGATATTATCAATTTTAAGCTCTTGTTTTCTGATAACCACAATCCAGGCCCAAAATTATGAATGGGCCAGATCTGCGGGAGGTACAGCTGATGAAGAAGGGTTTTCCATTACAGTGGATGCTTCTGGTAACACATATACTATTGGATATTTTAAAGGGACTGCAGATTTCGATCCCGGGGTTGGAATTAGCAATTTAACGTCATTGGGAATTAGGGATGTTTTTGTTCAGAAAATAGATCCTTCGGGGAATTTCCTCTGGGCAAAATCGTTTGGCGGGACAGGTAATGAATTAGGTTATTCTATCGTTACAGATCCTTCCGGAAATGTCTATTTCACAGGTATTTTTGAAGGAACAGTGGATTTTAATGGCGGTCCGGGAACTGCAAATGTCACCGTAGTTGGGGCACAGGATGTTTTTGTGGAGAAAATGGATGGTGCCGGAAATTTTATCTGGGTGAAAACCTTTGGGGGGATGAGTTCTGAGATGGTTCATTCCATTAGCCTGGATGCTTTAGGGAATATCTACACCACTGGTTTTTACAGTGGATCGGTAGACTTTGATCCGGGAGCGGGGGTGACAACCTTGCCTTTCTTTGGGGCACAGGATGCTTACGTACATAAAATGGATGCTTCGGGAAATTTTTTGTGGGCGAGAACTTTCGGCGGATCCAGTGGTGACGGGGGAGATGCCATTCATGTAGACAATATGGGAAATGTATATACGACAGGTTATTTTCAAGGAACAGTAGATTTTGATTCCGGAGCCGGAACGGCAAATCTGACTTCGGCCGGAGGTACTGAAACTTTCATTCTGAAACTCGATGCCTCAGGGAACTATCTATGGGCGAAATCTTACGGAGGACCGCTCAATGACTTTGTTACTTCCATTAGAACAGATGCTTCGGGAAATATATATTCCGGTGGATATTTTTTTGAAACGATAGATTTTGATCCGGGACCGGGAACAGTAAATTTGACCGCAACAGGAACAAATCTGGCCCAGGATGCTTATTTACAGAAACTGGATGCTTCGGGAAATTTCCTTTGGGTGAAATCTTTTGGAGGAACGGCCAGTGATGCCATTCAATCCATTGGTATAGACAACTCCGGAAATATATATACTTCGGGTAATTTTGCGGATACAGTAGATTTCGACCCCGGAGCAGGGTCGGTAATTGCTATATCGGCTGGCGGCGCCGACATTTTTATACACAAACTAGATGCTTCTGGAAATTTCCTTTGGGTGAGAACACTTGGGGAAACCGGTGCCGACTTAAGTCATGGCCTTGCCTTGGATAATTCAGGACATATACATACTACGGGTTATTTCCAGGATACCCTGGATTTTGATCCCGGAGTTGGAACTGCAAACCTGATCGCGGCTGGCGGTGTGGATGTTTTTGTGTTGAAATTGGAACCATGTAGTCCAACTACCGGCACGGATGTCATTGATGCATGTGGCAGCTATACCTGGATCGACGGAAATACCTACGTCGCTTCCAACCAAACGGCCACTTATGTCCTGACAAACTCAAACGGCTGTGATTCGGTAGTTACATTGGATTTGACCATCCATTTTGTTTCCGATATTACAACCACTTTAAATGGGCTTACTATTACAGCAACAAATGGTAATGCGACCTACAAGTGGTTGAATTGTGATAATAACTACGCTATTATTAATGGAGCGACAAATCAATTTTTTACGGTTTCAGCAAATGGAAATTATGCCGTTGAATTAACTGAAAACGGATGCGTGGATACCTCCGATTGTGTCAATATCGCTTCTGTGGGAATTAATGAATTAATTAATGATTTTGAAATAAGCGTTTATCCCAATCCAAGTTCAGGAAAGGTTTATATTTCGTTTGATAAGGTGCGAAATGGGGTGGACTTGGTTCTTGAGGACTTGCAAGGGAAGACCATATTTAGAAAAGACTACGATGTAATGTCTAATACGGATATTGAATTACCGGATACAACGGGAATATACTTCTTAAGGGTTAAAATGCCGGAAGGCCAAAAGACCCTAAAACTGGTAAGAGAATAATTTTAAATGAGAGTTACTTCAATAGGGTAGGCAATTATAAAGTTCGAATTGCTGAGGTATAGTCTGATTTTGCTCTATTGAGAATGATCAAGGGCACAACAAACAACTAGTTGAAGCCAAGGTAAAAAAGCAAAACTAATTCCCGCTCATTAATGCAAATTCCGCGTTAGTGAGCGGACATGCGAATAATTACCCGGAATTTCCGCTGCGCTAAAGTTGCCCTTTCTTAAGAGTGGGAACGGGTAGGGTGGCATTATCGCCCGGTGAAACACAATCCCGGCTCCTCAACACATGAACAGCATGTTGAATGTGAGTAATCACATCCCCCAAATTATTAATCACGTCTCCTTCGGAAAAACGGATCATGGTATAACCCAAGCTTTCCAGTTTATCCTGGCGCATCCGGTCATAGTCACCTTTATTGATATGGGAGTTCCCATCTATTTCAATGATCAACCCGATCTCCGGGGCAAAGAAATCGACAATAAAATGATAAATTGGTCGCTGGCGTAAAAAGCGTTCTCCCGTCTGTTTCCGGGATAGAAGACCTTTCCAAATCCGCTTCTCGGTCTTTGAAACAGTTTCGGTCCTCAGTTCGCGGGCATACTCTTTTAGCTTGGGGTTGTAGTGATTGTGGCTAAACTTTTTCATTCTTTAATTTAACCAAATTCAGTTTGATTTGCAAGAGGTTGCGATCATTTTGCCACCCTCCTCGGTCCTCCCTCAAGGGAGGAAGTGGATTAGATCTCCCTCCTCCTTGAGGAGAAAGAAGTAAGCTTCACGCTAACGCCTAATTATTCGGTTTTCGAAATTCCGACTACCAAAGAGGATTAGAAAATTCCTCCCTTGAGGGAGGAT
Organism: uncultured Fluviicola sp.; assembly: GCA_965650135.1. Lineage (GTDB taxonomy): Bacteria > Bacteroidota > Bacteroidia > Flavobacteriales_D > Crocinitomicaceae > Fluviicola. Next base: position 4,236 of record CBFGNC010000035.1, read on the forward strand.
AAAGGAGGGTGGCATCAATCGTTCCAAAGAATACTTATTCCCCTTTAAGCATACATAATCTCATTACTAATTGAAAACCAGCTAAAAGCATGCGGTAAACCGCAAAGCGAAATGTGGTAAATACTGATTTTTCGCGGAATTTTTTTTTGTTTCAATTTAAATTTTCGTTCCGAAGAGGGATCTGCCTGCGCCGCAGGCCACCAAAGAGGATTTCAGGGCTTCTCCCCTTGAGGGGAGATCGAGAGGGGTGATGCACTAAATCGTTACAAAGAACAATTATCGCTCAACCTTTCAATCTGAAGTGAGCGCGTAGCAGCTCTACATCAGATCCTTCACCACCTTATTCATCCCGCATGATCTTCTTACTTTTTTCCGAAGCAAAAAAAGTAAGCAAAAATGCTTTTTCCCGCTTGCCCATCAAGCAGCCTTCCGTTTCGGACCGCTTCACGGAAAGAAGGAATCAGGATTCCAAACGCAAACCACAGCAGTTTTGCAAACACTGCGGTTTTTAGCACTTTCCGGAATCGTTTACCGAAACGGAAGTCCTTAGTCTTCGATCGACCAATAATTGTTGTAAAAACGATTTTCTTATCTAAACAAGAATCAGGAATCCGCAATCGGGTGGAGCACTCCGCAGCGACAATCAGTGAAAAGTGTTTTGATTTTCGTTCCGAAGAGGAATCTGCCTGCGGCGCAGGCCACCAAAGAGGATTCCCGGGCTTCTCCCCTTGAGGGGAGACCGAGAGGGGTGACGC
>CBFGNC010000036.1:0-4255 GCA_965650135.1 uncultured Fluviicola sp.
GTTCTTCGGAGGAATGCGCCAGGTCGATCTTGAAACAATTTAATTCATTCTGTTAAGCAAAACGTATGAAATCGATTAATAAAATAATGAAATATACAGCGATTGCTGGGGTAGTGATGAGCTACTCCAGTGCATTCGCTGGAAATGAAGATCGTGTTGGTTCTGCAGGCGCTACACAATTGTTGGTGAATCCATGGGCTAGAAGTGTTGGTATTGGAGATGCAGGTGTATCTCACGTCAATGGTTTGGAAGCTACATTCACAAATATTGCAGGTTTAGCATTTACAGATAAAACGCAGATTAAGTTTAACCGTACAAACTGGATGGGGAGTGCTGGAATTGCTTTGAACTCAGCCGGTATTGCACAACGCATTACTCCTTCGACAGTCATTGCAGTTTCTGTTCAATCTATGAACTTCGGAGATATTGATAAGACATCAGTAGACTTGCCGGAGCCAACTCAGGGAACTTTTTCTCCTCGCATGAATGTGTTTAACGTTGGCTTTGCACACAGCTTTTCATCGAGTATTTATGGAGGTGTAAACTTCAAGGTGATTTCTGAGAGTATTTCTAACTTGAAAGCGAATGGCATTGCATTTGATGCAGGTATCCGTTACGTTACGGGTGAGCAAGATCAAATTAAATTTGGTATCGCACTTAAGAACGTAGGTCCGGTAATGAAATACAAAGGAGATGGTTTGTCTGACCAAGTTAATTACTTGGCGAACGGTAATCTTGCAACCTTGGAGCAACGTGCTGCAACTTTTGAATTGCCTTCTTTATTGAATATTGGTGGGTCTTATGACTTTAATTTCAATGAGAAGAATAAATTGATTGTTGCTCTGGCATTTACTGCAAACTCTTTCCAAAAAGACCAATACCGTATCGGTTTGGATTACGGTTTGACAATCAGTAAAGCAGCGTTTAATCTTCGTGCAGGTTACATCATTGAGAAGGGTATTTTCAAAACAGAAAACCGTTCGAATGCATTAACTGGTTTTACTGCCGGTTTCTCTGCTGATGCTTTAGTCGGTAAAAAGAAATCTGCTTTAGGATTGGAGTATGCGATGAGAATGGCAGGTCAATTTGGAATCATCCATACATTTGGTGCTACAATCAGTATTAAATAAATGAAGCTTTGACTTTCTGAAGCAGAAAGCAAGAATAGTTTGTGAGAGTCCCCCGAAATTTCGGGGGACTTTTTTTTGAATACTATTTTCGGGAACCATATTATCCTTCATTTTTAAACTTTATTTGACCACGATACACCAACCTTTTTTCGGAACCAAACGTTCTAGTTTTTAATCCAAACAGGAAACTACCAACTCAATATCAGTATACCGGGGACTGTCATTAGTAGGAAGCAGGTTTGATTCTAAAAAAAGAATTATGAAACGAATATTTAACTACTTATCGCTCTCGGTTATGATGTGTTTTGTTGGTCATGCCAGTGCTTACAATCACGATTTTGGGAAAGGGAAATCGGTTGGAAATAAACCGAAACCCACAGTGACAACAAAGGCTGCCAATTGTGCACCTGCGAATTACCGTAAAACCATGTCATTTAATGATGTCAGTTGTCAGCTGGAAACAGGAGGATTGTTATTCCTGGACCGTGCAAACGGACTGGCAACCTATACTGTTCCAAAGAAAAAAGGAAATGAGACGGTGGTTACGACTATTTACGCCGGAGCATTATGGATGGGAGGTGTTGATACCAACGGACTGCTAAAGATAGCTGCCGTTAAATTCCGTGAAGGGAACGACTTCTGGCCAGGACCCTTAAGTGTTGATCTGGGATCCGGAAACTACGATCCATCAGTTGTCCAGGGAGATAATGCAAAACGCGATTATGGAGCAGCTACCATTGATCCGGATCAGTGTTTGTTATATGACAACATTTTCACGATTACAAAAGCGGGGGTAATTTCATTCGTTACGTGGATGGAATGCACAACAAATAATTGCCCGAAACCATCGAATGAAACAATGGCTCAGATCAATGCCTGGCCTGGAAACGGAGATGTCGGTCGAGGGCAAGATCAGTTCCTTGCACCATTCTATGACAAGAATAATGACATGGTTTACGATCCTCTAGATGGAGATTACCCCTGGTATGATGATATCTTAGGTCGCAATGATATTCAGTGTGGAAAAGACAGACGTGTAAGTTTATTTGGAGATGAGACCCACTGGTGGGTATTCAACGATAAAGGAAACATTCACACGGAATCGCAAGGTGATCCGATCAGTATGGAAATCCATGCGCAGGCCTTTGCTTTTGCAACAGATGATGAGATCAATAAAATGACATTTTATAACTATGAGTTGATCAATCGTGGAAATCAGACTTTGTACGATACCTATTTCTCGCAATATATTGATGCGGATCTGGGAAACTATAATGATGATTACGCGGGATGTGATGTGACACGTGGATTGAGTTATATGTATAACGGGGATTTGAATGATGAACCGAATTCAGGACGACCTGGATTTGGACCGAATCCTCCGGCAATTGGTGTTGACTTCTTTGAAGGACCATACCAGGACCCGGACGGAATATCTAACCCAGGGCCAGTTTTTGATTCTATCACAAAGCAATGGGTTATTCCAACGGTGCAGGATGCAATTGCGAATAAGGGAATTGTTTACAAAGGATTGGGAATTGGTTATGGGGATACGATCGTTGATAACGAGCGCTATGGAATGCGTAATTTCACTATTTACACGGGGGGAGGAGCAGAACCACAATCGGACCCAACATCGGCTTCACAATTCTATAACTACATGCAGGGTCTGTGGAGATATGGAGACCAGTTGTACTACGGAGGAACAGGATTCCCTGGGGCACCATGTGTTGGGGCAATTGAAACAAATTACATGTTCCCGGCAAATTCAGATTCATTGGATTGGGGAACTGAGGGTGTTGATCCGGGATTTGATTGGTCGGAGTTTGAACCATGCGGTTTAAATTCCACCTCTAATCCATCCGGTGACCGCCGTTTCGTTCAGTCAGCAGGACCGTTTACATTACGTCCGGGAGCAGTAAACAACATCACAGTTGGGATAGTTTATGCGAGAAGTTATGAAGGGCAGATCTTTTCTTCTGTGGATGCATTGAAAACAGCCGATACAAAAGCACAGGCATTGTTTGATAACTGTTTCCGTATTTTGGAGCCACCAAATGCACCTATAATGACAATCCAGGAAATGGGGAATGAACTGATCATCATGTTGGACAACCCCGTTAACTCGAATAACTACAAAGAAAAATACATCGAAGAGGATATTGTTGGAATTGTTGATCCAAATGGAGCCGGTGATACTTTACCAAATGGTGATCCTATCATTTTTGATAAGAATTATCGCTTTGAGGGGTATCAGATCTATCAGTTGAAAAATCCGCAAGTTGGTGTCGCTGACCTGGATGATCAGACTGTGGCTCGTTTGGTTGCACAATGTGATATTAAGAATGGTGTGAAAAGATTGATCAATTTTGAACGCGATGAAGAGTTGGACGGATTTTCTTTCCCGGTAGAGAAAGTGAAAGGCACTGATTTGGGGATTAAGCATACATTCAGAGTAACTGAAGATTTATTTGCTGCGGGTGACCGTAAGTTGGTGAACTTCAAAACATACTATTACCTGGCGGTTGCTTATGGTTACAATAGCTATAAACCATATGATCCAAGTGACGCACAGTACCTGGATGGTCAGAAAAAACCATATTTGCGTTCACGTATTAATGCAGACGGTACACCGTTAGAGGGGATCCCTGCAATTCCTCACAACATTTCACCGGAATTGGGTGGATCGATGGCAAACTCTGTTTACGGACAGACACCACGTATCACCCGATTGGATGGAACCGGAAACGGGGGAAGAGAATTGGAATTGACTACTGCGTCAGAAAACGCGATCATTGCCAATGGATTCAAGGATGAATTGGAGTACGACTACAACGGTGGACCGATCAATGTCAAAGTGATTGACCCATTGAATGTGGTGGGAGGTTACTTCGTTTGTAAATTCCATGATTATGTCGGACCATCAGGAAACGGGAATGCTGCTGCGGAAATCAAAGGAATAGATACTGCCAGTTGGACGGTCTACCATTACGATGCAAAGGATGGAAATCTTATTGATGAAGTGACATCCACCTCAACAATTAATCAGAGGAATGAACAGGTGATCATGGTACCTAAATGGGGAGTTTCCATAGAGATTTACCAGGACAAGTACTACTTCCCAT
>CBFGNC010000037.1:0-4056 GCA_965650135.1 uncultured Fluviicola sp.
TGTTTGATTTCATATAAATTGACTTTTTGTGGTCAACCTATATTAGGGATGTACATAACTGTTTGGATAAGAATGCCATTTCTTTTCAATTTTGCATTTTGTTTTGAACTTCAAAGAGTGAAATCGGTTATTTTTGTAAAAATTTTTTGGTTATGAGAGTAGCAGTTGTCGGAGCGACAGGAATGGTTGGAAATGTCATGATGGAAGTATTGAAAGAACGTTCATTTCCGATTACGGAATTAATTCCTGTAGCATCTGAGAAATCGGTTGGTAAGAAAATTGAATTCGGAGGATTGGAATTTCCGGTTGTGGACTTGGCTACTGCTGTTACTATGAAACCGGATGTTGCTATTTTTTCTGCCGGTGGTGAAACATCTTTGGAATGGGCTCCGAAATTTGCTGCCGTTGGAACAACGGTTATCGATAATAGTTCAGCATGGAGAATGGATCCCGATAAAAAATTGATAATCCCGGAAATTAATGGGGATATTCTGACAGCTTCGGATAAGATCATTGCAAATCCGAACTGTAGCACAATTCAGTTGTTGATGGCACTTGCACCGCTTCATAAAGCTTATGGGGTGAAACGTGTCGTGGTTTCCACTTATCAATCGATTACCGGAACGGGAGTAAAAGCAGTTCAACAATTGGAAAACGAACGTGCAGGGATTTCCGGAGAAATGGCATACAATTACCCGATCGATAAAAACTGTATTCCTCATTGTGATTCATTTATGGATAATGGATATACCAAAGAAGAAATGAAGCTTACAAATGAGACCAAGAAAATATTGGATCCGTCAATTTCAGTGACAGCTACTGCTGTGCGTGTTCCGGTTGTCGGTGGGCACTCGGAAGCTGTAAATGTGGAATTCGAAAAGGAATTTGATCTGGCGGATGTTCGAAAATTGCTTCACGGAACGGAAGGAGTTACTTTAAAAGATGACCCGACAACGAATTCCTATCCGATGCCGCGTTTTGCACAGTCTAAAGATGATGTATTTGTAGGAAGAATCCGAAGAGATGAGAGTCAGGAAAAGACGTTGAATATGTGGGTGGTAGCCGATAATTTGAGAAAAGGAGCAGCAACTAACGCGATTCAAATTGCCGAACTATTGATGAAGAAGGGTATTTTGACCCCGATGACTGTCGAAACACACAATTAATCGCTTGCAATTTCGTTATAGCCTTATGCAGAGCAGAATTCTGGTTTTAGTGATTTGTATTTTAACTTCTTATTCATGGAGTCAAAAGGCGCACAGACATAATGGTTGGTCGCGCTCTGAAATTGGCTTTATGGCAGGGGGAAGCTATTATATCGGGGATTTGAACCAAGCTCATTTCAAGCATACAAACCTGGCAGGACAATTATTGTATCGCTACAATATCAACGCCCGTTTGGCCTACCGTTTGAATTTCACCTATGGGAAGATTGAAGGGTATGACAGTGAGCAAAAGCAACCCTTTTATCAAAACAGGAACCTTTCATTCCAGTCCGATTTATTTGAATTTGGTTCGGGGATTGAAGTGACGTATTTTCCATTTGAGATTGGAAACAGAAGATATAAGGGTACGGCTTACCTATTAGCTGAATTGTCTTTAACCAGAATCAACCCGAAGGCGAATTACAATGGAGCTTTAGTTGAATTGCAACCCTTGGGGACGGAAGGACAAGGAACTGATTTGGCAGATCGGGGAAAATACTCACGAATTCAATTGGGAGTTCCGATTGCTGTTGGAGCGCGTCTTTCCCTTTCTCCGAATGTTGCCTTGAATATAGAATACGGAATCCGATTCATGTTTACCGACTACTTGGATGATGTAGGCGGATACCGTTATGCTGATCCGGTGCTTTTGGCTGCTCAGAATGGTCCGACTTCCGCTGCACTAAGCAATCGAAGTTTGGATGGAAACCGTTTCGGACAACGCGGTAACCGCGCATCCAGGGATTGGTATACTTTCTTCGGAATTGGTTTGATGATCCGTATGGGAGGAAAACAAAGCTGCCCACAACCCAAATAAAAAATCCAATCTTATTTTAATCGGAATCCGTGATTATCAATGCGGGTAATACGGAGAGATCATCAAGTAGACGATTACTCCACTTGCTGCAACATAAAACCACAAAGGCCAAGTGATCTTTGTCCACTTGCGGTGTCTTTCATAATTACCTTCCCAAGCATGTAAATAAGAGAAAAGCACCATTGGAATAACTGCAACACTCAGAATAATATGTGTGATCAGGATCAGGTAGTAAGTGATTTTGCTTGCAGAAGATAAAGTCAGTAATTCATACTTCTCTAATTCGCCGTTTCCATCCCAATCCCCATAAATGGTTGGATCTGAAGTCATGTGATACGCCACATAGCAAACCAGGAAAAGAACGGAAAGTACCATACAAACTTTGATGATTCCCTCGTGCAAACTGATTTTCTTCTGTTTGATAGCAATCAGGGCAACTACCAGTAGAATGGCAGTCACTGCATTGATAGACGCATAGATTGAAGGTAGGAAAGTAAGGTCAACACCTTCAATTTTAACTTTAAAGCATACGGCTACAGCTACTGGAATAACAATTGAAAGCGCAATAATCAGTTTGCGAATTCCGTGTTTAGGGGTGTTTTGAGTTGACTCCATATTCAATTTCTAATAATTTACGTAAATCGCTATTTAATTTGTCTACCTCCTTGGTTTGAGTGCCTCGATAAATTCCTCTCACATAACCTTCTTTGTCAACCAGTACCATCCCATCGCTGTGCGCAAATCCTCCGGCTGCCATTGGATCCTTGTCAGCATGAACCATGAAGTGCATCACACCTAAACGATGTGTCTTAGCTTCATCACCTGTAAAGAAATACCAGTTTTTGGTCTTGATCCCGTTGTTCTTGATATATTCCTTGAGTACGTGTGGCTGGTCTGTTTTCGGGTCGATGCTGAATGACATGAATTGGACTTCGGAAGCAAGGTCCTGAGTCAGGATATTTAACCGTTTCATCTGGGAGATCATTGGCGGGCAAATACTCGGACAACTTGTGAAGAAGAAATTGGCAATCCAGACTTTGCCTTTCATTGACTCGGAGGTAATGATGTTCGAATCTTGGTTCAGATAAGAAAAAGCAGGAATTTTAGGGAAAACAGTATCTACTGATTGGACACCATCGGTTTCAGAAAAAACAATGTCATAATTCCCAAAATAGGGAAGTGCTTTCGGTTTCTTCTCCCGTTCCGTTTTACAACTTGCAACTAAGATCAGAATCAGCGCGACATGGATTATCCGTTTCATTTTTCGTTCGCTTTCCTATGTTTGTATGCTTTGATATCGTATTCTTTTTCTAAAAGAGCCATGTGATCGCGCATGGTACGAATCGTACTTTCTGTTTTTCCGGGTAAAACCATTCTCAGGTGATTGTTCTTATCGGATAGAAGCATCAATTCCTGGAAACCGAATCCTCCGAAGTATTTCTTATCCTCTTGGAGTAAGGTCTGTCCGTTATGTTTCATATTGTAAAGAGCTTTCGCATCTCCTGAAACAATTAGCCAAATAGAAGGGTCGAATCCTTCCACACGATCCTTCAACATGAATTCCACGTCTTTGAGCCGTTTGTCCGGATTACCTGCACCGTCTGTTAAAACAGAAACCAGTTTGACATGCAATTTTTTCTTGTTCTTCCGAAGTGTTTGATAAATCAGCTGATCCAGGTGCCAAATAGTTACACCACAGGAATCCGGACAAGAAGGTTGAATTGTTGTATACAATATGATCTGATTCTTAAAAGAGTCGTTGGTATATACCTTTCCTCTTGCATCCGTAAAGGAGAATTTTGGAATTGCTCCGTAATCATCCAGCTCTTTGAATTTGTGTTCGCAACTCCGAGTGGAAATGAATATTAAAATAAGAGCCGGTCCGAATAAAAGCAGTAGTGCGAACACTGATTTTAACGAACCGGCCTTAGAGTTTGACTTAGCCATTGGCTATAAATCGTTTAAATGAAAACTATCCTCCGTATGTTTCCCAAGCTGTGTGAACGGCATTAGCCTCAGTCAGAGCTATGAAAA